>CBIHOC010000026.1:0-86159 GCA_966211705.1 uncultured Chryseobacterium sp.
GTGTTAGGTGTTAGGTGTTAGGCTTAAAACAAAATCAACCTAATACCTAAGTCCTAATACCTAAGTCCTAACACCTAATTCGCAAATACCATCTGCTTCGCGGAAACAACTTTCCCGTCGATCACCAGCGCGTATTGGAAAATTCCCGTTGCGCCGTAGCCGTGCGTGTAGAGCAGCTCGTTCAGTCCCGGCTGGATCGTCACCGGCAGCTGCTGCACCAGCTTCCCGTTCAGGTCCGTGATCACGATGAACGCGGTCTGGTATGATGGCACGCGGTCCGCGCGGAAGCCGATGTACGTGGCCTCGTCGAACGGGTTGGGATGGTTCTGCAGCAGGCTCACGCCGTACTCCGGCACTTCGGGTTCGGAAAAACCGACAGGCGTTGTATTGTACTCGCGCGAAAAAATACTTTCGATGCCGTTCGAATCCACCGACGCAATGCTCACGTAATACCACGCCGCAGCCGGAACGTCGATCGTGTCGGTCAATGTCCCGGTGAACGTGTACACCGAATCCCAATCGTTCGACGTGGTGCGCACGCCGACGCGGTACTGGCTGTATTGCGTTTGCTGCGTGACGAGGATCACCAGGTCGCTGTCGTGCACGGAAAGCTGGAAATCCGGCGACTTCGGGCCGATGGCGGCCATACCGGCGGCGTTGCCGTTGATCACGGCGTTGCGCGCGAGGTAACGGAAATCCACGAAGAAGCTGTCGATCACCATGTCGCTGTTCGTGTCCATGCCCAGCGTGTCGCGCGTGGTGTGCTGGCGGTCGGCATACGCGGTGTCGCTCACATCCGCATCGCCATGTTCGTTGGCAGACGTGAAACGCATCGCAGTGAAGCTGTGCTGGCGGAACGGGATGTGGTCGCCGCCGCGGCCGGTGCGGTCTTCGGGCGACATGATGCGGATGTCGGTAGCCACGGCGACATACGGCCGGAGCATTTCTTTGTATTCGAGCTTGACGAAACGCGAATAACCTTTGTGGAAGGAGTTGAAGCTCCCTGCCGAAAACAAACGAACGCCGACGGTGTCGATGTGGCCGAGGCCCGGGCAGCTGGGCGCAGAAGAGGTCTGCCCGCACGCCACCCCGCCGATCACGTCGTTGTTCTGCACGGCTTTGATGGCAATGCCTTTCTGCTGCGCGTAATCTGCAAACGCCTCCGCGCCGTAAAGCCCCTGCTCCTCGCCGATCGTGACGAGGAAAACGATCGTGTGGTTGTAGCTGTAGCGGCTCATCACGCGCGCCAGCTCCATCACGAGCGCGGTGCCGCTGGCGTTGTCCTCCACGCCCTGCGCGCTGCACGCCGTGTCGCACAACACTTCGCAGCGGCTGTCCATGTGGCCTTCGATGATGATGATGCGCTTGTCGGACGTGTCGAGGCCGGGAAGAACGGCGAAAATGTTCCGGTGCTGCGCCGATCCGCAGATCACCTGGTCGAACTGGAGATAAGAAGGAATGAGGCGGTTCTCATTGGCCGCGCTGAACTCCGAAAATTTCTGGTACACCCAGCGCCGCGCCGCGCCCACGCCGGTGACGGGAGAAAGCGTGTCGGCGCCGGTGTTGCGGTTGTGAAAATTCGCCAGCGAAACGATGTAGCTCTTCAGCGAGTCGGGCGAAACGGCGTTCATGATGCCGCGCGCGATCGTGTCGGGATGGTTGAGGATGGTGCTGGCCTGGTAAACGACCGGATCGTAGTTGCCGAGCATCACCTGCTCCGCCACCGGGCTGGTGGAAAGGATGTTGGTGGATTGGGCGAAGGAGAATGTGGTGATGAAAATGCTTCCGAGAAGAACGTAGAGCTGGCGCATGGGACGAGGAGTCTGTGTCTATCAAATTTAGTCCAAAAAGATTCACAATTCGATGATTCAACAATTCTGGTATTCAGTATCGATGTGTTGGGCGTGCCCCCCGATCCCGATCCCGGGTACTCGGGAGGGAGGGGAGTCAGGCTATACGCTTCAAGTCCGGTGGGGCTTTCCGCTTCTATCCTTCACGCGAGCTTTGCGGTTAGCCGGAAGTTTTCTTTCCACCCGCAAAACAGGTCGCCCCGATGGGGCTTTCATCGGGTTTCTATTTGCTTTTTTATAAACAGGTCGCTCCTACGGAGCTAAAAGCGACATGCGTCGCTAACTAAAACTTTGCTGAAAAAATGAGGAACTCCACAGGATCGAACTGTTTATTATAAATACTCGTGCCTTTTTTTGAACCCCGATAAGGCTTTCATCGAATTTCCATTTGCTCTTTATAAAAACAGCTCGCTCCTGCGGAGCTAAAAAAACGACATACGTTGCCAGGTAAAATCCGCAAAAAACAATGAGCTCCGTAGGAGCGAACTGTTTATTGTAAATGCCTGGGTCGTTTTTTTGAGCCCCATCGGGGCGACCTGTTGTGCGGCTCCAGACAAAGTTTCGTGTGGGAATAACTTCTATCGGTTGAAATTTGCACAAGCCATTTATTGCACCGAACGGTTTGACCTAGCCCTGATGGCAGCGGAAAGCCCGGACCCTGAGAACTCGGGGGAGGACTTGCAGCGTACAGCAGGACAGGTAGTGATTTGATGCACCACAGTTCCGCTCCACAATCACTTTTTCTTCCTCAAAATCGCTTTGTTGATCCGCTTCGCCAGCCCCGGGCCTTCGTAGATGAAACCGGTGTACAACTGTACCAAACTCGCGCCGGCTTCCAATTTTTCGATCGCGTCTTCGGGGGAATGCACGCCGCCCACGCCGATGATGGGAAACGCGCGGCCGGATTTTTCGGAGAGATAGTGGATCACTTCGGTGGAACGTTTCGTCAGCGGTTTGCCGCTTAATCCGCCCATTCCTATCGTTTCGAGTTTCGGCTTTGGAGTTGTAAGATTCGCGCGGGAGATCGTCGTGTTCGTGGCGACTACGCCGTCGATGCCGGTTGTTTTTACAATGTCGATGATGTCGTCGAGCTGGCCGTCTGTCAGGTCTGGCGCGATCTTGAGCAGGATAGGGCGCGGCTTCGGTTTTGTCGCATTCAGTTTTTTCAGGCGTAGCAGCAATTCCGTGAGCGGGCCTTTCTCCTGCAGGTCGCGCAGGTTGGGCGTGTTGGGCGAGCTGACGTTGACAACGAAAAAGTCGACGACGGGATAAAGCGTTTCAAAACATTTTTCGTAATCGTCGCCCGCATTTTCATTCGGCGTGATTTTATTCTTCCCGATGTTGCCGCCGATGACGACGTTGCTTTTCCGTTTTTTCAGCCGTTCCGCCGCCGCCGCCGCGCCTTCGTTGTTGAAGCCCATGCGGTTGATGAGCCCGCCGTCCTGCGGCAAGCGGAACATGCGCGGCTTGTCGTTGCCCGGCTGCGCTTCCGGCGTCACCGTGCCGATCTCCACGAACCCGAAACCGAGCGCACCGAGCTCGTCGAACAGCTTCGCATCCTTGTCAAACCCGGCAGCCAGCCCGACAGGATTCGGGAACGTCAGCCCGAACAGCTTCACCTCCAGCCGCGGATCGTTGACCTGGTAGACGGAACGGCAGATCGCAGCCACGCCGGGAACCTTAAAAAAGAACCGGATGGCAGCGAATACGAAATGGTGGATTTTTTCGGGGTCGAAAAGGAAAAAGATGGGCTTAAGGATCGCCTTGTACATACGGAGCAAAGGTAAGATGTGCTGAAATGCCGATGTGCCGAAATGCCAATGAAATTTTCGGAAATGAAAAACGCCCCTTCATCGGAGCGTTTTTTCATTCATCATTGCCTTAACCGATCGACACATCCAATCGGCACATCGGCATTTCGGCACATCGACTCATTCTTTTTTCCCCTTCATCTGCTCTTCGAGGCGCTGCTGCTCGTATTTGCGTTGCTGGAGCACCTGTACGTAGCGGGGGGCGCGTTTGTCGCCCATCTTCACGGCGCGGTTGGCCCATTCGAGCGCGAGATCGAGCTGGCCGGCCTGTTCTGCGGCGAGCGCCATGTTGTAGCTGGCGCGCATGGCCACTTTCGGATCGGACGAGGAAGCTTCTTTGTTCCACATATCGGTCACAGTTTCCCAGTTTTTGTAGCGGACGAGCTTGTGCGCGGCTTTGAGCTGGGGGCTGCCTTTTTTGTAGTAGGTGCGGTTGACCCAGATCCACTGCGGGGAAATGCGGTGGGCGTACTGCTTGCCGGCATAAACGCCCGCGCGGCTGGTCATGTCACGGCGGCTCGGGAGCTTGCTCTCGGCCACGGCGAGCGTGGGACCTGCGCCGTCGAACTGCTGGCGGCTTTCCTGGGAATACTGGTCAACGATGGTCTTCGACTTCAGGTCGTAAATGCGCCACACGCAGTACACGTCCACGCGGCCATGCGCGCGGTGCTCGGGCACCTGGATGTTGTTGCCGTCGGGGCCGCGCTGGGTGGTCTGAACGATTTCGTTGAAGAGGTTGGTGTTGGAGTCGAACGATTCGAGCACGATGAGCGCGGTCGCGGTATCGTTGCCCACCATGCGCGCCACGGTTTTCCAGTCGAGCGGGGGCATGAGCTGGCGGCGGCCGGTGCCTTTGAGGGCGGTGTCGACGGCTGCGACGGTGACGGTATAACGCGGCGTGAGCACCAGCACCTGGCGGAGGCCTTCGATGCAGTCTTCGGCGCCCCATTTGTCCTGGAACGCGCCTTCGCCCGTCAGGATGCCTTCGAGCACGTTGAGCGCCTGCTGGCCGTTGCCTTTTGCGGGGCGCGTGCGGTCGGCGAGCACGAATTTCTGGAAATGCTGGGGCAGCATGATGTCGGCCGGTTTGAGCACCTGCAGGTTGGTGCCCGACATTTTACAGGCAGGGATCGTCATCGCCCCGGTGGTCGCAGCCACTACAAACAGGAAGAGAACGGATCGTCGGAGTAAGGAGTTTTTCATGGTCAGGTTAGAATTTTCAGGTAGACAACCCAAAACTATACCAAAATGAATTACGAAGTACGATTTACGATATACGATTTGGAAATGGCCCGCGATTTTGGGCAAATGGCAGGAAAGAATTTACGCCTGACGGGAAATTAAAAATCGTAATTCGTACCTCGTAAATCGTAAATCCCCTACTGCTGGTTGATCCTCTGGTAATCGATGCCGTGGCCGGGGTCGATCTTTTGCAGGAGGCTGGTTGCTTTCGATTTTTCTTCGGGGAGGCCGCCTTTGAACAGATCGGTGATCTCCTTCGATTTGGCGTTAAAGAAAAGCTGGAGCGGGAATGAAAGCGGTCGCTGGTTGTGGATCTTTTCGAGGGCGGTCAACGCTTCGAGGCAGGCCTGGCGGCCGCCGGCAACGTCCTGGTACATCACGTCGAAGCCGAGGCGGTGGTACTTGTACATGCATTCGCGGACGGGGGCGAAGATCGGCTGGAGCATGTTGTCGACGAGCCAGTAGCGGTTCTTCGTGCTTTCCATGGATTTCCATCCTTTCTCGGGCGCGTTCTGGGCGTTGTTCACGATCGTCTGCGCTTTCTGCCAGTAAGGCGTTCCGCCGTTCGGGGAATACGAGTCGTAATCCAGCGCGATCACCACGTAGGCATAATAGGAAAGCATGGACGAAAGGTTGGCGATGTGCTGGTTGATGGAAAATTCGATCGGCTGGAATTCCACGTACTTGAACTGCACGTCCTGGTCGTTGTGGTTCAGGAGCACGGAATTGTACGAGGATTTGTAAACGGGGCGCTGTGAAAGCACCTGGATGTTGCCTTTGTATTCGTCGTTGGAAAGCTTATCGCTGATGGTGAGCACGAAGTTGCACGTGATGCGCTCCTCGGGCGAGAACACGTCGTTGGTCCACTTCGTGTTGTTCATGAACTCGTAGATCGCTTTCTGGAGATTTTCGAAAATGCGTTTTTCGGTCGTTCCCTGGATCTGGGGCGACAACACCTGCACCTGGCAGTTGAGCTCCTGCGCGGAGATGCGGCCTGAAAAAGCCAGCAGGCAAAGGATAAAAAAGAATAACGGGGCGCGTTTCATAGTTAAAAACATCCGGCTAAATGGTCAGCGATATCGCCTGCTGCAGCCGTTTTTGACTTCAGTTCAAAGTTAAGGGTTTTCCCCTCGCGGGTGAGGATGGAAATCCGGTTCGTGTCGCCTCCGAATCCCGCGCCCGGCTCGCGGAGCGAGTTGAGCACGATGAAATCGAGGTTCTTTTTTTCCAGCTTGGCTTTGGCGTTGGCCGCTTCGTTTTCCGTTTCCAGCGCGAAGCCCGCAAGCACCTGGCCTTGTTTTTTCATTTTTCCCAGTTCCGCAAGAATATCCTGCGTTTCCTCCAGCTCGATCTTCGCAAGCCCGCCGCTCTCTTTTTTGATCTTCGCGCCTGCAGCGTTCTTCGGCCGGAAATCCGCCACCGCCGCGGAAAGCACGGCAGCATCACATCCCGGGAAAAGCGCCGTGGCGGCGGCGTACATCTCTTTAGCGCTCGTCACGTCGGTGCGCCGGATCCGTGGATTTTTCACGGCCAGTGAAACCGGGCCCGCCACGAGCTCCACCTCCGCTCCCCGCTCAGCCAGCGCTTCGGCCAGCGCAAAGCCCATCTTCCCGGTGGAATGATTGCCGATAAAACGCACAGGATCGATCGCTTCGTATGTGGGGCCCGCCGTCACCAGGATTTTCTTTCCCGAAAGACGTTGCGCATTAGCAAACGTTGCCTCGATGAACGCGAGTATCTCTTCCGGTTCTGCCATTCTCCCCTCCCCGCTCAGCCCGCTCGCCAGCTCACCCGTCCCCGGCGGGATCACGCGCGCGCCCTGCTGCTGAATGCGAAGTAAATTGGCCTGCGTGGCCGCGTGCGCGTACATGTCGAGGTCCATCGCGGGCGCCACGAGCACAGGACAACGCGCGGAAAGAAAAACCGCCATCAGCAGGTTATCGCTGCGCCCTTCCGCGAGCTTGGAGATCGTGCTGGCGCTGGCGGGCGCGATCACCATGAGGTCGGCCCACAGCCCGAGCTCCACGTGGTTGTTCCATTCCCCGCTCTCACCTTCGGTAAATTCGGTGAGCGCGGGATGCTTCGAAAGCGTTGCCAGCGTCAGCGGCGTAATGAACGCATGCGAGGCGGGCGTCATGACCACGCGCACGTCCGCGCCGGCCTTTACCAGCAAACGCACCAGCAATGCAGATTTATAAGCTGCGATGCCGCCGGTTACTCCTAAGATGATTCGTTTTCCGTTCAACATTTTGCTGCTTCGATCGTAGAATTCAAAGATTCAATCGTTTGTTCCCGCCTGCGGCGGGACCTCACTATTCAAAGATTCAAAGATTACGTTATTGAGAAATTCTAAATTTTGAATCTTTGAATAGCGAATCTCGTCTCGTCATTTTTCATGACGAGACGAGAGAGCGTTTGAATCTTTGAATATTTCTGAAAAAGCAAAGACATGGCGACGAAAAGCCACCATGTCCTGGAACTGTCAAAAGCGCTGCTTAAAGCTGCTCTTTGCCTTCTTTGGTCGGGTTGCGGTGGTAGACCTTTCCGTCGAGGAATTCCTGCAGGGCGATATTGACCGGCTTGGGCAGGCGCTCGTAGAATTTCGAGATCTCGATCTGCTCGCGGTTTTCGAACACCTCTTCGAGGTTATCGGTATGCGTGGCGAACTCGTTCAGCTTGCCGGTAAGCTCTTCTTTCAGTTCGGCGCTGATCTGGTTGGCGCGCTTGGAAATGATCGCTACGCTCTCGTAAATATTGCCCGTAGGCGAGTCGAGCTGGCGAACGTCGCGGGTGACCGTTGTCGATTCTGCGTTGGATTTTTTGAAGTCTACCATGGTTGATTTTATGTTGAATTTTAATTGGGCGTATTGGTCTTCTTTTCTTTTTCGAGCTCTTCCTGCAGCTCCAGGCCGAGGTTGAGCGTTTCATTCACTTCATCGGTCCATTCGCTTTCCTTGTAGGTGGAAAGGAATGCCCGGGCCGAACTGATCGCGTCGGCCACGCGTTCGTCTTTTTTGGCGGCGATGCTGTTCAGCGCAAGATAATACTTTGCCTGCAGGATGTAGAAGGTGACTTCTTCGCGGTAATGTGTGTCGGGAAAATCGGTCAGCAGCAGCTCGAATGCGGTGATTGCGGCTTTATAATCGGCAATGCGGTAATACATCCGGGCGTTCATGAACGCTTTTTTCTCCAGCTTTTCGTGGAGCACGTCCACCATTTTGTTGCATTCGCGGATACGCGCCGTGTCGGTGGGGAACATCTGGATGAAATACTGGAATTCTTCGATCGCGAAATAGGTGTCTTCCTGGTCGAGGCTCCACGGCGGGGAAATGAGGTAATGGCAGTATGCGCTCATGTAGAGGCATTCGGCTGCGCGCGGGCTCGTGGGATACGTGCGGAAATAGCTGCGGAACAGGTAGCCGGCCATGATGTAATCGCCGAGCTGGTAATTGGTGTAGGCGAGCAGATAAGCTACGCTGTCGGCGCGGTTCGTATTGCGGAACACGGCATACAGCTCGTCGAACAGCAGCTGGGCCTTGACGTAATCGCCTTTGTTGTAGTAGCCTACGGCCGCCGTGTACTTTTCATTCAGGTCCCTGCTCTTCTGCAGTCGGCTGAAATCATTGCAGCCGAGCGTAAAAGCCCCGATGACAAAAAGAAGGATGAAGAGGTAACGGCCCATGATGAAGGGTGCAAAAATAGGGTTTTTCAGTGAACCGGCAGCTATCGGCTTACGCGTTTTCACGGCAGCGCTCCAGCCCGGTTTTATCGAGCAGACGCACTTTCCGCCCGCCGGTTGCCAGCAGGCCCTCCTCTTTCAGGCTTTGCAGCAGGCGGATCGCCGTTTCCGTAGCCGTTCCCACCAGCCCGGCAAGCTCTTCCCGGGAAAGCGACACGGCCAGCGTTTGTCCGTCCGCTTCGAAGCCGTAGGTGTCGGCCAGGAGCAGCAGCACCTCCGCCAGGCGGGATTTGACCGGCTTGCGCGCCAAACCGGCAAGGTGATGTTCGGCATGACGAAGCTCCTGCGTCAGCAGGCGGATCACGGCGTGGGAGAAGACGGAATTTTCATCGAGCAGGCGGAAAAACGTGTCTTTCGGCACGAGCCAGGTCTCGGCATCCTCGAGGGCGGCGGCGGTGCAGGAATATGTATCGCCTCCCAGCAGCGCGCGGTAGCCCATCAGGTCGCCGGGCTTCGCAAGATGGATGATCTGCTCGCGCCCCTGCGCGTCGGTGGTGAAAAGCTTGATCTTCCCGGAATGCAGGAGATGCACGCCGTGAGGAGTTTTGCCTTCAAGGAAGAGTGTTCCGCCTTTCCGGACCTTCACGGCCTGGCAGGTGCTCTCGAGGAGGGAAAGCTGTTCGGGGGTGAGGATGTTATTGAGTCGGGGTTCCAATTTTTTTTGTCAATGATTCGACAATTCAAAGATTCAAAAAATCGGATCAAGAATGATTCTAATTTCCTTTCCGGACCAACCCGGATTTCCATTCCCGGCCACTCGATAGGAAAATACAGATGTTCAGAAAAAAAACATCAACCTGTAGTAATTTCTCCACGCCCGGCCGTTTGGTTTCATTGAAAACACAGCGTTCCGCATCAGGCACTTTTCTTGCGCGAAAATTCAAAAAACATTCACCATGGAAACCAACAGTAACGATTCAAACCCGAACACCCACACCGCCTTCGTCAAAGAAAAACTGCACGAGCTCGCCGGTCATTTGCGTGAAGACATCAGGAAAGTCAATGACCCGAAAGCCAAAGCCTTATTCGAAACGTCAGCGGAAGTCCTGCTGGGACTGGAAAAAGCGTTCTCGGATTATGAAAAGAAAAACGAGGAGGCCTGGAAGGACTGAGAGGCTGTTTCCGGCCGACGTCCTACTTTTACAGGATGGCGGGTGAATATGACACCGACGTGCTCATCATCGGCGCCGGGCCGGCCGGGCTCCTGATGGCCTGCCAGCTGGCGATCCACAACATTCCTTTCCGCATCATCGACAAAACCGAAGACCACACCACGCAATCGCGCGCGCTGGTCATACAGGCTCGCAGCCTCGAGATCCTGCACCAGATGGGCGTCTCAGGAAAAGCCATAGCACAGGGCACGATCGCCGGCCACATCGGGTCGATCTTCAACGGGAAAAAATTGCTGCGCATCACCGTAAAAGACATCGCCGGAGACCTGACACGTTTCCCGTTCCTGTTAATGCTGGAGCAGTCGAGAACGGAAGCGTTGCTGAATAAATTCCTCGAAGAGCGCGGCCACTGCGTGGAGCGGCTGACGGAATTGCGGGATCTTTCACAGGACAAGAACGTCGTCACCGCCGCGCTGCGGACTGCCGACGGAACACCGGTGCCGGTGTGGGCGAAATACCTGCTCGGCGCGGATGGCGCGCACAGCCTTGTGCGCAAAAAGCTGCATATCGAATTCGGCGGACGTACGTTCGGCAGTCGCTTTTCGTGGTGGACTGCAAAGCAGAAGTGGACGTTGCGCGCGATGAAATGTGCCTCGCTTTTTCACCCGGCGGCGTGGCCGGCTATTTTCCGCTGACGAACGGCCGGTGGCGCGTGCTCGGAACAATTCCGCAGGGACTGGAAAAGAAAGAAAAAATCACCTTCGACGATATTCGCACCGGTTTTTCCGGACGCACGATCGGGAATTAAACTGAATAGGGGTCGACCAGTGGTCGACCCCTATTCAGTTTAATTCCCGATCAATAATTATTTCACCACTTCTTTCACCAAATCCGCAGCTTCCTGCAGCTGGATCGCCGAATACACTTTCAAACCCGAATCGGTGATGATCTTTTTCGCTTCTTCCGCGTTCGTGCCCTGGAGGCGGACGATGATCGGCACCTGGATGTTTCCGATGTTCTTGTACGCGTCCACGATGCCCTGCGCGACGCGGTCGCAGCGTACGATGCCGCCGAAAATGTTGACAAGGATCGCTTTCACGTTCGGGTCGCGGAGGATGATGCGGAATGCCTGCTCCACGCGCGCGGCGTTGGCCGTGCCTCCCACGTCGAGGAAGTTGGCAGGATCGTAGCCGGCGAGCTTGATGATGTCCATCGTGGCCATGGCGAGGCCTGCGCCGTTCACCATGCAGCCCACGTTGCCGTCGAGCTTCACGTAGTTCAGGCCGTAGCTGCCGGCTTCCACTTCCGTGGGATCTTCTTCCGAAGTGTCGCGCAGCCCGGCGATGTCGGGATGGCGGATGAGGCCGTTGCCGTCCACCGTCACTTTCGAATCCACCGCGATGATCTTCCCGTCGGACGTTTTGAACATCGGGTTGATCTCGAACATGCTCGCGTCGATGGATTCGTAAGCGGTGTACAACGACTTCACGAATTTCACTGCGCTTTTGAACGCATCACCCGAAAGCCCGAGGTTGAACGCGATGCGGCGCGCCTGGAAATCGCGCAGGCCCACGCGCGGGTCGATCTCTTCTTTGAAGATCAGGTGCGGCGTGTGCTCGGCCACTTCCTCGATGTTCATGCCGCCTTCGGTGGAGTACATGATGATGTTGCGGCCCTTCGCACGGTCGAGCAGCACGCTCATGTAATATTCTTTCGGCTCTTCCGCGCCCGGGTAATACACGTCCTGCGCGATGAGCACCTTGTTCACTTTTTTGCCTTTTTCGCCCGTCTGCAGCGTCACCAGCACGTTGCCGAGAATGTTCGCCGAGATCGTTTTCACATCTTCGATCGACTTGGCCAGCTGTACGCCGCGCTGCTCGGTGCCTTTGATCTTGCCCTTCCCGCGGCCACCGGCGTGGATCTGGGATTTCACCACCCACCATTTCGTGCCCGTCTGCTTCGACAGTTCGTTCGCTGCGGCAACCGCTTCATCCGGCGTGGAGGCGACAATGCCTTCCTGGATGGCGACCCCGAATTTCTTGAGAATGGTTTTTCCCTGGTACTCGTGGAGGTTCATGGTGGTGTGGATTTTTTGAGTGCACGCAAATTTATCAATCATTGCCAATTTCTGATTGCCATTTGCCGATTTGTTTTGAAGAGTAATCAACTGCCACAGATTGCACAGATTTCACAGATGATTCTGGGGATGTGGGGCGTGCCACAGTCCGGGCTTACAGAAACGCTGCAGGTCCGACCTTCCCCGCAACTGCAACCATACCAATCTTCCCCGCAAAAAATAGCTGTGACAATTCATCTGTGTAATCTGTGAAATCTGTGGCCGCCTTTCACACTATTTAACCCCCTTTCATCACCTTTTACTTTTTTATCCGTTGGAGGAATGTAACCTTTGGGGCCTTAAGGTGTTATTTATTAAGTCCCTGCATTTTCGAAACGCTGCCCCTGCATGAGGTTCAAAACGCTACTTGTCTTCATCTTGTGCTTTTCCCTGCGCGCTTTTGCGACGCCCGACGATACCGTGACGATCGTGCGCAAAATGCTGGAAACCAAGCGCGCCGACCTCGCTCCGAAGATCGACGGGATCCTTGACGACGAAGCCTGGAAAACGGCGCAGGTGGCCGGCGATTTCCTCCAGAACAGCCCCAGCGAAGGCGCACCCGTCAGCTTCCCCACCGAAGTCCGAATCGTTTACGACAATACCGGCATCTACGTCGGCGCCATGTGTTACGACAACGCGCCCGACAGCATCATGCGCCAGCTCGGCCTGCGCGACGATTACCTTGCCGCCGACCAGTTCCGCGTCGTTTTCGACACTTACAATACGCAGCAGGACGCATTCGATTTTTCCGTGACCGCTTCCGGCGTGCAGAGCGACTCCCGTTTTTCCGACTATAATTTCAACGCAGTGTGGCAGAGCAACGTGAAGCTCCTCGAAAACGGCTGGAGCGTGGAGATCCTCATTCCCTGGATGGCGCTGCGTTTCCCGACTTCCCCGAAACAAACATGGGGACTGCAGATCACGCGAAACATCCAGCGCAAATTCGAGTTCGACCAGTGGGCGCTCACCAAAAAAGGACGCGCCAACCCGCTCCGCTACTGGGGCCTGCTCACCGGCCTCGACAACATCGACGCGCCCGTCCGCCTTTCGCTGTCGCCGTACATGAGCTCGATCTGGGAAAAAGACAGCCGCTTCGGTCCCGACGAGCCTTCCATGAGCGTGGGCGGCGGGCTGGGGCTGAAATATGGCATCAACGAAAGCTTCACGCTGGACATGACGCTGCTCCCCGACTTCAGCCAGGTGCGCAGCGATAACGTGGTGAAAAACCTCAGCCCGTTCGAAGTGTATTTCCAGGAGCAACGCCCCTTCTTCACCGAAGGCGTCGACCTTTTCCAGCGCGGCGACATCTTTTACTCGAGGCGTATCGGGAGAACGCCTACCGAATTTTACTCCGCGCCCGACCTGGCCGACAGCACGGAGCTGATCACGAAAAATCCGACGCAGTCGCGCATGCTCAATGCCACCAAGCTTTCCGGCCGTACGAACGAAGGCCTCGGCATCGGCGTGCTCAATGCGTTCGTGGCCAATACGTATGCCATCGCGCAGGATACGGTGACGGGAGAAACGCGGAAAATCCTGACCGAGCCGGCATCGAACTACAACGTGGTGGTGTTCGACAAGCAGCTGGTGAACAGCTCCAGCGTGTATGTCATCAACACCAACGTGATCCGCTCGGGCGGTTACCGCAGCGCGAACGTAACGGGAACAGGCTTTTCGCTGAACAATTCGAAGAACACGTGGAATGTGTATGGGAACGGCGCAGTAAGCAACGTGCTCGAGCCGACGACGGTTGCCGGGAAATTCAATTCTTCGCTCGGTTACAAATACAACGCGGGTTTCGCAAAGACCAGCGGCAGCATCCAGTTCGGCATGGACCGCAGCGAGGTGAATAAAAATTACGACCCGAACGACATGGGCATCAATTTCCGGAGCGACATTTCGGATAACAGCGCCTGGATCGGGTATTTCATTTTCAATCCCTGGAAATGCTTCAACAGCGCCAACGCCAGCTTCAGCGTCAGCTATTCGTACAACATGACCTCCGGGCGGATGAACGAGTTCGGGCTGAACCTTTTCTCCTCTTTCGTATTCCGGAATTTCTGGAACGGCTGGTTCGGCTTCTGGGGAGCGCCGGTCGACGGGCGCGACTATTACGAGCCGCGGACGCCCGGCCGTTTCTACGTGCGCACGCGCCTCATCAACGTCTTCGGCGGCCTGAACACCAATTCCAACAAGAAGCTGTACGGGGGCATCGACTACCACATCGGCTCGACCGCGCAGGTGACGCCTACGATTCCCGCAAATCCATGGGGCGGCGGCGGCGCGTACCTCAGCTGGCGCGCAGGCAACCGCTTCACCATCGGCATGAACAGCGGCTTCCACGGCGATTACGGCGACCGTGGCTGCGTGGATACGGACTACAACGGGGAGATTATCTTCGGCCGCCGTATCATCCGCAACTGGGAAACGGGCGTCAACGCCACGTTCGTCTTCATGCGCGACATGAACATCACGCTCACGGGCCGCCATTACTGGGCTACGGGGGAATACCTCAGCTACCACACGCTCGGGCAGGACGGGCTGCTCTACGACATGGCCACGCCGTACCCGTTTTCAAAGGATTTCAGCTTCAACTCCCTGAACGTCGACGTCGTTTACACGTGGATCTTCGCCCCCGGCAGCACGATCAGCATCGCCTGGAAACAGAACATCCTCGACGAGCGCCAGGTCATCGACTTCGACTATTTCCACAACCTCGACAACACCATCCACGGCCCCCAGCTGAACCAGGTTTCCGTAAGGATCCTGTATTTCCTCGATTACAACTACGTCAAGAACGCCGTCCGGGAACGGTAAAATTTCCGGTTGACGGTTAATAATTCCCGCCTCCCGGCTTGGAATATCTTCCTGATTTGAGCTATATTAGCCATTATTTATTGGGTTTACCTGTGGGGCAAACGCAGGTTTTTCCCCCGGTGAAACACTGTATTCATAGTTTAATTTTCCTCGTGCATGAAAAGAATTACGTTGCTTTTCACGTTGCTTGTCGCGGTTATTACCGTGTCGGCACAAGCTCCTGAACGTTTTTACGAAAGCGGGAAAGTCGGCTATCGCGTTCCCGGCGGAAGCGTGGTTGCAGCGGCGCAGTATGATGCAGGCAGCGCCTTCCAGGAAGGTTTTGCGCTGGTTGTGAAAAATAACAAGCGCGGCTTCATCAACGAAAAAGGAGAGCTTGTTATTCCGCTGGAATTTGACGATGCTTCGCTTTTCACCGGCGGCCTCGCCAAAGTGATGAAGTACGGCAAATACGGCTACATCGATACGAAAGGCCACACGGTGATCGCATTCCGCTACGATTTCGCGGATGATTTCAAAGAGGGCCGGGCGCGCGTGTCGGTTGCCGGGAAATGGGGATTCATCAACGCCTCCGATTCCGCCATCGTGCCTGTCCAGTATGAAATGGCGCAGAATTTTTCGGAAGGGCTTGCAGCAGTGAAAAAAGCCGGGAAATGGGGATTTGTCGATGTAAATGGAAAAACCGTTGTCCCGTTTGAATATGAAATGGCGTATTTCTTTCTGAACGGTATCGGCAAAGTGAAAAAGAATGGCGAGGAGATCTGGATCGACAGGAAAAATAAGTTCGTAAAGAAGGAAGAGCGCAAAAGGGGCGAGCGCGAAGCTGCAGAAGCGAAAAAGAAAACAGGTAGCCAGAAATGAACAACACCGGAACACATATGCACAACCGCTCCCCGCACCTGGCCCCCGGTCGCCTCCTGCTGGCCGCAGCGTTGCTCCTCTGCACGATCTCCGCCCCGATAGCTGTCGGGGCCCAGAACTTCGGCAGCTGGGTGTGGATGCACGGCTCGAACGCGGCCAACGCCGCGCCAAACTACGGCGTCCAGGGCGTTCCCGCAGCCACCAACGATCCGCCGGCCATGTACGAAACCACCGAACTCGTCGACCTCCAGGGCAATTTCTGGATCTTCGGCGGGCTCGACAACAACTTCCAGGAACACGCCGCGCTCTGGAAATTCGATCCCACCACCAACATGTGGACATGGATCAAAGGCCCGAATACGCCTGCCGTGGCCGGTGTTTATGGCGTCCAGGGCGTTCCCGCGCCCGGCAATTATCCCGGCGCGCGCGCATGGGGCGTGATGAGCTGGACCGATGCAGTGGGCAACCTCTGGATCTTCGGCGGCTATGGCTACGACGCATTCGGCGCGCTCGGCGCACTGGCCGACCTCTGGAAATACGACATCGCCACGAACCAGTGGACATGGATGTCGGGACCGAACACGTCGGGATATGCCGGTAACTACGGCACGCTCCAGGTCCCTGCAGCCACCAATTCGCCCCCGGGCCGCTTCGAAGCCGCTACCGCCTGGACCGCCAACAACGGCGACCTGTGGATGTACGGCGGCGGAAGTTTCTTCGGCTATTACAATGACATGTGGCGCTACAACCCGGCCACCAATGTATGGACCTGGATGAGCGGTTCCAACGCAGTCGGCGCTGCGCCGAATTTCGGCACGCAGTTCATTCCCGCAGCCACCAATACGCCCGGCGGACGCTATACTTACGGCCGCTGGAAAGACCTCAATGGAAACTTCTGGCTGTTTGGTGGAAGCGACGGATTTTCAGGAACTTATGCCGACATGTGGATGTATGATCAGACCACCAACGTCTGGATATGGATGGCGGGAAGCAACGTCCCTAACTTCACCGGCAGCTTTACACAGAAATGTGTGGCCGGCAACGGCATCCCGGCATCGCGGTACGAGAACCGGTGTTCGTGGACGGACGATTGCGGGCGCTTCTGGCAATACGGCGGGTTCGGCGGCGGCATCGGCACGCTCAACGACCTCTGGATGTTCGACCCGAACACCAACGACTTTACGTGGGTAGGCGGCAGCACCGCGCAGGGCCAGCCCGGCGTGTATGGCACGCAGCTCGTTCCCGCGGCAACCAATTACCCCGAATCGGGTGCGGGCGGCGCGGCTTTCCGCGACCTGCAAGGCAACTTCTGGATGTTCGGCGCATGGACCACCGGCGGAAAATCGAACGCGCTGTGGAAATACACGCTCGATCCCAACTGCCCCGCGCCCACGCAGCCGCAGGTTTCCATCACCTCCACGCCCCCGGCCTGCGCACCCCAGACGATCAACTTCAACGCCAGCACCAACAACACGAACTACACGTATCACTGGGACTTCGGCAACACGTCAGCGACCAACGATACCGCCAATACCGCTGCGTCAAGCTACCTCTACAGCAGCCCGGGAACCTATACCGTAACGCTGATCGTCACCATGAACACCGGCTGTGCCATCGGAACCGATACGGCCACCGCCGTGATCGTGATCGGCGGGGCCGGCGCGCTGAACATCGGCAACGACACGGCCATCTGCGGACCGGTGAACCTGAACCTCAATGCGGGCAGCGCCAACTCCTACACCTGGAGCACCGGAGCAACTTCGCAAACCATCAACATCACGAACGTCGGAACGTATTGGGTAACGGTCAATTCCGCCACCTGCCCGGCCACGGATACGATCAACATCACCGCGGCTTCCGGCCCGTACATCGGCCCTGACACTTCGTTCTGCCAGGGCGGCAGCATCACCTACAGCGGCGGTGTTGCCAACGCATACACCTGGAACACCGGCGACACCACGCAGACCATTTCAGCCACGGCTTCCGGGCAGTATTATGTGACCGTAACCATCGGCAGCTGCACGTTCAGCGATACGGCGAATGTTACGGTTATTCCTTCCCCCGTGGTCAATTTAGGCGCCGACACGGCCATCTGCGGACCGGTGAACCTTACGCTCAATGCAGGAAACCCCGGCGCAACCTACACCTGGTCCACCGGCGCAATTTCGCAAACGATCAACGTAACCGGCCCCGGAACGTATTACGTCACCGCGTCGAATACCACCTGCTCCGACCGCGATACCATCATCATCACTTCTGTCACGCCGCCTTCCGTCGGCAGCGACACGACGATCTGCGCGGGACAGCCGCTAACGCTCGATGGAGGGACAGCACAATCCTGGCTCTGGAGCACCGGCGCACTGACGCAGACGATCAGCCCCGCCACGTCGGGCGTGTATTGGGTGGACGCCACAACGAACGGATGCACACAACGTGACAGCATTACCGTGATCATAAATGCATTGCCCGTGGTCAACCTCGGCCCCGACACGACGCTTTGTCCGAATACCACCATCACGCTGAACGCCGGGAACCCGGGCGCAACGTATGTATGGAACACCGGCCAAACGACGCAAACCATTTCCGCGGATTCCGCTTTCAATTACGTTGTTGCGGTTACGCTCAACGGTTGCCCCGGCGGCGATTCTATCCTTGTGCAGATCGCGCCCCCGCTTTTCCTTGGCGGTGAAGCCGCGCTCTGCGGACAATTCAGCGTGATGCTTGACGCGGGCCCGGGCGCTTCATTCCTGTGGAATACCGGCGCGACCTCCCAGACCATCGAAGTGGCGTCAGCAGGTCAATATTGGGTACAGGTGGACAACGGCAGCTGCATCACGAACGATACGATCGACGTGACCGGCGCACCCGGCGAAGGCGTGATCTACATCCCGAACACGTTCACGCCCACCGGCAACACCGTAAACGATAAGTTCCTCGCGGTCGGCGAAGGCATCGTGAGCTACCGCATGCGCATCTACAACCGCTGGGGCGAGCTCATCTTCGAAACCACGGATATGACGCAGGGGTGGGACGGCCGCTACAAGGGCCAGCTCGTGCAGGTGGATACCTACGTGTACGTGATCGATTACCAAACGGTGTGCAGCGCAACAAAAATGAAGCGCGAAGTCGGTCATGTAAACGTATTGCGATAAACGAAAAGGATTGATAAGAAAAGGATAGGGGAAATAACCTCTGTCCTTTTTTTGATTGTACAAAATCCGTCTATCTCCTTCCCTATCCTTTTTTATTCCACACCATCACATAATCTTCCATAAAGAATCCGTTCCCGATGTCGAAGTCTTTTGCATCTTCGATGACGAACCCGAGGCGGAAGTAAAAGTTAACCGATTTGTAATTCATCCGGTTCACCTGCAGGCGGATGGTTTTTACGTGCGAAAAACGTTCCAGCAATTCGCCGAAGATCTTTTTCCCGAAACCTTTTCCCTGCCGGTCGGTTTCCAGGTAAAATTTGTGGAGGAACAGCTCGTTCCCGGGCTTTTCACTCACCGAAATGTAGCCGAGCGTCTTTCCGTCCGCTTCTGCCAGGAAATACTGCTGGCCTTCCTCCATCTGCCGCTGCAGGCTGCTTTCGCTGTACAATGTGTTCAGCATGTAATCGACCTGCGCCGTGCCGATGATCGGCGTATAATGCACGCGCCAGATACGGTCGGCCAGCCGGGTGATCAGGGGCGAATCTTGGCTCGTGGCGGGGCGGAGCATTGGGATGGGTGATTTAGGCAGGTATTTACGATCCGGGCAAATGAAAAGTCGCGCAAGTTAGAAAAAGTCTTTGGAGCGGATCATGACATTGGCCCGGCAGGCCTTTCAGCGGTTACGGGAAGGCATGCGTTCCGGTGCTTTCCGGAGTTTTTAAAACGAATCCGATCTGCGGAGAAAAGTACGCAAACCACCGGCTATTGCTTACAATTCCGGATCGCTTTAATACGAAGTGTTCATAACAAACCATTGACTTTTCATTCTTCCTTTCGTTTCTTGCATTAAATTTTAACCCTTATGCTAATGGATTCCCAGGTCCTTGATGTTGCCATCGGTCTTATTTTCATTTTTACACTTTACAGCCTTCTTGTCACCATCCTCAACGAGATCATCGCGACCGTTTTCAAGATACGCGCGCGCGTGCTGTCCAAAGCGATGCAGCGCATGCTCGAAGACGAAAAAGCGGATTACTGGAAACATTTGAAATTCCGTGTTTACCGCTATTTCCGGTCGTTCCGGCGCGCCCTTTCCTACGTCATTACTGCCGACTGGATGAAGCCCGGGGACGATCATTCCTTTTACGACGAATTCTACGCGCATCCCACGATCAAATACCTCGGCGAGAACCGCATGAGCCGTCGCCCGTCGTACATCGGGAGCGGCACCTTTTCCAAAACGCTCATCGACCTGCTTCACAAAAAAGGCGTCGCGCTCAACAGCGACAAAGTTTCCGGCTCCGGGCCTTCCGTCGAGATTATCCGCTCAGCCCTCAAAAACATCGGCGACATCAGCGTGCAGGTCCGGCAGGAAGCCATCTCGAAGATCAGTGAGCTCAATAACGATCTCACGCAGCTGAAAACTTCGCTCGAAAAAAGCGGCGAGATCCGCCTTGCCCTCGAATCCGGCAACCTGGACGCCGACACGCGGAAACGGCTGTCCGCCCTGTTCGATGAGATCTACCACGACGTGGAAAACCTCCGCATCTCGCCCCGCAGGATCGTTCCCGTGCGCAAAGTGCTGGAAGGCGCCGGCCGGATCGGCCCCAAAATAAAGACACACCTGTTTTCCCTGCTGAACGAATCCGAAAGCACGTTTAAAAACCTGGACGACGCCGTTAAAAAATGGACCGACATTCGTACTGCGATCAGCTCCGACACGGCCCTTGGTGAAGAGCAGCGAAAATCGCTCGTTCAGCTTGTCGACAACGTAAACCAGGTGATGGAAGCATCACTGGAGAAAGCGTCAAAGATCCATGCAGTGCTCAATAACGCAGGCAACATCAGCGACGAAACACGCGAGCACCTGCTTATGCTGCTCGACGAAGCCGGGACCGACATTGAGAAGTTCAAGCTCTCGCTCGAGCAATGGTTCGACGAAATGATGATGCGCGCCAGCGGCTGGTACAAACGCAAAACAAAATTCGCCACGTTCTTTCTCGGCCTCGTCGTCGCACTCACATTCAACGTCGACACGATCAAGATCGTCAAACGCCTCAATTCCGACAAAGACGCCGCGTCCAGGCTCGCCGACCTCGCCACGAAATACGCGGAGGTCAACAAAGACAACGCGCGGTTTATCGCGCAGCCCGGCAGCTCCGACGCACCTGGACCTGGACAGCCCGATTCCCTCATGCAGCCCAGCCGCCTGGATTCGATCGATTCGGTCAACGTGGTCCGCATCAACATGCTCCTGAACCAGGCCGACAGCCTCGTCCGGGGCGACATCCAGGGCGCAAACAGCATCATCAGCATCGGCTGGGGCTTCGACACGATGCCCCTCGAGAAAATCTGCAGGGCCGAGCACGACAGCATCCGCCGCGCGAACGGCGACACCACGAAATACACCGGCAGCGTATCCTTCTGCATCGCGTGCAAAGAAGCCGGGATGATCTGGGAACGTACGAAAGGCGATGGATGGCTGGGCTATCTTATCACCGCACTGGCCATTTCACTCGGCGCCCCGTTCTGGTTCGACCTGCTCAGCAAACTCGTCAAGCTCCGCGGCTCGGGCGACGACCCGGATAAAAAGAAAGAAGCGAAAGTGGAGGTGGAAACGAAAGTAAAAGCGACAACTTCTGCAGGCACGGGCGCCGTAAGCAGCCGCACCGGCGGGCAAGATCCGGACGTGTAAGTGTGTGAAGGCGTTTTACAAAAAGAAGATCACCGCGATGATCGACAACACGATCAGGAGAATGTACTGGAAGAAATCCGGGAAATGGGTGAGGTACTTGTCGTAAAAGGTTTTCAGCCGCTGTTTCATGACGGGGTGCGAATTATCCGGCACCTGCCGGGAGTACAAATTTACGAATTACAGATGGTACAATTAATGGGCGACCCAGAATTTGGCAGTACAAGTAATTCGCAGGATCGCTGGATTCGTAATTCGTAAATTCGTTATTATTCGTAATTCGCACCCGCCGCGTAATTCGCACCCTACCGCTTGTTCTTATACAGCGCAGCGTTCATGTTCGCATAACGCAGCGTGACCTCGAAGCCGCCGTTGTTCTTCGACGCCGCCACGTATGAAGAAATGTTTACGTCGTACGAGAGCCCGATGAACAGGTCGCCAAGGTCGTAATACAGTTGCGCAATGATCGCGTCTTTCCAACGGTAATGCGCGCCAAGCCCGATCCCCGATTCGCTGAAGAAGTTCGTGATCTTCGTGCCGTCTTTGATGCGGTAACGGATCATCGATCCGGCAACAAATTCATTGGCCGGGCCCTGCGTCATGTAATACGCCGATGGCCGCAGCGACCAGCGTGAGCCGGGAAAATCGTATCGCACCTGGGAATGCAGCACAAACCGCATGTCCATGCGCTCTGTCCCGCCCCCGTGAAATTTTTGCTGCGGCTTGTTCAGGTGAAATGCGCTCGCGCCGACGTTCAGTTCGAATACGTCTTTACCTTCGATGTTCCCCGCCACGTTGCGCAACTGGTACGCCACGCCGCCGGAAAAATCCACGTACGGGAACGAGGTGAGCAGGTTGCCTTCGTTCGCGTTCGCCGTCGGATCGTAGTTGCCGGCTACATACTGGCTTTCCCACTGCAAGGCTTCGATCGTGGCGGAACGTTGCGAATAACCGCCCTGGATGCCCGCCGAAAGCTTGCTGTAATCGTTCAGCGGAACAATGCCGCTTACGGAAAGCAAGCCGGAGAACGTGCCGAATTTCGAATCGCCGGCCTGGTCGCGGTAAAGAAATGCGCCTACGCCCATGTAGCCGCGGTTCTTCGCCGGGAACAAAGGCATGTCGAATGACGCGGCTGCCGTAGTGTACGGGCTGCCCATGGCCGCCCACTGGCTGCGGTAATTGAGATTTACCCGGAACAACCCGTCGAACAAACCGGTATAAGCCGGGTTGAGGTGCATGGGCGTTTCATTGATCTGGGAAAAATGAATATCCTGCGCCTTCGCTCCTGCCACGAACGCCACTGCCACTATCGCTGCCACAAGTTTCTTCATGATAAACACTTTTTCATTTGCCCCCCGAGCCCTGAACTTGTCGAAGGGTCGAAGGGCCGAAGGATTAACGCATCAACGTAATGTTGCCCGACCGTACGCCGCTCGTTCCGTCAAGGAATTCCACGCGAAGCATGTACGCGTATACGCCGGAAGGATTGGGTTTGCCGTTCGTCGTGCCGTCCCAGCCCACGCTGAGGTCGGTGGTTTTGAATACTTCCTGCCCCCAGCGGTTGTAAATGATCATTTCAGCGCTCGCCGCGCCTTCTATGCCGTGCACGAACACCATGTCGTTGTTGCCGTCCCCGTTCGGGGAGAAAGCGGTCGGGATGAACGAGCTTTCGTCGATCGTCGGCGGCGTTATTTCCTTGTAATGCGCGATGATCGTTTCAGGTCCGGTGAGCTGCGTGCGGATGCTGTCGCTGTTGATGTTGGGGTTGGCGCTGACGATCTCCCAGTAGTCAAACACAAAGTTGGCCGATGTAGGCGCAGTCTGCAGGATGATGTCGATGCCGCCGTAATACGTGCCGTTCCAGGGGAACTGGTCGAGGTAAAGCGAATTCACTTCCACTGTTCCTGCTCCTGCCGGCATCACATCGATGACGATATCGTAAGGGCCGGTAAGGTTGTAGCAATCGAGCATGCCCTGCTGGATGGCCGTGCAGCGCGTGACGATGTAGTTGCGCATCGTTGTCACGTTGCCCTGCCAGCCACCCATCGTACCGCCCCACTTCGCGATCTGCGCCGGCATTTCCGGTGCGATCTGCGTCGTCATCGTGTCGAGCAGCGCCGTCATCGTGTCGCAGCTCAGCGACGTGTTCATCAGGTCGGCAAAACGGTTGATGTAATACTGTTTGAACGTTTCGTTCGTCATCAAGGCGTTCAGCACGGGAATATGCCCCTGTCCGCCGGGATCCGGGAGCGATTCAGGATCGCAGGGATCGGCGTTGGGCGATGTGTCGGGAATGCCGGTGTAGTTGATGTAATGGCCGAACGTGGCGTCGTTGTCCCACATCATGTAGCGCCATTTCTTTTTGTCGCCCGCCGTATCAAGACCGCGCCACCATGCGGTGTTCCAGTTCAGCCAGTCGGACGTTACGCACACGGAATTCAGGATCACGTAATCCGCGAGGCTCTTCCAGTTGTACACGCTGTCGACATACGCCCAGTTGGCGGGAACGGTCATGTTGTTCGTGGTAATGAAATTCGCCAGCGTGTTCCAGTCGGTCTGCGCCTGCGGTCCCCCGTATTCCGACCATGTTCCGCCCCACGTTTTCAGCATCTGGATGTAGGGCTCGTCCTGGTCGTAGTAATGATCGGTGAAATCCGCATCGTCGACTTTTTCGCGGATGTCGTAAACGCCCCAGTATTGCGCATTGACATACACGATGCAGAATTCCGTGCTGCGCTCGTCCATGTTCAGTTTGCCCTGCTGCGAGAGGTCGTGGCAATACGCATCGCGCACATGCGCGCCGTTGGCGAAAGGATAGTTGTCGTTTGCGCCCGCTTTCAGGATCACACGCTGGAATTCGTCGCGGTTCTTGCGGTGGAAAATTTTATGACGAATGGCGTAATCGTAACCGAACTGGTCAGTCGATACGTAGTCAAACCCGCGCTGGTTGTAAGCCCATGAATCGTTGCCGTGTTCGTTGCTTGTTCCCACAACCTCCGCCTGGAACACGCCCGCCTTATCGAAATATTCAAGTCCCGTTACCGGTTCGATCTGCGTGCCGTTGAGCAGCGTCGGAACATCATCGCCATAAATGGAAACCACGGCCAGCGAATGTGTGACGCCGATGAAATAAGTGTTGCTTTCAATGAAGCTGGCGGGAATGCTGGCTGTGCTGCTGATGCAGATGGCACGCACCACCTGCGTCGTGCTTATCGACAGCGGCCCGGAATATACAGGTGATGACGAAGTCGGTTCGAAGCCGTTGGTGGTGTAATGAATTGTAATGTTCGGATCGGGCGTGGTGATGCTGAGCGTTTGTGTGCCGGCGTAAAACCCGGCTGCAAGGCTGAAGTTCGGTTTCGTGGCGTAAGGCTGGTACGGCGTGGAGGCGTTGTTGCTCGTGCCGAACGTGTGACTGGTAAAAATGCTCCAGGTGGCTGCGCCGTCAGTCGTGCGTCCCCACGTGTGATCGGCCTGGTTGCGTCGCATGTGCACGGAATCGAGCAAATTGCCTGCAGGATCAGAGAACACGATCTCTTCGGGCTTGCATTGCGTGAGCTTGAAATTGGTGTGATAAAATCCGCCGGAAACCAGGTTGAGCCCGGAACAGATCACTTTGATGAATCCGCCCGGTGCAATGGTGCCGGAAGGAAACGCCCATTTCATCGGGTCCGAATCCTTATCGCTCATGTGATAACCTGTAAGGTTAACAGCTGTAGCGCCGGCATTGTACAACTCCACCCAATCTTCGAATTGAGAAAAATTGTCGACATCCGTGCCGGTCGTATTTGCGGCCGTATACTCGTTGATCACAACCTGGGAATGGGCAGGAAATGCGAGAAGAACGAAACAGCTTGCTGCGAGCAGCAGGCGGTGTAATTGTCTTTTCATCGGGCACTCATTGGTCTAGGTAAAGATATTATTTCCAGCGCATTAAAACAAAACGGCCGGAAGTATTTATCAACCGGCCGCTCATCTGAAAATGTGTCGTGTTCAATGCGTTGAACCTTCCGCGGGTGTTTCTGCGGGGGCAAGGGCGACCTGCCTGTCGCGCCCCATGACCATGTCGAGCTCGAGGATCGCTGAAACGGCGAGCTGCGAATAGGCCTGCGAGGAGCGCCCGAAAGCGCCTGCCTTGGTTTGCCAGAGCTGCTGGATGAGCTGCATGCCGCCTTCACACGGGTTGATGGCGGTGAGCGCTTTCTCCACGTTGCCGGCGCCGGCGTGGTAGGAATGCAGCACAAGCAGGCGGTACCACAGCGCAGTCGTATCGTAAGCAATGCCGCGCTTTTCGAGCATTGCATTCGTGTACGGGATGCAGACCGTGCGAATCAGCTTCGCCGCCGCCCATGCCGACTTCTCGAGGTTTTTGCGCTCGTCCACGGACTTGTTCACCTTCAGTCCCATGCTGATCGCGACGCTGCGCATGAGCTGGAATGGCCCCATCGCGCCTACCGGCGACTTTCGCACTTTGCCGGGACTTTCGATGAGAAGGATCGCCTGCGCATAGAACGGATCGACGCCGTGCTGGACGAAGATCGGGATGGATTTGTCGATATCGGAAATGACCGATTTTGCGTTATAGAAATCGTTCTTGCCTTTTGTGTACAGCACCGATGCGCTGTCGGGAAGTCCATGCGCGGCGCGGAGGCTGTCACGGAATTTCGTCTGTCCCGTTTCGCCCATTTTCGCCCAGCTGGCATCCGACATGCAGCAGTAGATCGTGCGGTTGCTGGCCAGGCTGACCAGGCCGGAATCCGGCGGGAGGTTCATGACTTTACGCCAGAAAACGATCTGGGGAAACGTGTCGAGCCCGGCCTCGTAGACCTGGTTCGTATTTACCATGTAGCGGAAAACCGAGTCGCTCATCGCGCTTACGCGGATAACGTCTGGTCGTACAGTGCCCGTCTCCTGGGCATCAAGGGAGTTCCCGATCAGGCAAAATATCGCAAGGGAACCCAGGGTTACAATTCCTTTTCTCATAAATCCGGCAGCTTCGTTTTCTCAAAGATAACGAAGGTTGCGCGCATTTAGTTTCACACGCGGGACGTTTTTCAACGTAGAAAAGTTAATTTCCGTGAAACGGTTAAGGTTCTGAGAGCTGAGTTCTGAGAGTTGAGTTAAGAGCTTGGTCTTGGATCACAGGCTTTTCTTTCTCAGCACTCAGAACTCAGAACTATTCCAGCGACCGCGTTCTCTTCCGATGCACGATCGTCACGAAATCGCTGTTGTTGTGCGGGAGATAGCCGTATTCGTAGCAGAAAAAATACGTTGTTCCTTTTCGCGTGATGTGGGTGTGGGTGTGATATCCGAAATGAAATCCCATTTCCGAAACTTTGTCTTTCGGGAGTGTTGCTTTCCCTTCGGTGGCGGGTGTGAGGTCGGCGAGAATGCGGCGGTTGCGGCGAAGTATGTTGTTTACGTTCCGCATAAAATTATTGTCGTCGCTGTTTAGCCGGTTGTTGTGGCTGTTGCGGCACTGGTCGGAGCAAAATTTCTTATCTGCCCGGCCATTCAGTGACTCGCCGCAATCGATGCAATGGCGTTCCATGAAGAGGTTTGTTTGATTATTTTTTGATAAATGTAAATTTTTGCGATGGGTGCAAACTTATAAATTATCTACAATCAATTACAAACACTTACAAATGACTTTTATTTTCCAGATAAAGTAATTATGTGTTTGTACATGGAATTCTATTCCTGGAGAAACGGGATTTATCCATTAACAAAAAAGCACATTGACCGGATTTACCGGTGAGATTTGCTCGGGCTCTGCACTAACGATTACTGCCGGGGGAAACAGGCATTGCGCTTCGGTTCACTTTTCCTGCACGACCTCCTCTGAGGCCATTTTATTGCATAAAAAAATCCCTCCCCGAATATTCGGAGAGGGATAAACTAAAAACCATGGCGTGATTTTTAGTGGCCCGGGAGGAGGCACCGCCCGGGTGTGACGGAGAGCTTATTCTTTTTCGCCCTGCTCTTTATTTTCCAGCTGCGACTTGAGGTCGGCCAGCGCTGATACGTCTCCGAAAGTTGTCTTTTCGAGGTTGTCTTTCACCTTCTTGACAGCTTTCTTGGTTTCGTCGCTGGCTCCGCCTTTTGCGGATTCCTTCTTGCCGCCGCCGCGAGACTCCTTCTCTTCAATCGCGATCGCTTCCACGGTGTTGCGGTGCGACACGATGATCTTCTTGGAGTCTTTGTTGAATTCGAGGACTTTGAAATCGAGGACTTCTTCGACTTTTGCGTTTCCGCCTTCAGCTTTCATGAGGTGCTTGTTGGGGCAGAACGCTTCCACGCCGTAGGGCAGCTGTACAACAGCTCCTTTGTCGTTGGCGCTGACGATCGTTCCCTGGTGCACGGAGCCGACGGTGAAGACGGTTTCGAACACATCCCACGGGTTCTCTTCGAGCTGCTTGTGGCCGAGGCTGAGGCGACGGTTGTCCACGTCCACGTCGAGCACCACCACGTCGATGTTCTCACCGATCTTGGTGAATTCAGACGGATGCTTGATCTTCTTGGACCAGCTGAGGTCGGAGATGTGAATGAGGCCGTCGATACCTTCTTCCAGTTCGACGAAGATGCCGAAGTTGGTGAAGTTGCGGACTTTCGCGGTATGGCGCGAGCCTTTCGGGTATTTGGCCAGGATGTCTTTCCAGGGATCGGGTGTGAGCTGCTTGATGCCGAGTGACATCTTGCGCTCGTCGCGGTCGAGGGTGAGGACAACAGCTTCCACTTCGTCGCTGACTTTCAGGAAGTCCTGCGCGCTGCGGAGGTGCTGCGACCATGACATTTCCGAAACGTGGATGAGACCTTCAACGCCGGGCTGGACTTCAACGAATGCGCCGTAATCGGCGATGACCACAACGCGGCCTTTGACCTTGTCGCCGACTTTGAGATCGGCGCTGAGGCCTTCCCACGGATGCGTGGTGAGCTGCTTGAGGCCAAGCGCGATACGCTTCTTCTGGTCGTCGAAATCGAGGATAACGACGTTGATCTTCTGGTCGAGCTTGACGATCTCTTCCGGGTGCGAGATGCGGCCCCAGGAGAGGTCGGTGATGTGAATGAGGCCGTCGACGCCGCCGAGGTCGACGAATACGCCGTAGCTCGTGATGTTCTTGACGGTTCCTTCGAGCACCTGTCCTTTTTCGAGCTTGCTGATGATCTCGCGCTTCTGGGCTTCGAGTTCTTCCTCGATAAGGGCTTTGTGGGAAACGACGACGTTCTTGAATTCGTTGTTGATCTTGACAACTTTGAATTCCATCGTTTTTCCGACATAAATATCGTAATCGCGGATGGGCTTGACGTCGATCTGTGAACCGGGCAGGAAGGCCTCGATACCGAATACGTCGACGATAAGACCGCCTTTGGTGCGGCACTTGACGAAACCTTTGATGACTTCGTCACCGGTAAGCGCATTGTTGATACGCTCCCAGGATTTCATTGCACGCGCCTTTTTGTGGGACAGAACGAGCTGGCCGTTCTTGTCTTCCTGGCTTTCCACGTACACTTCCACTTTGTCGCCTGCTTTCAGGTCGGGGTTGTAGCGGAATTCCGACAGGGGAATCACACCATCGGATTTGTAGCCGATGTTGACGACCACTTCTTTGTTATTCTTGGAAACGACGATGCCTTCCACGAGTTCGTGGTCGACGATCAGCTTGAGCGTGCCGCTGTAAAGCGATTCGAGGCGGTCGAGCTCTTCCTGTGAATAAACGTCTTGCTTTTTTCCTACGGTGTTCCAGTCGAATTCCGGCTGGGCCGTAACAGTTGCTGTTTGATTTTCAGCCATTCAGGTTATGATGTTGGTGTTACCGGTTTTACCCGTTTGCACCTGGCCTTTATTCCGGCAGATAAAGGCGATGAGACATGGGGCTGGCCGGTCAACCCCGTTTTTTAAAAGGGTAACAAAGATAGGTGAATTCCGGGGATTTTGGGGATTTTTTTCTACCCCGTCCGAAAAAGGTTGATTGTCAGCCGTAAACTTTTTCAACCTGCGATTTATCAAGGCTGGCGCATTGGCAGATTAATCGCAAGACTCTTATTAACAACACATTATAATACACATATTAAACAAAAAAGCAAAGTAGCTTTCTCGCCGAACACGAATCCGTGTTTAATACCAGGCTTACTCGCAGGCGATCGGAAAGCTATTCCTGTCGTGGAAATGGCGCTTTTATTTCCCCGGTATGCCCCGGGAAGCCACGAATGACAGGATGTCCGGGGAAAAATATTCGTAAATAATCGTCCGGCACCGTTTTTCGACCGACAATCCGTTTATATTTGCCCTTCATGCCAATCCACCGCTATTGCACGAATAAAGTTTAACCAAACAATCAATCATCACAAATGAGAAAAGCAATACTATTCACAGTTGCGTTAGGCACAGGTCTGAGCGCTGCAGCCCAGCAGGGCGTAACGCCGCTCCCGCTTGCCACACCGAAAGCCGCCCGCGCGTATGAGGCGCCTTCCGAGCCTGCATTCAGCCAGGTTTACGGCCAGCCCTCTTCCAACGTCCGCCAGGGCAATCCCGCTGCGCTCATCACGACTGAAGCCGTAATCGGGACCACCATCTATACGCTGCAGACCAACTCAACGGTAAAGCAGCATACGGTAGCTCTTCCCAACGGGCATGTAGCTGCATCCTGGACCTGGTCAAACGGCGCATGGAACAGCTGGGCCGACCGCGGCACAGGCTATAATTACTACGACGGCTCTGCATGGGGCGCACAACCCTCCACGCGCCTTGAAAACGGCCGTACCGGCTTCAACACGAACGTCGTGATCGGCACCGGCAACGGAACAGCCGAAATGAACGTAGCCCACAACACCTCTTCCCTCGCGCAGCACTTCGTAGTGCGCACAGGCGTCGGCACCGGCACGTGGACCGACAACACCTCGCTTATCCCTGCTCCGTCTGGATTCACCTTCGGCACCTGGTGGCCCGCAATGGCTGTCGGCGGCACGAACGGTGACGTTATCCACCACATCGCCCTTACGGCTCCCACGGGACTGGCAAGCGGCGGCGGCCCGTACACCAACGGCCAGGACGGCGCAATCCTTTATGCCCGTTCCAATGACGGCGGCGCGACCTTCGGAGTTGCCAACATGATCCTTCCGGGAACCCACCCGCAGCAGTCTGCAGGCTGGGGCGGCGACGCTTACGACATCGCAGCCCGCGGCAACACGGTAGCTGTCGTTGCAGGCGGTTTCGCTGAAGACGTCGTTCTCTGCAAGTCTTCGGACGGCGGCGTAACCTGGGATTCCACCATCGTGCACGATTTCCCGCTCACGCCCTGGACTGACCAGCTTTCCGACACGAACAGCGACGGCCTCGCCGACACACTCGAAACCAACGACGCTTCCCTCGCGGTTTACATCGACAACAACAACATGTGCCACGTTGTTTACGGCCAGATGTTCATCCTGAACGACGTTGCCGGCGACGGTAACATGAGCTACTTCCCCGGAACCGCTGCGCTGATGTACTGGCGCGAAGGCATGACCGCACCGGTCGTGATGACGGGCGCTGAAGACCTCAACAGCAACGGCACGCTCGACATAACAGACTTCGGAACCTACCAGGTTTCCCTCGTCTCCCACCCGAGCATCGGCACAGACGGCGGCGCAAACATCTACGTCGCGTTCGACGCGATCATGGAAGGCTCTGACGACGGCACCGGCAAGTCTTTCCGTAACGTTTACGTTATGGCTTCCGCCGACAACGGCTCCACCTGGTCGGCCCCGTACAACATTTCGGAAGACCTCACCTACGAAAAAGTTTACCCCTCGATCTCCGAGTGGAACTACAACGGCGTCCTGAGCATCACCTACCAGCGTGACCAGGTTGCAGGCCACGGCGTAAGCACGACCGGCGTCGATCCCGACAACGTGGGTGTAACGCACGAGATCATTTACGCAGCCGTTCCGGTTGCCGATATCGTCAGCGGCGTTTCTGAGCCGAACACGGTGTTCAACCAGGTTGATGTTTACCCCAACCCGGCAAACGACAACGCTACGCTCATGATCAACCTCGACGAGGCCAGCGAAGTGACCATCACCATGTACAACTCCATGGGCCAGGTGGTTTCTTCCGACAACAAAAACCTCGTTATGGGTACGAACAACGTTGCTCTCGACGTGGAGAACCTCGCTGCAGGCGTTTATTTCATCAACGTCCAGCAGGGCACTTCCAAAGTCAGCAAGAAGCTCGTGATCGAGTAATCGATTGCCATCTCTTTAAAAACCGTCCCGAATTCTCGGGACGGTTTTTTTATGCCTTCCTGTTTTTTTAAATCGTTTCAATTATTCCCAGGCAATATGGCCGTTAGCGCATTCGTTTCCAGACTTTTCGTCAGCGCTCCGCTGCATTTCCTGCCATCCTTTCGCGTTTCCCCTGCTTATCACTAAAAGGTATGGGGTTTGATCATTTCCGGGCGGAACCGTTTGCTTTTAATTTGATTCCGCACAATCCATTTAACCATGAACCTGAATAATTTCACCTTAAAATCGCAGGAAGCCATCCAGCAGGCCCAGCAGATCGCAATGACCAAAGGTCACCAGGCGATCGAAACGGGCCATATCCTGAAAGGGATACTGGAAGTGGACGAGAATGTGACGCCTTTCCTGCTGAAAAAGCTGAACGTCAATACCGGCATGTTCACGCAGGTTGCCGACCGTATCCTCGATTCTTACCCCAAAGTGACCGGCGGCGGCCAGCATCTTTCCAACGCAGCCAACCAGGCGCTTGTAAAGGCCGTCAACAGCCTCAAAGATTTTAAAGACGAATTCGTTTCCATCGAGCACCTCCTGCTCGGCCTGCTCGAATCGGGCGACCAGGTGGCGCAGCTGATGAAGGATAACGGCATCAACGCGAAAGACCTGAAAGCAGCCATCCGCGAGCTTCGCAAAGGCGGCCGCGTGACGAGCGCGTCGCAGGAAGAAACGTACAATGCGCTCAGCAAATACGCCATCAACCTCAACGCGCAGGCCCGCAACGGCAAGCTCGACCCGGTGATCGGGCGTGACGAAGAGATCCGCCGCGTGCTGCAGATCCTGAGCCGCCGCACAAAAAACAACCCGATCCTCGTGGGCGAGCCGGGCGTGGGTAAAACAGCCATCGCGGAAGGCATTGCGCACCGCATCATCAACGGCGATGTGCCGGATAATTTAAAGTCGAAGCAGATCTACTCGCTCGACATGGGCGCGCTGGTGGCGGGTGCGAAATACAAAGGCGAATTCGAAGAGCGCCTGAAAGCGGTGGTGAAAGAAGTCACCGGCTCGGACGGAGAGATCGTCCTCTTTATTGACGAGATCCACACACTTGTCGGCGCGGGCGGCGGCGAAGGCGCGATGGACGCGGCAAACATTTTGAAACCGGCACTTGCCCGCGGGGAGCTGCGCGCGATCGGCGCGACGACGCTCAACGAATTCCAGAAATATTTTGAAAAAGACAAAGCCCTCGAGCGCCGCTTCCAGAAAGTGATGGTGGATGAACCGAATTCGGAAGACGCCATTTCCATCCTGCGCGGCATCAAGGAAAAATACGAGACGCACCACAAAGTGCGCATCAAGGACGAAGCGATCATTGCCGCGGTGGAGCTTTCACAGCGTTACATCAACGACCGTTTCCTCCCCGACAAGGCCATCGACCTCATTGACGAGGCGGCTTCGAAGCTGCGCATGGAGATCAATTCCATGCCGGTGGAGCTGGAGGACGTGGAACGCAAGATCCGCCAGCTGGAGATCGAGCGGGAAGCGATCAAGCGCGAGAACGACCAGCGCAAGCTGGAAGACCTGAACCGCGAGATCGCCGAGCTGAGCGACAAGCGCGCGGGGCTTCGTGCGCAGTGGCAATCGGAAAAAGAAGTGGTGGAAAATCTCCAGAAGGAAAAAGAAAAGCTCGAGCACCTGAAGCATGAAGCGGAGACCGCCGAACGCGCGGGCGATTACGGGAAAGTGGCGGAGATCCGCTACGGACACATGAAAGACGCTGAGGTGCGCCTCGAAGCCGCGAAACAAAAGCTGGCCGAGATGCAGAGCTCCGGCAACCCGCTGATCAAAGAAGAAGTGGACAGCGAAGACATCGCCGCGGTGGTGGCGCGGTGGACCGGCATCCCGGTTTCACGCATGCTGCAGAGCGAGCGCGAAAAGCTGCTGCTGCTCGAAGACGAATTGCACAAGCGCGTGGTCGGGCAGCATGAAGCGATCGAAGCCATTGCCGACAGCGTGCGCAGGAGCCGCGCGGGGCTGCAGGACCAGCGCCGCCCGATCGGGTCGTTCATTTTCCTGGGCACAACGGGCGTGGGTAAAACCGAGCTGGCGAAAGCGCTCGCGGAATTCCTGTTCAACAACGAAAATTCCATGACACGCATCGACATGAGCGAATACCAGGAACGGCACACCGTTTCGCGCCTCGTGGGCGCTCCCCCGGGATACGTGGGTTACGAGGAAGGCGGCCAGCTGACCGAGGCCGTGCGCCGCAAGCCTTACAGCGTGGTGCTTCTCGACGAGATCGAAAAAGCGCACCCGGACGTATTCAACATTCTCCTGCAAGTGCTCGACGACGGGCGATTGACGGACAACAAAGGACGCGTGGTGAATTTCAAAAACACGATCGTGATTATGACGTCGAACATCGGCTCGCATCTCATCCAGGAACATTTTGAAAAGATGACGGATGTGAACCGTGAAGAAGTGATGGCGCAGACGAAACGTGAAGTGTTCGACCTGCTGAAGAAAACCATTCGCCCCGAATTTCTTAACCGCATCGACGAAGTGATCATGTTCACCCCGCTCTCGCGCGAGGACGTGGAGGAGATCGTCCGCCTGCAGTTCAAACAGATCGAAAAGCTGCTTGCGGAAAACGACATCCGCATCACGGCCACGGAAGAAGCCATCGCATGGCTGGCCGAGCTCGGCTACGACCCGCAGTTCGGCGCGCGACCTGTAAAACGTTTGCTCCAGAAAAAAGTGCTCAACGAGCTTTCGAAGCAAATGCTTGCTAATAAAGTGCAGAAAGGAAAAGAGATCGTGCTCGACGTGTTCGACAAAGAGATCGTTTTCCGCGAGCCGGTGGAATCGGACGTTCCGTAATCCATTTCATCAAAACACAGGAGGTCTCCATCGTCCCGGGCAGCCGGGGTACGGTGGAGATCTCTCTTTTTTCGGGCGTCATTGTGCAATGGCCTGGAATAAAGACAAATACGTAATGAGGCTTTTCATTTTCTGTTGATATTTCTTATTTGAGGTTAAGTGAAAGCGAGCAGTTAAATTGGTCTATATTTGCCGCTCTTATACCCTAATCATACTTAAACGACTTTAATGAAAAAGCTCTCCTTTCGCAAGGCGATACTTGTGATCTGTGCCCTTGGATTGTCCACCGGGGTATTCGCACAGCTCGCAATGACCCGTACCACGTTTACGGCGCCGTACACGCCCATCTCAACCGCCACAGGGGCTACAGCTTCCACCGCCTCCGGTGACGATGGCGTGGAAACAGGTATTCCCATCGGTTTTACCTTCAACTACCTCGGCACCAATTACACGACCATCGGCGCCAACACCAACGGTGCGGCAGGTTTTGTGGCAATGACCAACACCCGCTTCAACACCGACCTGTACAACACGACCGCGCCGACCGCCATTCTCGCGCCCTGGTGGGATGACCTCACCTCCCCCGCCGGCACGATGATGTACCAGACACAGGGCACCCCGGGCTCGCAGACATTCACCATGCAATGGTCTTCGATGTCTTATTTTACCGGCTCGACCGCGGTGATCGATTTCCAGGTCATCCTTTATGAAGGAACAAACGTCATCGAATATCATTACGGGGCACAGCCAACCGGAACGTTCAGCGGTTCCGAATCGGCATGCATCGGCATGAAGAGCCAGACAGGCGGCAACGGGCAATACCTCGACGCCGTTACCGGCTCCTGCTTCACCGGCAACGCCACGATCAGCTCGAACACGATGTGGCCCTCGCGCAACTTCCGCTTTACCCCGGGCGCGCCCGCTGTTCTGGCAGGAGGTGTTTACACGGTAGGCAACGCAGGTACGTATTTCAACCTGAGCGAAGCAGTCGCCGACGTCAACCACCGCGGCATCAGCGGACCGGTTACGTTATCGCTGATCGATGCGAACTACGACGTGACGACGGCCAACGGCCACAACTTCTTCCCGATCATGGTCGGACCGGTTGCCGGAACGTCGGCGATCAGCCCGCTTACGATCATGCCGGCTTCGGGTACTGCAACGATCACTTCCGCCGGTTTTACACAGACCGGGGGATTCGGCGTTTCACAATCCAGCACGAACATTATCGGCACAGGCAACGAGCCGGTCATCGCCGTTGTCGGGGGCCAGTACATCGGCATGAGCAACCTCGACCTGGTGGCGGGAGCGGCAACGCTCGACCGCGGCCTCGTCGTGCTCAACTCCTCTGCAACACTCGGTTCGCAGAACTGCGCATTCCAGAACATTTCCGTAACGCTGTTCCGCACGAACACCAGCAGCATCGGCATCGAACAGCGTGTACCGACCGTACCGGCTAGTGCAGCAGGCGCGAACTCCAATAACGCCTACCTCAACCTCAGCATTTCAAATACCTATTCCGGCATTGTGCTCACCGGCAACGCCACAAACCCTGACATGAACTGCCAGGTCGGGACGACGTCTCCCACAACGTTTAATTCCATCGGCGCTGCAACGGCGAACGACATCGGCGGCGGCACTTCCGCGAGCTACGGCATCCGCGCGACCAGCCAGTCGGGCGTAAGCATCTTCAACAACGAAGTGCGCAACATCGGTGTGAGCGGCTCCGTGGTCTGCGACGGCATTTTCCTCGAAACGGCGCAGGGCACGTCGAGTGTTTACATGAACAAAGTGCACGACCAGCGCAACTCCAGCACGACGGCGACTACGGGCCTTTCCGGCATCCGCGCCAACGTTGCGACCACCGGCACGCACACGATCCGTGTTTACAACAACTTCATTTACAACCAGAGCACCGGCTATACCGGCGCTGCAACCGCCACACGCCAGGTGAAAGGTATTTATGTGCAGTCGGCCGGAAGCGGCACGGCGACGAGCACGATCAACGTCGATTTCAATAACGTGAACATCGACCTCGGGACGAACCTGAACGCTTCCGGCACCTGCTTCGAGATCGGCACCGCTTCCGGTCCGGTCATGAACGTGCGCAACAACGTGTTCAGCAACACCACCGGCGCGCAGACCGCGCCCGCAGGCCACTACAACTGGGTGTCGACTTCCGCCACGGCTACCGGCAACACGGGATCGGTCTCCGACTACAACGACCTGTACATCGCCAATGCGACACAAGGTTTCACCGGCCGCGGCGCAACGACGGATTATCCCACGCTTGCCACCTGGCAGGCAGCGATGGTCCAGGATGCGAACTCGCTTACGGCTGATCCTGCATTCACGAGCGCGACCAACCTGCACGTAAACTCTCCTTCGCTCAATGCTGCAGCGAACATGACGGGCATTACCTGGGTAACGGTCGATATCGACAACGAAGCGCGTTCCGGCTCACCGGATATCGGGGCGGATGAATTTGTGCTCGCACCGCTTGATGCAGGCGTTACGACCCTTGTCACTCCCGCTGCAGGCAACTGCCATACGGCAACGGAGCAGGTTACCGTGCGCATCCGGAATTTCGGCGCGAACGCACTCGACATGATGGTCAACCCTGTAACGGTTACGGTAAACATCACCGGCGCCGTCACGCAAACGCTGAACATCACGCTCAACGACAACACCCTCAACGGCGGAATCCCTCTTGCTTCGGGCGCCACGCTCGACGTGCCGGTGGGAACGTTCAACATGACTACAGCCGGCACTTACACGTTCAACTCGTTCACCGCCGTCACCGGTGACCCGAACACGGCGAACGATGCAATGCCTCCCGCGAACATCAGCTTCCTTGCCGGAACGGCAACGGCAACGCCCGGCAGTGTTTGCCAGGGATCGGCCACAACGCTGACGCTTGCCGGACAGACGAACAGCACGCTGCAGTGGGAAATGAGCACCGACGGCGGCTTTACCTGGGCACCGATCGCAGGCGCAACTACCACGCCATACGTGGATACGCCTGCTGACACTACGATGTACCGCGCGCTCGTTTGCGGCGTGATCACGTCCACGGCTGATACCGTTATCTACATCCCGACGACTCCGCCGGTAACGGTCAACGATACGGTCTGCGGACTTGACACGGCGATGCTTACCGCCAGCGGCACAGGCACCCTGAACTGGTACACGACTGCATCAGGCGGCTCCGCCATCAACACCGGCACCTCCTACTCGCCATTCGTTTCAGCGACCACTACATATTACGTGGAAAGCACGACCGGCGGCGGTTCCGGTAACGTCGGCGCGCCGTCCAACACGATCGGCGGCGGTCTTATGTCGACTGCGCCGCAGTGGCTGATCTTCGACGTACTTCAATCCTGCGTGCTCCAGAGCGTCGTCGTTTACCCGGGCGCTGCAGGCAACGTGATCCTGGAATGGCGGAACAGCGCGAACGGCGTCATCCAGAGCACGACATTCGCAGTAACCGCCGGACAGATCAACACGCCTGTTGTCGTGCCGTTAAACTGGAACCTTGTTCCGGGAACGGCTTACCGGCTTGCGCTGGGCGCAGGCAGCGTATCGCTTTACCGCAACGATGCAGGCGCAGCTTACCCGTATACGCTTCCCGGAATTGTTTCCATTACCGGCAACTCTTTCAACGTTTCCTATTACTATTGGGCTTACAACTGGACGGTTTCCGCCGGGTGCTCCAGCACACGCATTCCTGTTACGGCTGTTGTTCTGCCCACCGCACCGGTTTCGATCACCGCGAACAGCACCGCGCTTTGCGCAGGCGACACGGCTACGCTCACGGCAAACTCGACGAACATGAGCTACAGCTACTCGTGGACGCCTTCCGCAAGCCTGAGCAGCCCGACCGGCGCGACGGTTTCCGCATTCCCCGCAGCAGCTACATCGTACATCGTGACGGCCGATTCTTCCGGCTGCGTTGCAATGGACACGATCGCCATTGCGGTCAATCCCCTGCCGGTTGCAGTTGTTTCTCAGTCCGACACGCTGATCTGCATCGGTGAAAGCGACACGCTGATCGCGGTTGATCCCTTCGCCGGTCCTTTCATCAACACAACTTCCGTACCTGTGCCTGATAACAACCCGGCAGGCGCCAGCTCGGTGATCAATATCCCGTATGCTGCGGCGATCAACCCTTCGATGAGCATGCGCGTATGCATGAACGTGACGCATACCTGGGATGGAGACATGAGCTTCACGCTTATTTCACCGACAGGAACGCAGCTGGACCTTTGCTCCGGCAACGGCGGCTCCGGCGACAACTTCACGAACACCTGCTTCACCATGTCGGCAGCCACGAACATCACCACGGGTACGGCGCCTTTCACCGGCAGCTACATCCCGGAAGGCGCAGGCGGTTTCAACGTGTACAACGATGAAACGACGCAGGGCAACTGGACGCTCTTCATGGCCGACGGTGCCGGCGGAGATGTCGGAACGCTGAACGCATGGAGCATCCGCTTTACGACGAACAACCAGGTTTCCTGGACCTCCAACCCGGTCGGGTTTACGTCCGCTAACGATACGATCATTGTTAACCCGGCGGTAACGACGGATTACATCATGACCGTAACTGATACGATCACGGGTTGCTCGATGTCGTACACGCAGACCGTAATGGTGAACCCGCCGCTTTCGCTTTCCGTGAGCAGCGACACGCTCATCTGCGCGGGCGATTCTGCAATTCTTATGGCAATGGCATCCGGCGGCGACGGCAACATCGCTTACAGCTGGAGCAACGGCCCGGTAACGATGAACGATACCGTGTCGCCTGCTTCCACGACGATGTATTACGTCACGGTAACCGACGGCTGCACCACGCCTTCCGCAATGGATTCTGTAAACGTCATCATTCCCTCCCCGATCTCGATCACGGGCATCAGCAACGATACGATGCTGTGCGCAAACGATACGCTCGTGCTGAGCGTCGTGACGGCAGGCGGCGACGGCAACACGAGCTATGCCTGGAGCAACGGCCCGGTAACGGCAAACGACACGATCAATTCCGGCGCGCCGGGAATGACGACGCTTTACGCGGTGATGGTCATGGACGGTTGCGCTACGATGGCGGCCGACACGGTAAGCGTAACGACTTACGCTGCGCCCGCGGTGCTGATCACAACCGCCGACACGACGATCTGCAGCGGTGATACGGTGATCGCGAATGCCATGGCTTCGGGCGGAGACGGCAACTTCAGCTACTCCTGGAGCAACGGACCGGTGACTTCGACGGACACGACGGTAACTACCGTGATGACGGATTATGTCGTAACGGTGACCGACGGCTGCAGCCTTACCGCAGCCGACACGTTCACGGTAGACGTATTCGCGCCGGTAACGATCACGGTTTCGAACGACACGTCGATCTGCTATCCCACCTCTGCTTACCTCGCTTCGATGGGCGGCAGCGGCGACGGCAGCTATACGTACCTGTGGTCGGACGGCATGACGACGGCGAACGACACGGTTACGCCTTTCGGAACGCTGACGATGTACGTAACCGTCACCGACGGCTGCGGCAGCACGGCGAACGACAGCGTGCTGGTCACCGTGGGCACGTCGCCGATCGCGAACTTCACCTCGAGCACGACCGGCGCAACGGTAACATTCACCGATGCTTCCAGCGGCGCCACGAGCTACCAGTGGGATTTCGGCGATACGCAGACATCGACCACGCAGAACCCGAACCACACGTACGCATCGAACGGCGTGTACACGGTAACGCTGGTTGTCACGAACAGCTGCGGCACCGACACGTTCACGACAACGGTTTCCATCTCGGTGGGCATCGACGACCCGGCTACGTTCGAAAGCATCCGCATTTACCCGAATCCTTCTTCCGGCCAGTTCAACGTGAGCTTCGGAATGGCGATCGGCGGCGATGTGACGCTCGAGCTTTTCGACGTGCAGGGCAAGCTTCTCCAGCAGCAGCAACTCTCAGCTGTCAGCGCAGGTGCGATCCAACAGCTGAACGTGCAGGGTTACGAAACGGGCATGTACATGCTTCGCATCACCACCGGTGCAAGCAGCAGAACGTACAAGCTCAACGTGCAGGAATAAGCGAAAGCTGATCTGTAAAACGACAAAACCCGGAGGCTGAAAAGCTTCCGGGTTTTTTCATGAAGTCGGAAGCCGTCATCCGCCACCGGGCAGCAAGGGAATTTAACCGCCGATGGTTTCAGCCGGCTTCCTTTGTCAGACCGGGATGAACTCGCCTTTCATGAGGCGGTATTCCCTTGTGCCGATGCGTATCGTTTCACCGTCTTTGAGGTTGCCGATGTTGTTGTAATCGGCGGTGGCGGTGTGAATGGAGCCTTTCGTTTTCCAGGCGATGGCGAGGTAATGGGGATGAACGTAGTTGCCGTCGCCGCCGCAGCAGATGATGTGCACGGGGCGGTTGAATGACGGCAGGAGTGAAATGTCTTTTACCGGCGCGTTGTTATCGGCGATCATGACGATATCGGTGAAGGGCTTCTTCGCCATCTTGACGCCTTTGATGAGCGCTTCCATGTTGTTCTCGGGACCATCGCCGCCGCTGCCGCGGGAAGAAGCGTAAGACATGGACGCGAGAAGACTGTCTGACGTAACTGCAGGCGTGTAATAAATGCCGCCGGTTTCGCCGATCTTTTTCTGGCTGTCCATTTTATTATCGCCGTCGTTGAAGAATACGAATTGTGAATTGGGGTTCGTTTTCGAATTGGAAATGAACCAGAGCCTGAGCTGGGCCATGTACGGCGACATGCTGCCGGTGACGTCGCAAAAGATGAGCGGGTTTTTGAACTGGTTGCGCGTCATCACCTTTTCCACGATATCGTCATGTCCTTTGCCCATGTATGTTTCCAGCTCGAGCCTCCTTCCCTCCTCTTCGCTGACGTGATGCGCTTTGCAGAAGGCGAGAAATTCCTCCCGCTCTTTTTCCAGCCGTTTCTTTTCTTCGGCAAGGCGCACTTCCTCTTCACGTTTCAGCTGCTCGTACCTGCGCGTGCCGATGTAGGTGAACGACCATTTCATCTCCGAAATGCCTTTGCTGTAGACGCATTCGGTGAATTCGAAATTTTTATGGTATTTGAAGCTGACGTCGTAATTATCCCCTTTCGGCAGCTGCAGCACGATCGTTCCGTCGGGCCCCGTAGTCCCTTTGAACGCTTTCTTCCGTTTCCGCCCGACCAGGGTTACCGTTTCTCCTTCGATCGGCATTTTATCGAAGTCGAACAGTTGCAGTTCGATGCGGGCGTAGTACGTAGTGGCGGCAAGCTCTCCCGAACGCGCGCTGCTGAACCATGTCGTGTCGGGCAGGCCCATAGCGAAGCGGTCGACTTCCGCTTTTTCGGCGTCGTCCATGGCGAAGGATTTTTCTTCGGCGACCATGTCGCGGCTGTAGATCAGCGTGGAGGTCATGGATGCGCCCGGCACATTGGGAATGCTGATGAGCTTGCGCCGCGTGTAGTTGAGCACGACGAGATCGTAGACGGCGTTGGCGGGCACGCTGATCACGGCTTTCCCGCCGGCATCGCTTTTTCCTTTGTATGCGGCTTTGGTGACCGTGTCGACGAGCGTCACCGGGATGTTGCTGTGCACGCCGCCTTCCGTGGCTTTGAGCACGATGTTGACGGTGGCATTTTGCGAAAAGGCAATAAGCGGCAGCGCTGCGAGCAGCAGGAGGATGAAGCGTTTCATAAGGGAGGGTTTAGAGGTGGTGTCTGGATAAAAAACGGGGAGATTGTTCGTTTCGTGTGAAAGAAAAAATATTGTTGTTTTTGCTGTAACGAAATCATGCGCGTGGGTTATAGCCTGCTCCGGCCGGGCAATTTCAACACATAACCCGCCGATGATCCGAAAGTCGCATCCCGTTTTTTCCCTTTTTCCGCAGAAAATAGCCGCATGAAATCCTGTCAGAAAATCCTCCCCGCCTTTTTATTGAAACAGGCGAACGCCCATTAATAGCTTCCCGGGGCGTATTCCCTAAAATCTGTTAACCTGCACAACTGCGGCATGCTTTCTGACGTCTTATAGATGCACCCCCATCATTAAAACCATAATGTCATGAAACGCAAACAATCACTCCCACCAGCCATAACCCCCGGGACCCGAATCAAGATCCGACTGAATTACCGCACGACGATCATCGTCCGCACGCAGCAAGCCCTCCAGATGTGGCTTGAAAAGTATCCCGGCGCACAGATCGTCGAATAAGTAACACATTTCACATCCCGCTTATCGAAGGCGCCGGGACCCGTAAGTCGTGGCGTCTTTTTTTTGCAATGGAGGAGGGGCGGTTGGCGGTGGCGGTTGGCTGGTAGCGGGTGGCGGTTGGCGGGTAGCGGTTGGCAGGTGGCGGTTGGCAGGTAGCGGGTGGCGGTTGGCAGGTAGCGGGTGGCGGTTGGCAGGTAGCGGGTGGCGTCGGCAATCATCTTTTTGGGAAAGAACGTCTGCTCCATGGAAGCCTCAAATTGATTGAGGGGGAAAACCAACCGCCAACCGCTGCCTGCCAACCGCCACTTTTGCAATCGAAGCCGCATATTTTCAATAGCCTGAGCACTACATTGTTACCAAGAAATAAACCTGTAATAAACCCGTTTTCAACCGGCTTTTTACCATTAATAAACATTTTATTCCCATCCGGGTGTTCGATTAAAGCGTATGTTGTCAGGGAAGAGGTAAACCATTCAACGGATCATTTGTGCCAATCATCGGACGATGCCGTCCAATCGAAGAAAAAGCAGCTGAATATCAATGAAATGGAGCTTTATTTGTATGAACACACACACTAAAACACCCTAAAATGAGACCTCTTGTATTAACCAAGGAAAGCAACAGTATGAAAAACCGTCACCGCAAACCCATCCCGATGAAAAAAGCTCCGGAAGGGAAAGTGATCAAGCTCCAGGTAGATTACCGCACCATCATCTCCGTTCGCAGCCAGAAGGCGCTCGAGATGTGGATGGAAAAATACCCGAACGCTAAAGTAGTCGCTTAAAAAGTCATTAGTCATTGGTCATTTGAAATGCTCCAATGGCTAATGACCAAGTGCCTCAGTGCTTTTTATTCAATATTGTCGTCAACCCCGTCCATCTTCTCCTCCGTATAAGACCCCGACGTGACGTAGACGATCTTCCCATCTTTGTCAAGGACGAAAATGTAAGGCTTCTTTTTGTCGTCCATCTTCAGTTTCTCCTTGTAAACGTCCAGCTCTCCTTTGTAAACGATGATATGCGGCTGAATGTCGGCCTGCACGTCTTGTTTCATCTGCTTTTTCGCATTTGCCGCAGCCGCAGCTTTTGCGCCCGTGAACATCGGGACGAAGAACAGGTTCACATCGTATGCGTCCGACATCAGCTCTGTTTTGGCAATGAACTTGTCGTACGCAGGCTCGTACCAGGTGCGGAGGTCCTTTTCGGCTTCGTCGGAATAGGCCATGCAGATGATGGTCGATTTCCCTTTCGTGTCGTTCGGGATCGTCAGCGTTTTGTCGTCGAGCGTTTCTCCTTTGAGTTCGGGGAAAAGGGTCCCGACCGGGGCTTCGGCGAGCGTGGCGGTGGCGAGGGTGGCGATGGTGAACAAAAAAAGCTTCATGGTGATAAATTGTGAGGTTTCCGAAAGTAAGCAAATTCCTTGCCGCGTATTTTTGTCAAACGATGAAACCCCGTCTTTGGTATTTACTTTTTTTCTCCTGCCTCCTGCTGGTGGCTTGCAGGGCCCGAAAAAACAGCGCCTACACCGCGCCCCCGGCCACGACTCCTCCCGCCGCCACGCAACAACCTAAGCCCGCCACGCCGCCCAACGACATGCAGGTGGTCATTTCCGAGGAGATGCTCAACAAGAGCTTCAAAGCGCTCGGCCCCATCTCCGGCAGGGAAGCGTACAGCGTGCTGTTCATCAACGATTCCTTCAGCTGGACGCTCATCAACCCGCAGATCCACCTGCACCCGGGAAATGCGGACTTCACCACGGACGTGAAAGTGGTGGCCGGTCCGCTCACCTACACCACCGCCTGCCTGGGCGACGTGAGCATCTGGTACGACCGGCAGAAAAACCTCATCAACGTGAAGATCACGAAATGCATCGTGGAGATCTACACGAAGGTGCTGGGCACGAAAGTTCACCTCAAGGACATCGACATCGCCGACCAGTTCACCGAGCCGTTCACGTTCGAAGGCCCCACTGCGACGAATACGTTCATGGACATGGAAATGCCCGACGGCTCGATCCGCCGGCTGTACATGACGGCCACCGATTGTGATCTCACGGTCCAGGAAAAGCAACTGGTCGTTCCCTGCGAAGTGAACTTTTCACTGACGCCGCCTCCGGCTTCGAAAAAATGATTCAAAGATTCAATCGCTCTCTCATCTCGTCATGAAAAATGACGAGATGAGAATCGCTATTCAAAATTCAAAAATTGAGTATCGTCAATCTGAAATCTTGAATTTGCAATTTTGAATCTTTGAATAGTGAGGCCGCCGCAGGCGGACAAACGATTGAATCTTTGAATTTTTAATACCGCTGTGACTTCCTGGTGACAATGGCGGAATTTCCGCTGAAGTTGAAGTCCCACCCGGATTCGAAGATGCGCGGGAGGTAGCGTTTGTAGAGCAATGTGCGCTGGGAGGATTTGCTTTCGTCTTCACCTTCTTTCGGAATGCCGGTGAATTCATAGCACATGATCTTGGTGTGCTCGGCCATGAACATTTTCACGATCTGGACGATGGTGCCCATGACGCGGAAAACTTCGCCGCGGTTCGTGAGGACGTATTCTTCCCCGTCGAACTCTTCGTTGATGACACCGAACACGATCGTGGCGTGGAGAATGTTGTCCTGTCGGCGGCCGAAACGCACTTCGTACTGGATACCGCTGTCGGTGGTAAAGAAATAAACCCCCGCGGAGGCGATGGCGGGCGGGATGATCTTGTAGCTGGGCACTGTTCCCGGCATAATGGGCTATGAGTATTGTCCGAAAAAACTACTTCGGCATCCAAAAATAAGGTTTTCGCCGGGTTTGTGACTTTTTAAGTTCCGGGACGTTATATTCGGCAATGCGGAAGCTGCTCATTTTCCTGTTTCTCCTTCCTGCCGGACTTTTCGCGCAGAAGAACGGCGTGTGGGTGAATGATACATTCCCGGTGTATTTTGGAAACAACCCGTGCATCTCCCCCGAAGCCTACGCAGGCCGGCTGGTGCGGCGCGACAGCGCAACGTGGTCGCTGCATGCAGAACCTTCAAAGCATACTGGCTATTTCAAGATGCCCGTCTCCATTTTCCGCACAGATGCGCACCTGTTCGACGACTGCATTTATTTCGATCTCGGGAAATGCATGAACGAGCAGCGGAAGGAATCGTTCAACGGCTCACGCATTCTTCCCGGCTCGGCGACCTCGCTCCGTTTTTACACAACTTTCTTTCCCACAAAAACTTCCTACCGGGGCTCGCTTGCCGCCGACAGCCTTTCCCCCGCAGCGGCAGCGCCGTACTACCAGCCTTTCTATTTCCGCAAATACGAAGTGAGCAATGCGGAATACCGTGAGTTCATCAACTGGGTGCTGGATTCGATCGCGCATGTGCAGCTGGGCTGGATAAATCAGGACGGAAAAATTGATCATTCCCGGAAGATCGACTGGCTGGATACGGCGGTTACAAAAAAACTGAACGTTTTCCTGCCTTATGGACGTCGTTTTTGGCGCCGGAAAGAGATCGATCCGCTGGTGCTGACCTACAAATTTGCGCGTGTTCCCGCGGAGTATGGCTACGACACGATTAACATTTACCCGGACACGCTTTGCTGGGAGCGCGATTTCAGCTTTTACGGGAGCGAGTCGATGAAGCAGATGTACAACTGGCACGCTGTGTATGAAACATATCCCGTGGTCGGTGTTGCGTACTGGCAATGCCTGGCGTTCCTCGAATGGAAATCGAAGCAGTTGGAAATGCAGCTGGCGAAAAAAGGAAAACGTTATCGCATCGTATGTGCACTGCCGGCGGAGCGGGAATGGGACATGGCCTCGACGGCGGAGCTGAACAACGGGAAGCTTACTTTTTTCGCGAAAAATTACATGGCGTTTTGCGACAAATCCTGGCTGACTGACTTGCAGCTGAACATCGGGCCTTCACCTTATGTCAATATTATCAAGGCGAATCCGGGGGACACGGCGCTGCGTATGAGGAACTCCAAACGACCGAGAGAATACGTTGACGGTTATTACCCTGAAGCGTACGATCCGTACTCGGTACTGATCCTTGATGACGCACATTATTTTGAAGATCGCATCATCGACGGCACCGAACGCACTGCACCTACAGTCCCGTTAAAAGTAAAAGAGCTGCGCCGCATCCCGAAAAAGCCGTCCATTTATCGCGACAGGAAGCGGAAAAAATACGTCGCCAAAATACGGGAGCACGAGCTCTCGCAGAACGAACGTTACCTCGCGCACACCGATCGCCACACCGGCATCTGCTACCTCGACGGCAACGTGAGCGAATGGATGCGCGAAGATCTCGACACCGCATGGCGCCCAGCTTTCCTGAAGCACGTCGATATTCCGAAAGAAAGCCCGATGTACGACGCGTTCACCATTACCCACTCCATCGAAAAATATTATTACGACAAACTCCCCGCCCACGGCAAGCTCGTCCGCGGCTGCAACTGGTACGACGAGCGGTACACGAACAAATACGGCAAGAACACCGCCGGCATGAACGCGAAAACATTTGAAGACCCGTCAAAGGCGCATTGCACGCTGGGATTCCGGTATGTTATTTATGTTTACCGTATTGATTTTTAGAAGCGGATCTTTTCTTTACGGTATTTTTTGGGGTATGGGTAGGAGGCCGGGGTGGTGAGGCGGGTAGGGTTAAGTGTCTTTTTGCATACAGAAGTTTTTTCTTCGATCGTAAATTGAAAACGTTCAATGCCAAATGTACAACGCTCAATGTTCAAGGAGTTTACCTGATAATTGAACATTGGGCGTTTGGCATTGAGCGTTATTTTCCTGCGGAACTTTCCGGGTAATCCTGCCCTATCCTTCACCCCCAAACCACCCCGGCCTCCTACCCCTACCCCAATTTTTTCCCGCGCTGAAAAAACTTTCATCTCACCCTGTAACTTTTGATCGCGCCGGCGTTATGCTATCAAATTCCGGTAGGAGAGCCAAACCTTCTGAATCTGGTGGGAAGTAATTTGGCAGAGACCGGGATAACCCCAATGAGAAGGCGTTCCGGCAACGGGCGCCTTTTCGTGCTGAAAAAAGGGACGAGGGACGAAAAAAAAGGGACGAGAAAAAACTATTCCCTGTCCACGTCCCTCGTCCCATGTCCTCCAACGTCCCACTTTAGCGTAACTTTGGGGGATGAAAAAAATGTTGGTCATTTCCGCGATCTCCATTTTTCTTTTTTCGTTTTCGGGCGACAGGAAACCGGCGATGACGAAGATCGGGCCGTTGACGGAGCGGGTGGAAAAAGGCGGCGATACGACTTACGTGGTGAATTTCTGGGCCACGTGGTGCGCGCCGTGCGTGAAAGAGCTGCATTATTTCACCGAACTGGATTCTGCGTATGCCGGGAGAAAAGTGAAAGTGATCCTCGTTTCGCTTGATTTCAAAAAAGATTTTTCTTCGAAGCTGGTTCCGTTCGTCAAAAAAAGAAAGATCACGACGGAAGTTTTATTCCTCGACGAAACGAACGACAACGAATGGATCCCGAAGGTCGACGGAAGCTGGCAGGGCAATATCCCGGCGACACTGATCCGCAATCCCTCGAAGAATTTCCGCCATTTCATTCCGCGGGAAACGACGTACGCCGAGCTGGACAGCCTGGTGAATGCCGCGCACTGATCGCCTCTCTCCTACCCCACACCGATGAAAAATGTCTCCTCCTGTTTACGCTCATCCTTGCAGGGCTGACTTCTTCCGCGCAGGACAAAAAGGCAAAAAAGCTGGTGCTGAAAGGCGAACAGGCGTACGCGTTACAGGACTATGCCGGCAGCCTCAGCTGCTTTTCAGGGGCAATCGCACGCGATCCGAAATTTGCGCAGGCGTATTTTCACCGCGGCATGACCTGGTACAGCAAGCTGAACAATAAAAAAGCGGAACCCGGTATTCTCAGGGCGACCCAGCTCGACCCGGAAACCTGCGGTACAGAGCCGCCCTGCACCAGCTCAGGAACTGAATAGCGGGGCGAATTTTCCACACTGTGTCCTTTTTATCCCGGCTGTTTCTCCTGTTAACAAAGACTTTCCCGGCTTGGAATAAATCTTGTCGACTGCGTAGCACAACCAATGCGCTACGCCATGAGAACCATCCTTTTCGTTATAGCATGTCTTTTCCTGTTCACCGCCGCCAATGCGCAATCGCGGAAAGCGAAACGGTACGTGAAAAACGGCCGGGAAAGTTATGCGGCCGGCAAAACCCCTGAAAGCATACAGGCGTATTCCAGCGCCATCGAAGATTCGCCGAACTACCCGGAAGCTTATCGCCTGCGCGGCATGGCTTATCTCCGGGAAAAAAAATACGTCGACGCAGTTGAAGATTTCAATAAGGCGACGATGCTCGACGCGAACGACGCTGTTTCGTTCTACTACCGCGCGCAGGCCGAGCAGGCCATGCAGCAGGACAGCCTTGCCTGGCGCGATTATTCGGAAGCGGTCCGCCTCGATCCCGCCATGGAAGCAGCATGGTACAACCGCGGCATGCTGGCCATGAAGGACCGCAGGTACAAAGATGCCGCCGCGGATTTCAGCACGGTTTCGCGGCTTCGCCCGGGCAACGACAGCGCGCTGGGCCAGCTCGCCCTCGCGAACTATTACACGATGGACTACGACGCTGCGCTTTCCAACGCGAACCTCGCCATCGCGCACAATCCCGGTTATTCCGACCCGTATTACGTGCGCGGTGAAACGCGGCTGGCGATGGGCAAAACCGATTCGGCCATGGCCGATTTCGACCGCGCGCTGGCGATGGGCAACTGGAACGCCTATGCCGGGCGGGCGCACGCCTATTACCTCGACGGCAATTACGCCGCCGCCATGCGTGACGCCGATTCGTCGATCGTGCACATGCCGAACAGCTCCATGGGATATGCAGTGCGCGGAATGGCAAAAGCGCGGCAGAAAGACCTGAAGGCGGCCATGCCCGACTACAACCGCGCCATCGAGCTCGACCCGGATAATGCCTATGCCTACAACGCGCGCGGCCGCGGGTACGCCGACCTGATGATGGACAGCCTCGCGCTGATCGAGCTGGACCGTGCGGTCACACTTCACCCGCGCATGGCCGATGCGTACAGCAACCGCGGCATCGTAAAATACCGCAGCAAAGATTTCATGGGCGCGATGACGGATTTCGAAAAAGCGATCCAGCTCGATCCGCAGCACGCGGAAGCTTATGCGTGGCGCGGCGCGCTGCGATCCGAAACCGGCAACCACGTGGGCGCGCTGGCCGACCTGAACACCGCGGTGAAATTATCGCCGGGCATGTCGCAGGCTTACTACCTGCGCGGGAAAGCACGTGCGGCGCAGAAAGAGCACGTCGACGCGCTGCAGGATTACAGCCAGGCGATCCGCCTCGACAGCATGAACGCTTCGCTGTACGGCGAACGCGCCGCCAGCTATGCCGCGCTCGGGCGCAACCAGGAAGCGCTGAGCGATCTCACCCGGTCGACCACGCTCGACAAAACCAACCCGGAAACGTGGTACGCCCGCGCCAACATTTACCGCGACATGAACCAGGCCGACAAGGCGATCGAGGATTACACTACGGCCATCAGCCTCGACCCGAACTTCGCCGATGCGTATTACAACCGGGGAATGATGCATTACGGCAAATACAGCTACAAAAAAGCCCGCGACGATTTCGGCCAGGCCTCAAAGCTGCAACCGCAGAATGAGCAGTATAAAAAAGCGTTGAAAAGATAGTCGCCTTGCGGCGAAATGTGTGAATGTGCGGATGTGCAGATGGGACCGATGCATCTGCATATCTGCACATTTGCACATCTGCACATCATTTTTTCACGTAGGCCAACGCCGCTTTCGCAAGTTCCGGCCATTTCGCGTTGTGGGCATAGGTGACCTGCACCCATTCTTTCATGGGACGTTTTTTGCCGGACGGGTCGAAGAGTTGGGAGCCTTTGAGCTTCATCGCTTCCTCGTGGTCTTTCCCGGTGAGCTTGAACACCATGCATTCCCGGAAAAAAGCAGCGAAGGCTTTTCCGTTGATCTTCAGCGCAGGCTTGCCGAACATCTGGCTGATCTCGGCGCCTTTGATGGATTCGCCGATTTCGAGATAGCGTTTTTCTTCTTTGGACATGATGGGGGTGCGAATTACGGGCTTCGATACGTCCCGCCTGGAGCGGGCCTACTCAGCCTGACAAATTTAATATCAAAATTTGTCAGGCTGAGTAGCGAACGCAAGAGAGCGTATCGAAGCCCGTAATTCGCACCCTTTCACCGCGGGGCGTATTCCAGCCACAGATCATGCTCCATTTCGATGAGCGAAAGCTCGATGCGCTCCTGCTCGAACGGAAGATGTTCGGGGGGAACGTAATCTTTCAGCGACAGGTCGTCGGGGTTCATCTCTTTGTAAATGTCGCCGTGGAAATAACGGAAGAAGAAAAGATCATCGAGCGTGCGGATGTATGACGGGCATGCGGCGGTATCGACCTTTATCGATGCGAGCGTTTTCCTCGCTTCGGAAAAATTCAGCCAGCACTGGTCGTATTCTCTCAGGTCGGGTTTGATGCGCCAGTCTTTTTTCCGGAGCACGGGGCAGATGGCGGAAATGCGCGCCTCGGCGCACATGCGGTCGTGATCGAAGAACCAATCTTCCCTGATCCGGTAGCCGGCCACCTCGAAACCTGCCGTGTCGGTGAGCGATTGTTTACCGGCCGGGGACAGCTTCACACGGCAATCGTCGGAAAGCCGGTCGTAGGCCTGGAGCTTTCCGCTCGTGACGGAATCGAGAAGCATTTTGTAAAGCCGGTCGCCGTTGGCAAACAACGGGCAATTTTCGTCGCGCGGGATGTACCGCCACAACCGCTGTGCAGTCGTCACGGCGCGTTCGGTGACGGGGCAATAGTTGATGTATCCGTCGCAGTTGTAGCTGAGCGTGTACATCGGCACGCTGAACAGCTTGACCGGCCCGTCCTGCGGCAGCGGGGGAAAAACACGCGTGTATTCGTAGCTGTTTATGTATTCCCGCTGCATGCGCATTTTTCCTGTCGGATCCCAGACGGTCCACGTTCCCACGCGCATGTTCATGCTGAAGCGGCCTTCCGACTTTTTCGTTCCGTCGCGGTAGTAAGAACGGTAAACGCCGTCGAACATGCCGTTGCGCGATTCATATTCGACAGACACTTCATGCCCGGAATCTCCTGCCGGTACGAAACGCTTCCCGGCCGCGATGCACAGGATGAAAGTAACCGCGGCAAGAAAAAAGACCGGGGAATGCGGGGTAAAGCGTTTCATGGTATGGTTTTCTTAAGTGATTTCAGTCCCCAGTATTTCAGCACGCAATCATCCGCGCTGAGGACGGTCCGTTTATGGTTGGCAGCAACGATGTCGGGTTTAAGCCGGCGCACGACGTAGCGGAAGCCCACGTGGGAATACCCCTGGAACGCGTAATAGCTCAACCCGTAGCAGGCAAAATACGAGGGATGCGAGATCCGCCAGGAATTCCCGATCACGAATTTTCTGCGGTCGGCAGGCAGATCGCCGGGCTTGTCCATGCACACGGCGCCGAGCGCATGCGAGATGTCGTTCATCTCTTCTTTCGTGCCGTAAAACCGGTCATCCTTGGACTCCAGCAGCCAGTCGGCATACATTTTCCCGAAGTCGTGATCGAATTTCGCGCTCGTGAGCGATTTGTTGGCGGAGACCCATTCCGCGCAGGACGGCAGGCGGTAGATGACGCGCAGGCTGTCGCCGCGGCTTTCAACGAGCGTCCTCCATTTGCAGAAATTCATCGCGTTGTCCCAGGAAACGCCGGCCACCGGGTAATTGTCGAATTCCGTGCTGTTGACGTATGCGTTGTACGCCTCGTGCGTGCACATGGTTGAATCGGGCAGCTGGCTGCGGTAGAAGGACGGCGAGGAATCCCTGCGAACGGCTTCGAGGTAATCTTTGTATTCGCCATACGTCACCAGGCGGCTGACGATGAATGAATCGACGGTAACCTGGTATTCGCGTTCAGGAACGCCCATTGCGCCCCAGATGTTGAAGGTCTGCATCGGGATGCGGTAGCAGGGAATTGTTTTTTTGGGGACGGTAAAACCCAGGAGAGCAATAAAGATCAGCACGAGCACTTCCGGGCACGGTAGCTTTGCTTTCATAACACTTGTTCCTCCTTTCACTCACGGGCTACGCTATGTAATTCCCGGCCAAATTGAGGCCACAAGCCTTTCCGGCGATATGACGTTTGTCATACCGGGTGCATGAGATCGGATGGAAGAGCTGATTTTATTGAAATGTGGGTAATCATCACCACACTCATTTAATCCGTTCTTTTACTTGCAAAATTGGCCGCGGAGTTTAAATTTGTAATGCGAACTTTAAAATTGGAAATTACGTGACGAGGTTTACAACTATTCTTGAAAAGAGATTATCGGAGAAGCTGCAGGAAAGCCGCCATTTTATTGAACAAGTAGCCTGCAGCACACCCGACATACTTTATGTGCTAAGCCTTGAGAAGCTGAAAACCGCTTTTATCAACCAGCGCGGCATCGACGTGCTGGGGTTCGATCACGATCTCCTCGAAACGGTCCACCCGGAAGATTTTTCGAAACGGATGGCGCACTTCGTAGCGTGCAAGCAGTTGATGGACGAAGATGTGAAGGAGATCGACATCCGGATGAGGGTCAAAGACGGGACCTGGCACTGGTTCCGCGTGCGCGACATCCCTTTCAAGCGCCATCCCGACAGCACGGTGGCCCAGATCATCGGGATCGCCCACGACATCCACGAAGAAAAGCTGGCCGAGGATGCACTGGTCCAGAGTGTAGAGTTCACGGAGCGCATCGCCAACGCCACTCCCGATATTCTTTACGTTTTCGATCTCGAAGAGAAAAAGATCGTGTTCACGAACGACGGCACATTGCAACACCTCGGCGTGAACAAAAGACACATTTACGACAACGGCGCGAATATTTTCAGCGAAGCCTTGCATCCCGAAGATTTCGGAAAGAGAATGGCGCATCTCGAATCCTGCGCCTCGCTCGAAGACAACGAAGTGAAAGCGATCGATGTCCGCCTGAGGGCTGCCTGCGGCGAATGGCGCTGGTTCCGCATCCGCGATGCCGTATTCCGCAGGAACGAACTGGGCAAGGTCACGCAGACGGTCGGCAGCGCGCACGACATTCACGAGGAAAAAGTGGCGAACGAAGCCCTCGAAAAAAGCCGGCAGCTCCTGCAGGCCACGTTCGATGCGTCGCTGGATACGATCCAGGTGTTCAAAGCGGTGCGCGACGGGAACGGGCAGATCATCGACTTCGAATGGCTTTATTACAATCGCCTGCTGCTGACCAGCGCTCCCGCCACGGGGCACCGGCTCCTGGAAAAACATCCGTACGTGCAAGTTAGCGGGCTCGCTGACAAGCTTTGCGGCGTAGTGGAGACCGGCAACCCCGCACGCCTCGAATGGGTGCTGCCTGTCGGCGGGGAGAAAAAATGGTACGACATTTCCGTGGTGAAGCTGAACGACGGCATCATCATCACTGCGGAGGACATCACCGAAAAAAAGCAGCGGGAAGAACTCTCCCGTTTACACTACGAGATCGACCGGCAGATCGAACAGCTGGCCAACCTCGGCAACTGGGAATTGAACCTCGAGACCGGAAAGCTCGTGTGGGGCGACAACCTGTTCCGTCTCTTCAACCACGAACCGGGAAGCTTTGAGCCGACCCAGGAAGCCTTTATCAACTCCATTCATCCTGGAGACCGTGACCAGGTGAAACAAATAACTTCTGAATTGTCTTCAATGCCCGACGGACCGCTTCCCGTTATGAATTACCGCGTGCTGAACAAAGACGGGAGCGTAAAATACCTGCGGTCGATGCGCAAGATCGTCAGCACCGCGCTCGGCAAAAAAGTGATCGGCACCGTGCAGGACATTACAAGCTACGAGCTGGCCGGGCAGAAGCTCAGGGAAAATGCGCATTTCACCCGGCAGATCACGGAGCTCACACCCGACGTGATCAATATCTTCGACCTTACTCTCGGCCGGCACATTTACATCAACCACGAGCTGAAAGACATCCTCGGCATCCCGAGCGAAACGATCAGCCGTACCGATCCCGCAGACCTGGTTGTCCTGCTGCATCCCGACGATGTCAAAACTTCTGCCGCATTCGTAGAGGCGTTGCGAAATGCGGGCGACGGGGAAATTATCGAATACACCTACCGCCTGCGCGATGTTTCCGGCGGCTGGCGCTGGTTCCATGCCCGCGGAAAAGTGTTCGCACGAAACGAAAAAGGGGAAGTGACGCAGTACATGAGCGTGAACCAGGACATCACGGCCCAGGAAAAAGCGAAAGAAAAGCCGAAGAGCCGGTCAAGCCTCTGGTCGAAGAAGAAGGCCTGATCATCTGCCGGCGATCTTTTTTCAAAGCGAAAAACAATTCCCCCGGCACTGTTGACCGCCAACCGCCACTACCAACCGCCAACCGTCACCTGCTTAGTGCCACTCTTCACAAAAGCAATCTCCATCCAAAAGGATAATTCAAAGTCAGCCTCCTTTTTTCGTACCTTCGGGCTTTGATGAAATTCGCCAATCCACTCTTCCTCTACGCGCTCATCGCGCTGGCGATACCGATCCTTGTCCACCTTTTCAATTTCCGGAAATTCAAGCGCGTTTATTTCACCAATGTCCGCTTTCTCAAAGAAGTGCGGCAGGATACGAAAGCGCGCAACAAGCTGAAGAATCTCCTCATCCTCGCCTGCCGCCTGCTGGCTGTTCTTTTCCTCGTGCTGGCCTTCGCCCAGCCTTACATCCCGCGCGAGAACGGGGCCGTACGCACCGGCGATAAAGCGGTCGGCATTTACATCGACAACTCGTTCAGCATGGATGCCGTAGGCAGGAACGGCACGCTGCTCGACGAAGCGAAAAAAGACGCAAAAGAGATCGTGGCGGCCTACAAGCCCGGCGACCGGTTCCAGCTTGTGACCAACGATTTCGAAGGGCGTCACCAGCGACTGGTGAACCGCGAAGAATTTATCGGGCTCGTGGAGGAAGTGCAGTCCAGCCCCGCCGTACGCACGCTTTCGGAAGTCACAAGACGCCAGCAGGACGCGCTCAACAGCGTGGACGGCATTCAACCCGGCAACCGGCAGGCCTTCCTCATCAGCGATTTCCAGCGAAGCATTTCCGACTTCGGGGCCGTCACTGCCGATACCGCGATCCGCTTCCGCCCGCTGCCGGTGGTGGCGCAGGACCGCAACAACGTCTACATCGACTCCGTGTGGTTCAGCTCGCCGGTGCGACAGCTCAACCAGCAGGAAGCGCTGAACATCCGCCTGCGCAGCCGTTCCGAAAATGCGCTGGAAAACGTGCCGATGCGGTTGTACATCAACGGGCAGGCGCGCACGCCGTCGAGCTTCAGCATCGAGCCGAACGGGGTGACGGATACGATCATCTATTTCACCGTGCGCGAACCGGGACTGCAGCAGGGCCTCATCGAGATCAACGACTACCCGGTGACGTTCGACGACAGGTTCTTCTTTTCCTTCAACGTGCTGAAGTCGATCCCCGTGCTCGCGATCAATCCCGGAACAACCGGGAGCCTGCCGGTGACGCCGGAGAACAATTATCTCTTCACGCTTTTCGGGAACGATTCCGCGTTCGCTTTCACGCAGGCCGACGAGAACAAGCTGGATTACGCTTCGCTGGGGAATTACAGCTTGATCCTGCTCAACAGCTTGAAGAGCGTTTCCTCCGGTCTCGCCACCGAGCTGAAAAAATTCGTCGACGGCGGCGGCAGCCTGTTCATCTTCCCCGGCGCGGGCGCCGACCTGCAATCGTACCGCGAGTTCCTCGTGCCGATGGGCGTGAACAGCTTCGAAAGCATCGACACGGTGCGCACGGTGGTCGACCGGCTCAACTTCGCGCACCCGCTTTACCAGGGCGTGTTCGAAAAAAACACCGGCAACCTCGATCTTCCCACCGCGTACGATCATTACCGCATCAGCGCAGCCACGCGCACCACGCAGGATGAACTGATGCGTTTGCGTAACGGCGACCTTTTCGCGGGCAGCTATCGTTCCGGGAAAGGCAGCGTATACCTCTGCGCCGTGCCGCTCGCCGATTCGTGGAGCAACTTCCCGCGTCATGCCATGTTCGTGCCTACGCTGTACCAGGCGGCGCTGTTCAGCCAGGCGCAGGCGAAACTTTTTTACACCATCGGCAGCAGCCAGAACATCGATCTCGGCGATGTTGGCGCGACGGGTGAAAATGTGTTCCACCTTTCCGAACCTTCGAAAAATTTCGACATCATTCCCGCGCACACCGTGATCGACGGCCATACCGTGCTGGATGTGCATCGCCAGGTAACGCAGCCGGGAAATTATTTCGTGAAGCTCGGCAAAGACGACATCGCGGGAATTTCATTCAACTACGACCGGAAAGAATCGGACCTCGCCGTGATGAACGAAAAGGAAATTGAAGAAGCATACACGGCTGAAGGCCTCACGAATTTTTCGCTGCTGAAGAACGACCCGGCGAAGGGACTTACACTCGCGCTGACCGAGATCGATTACGGCATACGCCTCTGGAAAACCTGCATCTGGCTGGTGCTGATCTTCCTGCTCGCGGAAACGCTCATCATTCGTTTCTGGCGCAATGAACCCAAAGTCAAAGCAACCCCGGCAACAACCTGATCCATTATGAACGTACTCATCCTGGACGCACTCATCATCGACCCCAGCTCGCCACACCACAACCAGCGCGCCGACGTGCTCATCGAAAACGGAACGATCAGCAGGATCGGCAAAGGGATCACGGCCGGCAAAACACAAACCGTGAAAGGTGAAAACCTCCACGTTTCCCCGGGCTGGATGGATCTTCACGCGCACCTCCGCGATCCCGGCTTTGAATACAAAGAAACCATCGAGTCGGGCGCTGCAGCTGCCGCCGCCGGCGGGTTCACAGCCGTCATGGCCATGCCCGACACGCACCCGCCTGTGCAAACGAAGTCCGGCGTGGAATACATCATCCGCCGCTCGAAAGATTTGCCGGTTGACATTTACCCGGCGGGCGCGCTTTCCCAGGACCTCGGCGGGAAAGAAATGGCCGAGCTCTACGACATGCATCTTGCCGGCGCAAAAGGGTTTACGGACGGGGAGCACCCGGTTGCGCATGCGGGACTGCTGGTGCGCGCGCTCATGTACGCCAACAATTTCGGCGGCAGGGTCCACGTGCGCTGCGATGAAAAAAGCATTTCGCACGGCGGGCAGATGCATGAAGGCCCGGTGAGCACCTCCCTCGGCCTGAAAGGAATTCCCGCGCTCGCCGAAGAGCTGATGATCGCGCGCAACATCCATCTCGCCGAATACGCCGGCGCGCCGATCCATCTCATGGGCGTGAGCACTGCGCGCGGCGCAGAGCTGATCCGCCATGCCCGCAAAAAAGGTCTCGCCGTGACGGCCGCCGTGCACGCCTACAACATCAGCCTCGAAGACAGCGCGCTCGAAGCGTTCGACACGAACTACAAGCTCGACCCGCCCCTGCGCGGCGCCGACGATCGCAAAGCCCTGCTCAAAGCGTTAGCCGACGGCACGATCGACTGCATCACCTCCGGCCACTCGCCGGAAGACGTGGAATCGAAAGTGGTGGAATTCGACCAGGCCGCATTCGGCATGACCGCGCTGGAAAGCGCATTCGCCCTCGCCTGCTCGGCCGGCAAGCTGAACGCAGAGCAGCTGGTAAATGCCTTCTGCATTCAGCCGCGAACGATCGCAGGCGTTGAAGTGCCGGTGATCAAAGAAGGAGAAAAAGCCAATCTCACCGTGTTCGATCCGGCAGCGAAATGGAGCTTCACGGAAAAAAGCATCCGCAGCAAATCGAAAAATACGCCGCTGGTGGGAAAAGAGCTGACGGGGAAAGTGATCGGGATCTACAACAAAGGGACTTGGGTGGGGTGAAGGATGTGCTGAAATGCTGAAATGCTGATTGGATGTGTAGATGAGCCGATAAAATTGATTCATAAAAGAGGCTGTCTCCCGGAGGGACAGCCTCTTTCATTTTAAGAAAGCTTCATCAGCATTTCAGCACATCAATTACTCTTCCGCCATGTTGTGATACACTTCCTGCACGTCTTCGTCTTCCTGCAGGCGCTCGATGAGTTTGTTCACTTCTTCCTGCTGTTCGGGGGAAAGAGAAATGGTGGCGTTGGGAATGCGCATGAGCTTGGCTTCGATCACCTGCACACCGGCGGCTTCGAGCGCTTTCTGCATGTTTCCGAATTCGGTGAAGGGGCAGTTGATATAGACTTCGTTGTCGTCCTCCGCACCTTCGATCGTGTCGAGACCGGCGTCGATGAGGTTGAGTTCGAGCTCGTCCATGTCCTGGCCGGCGGTGGAAATGCGGAACACGCCTTTGTGCTCGAAATTGAATGCCTGTGAGCCGGAGTTGCCGAGCTCGCCGTTGCAGCGGTTGAAATGCACGCGCAGGTTGGCCACGGTGCGAGTCGGGTTGTCGGTGGCGGTTTCGATCATGAAGCCGATGCCGAACGGCCCTTTTCCTTCGTATACGATCTCTTCAAAATTCGAGGCGTCTGTCTTTCCCGCCGCTTTGGCGATGGCTGCGTCCACGCGGTCTTTGGGCATGTTCACCGCTTTGGCGTTCTGCATCACGATGCGCAGGCGGGCGTTGGTATCGGGATTTGCACCGCCGGCTTTGACGGCAATTGCGATCTCTTTCCCGACGCGGGTGAACTGGCGGGCCATCTGGCCGTAGCGCTTGAACATCTTGTGCTTGCGCTTTTCAAATACTCGTCCCATGAGGTTGTCTTTAATTAGCTGAGTTGGCAAAAATACGGAAATCGCGGCTTTGGAGGAAGGGAGACTTGAGACGTGAGACGTGAGATATGAGATATGAGATATGAGATATGAGATGTGGCAACGTGGGGCCAGGGACGTGGGGCGTGGACGTGTTGTGTCGTGCTGGAATGCGGAACGGGCATGGGGAGCCTCATTCATTTGGTCTCACGTCTCAAGTCTCACATCTCACGTCTTTATCTTCAAAAGCAACTTAAACAAATGATTAAAATGTTTGTTTAATTCAAAAAAACGTCTAAACTTTGCACCGTTAATAAGCCAAGGATTATGCCGGCGAAGAAGAAAAAAGACAGCTCGACTGAAGAGAAGATCAAGGAGGCGGCGCGGAAGCTGTTTACGCAGAAAGGATTTTCGGAAGTGACCACGCGGGAAATTGCGGCGGAGGCGGGGATCAACCTGGCGCTGCTCAATTATTATTTCCGGAGCAAGGAAAAATTATTCGACATCGTTATGCGTGAAAATTTTGCGCGCTTCGTATTGGGGCTCGCGATCATTTTCCACGACGATAAAACTTCCATCGACGAGAAGATCGATAAGATCGCTACTTATTATATCGACATGCTCACGCTTAATCCCGACCTGCCGTTGTTCCTCCTTTTCGAGATCAGGCGCAATCCGCAGTCGCTGGCGGACAAGATGGAAGCGGAAATGAACATCATGCGCACCGCGTTTATGAAAGAGCTGATGGAAAAAAGAAAAGCGGCAAAACTCCCGCCGCTCCATCCGCTGCACGTCATTTCCAACCTGGTCGGCTTAACGGTTTTCCCGTTCGTGGCAAGTCCCCTGCTCCGCCGCATCGGGAAAGTAAACCAGGAAGAATTCAACGCGCTGATGCAGGAACGCAAAAAACTCATCCCGGCCTGGTTAAAAGCCATGCTGCTGTCCTGCTGATTTTTTTGAAAAGAAATTAATCAAATGATTAACCCGCTGTAACGTGCAACACATTCACACCATGAGAAACTTTTTCTTCTCCATCCTGCTGGCCGTCCCGCTCACCGCCACCGCACAAGTCCCGCCCCCGCTGACACTCGCGGAATGCTACACGCTTGCAGAACAAAACTACCCGCTGGCAAAACAACGCGAGCTGCTGGTGAAGAACCGCGACTATTCCCTCAGCAACGCGTTGAAAGGCTACCTGCCACAGCTCAGCGTCAACGGACAGGCGACGTACCAATCGGATGTGACGCAGATCCCCATTTCCCTGCCGAACATGACGATCCCTGCGCCGGATAAGGACCAGTATAAGATCTACGGCGAGGTCAGCCAGCCGCTGACGGACCTGTTTGTCATCGGCGAGCAGAAGCAATACACCGAAGCGAACACGGCCATCGAAGAGCAAAAGCTGGATGTTGAACTGTACAAGCTGAAAGAGCGGATCAACCAGCTCTACTTCGGCATCCTGCTGCTCGACGGGCAGCTGGCGCAGGCGGAACTGCTGCAGAAAGACATCCGTTCGGGGATCGAGAAAGCGGAAGCGGGCGTGAAGAACGAGATCGCGCTGCAGACCAATGCCGACGTGCTGAACGCGGAGCTGCTGAAAACAGACCAGCGCATCATCGAGCTGAAAGCGGCGCGCACGGCCTATCTCGAAATGCTCGGCCTTTTCATCAACCGAACGCTGGACGAAAAAACGCAGCTGGCGCGTCCCGCCGGCGTGGCCATCGCGCCGACGATCAACCGCCCGGAACTGGCGATCTATGAACGCCAGCGGAAAAGCGTCAGCGTGCAAAACCGGCTGCTGACGGCTCGAACCTTTCCGCGTGTGAATCTTTTTTTCCAGGCGGGCTACGGGAAACCGGCGTTCAACATTTTCAGCAACTCGTTCGATTTCTACTACATCGGCGGCATTCGCCTCGGCTGGTCGTTCGGCAATTATTACACGCTCCGCAACGACCGCCGCATGCTCGACATCAGCAGGCAAATGATCGATGTGCAGCAGGAAACGTTCCTGTTCAACACGAACGTTGCGCTCCGGCAGCAGGGCAGCGAGATCGGCAAGCTGCAGGAATTGATCGCGAAGGACAAAGCCATCATCGCGTTGCGCACGAACATCAAGAACGTGGCAAAATCACAGCTCGAAAACGGCGTGATCACCGCGAACGATTACCTCCGTGAAGTGAATGCCGAAGACCAGGCGCGGCAAAACCTTGCGCTGCATGAAGTCCAGCTGCTCATGGCGCAATACAGCTACCAGGTCACGTCGGGAAATTAACGCTCAAACCGCAAACAAATGAAAATCCATTTCTCCATCGCTTTCGCCGCTTCCCTCCTGCTCGCCTGCAACGGCGCTGAAAACCAGTTCGACGCATCGGGCGCATTCGAAGCGGAAGAAACCGTCATTTCCGCCGAAGCCACGGGCACCATCCGACAGCTCGACGTGGAAGAAGGACAACAGCTCGCCGCCGGGCAAACGGTAGGCTACATCGACAGCACGCAGCTGTATTTAAAAAAGAAGCAGCTCGAAGCGCAGATCGCCGCGGTGCTGGGCAAACGTCCCGACATCGCCGCACAGGTCGCCGCACTGCAGGAACAGCTGAAAGCCGCCGAAACGGAACGCACGCGCATCACCAACCTCGTCAACGCTTCCGCCGCGCCGAAAAAACAGCTCGACGACATCAACGCGCAGATCGAAGTGCTGCAGAAGCAGATCGCCGCGCAACGTTCCGCGCTCGGCATCACGTCTTCCTCCATCAGCCAGGAAGGTACCGCGCTGCAGGTGCAGATCGAGCAGGTGAACGACCAGCTTGCGAAGTGCAGGCTCGTCAACCCCGTGCAGGGAACGGTTCTCGCGCAATACACGAAGGTCAATGAAGTGGCCACGCCCGGAAAGCCGCTGTACAAGATCGCCGACCTGTCGACGATCGTGCTGCGCGCCTACATCACCGGCGACCAGCTCCCGCAGGTGAAGCTCAATCAAAAAGTGAAAGTGCTGGTGGACATCGGCGACGGCGAATACGCGACGCACGAAGGCGTCATCACGTGGATCAGCGACAAGGCGGAGTTTACGCCGAAGACGATCCAGACGAAGGAAGAACGGACGAACCTCGTGTACGCGGTGAAGATCGACGTGAAGAACAACGGCTCGCTGAAGATCGGCATGTACGGCGAAGTAAAATTCTGACCATGGGCGCTGTCACAGCAAACGCGATCTGTAAAACGTACGGCAAAGACGCCTTGCGCGCGGTGGACGACGTGTCTTTCGATGTCGCGCGGGGCGAACTGTTCGGGCTCATCGGGCCCGACGGCGCGGGAAAAACGAGCATCTTCCGCATGCTCACGACACTGCTGCTGCCCGATTGCGGAACGGCGACGGTGGACGGGTTCGACGTGGTGAAGGATTACAAAGCGATCCGCAGGCGCGTGGGCTACATGCCCGGAAAATTTTCGCTGTACCAGGATCTCACCGTAGAAGAGAACCTCAATTTTTTCGCCACTGTTTTCGGCACCACGATCGAAGCGAATTACGAGCTCGTCAAAGACATTTACGTGCAGATCGAGCCGTTCAAAAACCGGCGCGCGGGAAAATTGTCGGGCGGCATGAAGCAGAAGCTTGCGCTCAGCTGCGCGCTCATCCACAAACCTTCGGTGCTTTTCCTCGACGAGCCGACGACAGGCGTGGACACGGTTTCGCGGAAGGAATTCTGGGAGATGCTGAAAAAGCTGAAGGCACAGGGCATCACGATCCTCGTGTCGACGCCGTACATGGACGAAGCCACGCTGTGCGACCGCATCGCGCTCATCCAGGGCGGGAAGCTGCTGTCGATCGACACGCCGGCGAAAGTCGTGCAATCGTATCCCGGCACGTTATACGCCATCCGCTCGGGCTCGATGTTCCGCCTGCTGAACGACGTGCGCGGGTATGAGCAGGCGGGAACCTGCTTCGCGTTCGGCGAGTCGATCCATCTCACGTTTGCCGGCGAAGACCCGGCTGCTCCCGGCGGACTGCAGCGTTACCTCGAACAGAAAGGGCACAGCGATATCGTCATCGAAACGATCACGCCGACGATCGAAGATTGTTTTATCCGTTTACTGAAACATTAACATGGAGCCCGTCATCAAAACAGAAAAGCTCACCAAACGTTTCGGCGATTTTATCGCGGCGGACGAGCTCAGCTTCGAAGTGCAGCCGGGAGAAATTTTCGGTTTCCTCGGCGCGAACGGCGCGGGGAAAACCACGGCCATGCGCATGCTCTGCGGGCTTTCCACGCCTTCTTCCGGCAGCGCGACCGTCGCCGGCTTCGACATTTACCGCGACACGGATAAGATCAAACGGAGCATCGGCTACATGAGCCAGAAATTTTCGCTGTACGAAGACCTCACCGTGCTCGAGAACATTCGCTTCTTCGCAGGCATTTACGGGCTTCCCGATAAAGACATCAAAGACAAAAGCGAAGCGCTCGTTGATCGTCTCGGACTGGCGCATGAAGCGCGCAAGCTGGTGAGCGAGCTGCCGCTCGGCTGGAGGCAAAAGCTTTCTTTTTCCGTGGCGGTCATCCACCAGCCGAAAATCGTTTTCCTCGACGAGCCGACCGGCGGCGTGGATCCCGTGACGCGCAGGCAATTCTGGGACCTCATCTATGACGCGGCGGATAAAGGCGTGACCGTGTTCGTCACCACGCATTACATGGACGAAGCGGAATACTGCAACCGTATTTCCATCATGGTCGACGGCCGCATCGACGCGCTGGACACGCCGGGGAACCTGAAAACGAAATTTTCGGCGGCTTCTATGGATGAAGTGTTTTACCAGCTCGCGCGGGGAGCGAAACGATCGGCAGATTAAAACAAAACACGATGAGCAGCAAAATGAATTTTACCACGGAGACACGGAGGCACGGAGCCTATCCTTTTCACTATCCCCTTTTTCGTATCCTTTTTTCTCCGTGTTTCCGTGCCTCCGTGGTTAACCTCTTCGTGTCATGAAACAGCTTCTCTCCTTCATCCGCAAAGAATTTTACCACGTGTTCCGCGACCGGAAAACGTTACTGATGCTGTTCGGGCTGCCCATCGCGCAGATCGTGCTGTTCGGGTTCGCGCTGACCAACGAAATAAAGAACGCGAAGATCGTGATCGCCGATTATTCGAAAGACCCCGTGACACGCCAGCTCATCGACAAGATCGAAGCGAGCCGGTATTTCGACGTGGAGCGTTCGATCATGAGCCAGGACGGGATCGAAGCGGCGTTCCGCGAAGGAAAGATCAAGATGGCGGTCATTTTCCCTCCCGGTTTCAGCAGCGATCTCGCGCACACGAACCTTGCGCAGGTGCAGGTGATCGCCGACGCGTCGGACATCAACACCGCGACGACGCTCACCGCGTACATCACCTCCATCATCACCGATTACCAGGCGCAGGTCGCCGGGAGCGCTCCCCCGCCCTACCGGATCATTCCCGAAATACGGATGCTGTACAACCCGCAGCTGAAAGGCGAACACACCTTCATCCCCGGCATGATCGCGATGATCATGATGCTGGTGTGCGTGCTGATGACGGCGATCTCCATTGTGCGCGAAAAAGAGCTGGGCACGATGGAAATTCTTCTCGTATCGCCGTTCAAACCATTCATGGTGATCATCGCGAAGTTCATTCCCTACCTCATCATTGCCCTGGCGAACGTTACCTCCATTCTCCTGCTGAGCTGGCTGTTCCTCGATCTTCCCGTGAAAGGCAGCCTCATCCTGCTCTACGCGGAAAGCCTGCTTTTCATCATCACCTCCCTCGCCATCGGGCTGCTGATCTCCATTTTATCGAAATCACAGCAGACGGCGATGTTCATCGCATTAATGGCCACGATGCTCCCCACGCTCCTGCTGAGCGGTTTCATGTTCCCTGTCGAAAACATGCCGGCGCCGCTGCAGGTCATCTCCAACATCGTTCCTTCCAAATGGTTTTACACCATCGTAAAATCGATCATGATCAAAGGCGCCGGCTTCTCCGCGATCTGGAAAGAAACGCTGATCCTGGCAGGCATGACGACATTTCTCCTGGTCATCAGCCTCCGTAAATTCAAAATCCGTCTTGCATGAGAACCTTACGCTTTTTACTCCGCAAAGAGTTCCTCCAGGTCTTCCGCAACAAGACGCTGCTGCGCGCCATCCTCGCCATGCCCATGATCCAGCTGATCGTGCTGCCGTGGGCGGCGAATTACGAAGTGAAAAACATTTCACTCGCCGTGGTCGACAACGATCATTCGCTCTCCTCGCAACAGCTGGTCACGAAGATCGTTTCCTCCGGCTATTTTAAGTTGTCGGGCTACAGCGCGTCGTTCAGTGAAGCGTCGCTGCTGATCGACCGCGACAAGGCCGACATCGTGCTGGAGATCCCGCCGCATTTCGGGCGCGACCTTGTGCGCGAGAAAGAGCAAAAACTTTTCGTGGCGGTGAACGCGATCAACGGAACGAAAGCTGTCGTCGGCTCGGCGTACATCAGCAACATCATCGGCGGCTACAGCGGCGACGTGCGCCTGCAGTGGATGCAGCCCGGCCGTTACAATCCTGCGCCGACCATTTCCATCGTTTCGTCGAACTGGTACAACCCGCTGATGAACTACCAGGTGTTCATGGTCCCGGGCATCCTCGTCATGCTGGTGACGATGATCGGCAGCATGATGTGCGCGCTCAACATCGTGAAGGAAAAAGAGATCGGCACGATCGAGCAGGTCAACGTGACGCCGATCCGCAAGCACCATTTCATCCTCGGCAAGCTCATCCCCTTCTGGGTGATCGGCATGGTCGTCTTCAGCCTCGGCCTGCTGATCGCGTGGCTGGTCTACGGCATCGTTCCGGCGGGGAGCATCGCGCTGCTTTACGGTTTTCTCGCCGTCTACCTGCTCGCCGTGCTCGGCATCGGGCTGCTGATCTCCACCTACAGCACGACGCAGCAGCAGGCCATGTCACTTTCATTTTTCTTCATCATGATCTTCAACATGATGAGCGGCCTCTTCACACCGATCGAAAGCATGCCGGAATGGGCGCAGGTGATCGCGCGGATGAACCCGATGAGCTATTTCATCGAAGTGATGCGCATGGTGGTGCTGAAAGGCAGCGGCTTCCGCGACGTGGCGCAGAACTTTTTCATCGTCTGCGGGTTTGCCGTCGTGCTCAATGTGTGGGCGATATTGAATTACAGGAAGACGTCGTGAGCTGCAAAAAATATCCCCGCGAAAATTCGCGGGGATATTTTTTCTTCATCGGATAGGAAACTGTTTTATTCGACCATCACCTGCTGCGTGTACTGCACGCCGTTGCCGGTAATGCGCAACAGGTACACACCCGGTGCAAGCGCCTTTGCCGGTGAGTAGTTGTACGTTTTTCCGCTGAATGTAAATGCATCCACGCGCTCGCCGAGCACGTTGACGAGTTCGGCCTGCGCATTCACCACCGGTTCCGCAAACGTGACCTGGAAGGTTCCGTTGCCCGGGTTCGGGAATACGTTGAACGAGCTGGCCGGTGCAGCCATGCGCCCGTCCGGGTCGCGGGGACGGCAGCATTCGTCGGGATAGCAGCACTGGCGGAACGAGAAGTCATCCATCCCGAAATCGTTTCCGTTGCCGTTCGTTTCCAGGTTGACGATCCGCACCGTCACGGTCGAGTTATCCTCCGAGTTCCAGCAGGGCACGCCGTACTCGTCCCACGTCCAGCTTCCGGTATAAGGAATTCCGTTCTGCATGCTCACAATAACATCGCCGGTAACGTCGCCGATGAAATGAATTTCATAGATCGGCTGGATCGCATCCGCGCGTGTTGCCCAGAAGGAGAACATGTAGATCGTGAACGATTGAACGTTGATGGTTTCCTCCCACAGTACCGTCGGCGGCGAGCAGCCGTCGATCGACATGAACATATTGTCCGAAGTCGGCGTGTGGTCGGGGAAATTCGGATCGATGTTGCTGTTGAACCAGCCTCCGCCGACGAAATAATTGCAGGGCGTGTAAACGGAGGAATAATTATGCCCGCTGGTGAAACCGGTATTGCCTGCGCTGAAGTCCCAGTTCGTGAACAGGTTCATGCCGTTGATCGCCGGCGCGGAAACGGTGTAGCTGGAGGTGCAGCACTGGCGGAATGAAAAATCGTCCATCCCGAAATCGTTGCCGTAGCTGTTCGTCTCCAGGTTGATCACGCGGATCGTCACGGTGCTGTTCAGCCCCGAATTCCAGCACGACACGGCATGCTGGTCCCACGCCCATGTTCCGGTGTAAGCAACCCCGTTCTGTGTAGACACCGTAACGTCACCGGTCACGTCGCCGATAAAATGGATCTCGTAGATCGGCTGGACCTGGTCGGCACGCGAGCCCCAGAACGAGAACGTGTAATCGGTGGACGATGCAACGCCGACCGTTTGCTCCCACAGCACTGTCGCGGGCGAACAGCCGTCAACGGACATGAACATGTTGTCGGTGGTTGCCGTGTGGTCCGGGAAGTTCGTGTTGAGCGTGCTGCTGAACCAACCGGGCCCGACAAAATAATTGCAGGGCGAATACGTGCCGGAATACGTTTGCCCGCTGGTGAATCCCGTGTTGCCCGCGCTGAAATCGCCGTTCGTCACGAGCTCGGAACCGACGAGCACCGTTGCGGTCACCGTGTACGAGCCGGGCGTGGTCGTAGACGGGTTGGCAATGTTGGGGTTGCTGACGCTTCCCGCGGGCGCCCAGCTGTACGTGTCGAAGCCGGGCGTGGCGTTGAGGTAAGTGATCCCTCTTTCACAATCGGCATACGGATCGGCATACACCGCCGGGCAGGGTTCTGACTGCGCGAATGCATTCGCCGGGGCGAATGCAAGGAAGATGAGTAGCTTTTTCATGTTTCGTTTTTTTAATGGTTTATTCTTGAAATGCCGGTTAGCAAATCAAAAATGAACGATACATGAACATGAAGTGGAGCTAACTTCCGGTCTGCGGGAACTGGTTTGTGGAATGCGGGGTTGGGTTTCCGGAGTGAAACGCTAGTCGCCGATCCCTTTCAGGCGGGCCAGGAATTCGTCCCTGTTCTTCCGTGCGATCTCCGCCGTCGAGCTGTCGGTCATCTGGGCGAGGAAGCCGCTGCTGCTGATGAATTTCACCACTTTCCGCAGGTTGACGAGGTGGGAATTGTGGCAGCGGTAAAAAAATGCGGGGTTGAGCTGTGCTTCGTATTCTTTCAGCGGACGCGAGGCGACATGCTTCACGTTGTTGTCGAGGTAAAAAACCGTGTAGCTGCCCGATGCTTCAAGCCGGATGATATCCCGGAGCCGGATAAATACGATCCCGTCTTTGACGGACAAGCCGATGGTGTTGGGAAAAGGCGTTTTCCGTTGCGGGCTTGCCTTGCCCATGATGTTCCCGATGCAGCTCTGCAATTCCTGCACGTCCACGGGCTTCAGCAGGTAATCGGCCGCGTTGTGCTTGATCGCCTGGATCGCGTACTCGCGGTGTGCGGTGGTGAAGACGAGGTTGAAATCTTTATACTCGAGCTGTTTCAGCAGCGTAAACCCGTTCATGTCGGGCATGCTGATGTCGAGGAAAACGATCTCCGGCTTGTAATCTTCGATCAGGGAAACGCCCTGCGGCGCTTTCGTGGTCGTGGCGACCACTTTGACCTGCTCCACGTATTTACCGATCAGCAGCTGCAATGCATTCAGGCCGGCCACCTCGTCATCGATGATCACTGCTCTCAGCATAGGCTAGTTTTTAATGAGCGGAATTCTTACGATCACGCGTGTACCTTCGCTTTCACCCGCAGCATTCATCTTATCCCTGATCTCTATCCCGTATTCCCCGCCCCAGGTCTTTTCCATCAGCTCCAGCCGCTGGCGGATGAAGCGAATGCCCAGTGACTTGGATTTGGTCAACGTTTCTGCAGGTTTGTTTGCATTCCGGCCAACGCCATTATCATCTATTATACAAGATAGCAACTTTTCATTTATATATTCAAAATTAATTACAAGTTTTTTATTTCCGTCCCGGGAAAGCAGGCCGTGCCAGATCGCATTTTCCACGAAGGGCTGGATCAGCATCTGCGGCATTTTCGTGTCGGAGCTCATCAGTCTCGGGTCGGCCGTGATCTTGTGGCTGAGTGCGTGCCCGAAGCGCAGCGATTCGATCTCGATGTATTTGCTGAGAATGTCGATCTCGTTCACGATCGTGATGTGCTCGTCCGTATTGCTTTCCAATATTTTCCGGAGAAGCCTGGAAAATTTCACGAGGTAGGAATTCGCGTTCACCGTATCGTCCGCGAGGATGAACTGCTGGATGGAATTCATCGAGTTGAAGATGAAATGCGGGTTCATCTGGGCTTTGATGACCTTCATTTCCATTTCGTACATCTGCGTTTTCAGGCGGTTCTTTTCTTTCTGGCGCGCGAGCTCCTTTTTCAGCCGCCGGGTGTTCAGCGCCACGAGCAGGTAAATTCCCCCGCCCGAAGCAAGGATGTAGGCGCACCAGCGGAAAACGTTATGCCACCTGTTCGGGTCGGGCTCGTTGTAAAGGGCAAGCACTTCTTCCGCCGAAAGCACGCGATCGTAAATGCTGATGTCGTCGACACAACCGCTGAAAAAACGGCTGTTCTTGACATTCGCCGAGTTGCCCACCATCACCGAATCGCCGGGAAGGAAAGATGTGCGGAAATTTTTCGCCGCTGTATTGATCAGCTCGCCATCGAGATAAAATTTTACCCATTCATCATCGTAGGTAAGCACGGCATGATGCCATTCGTTTATGTTGAGCGGGTCGGGCGAATAAACGGAGATCTGGTTCAGCTCGGAATGCGAGCAGCAGCCTCCGATCCGTTTGTTATCAAGACCGTACGAGATCGCATAGGCTTCGAAAAAATCGCTGCCCGGGGCATTTTTCACCAGGATGATCGGGTTTGCCCGGTAGCCCTGGCCGGAATAATTTTCCGAAATCATCATCAGCCAGACGGAGATCGTTCCTGCTGCCGGCTTCAGCTCCGGGCCCGTGCCGAGGTTAAGGTAAGACTGGCTGTTGCCGTTCAGGTAGCAAGCCGAATGCGGGTTGCCGAAACGATCGTCACCGAAAAAAACACCGACCGCTTTCGGTTGCCCCGTTCCCGCCTCGTTGCGCGCCACGCCTTCATTGAAATAATACTTCGCCGCCAGCCCCGTGATTTGCGCGCCAAGAAAAACGGGAAAAAGAATGCCAAAGAAAAAAAGTAGCCGGACCATGCACCGTGTATTAACGCGGTCATAGCTTACGAAGAATCACAGCGATTGGTTACGGCAGCCCTGCGCACTTCCCCTTTCCAATTACCCAACTACTCAATTACCCAGTTACCCAATTACCCAATTACCCAGTTACCCAATTACCCATTCCCTACTTCGGATATTCAACCCGCACATGATAAATGGACCGCAATTTCTTCTTGAAGATCTTTTTGATCGCCGTAATATCCTTCAGCGTAATGTCCGAATTGTCGAACTGGTGTTGGTCGGCCTGGTGATCGATCATTTTTTCCACGAGCTCGTCGATGCTTTCCGCGTCGTACCGCGTGAGGCTGCGTGACGATGCTTCGACGGCGTCGGCCATCATGAGCACGGCGGTTTCTTTCGAATACGGGATCGGCCCGGGGTAACGGAACAATTCCTCGTCGACGATCTCGCCGGGATTGTTCTGCTTGTAGAGCGTGAGGAAATACGCCGTGTTCGTGGTACCGTGGTGCGTGCGGATGAAATCGATCACCTGGTCGGGAAGCTTGGCGGCTTTCGCTTTTTCCACCCCGCGCAGCACGTGGCTGATGATGATGGATGCGCTCTCCTCGAATGCCAGCTCGTCGTGCGGGTTGATGCCCGTCGCCTGGTTCTCGATGAAATAAACGGGCATGTCGCCTTTCCCGATGTCGTGGTACAGCGCGCCGGCCCGCACCAGCAGCGTGTTTCCGCCCACGCGCCGGATCGCTTCCTCGGCGAGGTTGGCCACCTGCATGGAATGCTGGAACGTGCCCGGCGCTTTTTCGGCCAGCTCGCGCAGCAGCGGGTTGTTCGTGTCGGCCAGCTCCATCAGCGTCACATCGGACACGAAGCCGAACATTTTTTCGAACACGAAGATCAGCGGGTACGCCAGCAGCACGAGCACCGCGCTGATCGCGTAGTTGATCAGCTCCGAGGGATGCAGCTCCACGATCTCGCCTTCCGTCACCGCCAGCAGCGTAAAATGAAGCAGCGTGTACGTGCCGAGGATCGCCATCACCGAGAGGAAAAGCTGGGAACGGTTCCGCATGTTCACGATGCTGAAGATGGCTGTGATGCCCGTCAGCACCTGCACGAAAAGGAACATGAAGCGGTCGCCGGGAATGCTGACGGTGATGATGAGCATGGTGGCGAGGTGCACGAACAATGCCAGGCGCGTGTCGAAGAAGGCGCGCATGATGACCGGCAGCAGGCAGAACGGCAGCGCCAGCATCGGGATGTTTTCGATCACGAGCGGCAGGTACGACATGCACACGGTGAGCACCAGCATGAGCAGGATGAACAGCAGGCGCGCATCGTTGCCGAGCATTTCGCGGCGGAACAGGCGCAGGAATTGGAATAAGATGAAGAGACAGAAGCCGACGAGCAGGATCTGCCCGATGATGAACTGCCAGTTGCTTCCCGACTGGTATTGCTCGTTGAGCGCGTCCTGCAGGGAAAGGAGCTGCTGGTAAATTTCGTCGTTCACCAGTTGCCCGCGCCCCACGATGCTCTGGCCTTTGGTGAGCGCATCGCGCACCGGTGAAATGTTGTCGAGCGCCTGGCGGAGGTATTTGTTGGTCAGCGCGCTGTCGTAAACCACGTTCGCGTGAAGCGGTTTCGGCAACATCGGGTAAAAACGTTCCAGCTCATTTTTGCTCAGCTGCGAGCGGATGATGGAATCGGCTTCGTTCGGATCGGGAAATTCGCCCAGGCGACGTTCTTCGGCGATGTTGTCGCGCACTACCAGCACTTCATCCTCCGGCCCTTTCCCGGCTTCGTTGGTCACGGCGCGAACGCCTTTGTCCTGCACATCGCTCACCACCTGGTCGAAATGTCTCTCAGCCGGCGGAGCGTCATAATGCCTCCATGTGTCCAGCTTGTCGACGCGGAAATACGGCGTAAAATTCCGCTTCAGCTCCTCCTGCTCCGACTTGATCTCATCTGCCGATTTTTTGATCGCGAAGTCGAACGGCGCGATGAGATTATCGTGCGGCCAGGGTTTTCCTTTGAGCTCGGTAAGGTCGTAGCGGAAGCGGAACTCGCGCGGGTAGAGATAGACGATGCTGGCCAGGCTGAGGAGGAAAAGGAATCCTTTGTACAGCAGGGCGTGACGGTCGCGGATGAAGGTGACGAGGCGGTTCATTCAGTGGAATACGCGAAAGTACGGAACCGACGGGGATTGCCAATTTCCATTCTGCGAAGATCCCTGCGTCCTCCGCGCCTCTGCGGCAAAATTTTTCACTTCGTCTCCCCGATATATGTCACAGGATGAATTTCCCAGCAGGTTTTCCGCCAGACTGCAGTGCCGGTGCATTTGCGGCAATAGTTGACGGAATTGTACCAATGTTCCGAATCGTAAAAAAGATAGCCGCGCACCGTCACTTTTTTCCCTTTGAGCGAATCCAGTTCCACTTTATAACCGGGATGTAATGTTTTGTACTTCGGCGTGATCTCGGCGACCATGAAATGATCGTTGTTCTTTTCCACGAGACTTTCACTGCGCCCGATATTTATGTGGATATCGGTTTTCATTTCCGACGTGTCGCCTTCGTAGCAGTTACAGGATTCGCCTTTCTGGGGTTTGTAATTGACGAGATACGCATCATTGATCTCCACGTATGTTCCTTCTTTCCAGTCGCTGCTGTCGTTCACCGCTGTTTTTCCCTGGAGCAATTGTTCGATGGTCAGCACGCGGGGCGTATCCGCCGGGATTTCGCAGGAGCGATTTTTTTTCCGGTTGAATTCTTTTTCTTCTTCGGTGAGCGGTTTTTTGCCGGGGCGTTCACGGCCTTCGGGCGGGCATTCGATGGAGATGTCGATGAATGCGAAGGCGGCGGGGAGGAGGAAAAGAAGAAGGAATGCGGGGAAAAGTTTTTTCATGGTGGGGAAATCCTAACGTCCCTGCTTTTTGATCCAATGTTTTCCAGGAGACACAAACAACATTTTATCCGGGCTGATTGAAAAACCATTAATCAAACCTGGTCCTTTTCCTGGCTTTCTCCCAATCTGAATAAATCTTTGCCCCTGCTGTTTTAATACGGTCCCGTATCAACTTCTTATGCACTTCCGGAATTTCAATTTTCACCTGCTTCATCTGAAATCGATTTTATCAAAGATACCCCATCACGCTCACCGGATCAATATGTTCGGATAGCGAGCTTTTCCGGCCAGTTCAACGGCTCCGGCAACGATTGCCTGCTGAATTCAATATGAATGACACGTCGTTTTTTGTTGTTCGTTGTCCGGCTGGAAGCATGCAGCAACAAGGGGCGCATGATCATCACACCTCCTTTCCGGATCGTACAGACCACTTCGTTCTTCTTGTTACGGTCAAAGTTTTCCGGGCGAATGACGCCTTCCCGGTGCGAACCCGGAATAACCCGCAGCGCCCCGTTATTTTCATCCGTGTCATCAAGGTGAATGCGGACGGTGAAGTTGTCTTCGAGAAGACGTTCCGGAGGTTGAACCGCAAACTGGTCTTGCTTCACCGACCACGGCCCGAAACCTTCCACTGCCACTTTCTTATCCACCGAAATCGTCAGGTCCTGGTGATACGATACAAACCAGTTCGATCCATCCGGCTTATCGAAATAGATCGATTTCACGGGAAAATATCCCGGCCCGAAAATGTCATTGATAATCCGGGAAAGCGATTCGTTGAAAATTAACGGAACAGCAGGCGGCACTTCCTGTAAAAACCGGCGTATGGCAAAGAGGTCGTTCGTTTTGCGAAATGAGGGACCGGACGAACCAGTTTTGCCGACAGCATGGATGAGCTGTTCTGTTTCTTCGTTTGTAAATACGTTTTCGATAATGAGAAACCCGTCATCCCGGATTGCCTGGTCGTTTACGTTACCGATTTCCACGCGGAAAATTACCCATTCTCTTCCAGACCCGGTTGCGGCTGCCACTTCTCCCCACCCTGGCAAACCTCGAAGGGTCCGCCCGCTTTCATCGCGCAAACCTTCGAGGTTTGGGGCTTCCCGCAGGCTATTCACAAACTATCAACACCCGCCAAACCGCCTGATTTTCCGCTTCAAAATGATTAATTTTGCAAAACTTTTTCTCCAATCGAAAATCCCACATTCCTATGAAAGAAGTATATATCGTTTCAGCTGCGCGCACGCCGGTCGGTTCATTCGGCGGAGGCCTTGCTGAAGTGTCGGCAACCCAGCTGGGCGCCACCGCGGTGAAAGCAGCTGTTGAACGCGCCGGGGTGAAACCGGAAGATGTAACCGACGTGCTGATGGGCTGCGTGCTCCAGGCCAACCTCGGGCAAGCGCCTGCCCGCCAGGCCGCGCGCTTTGCGGGACTGCCCGACCACGTGCAGTGCACCACCATCAACAAAGTCTGCGCTTCGGGCATGAAATCGGTCATTTTCGGCGCGCAAAGCATCCTGCTCGGCGACGCGGAGATCGTTGTGGCCGGCGGCATGGAAAACATGTCGGGAACGCCTTATTACGTGGAAAAAGGCCGGTACGGCCACAAATACGGCCACGGCCAGATCCTCGACGCGATCGTGAAAGACGGGCTGACGGACGTGTACCACCAGAACCTGATGGGCAATTCGGCCGAGCTCGCCGCTGCCAAATACGGCATCACGCGCGAACAGCAGGACGCATTCGCCATCCAGTCGTACAAACGCTCCGCTGCGGCATGGGCTGCCGGAAAGTTCAGCGACGAAGTCGTTCCCGTGACGGTGAAGACCCGCAAAGGCGACGTGGTGATCGGCGAAGATGAAGAATACAAGAACGTTTCTTTCGATAAGGTTCCCACCCTGCGCCCGGTCTTCCAGAAAGACGGCACGGTGACTGCAGCCAACGCATCGACGATCAACGACGGCGCTTCGGCCATGGTGCTGATGAGCAAAGAAAAAGCAGACGCGCTCGGCATCAAGCCCCTCGCGAAGATCCGTGCGTACGCGGATGCCGAACAGGCGCCCGAATGGTTCACCACCACACCCGCAAAAGCAATCCCGCGCGCGGTTGAAAAGGCCGGCCTCAAGATGAGCGACATCGAATTCTACGAGATCAACGAAGCGTTCTCCGTCGTTTCCCTCGTCAACATGCAGCTGCTGAACCTCGACCCCGCGAAAGTGAACGTCAACGGCGGCGGCGTTTCGCTCGGCCACCCGCTCGGCAGCTCCGGCTCACGCATCATCGTTACGCTCATCAACGTGCTGAAGCAGAACAAAGCCCGCTACGGCGTGGCCGGCATCTGCAACGGCGGCGGAGGTGCAAGCGCGATCGTCATCGAGAACATGAATTGAACCAATTGAATTGGGGTCGGCCATCTGGCCGACCCCAATCAATTCCGACCAAACAATGTTTGGAGTAACACACCTCAGCGCAGTCCCCTGCCGGCGGGAACCATCCGACAAAAGCGAGATGGTGACCCAGCTGCTCTTCGGCGACGCGTTCCGGGTGATCGAACAGAAAGGCAACTGGCACCACGTCGTCGGCGCGTGGGACCACTACGAAGGATGGATCGACAGGAAACAATACCTCCCCGTTTCCAAAGCCACCTACGACAACCTCGACGCGAATCCTGCGCCGGTTTCATCCGAACTTTTCCAGCTCATCACGGATACCAAAACGGGCGAATCCTTCCCGATCGTGCTGGGCAGCTCGCTGCCGTTCTTTCACGGCGGACAATGCCAGATCGAAGACCGCGTATATGCGTTCGACGGTAACATCCGCCCGTTCGAGGTTGCGCCCGAACGCAACAGCATCGTGGAAACGGCGATGATCTTCCTGAACGCGCCGTACCTGTGGGGCGGGCGCACGCCGCTGGGCATCGACTGCTCGGGCTTCGTGCAGCTCGTTTGCAAAACGAACGGCCTGCGTGTGAAGCGCGACGCATACCTCCAGGCCGAAATGGGCGAGCCGTACAGTTTCGTGGAAGAAGCGCAGCCCGGCGATCTCGCGTTCTTCGACAACGAGGAAGGCCGCATCACGCACGTCGGCATCATCATCACCGACAACCGCATCATCCACGCTTCCGGCCGCGTGCGCATCGACCACTTCGATCATTACGGCATCTTCACGCCGGAACGCGGCGGCTACACGCATAATTTGCGGGTGATCAAAAATATTTTCCAGTAAGTAGATTCAAAGATTCAATCGCTCGCCGCGAAGCGACTTGCTATTCAAAGATTCAAAATTCAAAGATCAAGTTAGCTCGAAGGTTTGTCTCTAATCATTGAATTTTTGAATAGCACAGCTCGCCGCAGGCGAGACGAGCGATTGAATCTTTGAATCATTTGAAGGTAAATCTACCCCATGCGCCGCATCGTCATCATCGTTTCCATCCTGTTGCTGTGCACAGCGAGCGCAATCCTTTTCACCAATTTCAAAAAAAGCGAACCGCTTCATCCCGCGCCGGAAAAACAGTTGTCAGTTATCCGGGGTTGTCAGTCTGAGCGACAGCCGAAGACCGACAACCCCGGACACCCGAAAGCCGACTCCCTTCTCCCCGACTCGCTCGCTTCCATCGACACGCTGCTCGTTGCGCACAAAAGCCAGTACCGCATGCGCCTTTACGCGAAAGGGAAATTGCTGAAGACGTACGTTATCGGTCTCGGGCAGGAGCCGCTCGGGCACAAGCAGCAGCAGGGCGACAACCGCACGCCGGAAGGGACGTACAGGATCATCCAGAAATCGCGCGGGCCGTTCGAAGGCGGTTATGCGCATTACCTCGGCGTGGCGTGGATGCGGCTGAACTATCCCAATAACGCGGATGCGATCGCGGGCTTCGGTAAAGGACTGATCACGGAGAAACAGAAGAACGCGATCATCGCTGCGAACAACGCGGGCAAAGAGCCGCCGAAAACCACGAAGCTGGGCGGAGGCATCGGCATTCACGGCTGGTACGGAGAATGGCCGGGCGACGATAAGCAGAATTTAACGTGGGGCTGCATCAGCGTGCAGAATACGGAGCTGGAGGATTTGTATAAACGGGTCCCGTTGGGGACGATGGTGGTGATTTTGCCTTAAAAGAGGGACGATGTACAAATTACGATGTACGAATTAAGATCAATTGAAAATTTGGGAACACAAGAATGGAAAAATAATTCCCCCGGGCTTTTTCCAAATCGTAATTCGTAATTCGTAAATTTTCACTCACTGACGGGAATCGACACCACGATATCCTTATTCTCCCCCGTACCCGTGCTCACGCTGATGAACTGGTAGCCCCACACCGGCGTGACCTGCGTCGTATCCCAGGAAGGATCGAAACCTTTCGCGTAAAGCACCATCGACAAATAGCCGTTGCCGAGATTGTCGATCGTCAGTTGCCCATTCGCATCGGTTACGTAACGTTGCTCGTACAGCGTCGTGTCCTGCCCGGGGAAAACGAGCGTGCCGTTCTTGCGGAAAACCGTTGCGTAAGGAATGGGCGTTCCATGATGGTTCACCGTCACCAGCGCGCGCACCTGCCCGGCCGGAACGACGACAGGGTCTTTCTTGCAGGAAAAAAGTCCTGTAAGAAGCGCAAGAACGACGAAAAGCGAGCGGTTCATATTCGTTAGACGACAGAATGCGGATTTAGTTGCGGCAAATTGAAAATTTCTATCGGGCCTCCCGGAATTTCGGGTCCTGGATGAACGTGTAATCGGTGAGCGTGGCGAGGAATGCGAGCAGGTCGGCTTTTTCCTGTGCGTTGAGCGGGATTCCGCCGGTGAGCGCGGGATCGAGCGTGGGGCCGGCAACGATTCCGCTGCTGTAATGATCGAGGCATTCGGAAAGCGTGAGGAAACGCCCGTCGTGCATGTAAGGCCCGGTGAGCGCGATATTGCGCAGGGAAGGCGTTTTGAACTTGAGCGAATCCGCCGGGTCGTTGGTGATGATCATGCGGCCGATGTCGTTGATCGTGTTGTCGACGGGAAGACCGTTGTTGTGGAAGGAATTGTCGGTCAGCAGCGGCTCGGTGTGGCAGCCTGCGCAGCGCGTGCGGAACACGGCCAGGCCATTCTCTTCGCTTTGCGAGAAGGAAGTTTCCCCGCGACGGTACTGGTCGTATTTCGAATCGTCGGAGATCATGATGCCCATGAACTGGGCGAGGGCGCGGCAAATGCGTTGCGTGGTGATGGAGTCGTCGCCGAAGGCAGCTTCGAATTTCTGGCGGTAGGAAGCGTCCGCATCCAGCTTGGCGATCACGTTGGGCAGCGTCTCGTCCATTTCCACCGGGTTCGCGATCGGCCCCAGGGGCTGGTTCTCGATGTGGTTGATGCCGCCGTCCCACATGAACCGCTGATTCCACGCGAGGTTGAACAATCCCGGCGCATTGCGCGTGCCGAGCAGCCCGTCGACGCCATGGCTGAACTGGTGCGTGGAATGCGCGAACGCGACAAATTGCTGATGGCAGCTTCCGCACGAGATGGAATTGTCGCGGGAAAGGCGCCCATCGTAAAACAATTTCCGCCCGAGCTCGAAACCTTCCGGCGTTACCGTGTTATCGATAAACGTGTACACGGGCTGCGGAAATCCCTGCGGAACATAAAAACGCACGTCATCTTCCGAAAGCACGGGAAGCACTTCCGGGTCGACGTTGCATCCGCCGGCAAACGCAGCAAACCCGGCAGAACCGATGAGCAGCGTGGAAACTGCAAGCTTACGGAAGGGACGCATGATCAATTCGTGATGCTGGTGACGGTGAACATGTCGGTGTAATTGTTCGCCAGCGCCACCGCGTTCGGGCCAGTCGTTGTAACGTTATTCATGCTCGAAAAATCGATCACGCTCGGGTTCTGGAACCACTCCTGCACGTCGCAGGTGATGTTGACCTGGGGAACGGTTGATGTCGTGACGACGGCCGTGCTGGTTCCGAACGTAGGGCTGACAGTGCGCTGCACCGCGTTCGGGCCGCCGTAGCCGGCAACGTGGAAAAGCACCATGTTCGCTGAAACCGTGGAGCTAGGCGATTTGCCTTCGAACTTCGCCATGATGTAGCCGCTGCTCCAGGTCCAGAACATGTCGTTCGCGGGATCGAGCGCGCCGGTCTGCGCGCCGGAAACGTTGCGCGCGCTGTCGACGCCGATCATGAAGGAGATGGACGTGTACGTGGCTTCCGGCATGCCTGCAAGCGTGATGGTGAGCGAGGCCGGGTTCGCGTGGTTGATGAGGTGGTAGCTTTCCGGTTCCGCCCACACGTTATTGTTATTGTCCGTGAGGCGGATGTTGGAGATGTAATATTTGTACGTCGAGACGGAGAACGAATCGCCGTTCAGGTTCTGGTACAGGAGCGTATTGCCGAGCGTGAGCGGGGCGGTGCCGACTACATTGGTGAAGGCGAGCTTCATGGAAGTTGCCGGCTCCGGCGTTTCGTCGGGCGGGGGCGTTTCATCTTTTTTGCAACCGGAAAAGATCAGGGTCGACAGAAAGAGAAATCCAAGGACAGGGGCGAATTTCATCGGAGTAAGTTGTTTCTCAAAGTTACGGAAAATAGCATGAAAGAAGCCCCCCCGGACCTCGCGAAATCATGTTGATTGTGGGTAATGGGTCAGTTTGATTTATTTTGAATTCGAACCCTCGCAGTGTTGCCCGTGCGCATGGCCGCGCGCAACCCTGCGAGGGTTCGCGGGACATTTTCACTATTTTTATGAAATCATGAAACGTCCTGTATTCCTGCTTGTTTTCGGCATTTTCCTCCTTCTCTTCTTCTTTAATGGCAGGGAAATCGCCAACCCGTTCAAAACTCTCGTTTACGACAAAGTCATCGCCGTCGATTTCAACGGGGAGCATGAAATGCCGCTGGTGCTGCCCAACGGGAAGCTGACGCAGGAAATTTCACAACGCGCCGTGCTGAACGCAAAACAGGTCGACTACATCACCGGCGTGATCTCGGATACCACAACATACGGTTACAACACGGCTGCCTGCTTCGAACCGCATTTCGGCCTCGTTTTTTATTCCCGCGATTCCATCGTCGCGCACGTCAGCGTTTGTTTCGAGTGCAACAGCCTGTTTTCTTCCGTAAAGATTCCGGCGGAAACCTATTACAATATTGACGATGGCGATCTTACGCTGCCACGCCATGGCTTCAGCCCGAAAGGAAGGATCGCGATCAACAAGCTCGTGGAAGAGCTGGGATTTTCACACACGATCATACCGGGAAGTATTTTCGACGAGGAAAAATGAAGATTGAAAATTGAAACCGCGATGCGGATTGAAAATTAAAAATGAAGTTGGTAAGCTCGAAACTTCAAACCAGCAACTGAAAACTTTAGCTCCCGGAAACCATCCTCCACGTCCCGCCCAAATTCTCCACGATATCCCCCGCTTTCATTCCCTCCTGCCCGTGCACCGAAGCCGCAATGTCGCCCGCCAGCCCGTGGACATAAACGCCCAGCACGCACGCCGCCTGCGGGTTATAGCCCTGCGCGCGCAGCGCCGTGATGACGCCCGTGAGTACGTCGCCGCTTCCGCCCGTGGCCATGCCGGGATTGCCGGATGAATTGAAGAGCACGCTTCCGTCGGGGCACGCGGTGGTCGTGTACGCGCCTTTCAGCACGATGTAAATGCCGTGGCGCGTGGCCAGCGCGCGTTGTGACTTTAAGCGTTCTTCGCCGGTCTTGTGTTTTTCCGTGAGGCGGTCGAACTCGCCGGGATGCGGCGTGAGGATCGTTCCTTTGGGAAGGAACGCGAGCCATGTTTTATTTTCCGCGAGGATGTTCAGCGCATCCGCATCGATCACGAACGGGCCGGCGTATTCGTGGAGCAACAATTTCATCGCGCGGACGGTTTCATCCGCAGTACCAATTCCCGGGCCGATGCCCACGGCGGAATGGTTTCCCGGAATTCTTCCTGCGAGCACATGTTCCGCTTCACCGGTCGTCGTCATTGCTTCGGGAACGGAAACCTGCAGGATGTCATTCCCGCTCTGCGGAACGAATGCGGTCACAAGTCCCGCGCCGGAGCGGAGACAGGCCTGCGCGGCAAGCACCGCGGCGCCCATTTTTCCTTTGCTTCCCGCGGCGATCAGCGCGTGGCCGAAGGTGCCTTTGTGCGCGAATTTTTCGCGCGGGCGGAACAGCAGCTTCGCGTCGGCATGCGTGACGAGATGAAAAGGCGTAGACGCCTGCGCAAAATATTCCGGGTGAAGACCGATTCCGGCAACGTGTACACGCCCGGTGTACGGCGCATTTTCAGCAAAAAGAAACGCAAACTTCAGTTGCTGGAATGAAATGGTGTGCGTTGCGCGGACAACATGCCTGTACGAATTCTCCAGGTTCGAATCGCCGAACAATCCCGATGGAATGTCGATGGAAACGACCTGCGTTTTTGTCGCATTGATCACATCGATCATTTGCGCAGCCAGCCCTCCCGGTTCCCGCGACAGGCCGGAGCCGAAGAGCGCATCGACAATGACAAAAGGTTTCGGCGGAAATTCGATCTCACCGGCTTCGCTGATCTCCGATTGCAGCACGCGCGAAGGAAGACGTTTGAGATTTGCAGAAAAATCCGGGGAATCATTTTCAGCGACGCGTACGATGAACACATCCGCCGCGCATTCTTCCCCGGCCAGCTGTCGCGCAATGGCCAGCCCGTCGCCGCCGTTATTCCCGTTGCCGCAGAAAACGACGAAGTGGTTTTCTTTCCCGTAATTTTTCAGCAGCCAGTCCGTGCAGGCGCGCGCGGCACGCTCCATGAGATCGACGGACGCCACAGGTTCGTGCGCGATCGTGAATGCATCGGCCTCACGGACCTGGGCGACAGAAAGCAGCTTCATCGCATCAGGCGTTCGCAGCGACGGCCACCACGACCACGAGGATCACGAGCCCGAGAAGGCTGAGGCCGATCGTTGCGCAGGTGCGTCCCGTTTTAGCTTTGCGGAATGATGTTTCCGTATAGCGCCCGGGAAATTGTGCATACTGGTTCATCGCATTGCCGCTCTGCACGAGCGCCACGATGTTCAGGATAATGCCGATGATGTTGAAGAACAGCACAAGCCCGATGATGCCGCAGGTTTGCGCGGATGATGCCTGCGGAAGGTCTTCCTGCATGCCGTAAAAGTTACCCTGCTGGTAGCCGAATGGCGGCTGCTGGTAACCGTAAGGCGGTGGCGGTGGCACATAACCCGGCGGCGGTTGCTGGTAGCCGGGCGGCGGGTACTGCTGCGGATTTCCCTGCTGGTAAGGCGGTGGCGTCTGCGGCGTTTCCGGCGACCTGTAATTCGGGTCGAATGGATTCTGGCTCATAAGATCACGGTTGCGTCAGGAAGTTTCCTCAGGCGTTGGCCGCGATGATGATGATCAGCGCAAGTCCGAACAGGCCGAGACCGATGATGCCGCAGGTGCGCCCGGCTTTCGCTTTGGAGAGCGAGGATTCCGTGTACATGCCGGGATTCTGCTTGTATTTGTTGATCGCGCCGGCTGCCAGTGAAATGGCGATGATGTTCAGGATAATGCCGAACAGGCCGAGCGACAATACGATCCCGATAATTCCGCAGACCATTGCGCCGCTTGCGTTGGGGAGGTTCACCTGCATGCCTGCGGGCGCGCCGTGCGCGTTGTATCCCGGCGGCACCTGCTGGTATGCGCCCGGGGGCGGTTGCTGGTAGCCCGGAGGCGGCTGCTGGTAGCCCGGGGGAGGGCCCTGTTGCGTATGGGGTGGTACCTGCTGTGATGTTCCGGGGTTATTCGGATCGTGCGGTTGCTGGTTCATGTGGTTTGTTTTGAATGTGAGAATTAATAATAGTAATCATTGTACCGGGAGCTGCGCTCTGCGGCGGAGATGAATGCGAAAATGAAAACGATGAGCATGATCACGCTGACGCAGAGCCCGATGATGGCGCAGATGCGTCCGGCTTTCGTGTTGTTGTAAGAAGCCTGCGTGTAAGAAGCCGGATCGAGTTCGTACGCGCTGACCGCTTTGTTGGCCATCAGCAGCGAAATGATCCCGCACACCAGGCCGGGAACCGCGTAACACATGGATCCCACGATGGAAATGATGCCGAGCACGAGGATGCCAGTAGCGTTCGGCAGATCGCGCTGCATGCCGAAAGGCGAGCCCGGCGCCTGCCAGGGTTGCCCGTAGGGATTCTGCTGGTACGGGTTCTGCTGGTAGGGATTCTGGCTGAACGGGTTTTGCTGGTACGGGTTCGGCGGCGGATTCTGAGGGTTCTGCGGATTCTGCTGGTTTTGCCAGGAATTCGGATCGTTCGGATCGTAGGGGTTGTAGGGAGGCTGGCTCATCGGTTGTGAAAATGTAGGGTCAAGATATGAAAACCTGTTCAGCCCGGAAAATGCGAATGCGTTTGCCGGAAAATATAGCTGACCAGGATTGTTCCGAGGGTGAAAAAGAAAAGCACCTGGAGTATCGCCGGCCCTTTCGGGAAGCGAAACTTCAGGTGCAGTACAAGGACGATCACCAGCAGCAGCAGCGGGAAGAGCGCCGGGTACAGGTGAAAGCTGGCCGAAAAGTCCCCGCGCAGCAGCAGCACGAATGAACGCTGCAGCCCGCACCCGGGACAATCGACTCCCGCGAACGATTTAAACGGGCAGGGCAACAGGTGCTCTTCCAGCCAGTCTAAACCCATGGGACTTTAGTAATTGTAATATTCGTAGTTGCTGCTTGCCGCGCTTACCATGGAGGCTACGAAAATGAACCAGATGATCCAGATGATCCAGGCAAGGGAGCTGAGGCAAAGACCGATGATGGAGCAGATACGGCCGGCATTCAGGTTCTTGTAGGAAGACTCCTTATACATTCCCGGGTTGGCGTCGTACAGTTTCTTTGCCGAGTTGGACATCACCAGCCCGATGATGCCGAGGATGGGACCCGCGCAACCGATAACGATCGAGCAGATGCCGAGCACGAGCACGAGCGTGGCATTGGGAACTTCCTGTTGCATGCCGGCGGGATTCTGCTGGTAGGGATTTCCCTGGGGCGGGTTCGGGGGGAAAGGAGGCGGATTCTGGTTTTCCATAGGTTATTGTTTTTTTCTTAGAAGCGGCTAAGGTAAAACAATTCCCAGTCCTTCAAATTCAATTTTTTGCTTCCCCCGGATTCAATACAGGTAATTGATAACCAATACTATATCCGACAACAAACACTTACTATCGACTATAAACGTTTAACAACCGAATAAGCTTTCCCCTCCCCTACACCTTTGCAGCGTCGACAAAACAATGTGCCGATGTGCCGATATGCTAATGTGCCGATGACCGCAAAAGAAAACGCACCTGAAAAACATTCTGAGTAGAACGAAAACGCGAAGCAAGTGCGCATCTGCATATCTGCACATTTACACATCTGCACATCATTTTTTTTCTGTTTAACCTTTAATTTTTATTTATCATGAACATGCATCGTAACAACGTACAACTGATCGGTAACCTGGGTATGAACCCGGAAGTGAAATCCACCAGCACGGGGAAAAAAGTAGCCCGCTTCACCCTTGCCAACGTCGCCTACCGCACCAAAGACGGAGAAACGACCACCACGGTCAACTGGTTCAACCTCGTAGCCTGGGAACGCGAGGCCGACATCGCCGAGCAATACCTCTACAAAGGACGCAGGATCGGCATCAGCGGCCGCCTGGCCACCCGTTCCTGGAACGACAAAGACGGCAAAAAGCACACGATGACGGAGATCATCGTCAGCGACATCATCATGATGGACGAGCCCAGGGCGGCTAAGGCAGCGTAATGGGTGCTTCGATGAGAGCTTCGATGAGAGAGAGCCTCCGGTTGGGGGCTTTTTCTCTTTATATGCGAGGGTGGAGGGCGACGGTTGGCGGTGGCGGTTGGCGGTTGGCGGGCGGCGGTTGGCGAGGGCGGCGGTTGGCGGGTGGCGGTTGGCGGGCGGCGGTTGGCGGTGGCGGTTGGCGAGGGCGGCGGTGGGCGGTGGGCGGTTGGCGAGGGCGGCGGTTGGCGGTGGGCGGTTTTTAGAAATGAGTTCAATTAAATTATTAAACCAAAGTTTATGAGCAGAGGATTCAGAGATTTAACAGTTTACCAAATGGCGTTTGTTTTAGCGGGTGATATTTTTCGCCTTTCAAAGAAATTCCCGCCTGATGAGAAGTACGTATTGGTTTCACAGATCAGGAAATCCTCCAGGTCTGTGTGTTCAAACCTTGCGGAAGGCTATCGGAAACGACAATACCCAAAACATTTTTCAAGCAAAATGTCTGACGCGGATGGGGAAGCTTCTGAAACAACAGTTTGGCTCGATTTCGCTAAAGACTGCGGATATATAAACAGCGAAGAACACCTGGCTCTTTCACACCGTTGCGAGCGAATCGGAAAAATACTGGGAAGCATGGCACAAAACCCGGAAAAATTCCGCCCGCGAAGTTAAACCAACATCGCCGCCAACCGCTGCCGCCATTTCGCGTACAGCAAGTGTCCCTTCAGAAACCGCCAACCGCCCCCAGCCAACCGCCGCCGCCATTTCGCGTTACAGCAAATGTCCCTTCAGAAACCGCCAACCGCCACTCCGCCAACCGCCGCC
>CBIHOC010000027.1:0-85015 GCA_966211705.1 uncultured Chryseobacterium sp.
GTTAGGACTTAGGGCTTAGGTGTTAGGACTTAGGGCTTAGGTGTTAGGACTTAGGGCTTAGGTGTTAGGACTTAGGAGGTGGCTGCAGGAAATCCTAAAGCCGGACAGTATCCAATCCCGTCAAAAATCAGCACATAAACCCTAACACCTAAGCCCTAAGACCTAATACCTTTTTCACTAATTTCACCGCGAAATTCCTCCATGAAAGTCCAGTCCCGTTTTTCTTATTTCCGCGACAAGCTGCAGGTGTTCTTCCTCGGCTTCCTCATGGGAATTGTCCTCGGGGGCGGCTTTTTTGTGCTGAAGCTCGATCAATACGTGAAAGAGCTCTCCTTATACAAATCGCTGACGGAGAAGGACCCGCAGCCGGAACGGGAGCTGGCGGACCTTGAAAAAGAGGAATCGAAGCCCAAAAAGAAACCCGCCAAAAAGCCGGCGCCGGTGACCGAAACGCCCGGGACTGACACGACTGACCTTGTGGCAGGCGGCGACACGTCGCTTCCCGCCGTTTTTGACAAGGATGACAACGAAGACATCGTGATCCGCAAGGACGAGCTCCTGGGGCAGCGACCGGTTGCCCTGTACGACCTGAACAAGCAGCCGGGCGACACGGCGGCGGGATCGAAAGCGTATTTCACCGTCGAATTCTGGCGTTCGCCGCTCAATTATAAAGGCTACAAATTTTCCCGTTCGCGGCTCGTCCTGTTCGGGTTCAACCAGGAAGACGTGGTTTCGATGTACAGGCTGGAAAACGAAACATTCCTCAAAACCGTGAGCGGCGTGTTCCGCATCGAGCCGGCTACGGATTTCCGCCAGCCCGAACGTGTGACCGATGAAGCCCTGATCGCGCAGATGCAATGAAGCGGACTTTTTACAAATACCAGGGCACGGGAAACGACTTCATCCTTTTCGATGACCGCAGCGGGACGTTCGACACGAACAACGTGAAGCTGATCGCGCACCTCTGCGACCGGCATTTCGGGATCGGCGCGGACGGGCTGATGCTGCTGCGAAACAAACAAGGCTACGATTTCGAAATGGTGTATTTCAACGCCGACGGCCATCCCAGCTCCATGTGCGGGAACGGCGGGCGCTGCATCAGCCGTTTCGCCCACAACATCGGCGCGGTGACACGACCCGAAGTACGCTTCCTGGCTGTCGACGGTCCGCATTCCGCGCTGCTCGGCAACGACACGATCAAACTGAAGATGAACGACGTGGAAAGTGTCGAAAGCGGAGACAGCTTTTATTTCCTTAACACCGGCTCGCCGCATTACGTGAAATTCCTCGCGGGCGTTGCCGATCTCGACGTTTACAGCGAAGGCAAAACGATCCGCTGCAGCGAACGTTTTAAGAAAGAAGGCACGAACGTCAACTTCGCAGAAGCGGAGAACGGCGGAATTTTCGTGCGCACGTACGAGCGCGGCGTGGAAGACGAAACCTTGTCGTGCGGCACCGGCGTTACGGCTGCTGCCCTGGCTGCGGCGCTGGAAGGCGTGGCGACGGAAGACGGGAAATGCCTCGTGCGCACGCGGGGCGGAAACCTCGCCGTACATTTCCGCCGGGAAGGCGACCGCTTCACCGACATCTGGCTGGAAGGGCCTGTGTCGTTCGTTTTCAAAGGCGAAGTAGATACATAACCCGCAAAAGAAATAAACCACGGAGACACGGAGGCACGGAGTCGAAATCCTCCGTGTCTCCGTGCCCGTGGTAAACCTTTTTTTAAGCCATCATTTTGAAAGCCATCGACAGCATTCCGAATACGGACCGGCTCAATTACCTGAACATCGGCTTGCTGCTGCTTTCATGCATGGTCGCGTTTTTTGTTCCCTTCGAGCTTTTTCTTTTTTCTTATGCCGTGCTCGGCCCGTTGCATTATTTCACTGAAATTTCCTGGCTGCACGAACGCAAATATTTCACGAAGGAACGTTTCGACTTTTTATTCCTGTGCCTCGCCTGCGTCATTCTTTTCCTGCTGATCTACGTCGTGCCGGGATGGAAACTTTTCGGTGAAACCGCGAACCCTTCCCTGGCCAAAGCGTTGCTGTATGTCGGGGCTGTGGCTTCGGTGTGCATGGTTTTCCTGAAATCCGTATTCCAGCGCTTCCTCGCATTTCTCGTGATCTGCGCGGGCGTGTTCTTCTCCCGGAACGCGGTCCTGCTGTTCGCGGTGTTCGTGCCCACGCTGGTGCACGTGTATGTATTTACCGGGTTGTTCATGCTGTACGGCGCGCTGAAAGGCCGGAGCAAAAGCGGTTATCTCGCCTGCCTGTTTTTCGTCGTGATCCCGTTCCTTTTCCTGTTCGTGCATCCCGCATCATCCGCCCCGACAAGCTACACGCTCAGCCATTACCCGATGTTCCGCGAGCTGAACGTAACCGTGATGAAACTCTTCGACATCAATCCTACCGACGGCGACAACAATCTTTATTATTCGCAGGCCGGCTTAACGATCATGCGGTTCATCGCATTCGCGTACACGTACCATTATCTCAACTGGTTTTCGAAAACGAGCCTCATCGGCTGGCACCGCATTTCCAAAAACAGAATGGCCATCATCCTCGTGCTCTGGATCGCGGCGGTGGCGCTGTACTGGTTCAGGTTCGAGACGGGCTTTTACGTTCTGCTGCTCGTGAGCTTTCTCCACGTTTTCCTGGAGTTTCCGCTGAACCGCGTGACGTTTACGGGGATCTTCCGGGAAATGCGATCGATGCTGCGCGGCTGAAAAGCACGTTAATCAACAAGATCGTGCGGCTGCGCCATAATCAGCTGGGTGACGGTCAAAGCGCGCCCGTGCGCGGTGGATTGAAAAAACCACGGAGGCACGGCCCCGTGGTTTAATTTCCCATTGCGGAAGAAAACCTCAGATCGCTTTTTTCGCGATGAGGTCGTCCAGGTTTTCCATCGCCGCAGTCATGCCTTCCTTGAAACCCATCTTCAGGATCTCCTCGAAATCTTCCGTTTTTTCGTAGGTAATGAGGACCGTCACGATCGTCGAGCCGTTCTCTTCCCGGAAGTCTACGTTCCAGGTCGATTGCGGCAGGGTGGCGGTAATGTTCCCGCTTGCATCGGTAAAGCTGTCTTTCCCGGTAAAGCTTTTCTCCGGGGTGATCGCTTTGTAGTCCGCGCGTGCAAAGTGCTGTTCTCCATCCGGTCCTACCATTGCGTAATGCCAGCTTCCGTCTACCCGGAAATCCATGGATTTCGTCTGGGCTTTCCAGGGTTTCGGTGCCCACCACTGGTCAAGGATCTTGCTTTCGGTCCAGGCGCGCCATACGGTCGACACGGGTGCAGCAAATTCGCGGGTGATCGTGATCTTTTTGTTTTCCTTGTCGACCTTGAAGTCCATCAGAAGGCTTGTTTTCATTTTCCTGTTTTTTTAAATGTGAATAACATGTGACTTTGGTTCACACAGGCAGTCACTAATACCTGCGGCACCGAACGATTGATAAAGTTTCAGCATTTTGCCGGACCGTTCCGGGCTTATCGATGCCCTGCGTCTTTTCATCGTCGCCTTTGAATTCCGCTACGATCTTTTGCACGGCCGTTTCAAAATTCCGGTAGTGCTGTCTTACCGCTGACTGGTTATAATTTGCCTGTCCATGATCGGTGCGTTTTTGTTCTGATACAAATTTCAGCAATAACCCCATCGCGCTTGCGGTGTGTATGTGCCAAACATAGGGGCTGAATGCGACAAGAGTTTCTCGTATTCGCCTCGTGGCGATTGGAAGCGACGCACAGGATTCGTTACTATCTTGCGCCATTAAATCGCAGGCCCGAATTGTGATGGATCGATCCGGAGAAGTACTTAACCACGGAGACACGGAGGCACGGAGAAGGTTGCTCTCCTTTTTTCTCCGTGTCCCCGTGTCTCCGTGGTAAACCTTTTTTTAGTAATCATTTTGAAAACCAGCGAGGTAAAAAACTTTTCCGTTCATCCCGTTCCGCTTGCATCCGTAACCCGGCTGCATCGCGGCGCTTACATCATCCTGCTCAATGCGCTGAGCGTTCCCCCTCACCTGCTCGCTTCGGTCGACGGCACATTGTTTTCCATCACCGTTGCGGGACAACATGCGGGCAGCCCGCTTGCTAAATTTCTCCGGCTCGTTCACCGCAAAAAGGCGCCGACGTTATTCGTGGAATGGAAGCTGCCTCCCGGCTGGACCACGCAACAGCTGAAAGAGGAGCTGAAGAAAAACGTCAACCGGTACGCGCGCGTGGAGGAAGGAAAAGTCAGCTGCCTCTCCCCGATCCGCGACACCGCCGCCACCCTCCACGGCCCGGAAATGAATCGCGCGGGTTTCATCTTCGAGCTGTTCCCGCTCATGGAAGCACTGAACGCGCTGGGCGAAACGTTCAGTTTGTACATGGAAAATGCGGTGCAGGCCGACGGCTCGTTCGCTCTCGTCACTTACGATTCGGAAGAGCTGCGGAGGGCGATTGTTGCGGCGAGGGAAATGGCGCTGAAATGAAAAAAGGTTGTCCGGGGTGGTCGGTTGTCCCGGGTTGTCGCGGCTGCGCCGCATCGGTTGTCGGTCGTCAGTAATGGATACCGAGCTGACAACCGCCAACCCTGGACAACCGACCACCCCGGACAACCGACAACCGGCCACCGGCAACTCTTTTTTCTTTTCTACCTTTAAACCATGATCCAGGTTCAGCTTCTTCTCGGTGAACGCGTCCGCCTCCGCGCTCTCGAGCCGCATGATGTCGACACACTTTACAAGTGGGAAAACGATACGGCGATTTGGGTGGCCAGTCATACGCAAACGCCGTTCTCGCGTTTTGTGCTGGAGCAATACATCGCCTCTTCGCACCTCGACCTGCACACGAACAAGCAGCTCCGCCTGATGATCACCACCCGCGACGGCGTTGACGTGGGCGCGATCGACCTGTTCGATTTCGATCCCCAGCACCAGCGCGCCGGCATCGGCATCCTCATCGCCGAAAAGCAGGACCGCGGCAAAGGCTACGCCTCCGAAGCGCTGACCCTACTCATTCAATATTGCTTTCACCAGCTCCATCTCCACCAGCTTTACTGCAACGTCACCGTCGACAACCAGGAGAGCGTCCTGCTCTTCCAGAAACACAAGTTCCTCATCACCGGCATCAAAAAAGAATGGATCCGCGTCGGAGATGCGTTCGTGGATGAGCTGCTGATGCAACTGGTGAGGAAAGGACATTAGGATGTGCCGAAATGCCGATGTGTCGAAATGCCGATGAGGTCTCGGGTATCTGGTATCGGGTACTTTGATACAGGACAGTCCTTATACTTGATACCGCACGATGCATGTGCGCATCGGCATTTCGGCACATCATTTCCCCAGCCTCCGGGCAGCTTGCAGGAGGTTCAGCGGTTTTAGTCCGTACCTTTATATTCCCATTCCAGCGCTCGTATGATCTTCAATCGGAATCTCGTCCGTATCCCGGCAATCCTGTCGCTTTTTTTCGGGATTGCGTTCGCCGCATCGTATTGCGGGGACGGGGGGGATTCCGTGCGGCCGGAAACGGATTCTACGGAAGCGTTGCTGTTCCTGAACCACGCGGATTCGGTTCGTTATGTGGGCATGGACGCCTGCCGGAAATGCCACGAGAACATTTACCAGACGTTCATCCATACGGGCATGGGACAATCGTTCGATGCGGCCACGCCGGGGAAAAGTGTTGCGGAGTTCGGCGGGAAGACGTCGCTCATCCACGACAAATTCCGCGACATGAGCTACCACAGCTATTTCCGCGACAGCACGATGTACATCACGGAGTTCAGGCTGGACGGGAAAGACACGGTTTACAAACGCACGGAGAAAGTCGATTACATCGTCGGGTCGGGGCAGCACACGAACTCGCACATGGTGAACGTGAACGGCTATTTTTTCCAGGCACCGATGACGTTTTATGCGCAGCAGGGAAAATGGGATCTGCCGCCGGGTTTCGAGAACGGCTACAATACGCGCTTCGAACGCAAGATCGGTCTCGAGTGCATGAGCTGCCACAACGCGCTGCCGGAATTCGTACAAGGCTCGGAAAATAAATTCGCTTCCGTTCCGAACGGCATCGACTGCGAACGTTGCCACGGGCCGGGCTCGCTGCATGTGCAACAGAAAACGGCCGGCATCGTCGTCGACACGTCGAAGTATGTCGATTATTCGATCGTAAATCCCGGGAAACTTTCTCCCGGCCTGCAGTTCGACGTTTGCCAGCGCTGCCACCTGCAGGGCAATGCGGTGCTGAAGCCCGGAAAATCATTTCTCGATTTCCGCCCGGGCATGGTGCTGTCCGATTTTTTCACCGTGTTCATGCCGAAATACGAAGGAGCGGAAGACGAATTCATCATGGCGTCGCACGCCGAGCGGTTGAAGATGAGCCCGTGTTTCCTGCAGACAGAAGTGCGCCGCACGACAAACCCGGAGAACAAGCTCCGCCCGTACAAAGACGCGTTCACCTGCGTCACCTGCCACGATCCGCACGTATCGGTGAAAGAGACGGGCGACGCGCATTTCAATACCGCCTGCACGAACTGCCACAACCCGCAAAGCGAAAAAAGCAATCTCCCGCAATGCAGCGATACGCCGGCGCATCTTGCTGCAGCCGGCAACAACTGCGTTTCCTGCCACATGCCGCGCTCCGGCTCCATCGACATTCCGCACGTGACGGTTCACGATCACTACATCAGGAAACCCGTGAAGGAAGCGCTACGCGATCCTTCACAGGAGGTGCAAAACGTGCGGAAGTTTCTCGGGCTTTTTGCGGTGAATGAAAAAGATCCCGCGCCGCAGACCAGGGCACGCGCGTATCTCCAGCAGTACGAAAAGTTCGGCCGCGATCCGCAATTGCTCGACTCCGCGAAAAAATATTTGCCGGAACAGACAGCCGCCCAGCTGGAAACGAATTTCAGCGACCTCGTGCATTATTATTTTTTGAAGAACGATCACATGGGCGTGAAAAAAATCGTCGACCGCCGTGGACGCCGTACCGTGCGGGATTCCGTGCTCATTCATCCCTCGCTCGACAATGCCGACGCCTGGACGGCCTATCGCATCGGCGAAGCCTTTTTCACGCTCCGCGACGCGGTAACGGCAGAAACGTTCTACAAAAAATCCGTCGACCTCGCGCCGTTCCATCCCGATTTCCGGAGCAAGTACGCCCTCTCGCTGGCCACGCAGCAAAAGAAGCACGACGCGCGGGCGCAGTACCAGCAGGTGCTCGATCAATATCCCGCTTTCCTCCAGGCGCTGACGAACCTCGGCTACCTCTGGCTGGAAGAAGGCGACGATAAAAAAGCGGAAATGTATTATGACAAGGCGCTCGCGTTCGATCCCGACTACGAGCAGGCGCTGATGAATAAAGCGGGTTTGTACATTTACCGCCGGAATTACGCGGAAGCGATGAAATTCGTCGACCGTACGTTAAAAGTAAATCCCAGCAACAGCCAGGCATTGCAGCTGAAAACGCAGCTGCAATCGACGGTGAATTAATTTGTGACGTGAAGAAAGTAATCCGCATCGGTCTTATTGTCGTGCTGCTTCTCGGGGCGGCCGGAGGATGGTGGTTCTGGAAGATCTACTACAAGCCGAACGTGCACACGCCCGACAAGGGCGGCGAGTTCCTCTACATCCGCACGGGAACCACGATGCCCGAGCTGGTCGAACAACTGGAAGAAGAAAAGCTGATCGACGACACCACTTCGTTCGCGATGATCGCCGAACTGAAAAAATTTACCGTTCCCAAACCCGGGCGTTACCGCATCAAAAATGGGATGAACAACCGCGAGCTGGTGAACATGCTGCGCGCGGGGCTACAAGAACCTGTGCAGATCGTGATCCGGAGCAACATGCGCACGAAAGAACAGCTTGCGGGACGCGTGGGAAAGCTGGAAGCGGATTCGGCGAAAGTGCTGCTGCTGCTGAACGACGCGGGATTCCTCAGTAAATACGGCATGACGCCGCAGACGATCCTTACGATGTTCATCCCGGACACTTACGAGTTCAACTGGAACACGAGCGAGGAGCAATTCTTCGACCGCATGGCGCAGGAGTACAAAAAATTCTGGACGGATGAACGCAAAGCGAAAGCCCGCGCGCTCGGCCTTTCGCAATCCGAAGTGGTCATCCTCGCCTCCATCGTGGAAGCCGAACAAACGCGCTATGCCGATGAACGGCCCGCCATCGCCGGCCTGTACCTGAACCGCATCCGCAAAGGGATCGCGCTGCAATCCGATCCCACAGTGATCTACGCGCTCGGCGACTTCAGCATCAACCGCGTGCTGAACAGCGACCTGAAAGTCAATTCCCCCTACAACACGTATCTCCACACCGGCCTTCCTCCCGGCCCCATCCGCATCCCCGAAGCGGCAAGCATCGACGCGGTGCTCGACCACGAGGAGTGCGATTACATTTACATGTGTGCGGAATACGGGACGGGGCGACACAAGTTCACGCACGATTACAACGTGCATTTGCAGAACGCACGCGAATACCAGAAGGCTTTGAATAAAGCTTCCATCAAACGATAAATTCAAAGATTCAATCGCTTGTCTCGTCTGCGACGAGCCTCGCTATTCAAAATTCAAAGATTCAAAACCACGAACTCTGAATTTTGAATCTTTGAATAGCCAGTCGCGAAGCGACTGCGATTGAATCTTTGAATTTTCTGTCTGAACGGTTTCGTAACTTTGTTCCCAATGAAATCCTTCACCATTCCCGAATTTTACCGTAGCCCCGTCATCTCCCAACTGAAGGCGATCCGGAAAGCGCAGGACCCGAAGAAGAAAGATCTTCGTCCTTCGGTGCTGGATTTCGGGCCGGTGGTGGTGTACATCGCGCGGCATTTCGGGTTTTGCTACGGCGTGGAGAACGCGGTGGAAATTTCGTTCCGCGCGGTGGAGGAAAATCCGGGCAGGCGCATCTTCCTGCTCAGCCAGATGATCCACAACCCGGAAGTGAACAACGACCTGGTGGCGCGCGGCGTGCAATTTCTCATGGATACGTCCGGCAAACAGCTCGTGCCGTGGGAATCGCTGCAACCTGACGACATCGTGATCATCCCGGCTTTCGGCACCACGCTGGAGATCGAAGAAAAGATCCGCGCCGCGGGTATCGAGCCGCAGCGGTACAATACCACCTGCCCGTTCGTGGAGCGCGTCTGGAAAAAATCGGGGCAGCTTGCCGAAGGCGAATACACGATCATCCTCCACGGCAAGCCCGGTCACGAGGAAACGCGCGCCACGTTCTCGCACAGCGCGCAGCACAGCCCGGTGATCGTGGTTAAAGACATGGAAGAATCGCTCGCGCTGGGGGAATTCATCCTCGGCAAGCTGCCGCGGGAAGAATTCGAAAAACGTTTCGCAGGTCGCACCACGCCCGGCTTCGACCCGGAACGCGACCTGCAGCGCGTGGGCGTGATCAACCAGACGACCATGCTCGCCACGGAAACGCAGGCCATCGCCGACCATTTCAAACAAGTGATGACGGTGAAGTTCGGCGAAGCAGAGATCAAAAATCATTTCGCCGACACGCGCGACACGCTGTGCTACGCCACGAATGAGAACCAGGACGCCACGTACGGGCTCATGGAGCAGCCGGCTGACCTCGCCATCGTGGTGGGCGGCTACAACAGCTCCAACACGTCGCACCTCGTCGAGCTGGTTGAACAGAAATTCCCGACCTACTTTATTAAAGACGACGCAGAAATTCTTTCTCCCGACCGCATCCGCCATTTCGACCTCCATACGCACGCGCTGAAAGAAACGGAAAACTGGCTTCCCGCGAAACGCCCGCTGCGCCTCATCCTCACGAGCGGCGCCAGCTGCCCCGACAGCATGGTGGACCGTGTGCTGCATAAGGTGCTGGGGATGTTTGAGGGGGTGAAGGAGACGAATGAAGTTTTGGATACATTAAATGTATAACCACGGAGACACGGGGGCACGGAGTTGTCAGCCTGAGCGATAGTCGAAGGCCAACTCCGTGTCTCCGTGTCCGTGGTTAATCTTTTTTCGATTTTGCAATTCCGTTCCAAACCCGCAACTTTAAGTTTCAATCCGCAACCATTATGAAACTACGACCACTCAACATCGGCGCCGACATTTCGATCAGTCTTACCGCGCTGGTCTTGCGGCTGGCGGCGGGCATCATGCTCACGCACGGGTGGCCGAAGCTGGCCGGTTTCAGCGAACGCGCCGAAAAATTCGCTGATCCGCTCGGCGTAGGTCCGACTGGTTCGCTCGCCCTGGTCATCTTCGCGGAATTTTTCTGCACCTGCTTTATCGTGCTCGGCGTGTTTACGCGCGTTTCCACCATTCCGCTGATGTTCACGATGCTTGTCATCATTTTCCTCGTGCACGGTGGCGATCCGTTCGGCGATAAGGAAATGGCGGTGCTTTACTTCCTGCTCTACGCGGCGATCTTCATTCTCGGGCCGGGAAAATTTTCGCTCGACCGTAAAATTTTCAAAGTAACGTGAGGAGCGGAACAGTGGTGCGTTTTAGTTCCTGCTCTCCCGCTGTACGCTCGGCGGAGCTCGCTTCCATCGGGGCTAAGGTTGTTGCGGCATCGCTTTTATTTTTCTCATGCTCATCCGGACCTGAGCAACCGCAAGCGGATTCATTGCAACATCCCAAAACCGTTACGAAAGAAAAAGTTCCCTCCCGGCGCGTTCCCGTCGGCGCCAGCGGCTTCACCATCGATCTGCCTTCCACGCATACGATCCGTACCGAAGAAAAAGATTCTTCCTCCGTCTTCTACATTCTCCCGCTCGACTCCTCGGAATTTTCAGGCGAAGCAGGCATGTACGTCGGCCCGAAACCCCAGGTCAATCCCCCGGCCGGCGATTACACCGCGCAGGAATTGAAAACCAATTTCCTCGGCAGCGAACGTCCCTGGATCGAATACACGATGGCCAATTTCATCCAACGGGAAACCTTCATCGACGACGGCAACGGGAAATTCATCCACGTGTGGTGCTACGCCGATAATTTGACGGAACTGGAAGAGCTGTTCATGATGATCAATTCGATCCAACGCTGACATGTTCTCCCGCGCGACCGGCATATTGAGCAAACAACTGATCCTGTACGGCATCGTGCTCGGCCTGCTCACCGGCCTGCTGAAGTGGATGGAATACAAATTCCTCATCACGTCGCATGCCTTCGAAATTTATGCGGCGCTGATCGCCGTGCTTTTCACCGTGTTGGGCGCCTGGGCAGGAATGAAGCTGACCAAACCGAAGATCCAGGAAAAGATCGTGGTGGAAAAAGAAGTGGTGATCGTGGAAAAGGAAGTGCCGGCCCCGCCCGCGGAATTCGTTCTCAACAGCGCGGAAATGGAAAAGCTGGGCATCAGCCAGCGGGAATTGGAAGTGCTCCAGCTCATCGCGCAGGGACATTCCAACCAGGAGATCGCCGACAAGCTCTTCGTTTCCCTGAACACGGTCAAAACGCACACGTCGAACTTATTCCTGAAGCTGGAAGTCACCCGCCGGACCATGGCCGTACAGAAAGCCAAGGAAATCAGGCTGTTAGCGTAATCACACGAATGGGTGAAAGCCGGTTTTCACCCGTAAATCATACTTCCGGGTGAAGGAAAAAGCGGCCGGGCATCGTTGTTTTGCACCGCATTTCAACCAAAAACTCATCCACTTAAAAACCATCCTTATGAAAAGAATCGTTCTCGTTTACGGCCTTATCGGGGGCAGCATCATGGGCCTGATGCTCGTTATTGCGGGTTTCCTCGGCGGCGACTTTATGATGTCGGGCGGCATGATCGCCGGTTATACGGTCATGCTCCTCGCCTCCACCATGATCTTTTTCGGCGTGCGGAGCTACCGGGAAAAGCAAGGCTCGGTGAGCTTCGGCCGGGCGCTGGGCATGGGGCTGCTGATCACCGCGGTGGCCGGCGTCATCTACGTCATCGCATGGGCGCTCGTCTATAATTTGCTGATGCCCGATTTTATGGATGTTTACGGTGCCGGCCAGATCGCCAACCTGCAGGCCGAAGGAGCCGGCGCAGCGGAGATCGCGGCGATGCAGGCGGAAATAGAATCCTATAAGGAAATGTACCGCAACCCGGTTCTTTTCTCCCTGCTCACGTTCATGGAACCGTTGCCTGTCGGGATCATCGTCTCGTTTATTTCCGCCCTGATCCTGAAACGCAAACCCCAACAACCTCTAACCGCATGAGCACGTTCAACGTTCCCCGGCCGAAGCTCGGCGACGTAGCCGCGTTCACCATCGCCACGAGCGACCTTGAAAAATCCGTCGCCTATTACCAGGCGCTCGGCTTCTCCGAAGTTTTCCGTTCCGGCTTTCCCTTCCCGCTTGTCATGATGAGCGACAGCGCGATACAGATCATGCTGCGCCAGGGAGAAACGCCGTACCTCGCGCTGACCTATTACGTGAAGGAAATGGATGCGCTCGTAAAGGAATTGGAAAGCGCCGGCATCGTGTTCGCCGAAAAGCCGAAAGCCACCGATCCGTTAAAGCGTCACCTTATTCAAACGCCTGACGGGGGAATGATCAGCCTCGTGGCGTTCAACGAAGGTTTCACTCAACCTCCCGGCCCCACGATGCTGACTTTGTCGCAGGAAGATTATTTCAACCCGGAGAAATACGCCAACAACGTGTGCGGCCTGTACGGTGAATTTGCTCACCCCGTAAAAGATCTCGACGCTTCGATCGCGTTCTGGGAGAAACTGGGCTTCGTCGTGCTCAGCAAAACCGAAGGCGCCAATCCCTGGTCGATCCTGTCGGACGGGCTAAGCATCGTCGGGTTGCACCAAACGAACGACTTTTCAGTGCCGACGATCACGTTCTTCTCCGTGAACATGAAAGACCGGATCGAAAAGCTGGAAAAAGCCGGCGTGACGGATATCACAAGGGTTATGGGAGAAGGGAATGCCGTGCTGAATACGCCGGAAGGACAGAAGATCAACCTGTTCTCATTCTGACAAGAAGCTGCAGTTGTCGGTTGTCAGTTGTCGGTCGACTGACAACCGACAACTGGTTACCGATAACTGTTCACTTTTTCTTCTTGCTGAATTTATTTTTCCGGTCGACCGGTTGTTCTTCAGTCATCAGCTTTTTCCACTCGTCGGCGCCGGACTGGCTGGATGATTTTTTGCCGTTCTCTTTTGCGGGGCGGTCGAAACTTTTGGCTGCTCCGAAACTTTTCTTCTCGCCGAACGGTTTCTTGTCGCCGTAAGATTTCTTTTCACCGAAGCTTTTGCCTGCGCCGAACTTCTTCTTTTCGCCGAAGCTTTTCGAACCGTAGGATTTCTTTTCGCCGTATTCCTTGCGTTCGCCGTATTCCTTGCGTTCGCCGTAGGGTTTGCGTTCGCCGAAATCTTTGCGCTCGCTAAAGTCTTTTCGCTCGTAAGGCTTGCGCTCGAACGAATCGCTGAAACTATCGTCGCGGCGCGGGCCTTCATTATCCGCCTGGTTCACACGCACGGGGCGGCCGCGGTGCTTGAAGCCGTCGAATGATTTCAACACGGCTTTCGGATCGAGGCCGATGAGCTGCACGAAGGAGAAGTTGTGCTTCAGGTCGATGCGGCCGACGTGGCGGCGGTTCGTTCCCACCTGGTCGCAGATGATGCGCAGGAGCTGGCCCGGGTCGACATTATCCATGCGGCCGATGCTGATGAAGAACGTATGTGATTCGCCTTCCGCGCGCTCGTATTCCTGCGGCTCGCGTTTCTCCTTCAGGGGCTTGCCGGTTGTATTGAGGTCGGGCGAGCTGGCGTAATCCGCGAACAATTTGCTCAGCGAAAGCGCCATGAATTTTTCGAGCAATTCCTCCGTCGAAATTTCACCCATCGCTTCTTTCAGCAGCTCCATGTATTCGGGTGAAACAAGGTTGGAAGATTCGGTGTTCTTCAAACGCGTTGCGAATGAAAGCAGTTGGTTCTTCACCACGTCGACACCTGCGGGAACGGGCAGGTAAAGAAGCTTGCGGCCGGTGCGGCGCTCGATCTCGCGGACCTTCCCGGTCTCTTTGGTGTGGAGGAAAAGAATGGAGATCCCGGCTTTCCCGGCGCGGCCTGTGCGCCCGCTGCGGTGCGTGTAGCTTTCCACTTCGTCGGGCGCCTGGTAATGGAGCACGTGCGTAATGTCGTCGACGTCGATGCCGCGCGCTGCCACGTCGGTAGCCACGAGGATCTGTATCGTTTTGCGGCGGAAACGTTTCATCACGTGATCGCGCTGCTGCTGGGAAAGGTCGCCGTGGATCGCATCGGCCATGTAACCGTCGCGCACGAGGTGATCGGAGACTTCCTGTGTTTCCGCTTTGGTGCGGCAGAACACGATGCCGTAAATATTCGGGTGCGCGTCGATCACGCGGCGCAGGGCCGGGTAACGGTCGCGCGCGTGCACCACGCAATAGAAATGGTCGATCTTGCCGTCGCCTTCCTGCGAGCCTTTCACGCTCACGGTGATGGGATCGTGCATGTAGCTCCTCGCGATGCGCGACACGCCGTCGGGCATGGTGGCGGAGAACAGCCACGTTTTCTTTTCTTTCGGCGTTTCCGCCAGGATGGTGTCGATCGCTTCGCGGAAGCCCATGTTGAGCATCTCATCCGCTTCGTCGAGCACCACCGTCTGCACTTCGCCGAGCTTGAGCGCCCCGCGTTCGATCATGTCGTTCAGGCGACCGGGCGTGCCGACGATCACCTGGATGCCGCGGCGCAGGTCTTTGAGCTGCATGGTAATGCTGGAACCGCCGTACACCGGCAGGATGTCGACACCGCGCAGGTGCTTCGCATACGTGCGCAGGTCGCCGGAGATCTGGATGCAGAGCTCGCGTGTGGGGCAAAGCACGAGCGCCTGCGGGAACTTCAGGTCGGGGTTGATAAAATGAAGCAAAGGAAGGCCGAAAGCTGCCGTTTTACCGGTGCCGGTGCGTGCCAGTCCTACAAGATCGCGGGGGTTTTCAAGCAGCGCGGGTATCGCCTGCTCCTGTATCGGCGTGGGCTGCTCGAAACCTAATTCGGCAACCGCGGTTGCCAGCTCGGGTTTGAGGCCCAACTCAGAAAATGTTGCCATTAAAGTGATTAAGAACGTTTAATTTGGTGCAAAGGTACGCTTAATTAGGCCCGGAATCACCGGCATGGCCTGAAATGTCCTGTTTTAGAGTAATTTAGGACAATGCCCCGCTTTCTTCTGCTGATCTCACTTTTTGCATTGCTGTCGTGCCGCGCATTCTGCCAGGACGGACTGGTGCTTATTCATTTCGGCGATAACCGCATCCGTGAACGCGCAGTTCCGCTCTACAGCGGACCGCTGGATACCGCAGCAGTAAAGGTTTTGGCAGGCGACCGTGAATTGGAAAGCAACATTACGCCATACGTGGGCGGACTCGGCAACAGCAGCGTGTTCTACCGTTGCGCGGGAGAAACCATTCAGCGCTGGGCGATCCAGGAAGAAGATTCCGGGAAAATTTACTGGATCGAAAAAGATTCGCTCAATGAATTCGTCACGTGGGCTCATTTCTGGAACACCGCCTATTGTGTTTCAGGAAGCCCGTTACGCGCAAAACCGGCCGACGGTTCGCCGGAAGTGAAGCTGCCTGCAGGAAGCGGGCATTATTTCAGTGTAATTGCGGTGCAGGGCGACTGGCTTTACGTGTCGATGGGCGCGGTGTGCGACCATGGCGACGATTACCGTGAGGATCTTCCGCCTCTATACGGCTGGGTTCGGTGGAGAAAAGGAAATGAAATTCTTGTCGGAATGACGATGCCGGAATGATGAACCGAATTTTCACTCCGCCACCTTCAGCTCTTCCACCAGCCCCATCACGAATTCCAATTGCTCTTCGCGTGTGAGATCTGTATTGTCGAGCACGATCGCGTCGGGCGCCTGCACGAGCGGGTTTTCTTTCCGGTGCGTGTCTTCGTGGTCGCGGGAAATAAGGTTCTGACGCACTTCTTCGAAGGTTGTCTTCACGCCTTTCGACCGCAGCTCGTCGTAACGCCGGTGGGCGCGCACGTCGGTGTCGGCAGTCATGAAAATTTTCAGCTCCGCGTTGGGAAAAACATTCGTGCCGATGTCGCGGCCGTCCATCACCACGCCTTTGTCTTTGCCCATCTCCCGCTGCAGCGCCACCATGCGCACGCGCACGTCATGGATCTTGCTGACGGGGCTGACACTGGACGACACGAGCATGCTGCGGATCTCTTTTTCCACGTTGACACCGTTGAGAAACGTTTCTGACGACTTCGTGTTCGGGTTAAAACGGAACGTGAGGTGAATATCATCGAGCGCGAGGACGATCTCATGCTCGTCGAACGCGCCGTCCTTGATGAGGCCATGCTCAATGGCGTACAGCGTGACCGCCCTGTACATGGCGCCCGTGTCGACGTAGCTATAGCCGAGCTTTGCCGCGACGGCTTTCGCGATCGTGCTTTTTCCGCACGATGAATACCCGTCGATGGCGATGGTGATGCGTTTCATTGGGGAGTGCTCAAAAATACGAATATAAAATCCGAAAAGGCATTCGTACTTTTGCACAAACGATCCACTTATGCAGCAGCCGCCCGTTTCGCTCGTAAATCTTTCCCAGGAAGAAAAAGACAAGGTCGCGGCCCTCGCGCAACGCGATCTCGTGCGGGGTGCGTTGATCTACCTTATCCCGTTCGTGGTATTCATAACAGCCGTGATCTATATCAACCAGAATTACCTCACCCTTGGCCTGGAGGACCCGAACGTGCGCAGCTTCCTGAACATCGGGCTGGTATTTCTCGCCATTCTTCCTGCACGGCTTTTCGTCAACGTTGTGCTGCGTTACCGCAAATCGCTCAACGCCTGGCAGAAAAAAGTGATCCGCGGAAAAGTGGTGGACAAGCAAGGCAAAATGATCTTCGTTTCCAACCAGAAGGTCCGCCTCGACGAAGCGAATGCCGCAAAAGTGAAAACGGGCGATGAAGTTGTCGTCAGCCTGAGCACCGTCAGCAACACGATCCTCGACTTCGAAGTGAAAGGATAGTTCTGAGAGCTTAGTTCTTAGTTCTTAGGTATAGTCGGCGGTGGTTTTGAGGAAGCATTCGCTCAGCTCTCAGAACTCAGAACTCAGCTCTATACAGCACTCCCCTCTCTTCCACCGCTTTTTCAAATTCCTTCACCAGCTTTTCCCGCTGAAGCACCAGTTCCGCGATGAGTGACGTGCGTTTGTAGAACAACGACATCATGAGCCAGCGCTTGCTGATGTAGTAGACGCTGCGGTAATAATACCAGGCGAACAATCCTGTCACCGGCCAGGAAATGAAATACAGTAAAAATGTCCAGCCGGGGCGGTCGAACGGGGCCCATGTGTGCAGGAACTTCCAGCTGACGATCGCGAGCGTCGTGTACCAAAGCAGGAACAGCAGCATTCCCGCCGCCGCGCCGACCGCGCCACGGAACTCGATCTGCTTCACCAGCTTTTTCGCGATCAGCGACGCGGAAATGAACGGGAGATAATTGTGCAGCAGCCCGTACACATAAACGGGGAAGCCAAAGACGATGAAGAGCAATTCCTTCAGGTTCTTCAGCAATCGCCCGCCCCGCTGTCCGCCCCGCACCACGCGGTCGCTCAGGCCCAGCTCTTCGAGCTTCCGGAAATAATTTTTCAGGTCGGCGGAAATGCGCGCCACGCGTCCGGGATCTTTTTCGCGGAAATGATTCACCGTTTGCACGATGCGCTTCGTGAGCTCGAACTCGGCCTGCTTGTCGTCTTTCGAAATGCCGCGCTCCTTCAACAAATCATGCTTGTGCAGGCGCTCGATGTCGGCAACCAGCAGATCCGTTTCCTCGTCGGCGATGTGGATGAGCTGCTCTTCCAGTCGCCGGCGGATCTCTTCCGTCAATTCTTCCGCCGCCGCGAAACCTTCGGTCTTGTATTTTTCCGTGTACAGCTGCACGTCGATCGGCTCGCTGTAGCTGATGAACACGTCGCGGTGGAAGGTGTGCGGGTCTTCGTAATTCAGCCCGACACAAACGACTTTCACGCCGAGCTGGTAATCGTACTGCTCTTCCGCACCGAGCACGATCCGCGCGGCGCCGGTTTTCAGCGGGCGTAATTTCCGCTCCGTGATGCTCACGCCTTCCGGGAAAATAAGGATCGCCCCGCCTTTGCCGAGATGTTCGTAGCAGCGGATAAATGTTTCTTTATTCTTATGCATCTGCGACGGATCGTCCTGCTGGCGATACACAGGGATGACGTTCATCTTCGGCAAGATCCATTTGCCCAGCTTCCCTTTGAACACGGCGCCTTTTGCAAGGAAATGCACACGCCGCTTCGTCAACGTCGCGATCACCACCGGGTCGAGGAATGCGCCGGGATGGTTGGCGCAGATCAGCAACGGCCCTTTGTCGGGCAAACGCTCCGCCCCGTGCCTGCGCGCGCTCCGGAAAAACACGTTGAACGTGACCCGGAATAAAATTTTCAGAACAGCGTAAAGCATGAATACGAAGAGAATGGAGCCCGGAGGGAAAAGTTCGGAGTAATATTGAGAATCAAATATGGTGAAAGATCAGGAATAACACAGAACTTTACGGCACAAACACTCCACTCACTTCCCTCATATCTCAGAACTCAGTTCTCAGAACTCAGAACTCATGCTGACGCAACGGCAACTTTTTCTCCACCACCTCGCACAGACGAGTCCTGCGCCGCTCGGGCTGGAGATTGTGCGCGCGGAAGGAGAATTCATGTTCGACGCCGCCGGGAAAAAGTATGTCGACCTTATTTCCGGGATCTCCGTGAGCAACGTCGGTCACCGGCACCCGCGCGTGGTGAAGGCCATCCATGAGCAACTCGACAAATACATGCACCTCATGGTGTACGGCGAATACATCCAATCGCCGCAGGTGCATCTTGCACGGAAAATTGCCGGCCTTCTTCCGCCCACGCTGAACTGTTCGTACTTCACGAATTCGGGAACGGAAGCCATCGAAGGCGCGCTGAAGCTGGCCAAGCGCATCACCGGGCGGAGCGAACTGGTCTCGTTCGGGAACGCGTACCACGGCAGCACGCACGGCGCGCTCAGCATCATGGGCAGCGAATTTTTCAAAACAGCTTTTCGTCCTTTGCTTCCCGGCACGCGGCTTTTGCGCTACAACAATTTCGAAGACCTGGCGCAGATCACTTCGCACACCGCGTGCGTAGTCGTGGAACCGGTGCAGGGCGAAGCCGGCGCTGTTGCTCCCGCTGCGGGTTTTCTCCGCGCGCTGCGCAAACGTTGCGACGATACAGGCACGCTGCTCGTCTACGATGAGATCCAGACCGGCTTCGGGCGCACGGGGAAATTGTTCGGCTTCCAGCACGACGGCGCAGTTCCCGACATCATCGTGTTTGCAAAAGGAATGGGCGGCGGATTGCCCATCGGCGCATTCGTTTCCTCGCGCGAAAATATGGAATCGCTCACCGACCGGCCCGTGCTCGGTCACATCACCACGTTCGGCGGCAACCCGGTGTGCTGCGCGGCCGCGCTCGCCACGATCGAAACGATCCTCGACGAAAAATTAACGGAAGGCGTCGCCGAACGGGAAAAGATCATCCGCGACACGCTGAAGCACCCGGCCATCAAACAACTCCGCGGGATGGGATTGCTCTACGCCGCCGTTCTTGAAAACGAAGCCATCGCCAAAGCCGCCATCCGGGAAGCCATCCACGAAGGCATCGTCACCGACTGGTTCCTTTTCTGCGACAACGCCCTGCGCATCGCCCCGCCGCTTACGATCGGCACGGACGTGCTCCGTGATTCCTGCGAAAAACTGGTCGCCTGCATTGACAAAGCGACGCAGTCTTAACGTAATTTACCAGCCCCCGCATTCCTTTCTCACGTCTCATGTCTCACGTCTCACCTCTCCTCTCTATATTTGCCGCATGAAATTTCACCGGGAAGGCCGTTTAACCATTGCAATGACGATCATTTTCGTCATCGTCATCAACGCAGGCATGTTCCTGATCTTTCCGCGCTTCGGGGTGGCAAACGCCATCGCGCTGGTGCTGACGCTCGCACTGCTGTACATCATTCTCCAGTTTTTCCGCAATCCCGCCCGCGTCACGCCCACCGAAAGCGCGGTCATTGCGCCGGCCGATGGAAAAGTCGTGGTGATCGAAGAAGTGGAAGAGCCGGAATATTTCAAAGGCAAACGTTTGCAGCTTTCCATTTTTATGTCCCCGTTCAACGTGCATGTGAACCGTTATCCCATTTCCGGAACGGTGACGTACGTGAAATATCATCCCGGGCTTTACCTCGTTGCCTGGCACCCGAAATCGTCAACGGAGAACGAGCGTACGACGGTTGTGGTGAAAGACGGTGAAGGTCGTGAAGTACTGTTCCGGCAGATCGCCGGCGCGCTGGCCAAGCGTATCGTTCATTATTCGAAAGTGGGCGATGCGGCAACGCAGGGCGGAGAAATGGGTTTCATCAAGTTCGGCTCGCGCGTGGATGTGTACCTGCCGGTCGGAACGAAGGTGAATGTAACGCTCAACCAGGTTGTGCGCGGCGGCGAAACGGTGATCGCAGCCTTCTGATGTAAATCTCCAAAACTCAAAAGTCGTTGTCCGGGAAAGTTCCCGGGCCAAACGGAATTCGTCTTCGACGACAATTTCCCTTCAAGATGAAATTTGCGGTATTGGTCCTTCCCCGGAATTGCGGTTCAAGATCATGACCCAAATCATTGAATCTTGAATTTTGAATCTTTGAATGCGCGCCAGCCCTTTGCGGGAGGACAAAAGTTCTGTTAAAAAAGGATAAAGCGGCTGGGATATAGCCTCTTCCGGTCAAATTTGGTATATTTGCTGCACGTCCTTCTAAACAAACAAAAACCTATATCATGAAAAAGTTATTCCTCGCGCTTGCTCTCGTCGGAATGGTGGGCAGCGTTTCCGCAACTGCCGTTTCTGCTCTCGGAACCGATGCTTCTGTTGTCGTATCCTTTGACAAAGGCAAGAAAAAAGACAAGAAAAAGAAAGACGCTTGCTGCGAAAAGAAGTCAGCTGAAGGCGCTAAGTCCTGCTCCAAAGAAGGAGACAAGAAAGCCGGCTGCTGCAAAGACAAGCAGAAAGCCGCTCCTGCTCCGGCGCCTGCCCAGTAATTGAGTAAGGTTAACCATACAAGATCCCCGTCGTTACCGGCGGGGATTTTTTTTATTCCACCCCGCAGAATTCTTCCAGCAAGTCATACAACAAGGATTCTGCACGTGCTTCGTCTTTCCCCGCCATTTCGTTCAGCACATAATACGACGGCGCCACGCTGAAACTTTTTCCCAGACGCTGCTGGATCCAGCTGTGAAAATCCCGCTGGAAATGCACACCCGACAGGTCGCCCAACGCCTGCATATAGCCGTCGAGGAAATTTGAGACCGGGAGAAATCCGTTTTCCGCAACATACATCCCGCGGCGCTCGCGCAATGCACGAACCTGTTGCAGCAGCTTTTGCTTTTCGACGATCATGACCGGGAACGCTCGACAGGCGCAACAATTCCCGCCAGCTCCTTCATCTCCGAAATTTCATACGTCACGTCTTCCGCGTGACCGCCTTTCGAGGGATTGTAAAACACCTGGTGCCAGCCGGATTCCCGCGCGCCGACGATGTCCACTTCGAGGTCGTCGCCGATCATGAGCGCTTCTTCTTTTTTCCCGCCGGATTTTTTCAGCGCGAAATTAAAGATGCGGGCGTCGGGTTTTGAATAGCCGCAGCCTTCGGAAGTGATGATCACGTCGAAATAACCGGCGAGGCCGCTGTGCGCGATCTTGTGGTGCTGCACTTCAGGAAATCCGTTGGTGATGATGTGCAGCCTGAAATCCGCTTTCAGCGCGTCCAGCGTTTCGATCGCGCCGGGAACGAGATTTTTTTTCTTCGGGGCCTGCTCGATGTAATCGCGGTCGAACTGGTCGGCAAGCTCGGTATCGTGCACGCCGAGGTGCGCAAGCGTTTGTTTGAAGCGCAGCGCGCGCAGCGTGGCTTTATCGATCAGCCGGCGGCGGTAGCGGTCCCACAGCAAGTCGTTGTAGCGGTTGTAATGGCCGATGAACACCTCTGCCGATTCGATGCCCCGCTGCTGCAGGCCGTAATGCTCGTACAGTTCGGCGAGCGTCTCCCGGGCGTTGCGTTCCATGTCCCACAAGGTCCGGTCGAGATCGAAATAGAGGTGGCGGTAAGGCGTCATTTGTCGGAATGCGGGATGTAATGCGAAAGCGCCAGGAACTGCGCAAGCGCGTTGAGCACGAGCGACCAGAAAACGAGAGAGATCATCAGCGCGAGCAGCACGCCTTTCTTTTTGCGATAAAGATTGGCAGCAACAAGCGAGCCGATGGGAATGGAAATGAGGCTGGGCGTGATGAATGCAATCCCTGCCAGCCCGAAGCGGGTTTTCACGCGGACGATAAAACGTTTGGTGCGGCTGAAGCGTTTCGGCGGCCTGCGCTCGATCACGGAAGCGGGGCGGCGGGTGAAGACCGATTTGATCAGCGCCATCAGGTGACGCCACCAGACGGCGATCTTAGTTCCCGCGTAATAAAAGGTAATGATCCCGGCCAATCCGCCCGCTGTCGTCATTGCGAACGATTGCCCGAAGTTGAACCCGAGGCCTTCGGCGGCAAATGGCGCTAAGAGAAATTTGACGCTGGCAACGAGAGCGACTTCAAAAACCTTCAGCCAGAGCCCGACATCTTCCGCCTCCATGAGAATGAATTAATGCTTGATCCCGTAAGCCAGGTCGCCTGCATCACCGAGACCGGGAACAATGTAAGATTGCGCCGTCAGTTCGTCGTCGATCGCACCGGTCCAGATCGTGCAGTTTTCGGGAAGGTTCTTCTTTACGTAATCCACGCCGAACGTGCTGGAAACGGCAGACACGACGTGAATGTGGCGGGGCTTGCCGCGGCGGAGCAGCGCCTGGTACGTAAGCACCATCGATGTGCCGGTGGCGAGCATGGGATCGCAGATGATCAGCTCGCGCCCTTCGATGAGCGGGCAGGCCATGTATTCCACGTGCACGTCGAAAGAGCCGTCTTTGTGATGCTGGCGGTATGCAGAAATGAAAGCGCTTTCGGCCTTGTCGAATGTCATCTGCAGCCCGTTGAGCATGGGCAGCCCGGCGCGGAGGATCGTGGCGAGCACGGGTTGCTCCTTCAGCACCTGCACCGTTGCGATCCCGAGCGGCGTGGTCACTTCCTGCGGAGCGTAGTCCAGCTTTTTGCTGATCTCGTAACCGATGATGCTGCCGATGCGCTCGAGGTTGGTGCGGAAGCGCAGGCTGTCTTTCTGCACGTTCGTGTCGCGCAGCTCGGCCATATACATGTTGAGCACCGAGGAATGTTTACTCAGGTCGTGAATCATAAGCGGTTGTTTGGAGGACGGAACGTTTCAACCTTTGTACCAGCGGACAGGCCACGGAAGGCGGTTGCAGCGTGCCTGCAAATATACGCATTCTTTCGCGCCGAATCCGCGGTAAAACCGTGCCAGCTGTGGATCGTTGCTGCCCTCGAAATCGAGCACAAGGTTTTTCTGCGCATTCTCGGCAATGAACCTGTCGATGAGGAAAAACATCGCGCCGGTCTCTTTGCCTCTTTCGCTCAGCCCTGAAAAAAGAAAGATCACTTTCCCGTTCGCGTCCACGAAAAAAGCCCCGGCCAGCAGCTCGCCATGCTCATCCACCACGGCACGCGAATGCAGCCTGCCGCGCGCGTCCAGCGCCTGGAGCAGGCGGCGGAGCATGTCGTACTGCGGCTCCTGCAATGCCTTCACCTCTTCGCCCCTGCCCGTCCGGAACAACGTGATGATCGCCTCCCGCGAAGTATCCGTGACGATGGAAAGCCGGTGCTGCCCGGCTTTTTTCAGGTTGCGTTTCGCATTGTCGCTGTAAGCCTTCCGCAAAATTTCGTGCGACTCAATGAGATCGAGCTCGTGCGTGAGGTTCGGACGAAATCCATATTCATTGCCGACAACTTTATTGAACGTGTTCAGGTTGATCTCCCAGTAACGGAATTCGTGCGGCACCGCATCGAGGAAACGAAGCACATCTTCCGCCGTCAGCTTGTTCACTGAAAACACACCGAGCTGCTGCACGAAAAACGGCGGGAAAAGATAACGTATGCCCATTTTTTTCCCGGGCGTAAGCGGCATTACGCTTTTATAGTCGCCTTCCACCAGCGCCTCCCATTGCGGGCAGACCACGTCGAGGTACCACGAGTACGCATAAATAATCCCGTTGAACGATTTCCGGATGCATTCATCCCATCGCTCGCGGTCAATTTCGTGGTATCGGTGGTACTTGATCAAGGGTTCTGAGTTCTGGGTTCTTGGTTCTGAGTTCTTTGTTCCTGGTAATTATCTTCCTGGTTTTGGGAATTGTTCTTGTGAATTTCCCAAGAACCAAGATCCCAGAACCCAGAACAGCAGCGACTACGTCGCTGCTTCTTTTACAATTTCCTCATAAACGCGTTTCCATCCTTTCCATTGCTTTTCGTCGCTGAGGGTTTCATTGTGCCAGAGCGACATGAAGGTGCCGTTCACATTTTTCACTTCGCGGATCAGTTGTTTTACGGTTTCGATCGCTTCACCGGGAGTGAGGCGCATGTAGAGGTTGAGCGTCGCGTCCATGGCTGCGAAAGGATGAATCCGCAGGGCAGTTTCCGATTCGAGGTCGAGGTCGTAAAAATTGAAAGGCGTGCAGATCCCGGCGCGGAAGCCCGTTTCATTCGCGAAGCCCATCGAGTAATCGTCGGTGATGTCGCGCTCGAGGAGGTTGCGGTACGTGTTGGGGAATTTCAGCACGAGGAAATGCTGGCGGCTGCTGGTGATCTCGCGGTGGAGGATCGTCTTCAGCCTCCCGATCTCGACCTGCAGGCGCGAGGGTTCTTTGTTGGAGCCGTACGAAGGATGCACGCCGATTTCGGCATAATCGGAAATGTGGCGGATGAGCTCGCGGAAACGGCGGTTCTGCGTGGACAGGTTCTTATCGTTCACCCCGTAATCGCCGACGAGGAAAAAATAAACGGGTTTCAGCTTGTACTTTTTCTGCAGCTCGAGCTGGTAATCGTACGTATCGTACGGATCGCGGCTGAGGCGGGCGAGCACGCGCGTACGGAGGCGGATGTCTTCGAAATTGAGGTTCAGCAAGGCTTTGCCGTACCCGCCGACCGTGCGCATGAATCCTTTCTGGCGGTACGCGTACGCATTGTCGATGTCGATCGTCGGCACATACCGGTAGCGCTTCACCGGGAATTCCAGTTCCGGGTAACGCGCGGAAAGTTTTTCTTTCAGCAGCAATGCCCACTGGTTGACGACGGGCTTGCTGAGGAAACCGTGCTGCCAGGCAAGGCTGCTGTGCGCATCGAAACGGTCGTTCGAATCGCGGATGTGCGGGAGATACTCCTCGTAGCGGCTGACGAGATAAAAACCGGCGGCGAAAAGATCGAACGGGAACGCGGAGGTTTTTCCCGTGGCGAAAAAAACTTTGTGGCCTTCCCAGTCGAACACGGAAATGTTCTGCTCGCTGATGCCGGTTTCGGACAAAAGGTTGCGCGAATAAAAGAACAGCTCGTCTTTCACAGGCTGCTGCGCGTAGCTCACTTTCGGCCCGGTGGCGGCGGCAAACTTCTCCGCATTGTCCGTCAGCTCCGGGTCGAGGCCCAGCAGGTCGCGGAAATACAGCCGGAATGCATAGCGGCAGCGGTTGGTGAGCTTCGGGGTGTAAACGAGCAATTTATTCTTCATCGCGCGAGCAGGCGGAGCATTTCGTTACAAATGAATTCGGCAGCATGCCCGTCGCCGAACAGGGGCGGAAAATTCAGCGGCCCCTGCAATAACGCCCGGACCGCCTTTTCTATTTTATCCGTGTCCGCATCGGCCGGGATGGCTGCGCCGCAATGCACGAGCTCCACCCACTCGGTTTCCGCGCGGAGAATGACGCAGGGTTTCTGAAAGAAGAATGCTTCTTTCTGCACACCGCCCGAATCCGTCAGCACGAGCTTCGCATTTTTCTCCAGCACGATCATTTCCAGGAAAGACGCCGGCGGAAGCAAACGGACCAGGTCGCTGTCCGCGATCTTTTTTTCCAGCTCCGGCATTTCGGCGATCTTCCGGCGGGTGCGCGGATGAAGAGGAATCGCTACCGGCATCTTGTGCTCAGCGGCGATGCGGAAAAACGCGTCGAAAATGGTGGACAGCCGGCCGGAAACGTCGGTGTTGAAATCGCGGTGAACGGTCGCGAGAAAATAATTCCCGGGTTCGAGCTTTTCTCCCGATAGATTTCGGGGGGGCAGCAGCCCGGCTTTTTCTTCCGCCTTCTCTGCGAAGAACAGGCTGTTGTCGTACATCACGTCGCCGCAATGATACACTGCAGGCCCGTTCGGGGAATTGTGCGTGGCGGACATGATGCCTTCCCGGGAAAGATTATCGATCCCTTCCTGCGTGGGGGAAAAAAGCATCGAAGAAACGTGGTCGCAGAGAATACGGTTCACTTCTTCCGGCATGCGTTTGTTGTGCGAACGCAAACCCGCTTCGATGTGAACGACGGGAACATGCAGCTTGGATGCGGCAATCGCACCGGCCAGCGTGGAATTCGTATCGCCGTAGACGACCAGCGCCGCCGGGTTTTCCTTCAGCAAAATTTCTTCGATCCCCGCAAGCATCGCCGCCGTCTGCTTGCCGTGAGTACCAGATCCCACGCCGAGGTTATAATCGGGCGCGGGAATATCCAGCTCCTCAAAAAACACGCGCGACATGTTGTCGTCGTAATGCTGCCCGGTGTGTACGATGGTTTCCCGGATGCGCCCGGCAAACGTCGTACGGATCGCACGGCTCAGCGCGGCAGCCTTGATGACCTGGGGACGCGCCCCGATGACGGTGAGGATATGGAGCATAATTTCCGGGACGGTTAGAGAAACAGCTTCTCACACCAGTCCTTCATCTGCAAAGCTAAAGTATGTATTCGCTCCCACGATAATATGGTCCAATAAACCGATATCCATGAACAGCGAAGCCTCACGCAGCTTTTTCGTCAGCCGGATGTCCTGGTCGCTGGGCCTTACGCTGCCGGAAGGATGGTTGTGACAGAGCACGATGGAGGTGGCGCCATGGGACAGTGCGGTTTTGAAGATCACCTTGGGATCGACGACGGTGGCGCTGGTGCCGCCTTTGCTCACCATTTCTTTGCGCATGACGATATTGGCGCGGTTGACGAGCATGATCCAGAATTCCTCGTGTTCGAGGTCGTCGAGCTGCGGGCGGATGATTCGGTAGGCGTCGGCGCTTCCTTTGATGCGCAGGGAAATGTCGTCGTCAGCGAGGATGGCGTTCCGTCTCCGGGCCAGCTCGAGGGCGGCGATGAGCGTGAGCGCCTTGGCTTCTCCCATCCCGGTGAAGCTCTTCAGCCAGCCGATCTCCATGCGCGCCAGGCGGTCGATGTTGTTTCCCGCGCCGAGCAGCATGCGCTTGCTGAGGTCGAGGGCGGATTCATTGCGGCTTCCCGAGCCGATCAGGATGGCGAGCAGCTCCGCGTCGGAAAGGGCGCTGCGGCCTTTGGCGATCAGCTTTTCGCGGGGACGGTCGTCTTTCGCCAATGTTTTCATCGATAACTTTTGCGGTGCGTACATCTTGAATCGTATAAAAAATGATCAAAAAAAAAGCACCGCTTTCGCAGTGCTGTTATCAGTAAGGAAGGGGAAGCTTATTTGCCCAGCGCAGATACGTGCTTCTGGAGCTTCGACTTCAGGTTGGAGGCTTTGTTCTTGTGGATGACTTTTTTCTTCGCCAGTTTGTCGAGCATTGCTACCACCTTCGGAAGAGCAGCCTCAGCCACCTTCTTGTCCTTCTCGCCACGCAGCTTCTTGAGCACGGTGCGGGTTGTTTTTGCCTGGTAGCGGTTCAGCGTACGTTTGGAGTCGTTGGAACGGATACGCTTCAGGGCTGATTTATGATTTGCCATCTCTCTATTGTTTAAATTTGAGGCTGCAAATATAAAACATTTTCCCAATAGTCCAACCCAAACCTCCTTTGTCCGAATCAATTTCCATAGACCGTTTCCTCGCCGCAGCCCGCATGCTCCCGGTCGTGGATGTGCGCTCCCCCGCGGAATATGCGGCCGGGCACATCCCCGGGGCCGTCAATATTCCCCTCTTTTCGGACATGGAACGGGCAGCCGTAGGCACGATCTACAAGAATTCCGGCAACCGGGACGCGGTAATCGCCGGCCTGGAATACGTCGGGCCGAAGATGGCCGGTTTCGCAAGGAAAGCCGTTGAGCTGGCCCCGCGGAGAGAGATCCTGGTGCACTGCTGGCGGGGCGGTATGCGGAGCGCATCGATGGCATGGCTGTTTGAAACAGCTGGCATCAAGACACTTACGCTGAAAGGCGGCTATAAAACTTACCGCAGCCAGGTGCTCGGCAGCTTCGGGAGGCCATTCGACCTGCGCATCATCGGCGGGGAAACGGGATCGGGGAAAACGGAAATCCTGCACGCCATCGGAAGGTCAGGCGAGCAGATCCTTGACCTGGAAGCCCTTGCCAGCCATCGCGGCTCCTCGTTCGGGGCCTTGGGGCAGGCGGCGCAGCCAAGCGTCGAGCAGTTCGAGAATAATCTTTTTCACGCGCTCGACCAGGTCGATCCTTCACGTCCCTTGTGGATCGAGGACGAATCGAAAAGCATCGGGCGGGTCTACCTGCCGGCCCCGTTCTGGGCCATGAAAACGGCGGCCCCGGTCTTCCGGGTGAGAATTCCGTTCGAGGTCCGCGTGCAGCGCCTGGTGAACGACTACGGCCATTTCCCGAAAGATGTTTTGGGCGAAGCGGTAATGCGCATTGCCAAACGCCTCGGCGGACTGGAAACGCAGAACGCGATGAAAGCCCTGGAAACCGGCGACCTTGCGAAAACGGTGCGCATTACGCTCCGGTATTACGATAAGGCGTACGATTTCCCGCACAAAGACCGCAGGTACGAAGGCGTGCATTTTATCGATTCGGAAACCGGCGACCCGGAAGTGAATGCGAAATTGATCCTCAACTTTGCGCGCGTAAGCGCATAGATCCATCCTGCTACATTTGACAACAATGACAAACGATTCTCCAATTACCGGTACGAAGGAAGTCCGTCTCACGCAATACAGCCACGGCGCAGGCTGCGGCTGCAAGATCGCCCCGGCGGTGCTCGACGGCATCCTGAAAAGCTCCGCCCCTTCCCCGCACGATCCGCGCCTGCTGGTGGGCCACGACAAGAAAGACGACGCGGCGGTGTTCGACATCGGCAACGGCCGCGCGGTGATCAGCACGACGGATTTTTTCATGCCCATCGTCGACGACGCGTTCGACTTCGGGCGCATTGCTTCGGTGAACGCGATCAGCGACGTGTATGCAATGGGCGGGACGCCGCTCATGGCCATCGCTGTGCTGGGCTGGCCGGTGAATAAGGTTCCGGCGGAGCTGGCGGGAAAAGTGCTGGAAGGCGCGCGGAAAATTTGCGCCGACGCGGGAATTCCGCTTGCAGGCGGTCACAGCATCGACAATCCCGAGCCTTTGTTCGGGCTGGCCGTGACGGGCGAAGTGCTGATCGCAAACCTGAAACAAAATTCCACCGCCACGGAAGGCTGCTCACTGTTCCTCACAAAACCGCTCGGCGTCGGCATTTTCACCACCGCGCAGAAAAAAGGGATTGTGAAGTCAGAAGATTTTCGCCGCGCCGTCGATACGATGCTCACGCTGAACAAGCCGGGCGAAGTGTTCGGGAAATTATCGTACGTGAAAGCCATGACCGACGTTACCGGCTTCGGGTTACTGGGCCATCTCGGTGAAATGGCAGACGGAAGTAATTTATCCGCGGAGATCGAATTCGCCAAAGTGCCGAAGCTTCCGAACCTCGACTTCTACATCAGCGCAGGCAGCATGCCCGGCGGAACCAGGCGCAACTGGGACAGCTACGGCGAAGGCATCGAAGGCATCGACGACTACAAACGTTCCATCCTTTGCGATCCCCAGACCAGCGGCGGGTTGCTCGTTGCCGTGGAAGCAGGAAAAGAAAACGATTTCCTCGCCGAAGCAGCAAAACTCGGTTTACAGCTGGAAGCGTTCGGAACGTTGAAAAAACGAAGCTCCGCCAGGATTACAGTATTGTCCTGAGGAACGCCGTTCGCAGCTATTCGCAGCCATTCGTAATTCGTATATTCGTAATATTCGTATCCCGATAGCTATCGGGACGCACCCTCAGTAATTCGCTCCCCTATGATCAAAGCCGTAATCGTCGACGATTCCCCCGAAGCCCGCGCAAGTCTTTCCGCCGATCTCGAACGCTATTGCACCGGCGTGCAGCTCATCGGCCAGGCCGGCAGCATGGCCGAAGGTTTAAAAACGCTTCGCGAGCTGAAGCCCGACGTGGTTTTTCTCGACATCGACCTCGGCGACGGCGACGGTTTCGGGCTGCTGGAGCAGCTGGGTGAAACGCAGACGAAAGTTATTTTCACCACCGGCATGGACAGCCACGGCATCCGCGCCATCAAGTTCAGCGCGCTCGACTATTTGCTCAAACCCGTCGACCCGGACGAGCTGGCCGGCGCTGTGGAAAAGCTCGCGCAGGAAAAACAAAAGTTATCCATTTCCGAAAATCTCCGCCTCCTTACCGAACACCTTCGCCCAGCATCAGGCAGCGGCCCGGTCAAGCGCCTTGCGCTCAACAGTGCGGATAAAGTGCAGGTCGTGAACATTTCCGACATCATCCGCTGCGAATCGGAACGCAATTACACGACGTTTTTCCTCAAAGGCGGCAAGCAGATCGTTGTCACCAGGACGCTTAAAGAATACGAAGAGCTGCTCGAACCGAACGGCTTCGTCCGCGTGCATCATTCCCACCTCATCAACCTCGAGCACCTCAAAGAGTTCATCAAGCATGACGGCGGCTACGCGCTCATGGACGACAATTCCCACGTCCCCGTCTCCGTCCGCAAACGTGACGACCTGCTGAAAGCGCTTGGCCTGGGCTGATATCTCATTTTAAAAATTTTCCCAAACTAAAAGAGGCGCCTCGTGATGAGACGCCTCTTTTAATTTGAAACACCAGGTCCTAACGCGGACGTGACGGAGCCGTTGTGGTGCTGCTGCCTCCCGAGCGGGGAGTTGAGGGAGCAGTTGAGGTGCCGCCACCTGCGCTGCCTGAGCTGCTTGAGCTGCCCGAGCTGCCGGGACGGCCTGTCTCTTTCGGTTCAGCCTTCGGTTCCGGTTTAGTTGTGGTTGTTGTCGTAGACGAAGACGTTTTGCCGGTGGACGTTTTGCCGGTAGTGGTTTTGCCGGTACTTGTTCCGGTCTTACCGGTAGAGCCTGTGCGGCTTCCCGGGTTGTAGGTAACCGTCAGCGTTTTTGAAGCCGAACCGTTGCTGTTCGTTGCGCTCACGACGATCGTGTTGGTGCCGCTCACGAGGTTTGCGGTGAACGTGAGGTTGCCGGTAATGGGGCTGTAGCTCAGCCCGGTCTGCTGCGCGTTGTTCACAAGTACCGTAATCTCGCCGGTGGTAGCCACTGCGGTAAATCGCGCGGTAACCGTGATCGCGGAGCTGGTCGTGGTAACGTTCGCATTCGGGGGATCCAGGATCGTGACCGTTACGCTGCCGGTAGAGCCTGAGCCACCACCTGCCGGCGGCGGCGGGGGCGGCGGAGGAGGCACGTTGCCGGTTGTAGTGCCGGGGCGTGTGCCGCCGGGCGCGGTCGTCGTCGTCGATCCGCCAGTTGTTCCGCCGGTCGTGGTGCCGGTTGAAGTGGACACCAGCTTGATCGTGGTGTTGTCGCTGGCCGTGCCCGCGGTGTTCGTTGCGGTAACGGTGAACTGGTTCGCCCCGGCGACAAGCGTCGGCGTGAACGTCACGAGGTGCGTGTTCGCGTTGAACTGGAAGGAAATGCCTGCGCCTGTGAGCGTGGTAACCGTGATCTGGCTCGACTGCGTTACGTTGAGCACCGTTGCAACTACCGCCACACCCTGGTTGTTCGTGATGAACGGGTTGGAGGAAGGCGTGGTGATCGTTACCACCGGGGGCTGCACCGCCGGCATCGGGCTGTAGTTGATCGTGGTCGACTTCGAATCGCTGCCGTTGGAGTTGGATGCGGTCACCGTGAAAACGTTGGAGCCGACATTCAGCGTGGTCGGGAGCGACAGCAGCTTAGTGGTCATGTTGTACACCCAGCCGGTTACCACCGCGTTGTTTTTCGTGACGGTGATCTCGTTCTGGCTGTTGACGTTCTGCACCGTTGCATTCACCGTAACGTTCTGCGTCGGGGCGTTGTACGGGTTGGTCGAAGGCGACGTGATCGTTACCGTCGGCGGAACACCGGTCGGCTGCGTGGTCACTTTGAAAGTGATCGTGCAGGATTTGCTGTTCGAGCCGGCAGTGTTGGTTCCGGTGATGGTAACGTTGTTCTGTCCGGGATTCATCGTCACCGGGAAGCTCACCGTTGCGAAAGAGCCGTGGCCGACGAAGTTGAAGTTGGTCACCGCCTGGTTGTTGAACACGATCGCTGCCTGGCTTGCCGTGGTGATGTTCGTGATGTTGGCCGTGATGGTGAGGTTCGCTGTTTTCGAAGAGTACGGGCAGTTCGCCGGCGAAGTGATCGTTACCACCGGCGGCTGAACCTGCGCAACCGGGTTGTAATTGATCGTCACCACGTCAGACGCGCTTCCGACCGTGTTCGTGCCTACCACTTCATACAGGTTGCTGCCGGTCTGAAGGTTTGCAACGAAGGTCAGCACATGCGTGTTCGGATCGAACGAGAAGTTGGTGATCGCGTTCCCGTTGCGGCGCACCTGGATGTTGGATGCCGAGGTAACGTTGAGCACCGTTGCAGCAACGTTCATCGTAGCCGTCGTGGACGTGTACGGATCGGTCGGCGGGTTGGTGATCGTCACCGTCGGGGGAAGCGGGTTGGCCGGCGGCGGGGGCGGCGGGTTCGTGCCCGACTTGAAAATAATGGTCTGCACGTCGGAAGCCGTTCCTGCGTTGTTCGAAGCGGTAACCTGGTAAACGTTGGTTCCCGGCAGCAGCGTATGGTTGAACACCATCTGGTCGGTCGACGCGTTGTAGGTAAAGTTCGTGCTGGGCTGGTTGTTGATCAGCAGCGAGATCTGGTTGGAAGAAACCACGTGCTGGACGCGCACCACGAGCTGCTGGTTAACAGTGGTTGCCGTGTAAGGTTCCGTTGCGGGCGTGGTGAAACGCACGGTCGGGGGATAAAGCGGCGGCGTGTTGTGCGTGTTGTTGTCCGGCGGCGGCGGGTTGGTCACCACGGTGTTGTTCGGCGGCGGCGGCGGATTTTGCGGGTTCTGGGTGTACGTGTTCGGGTTCGGCGGCGGGGGCGGCGGGTTGTTCGTGGTGCTCGTGCTTGATTTTCCGCCACCGAAGGTCCAGCGGATGAACAAGCCGTCGTAATGGTAAAGGTCATTGCCCAGCGTGGGTTGTCCCTCGCCGTTGTGCGCAAGACCGTCGATCATGTCGTTGAGCGCCCAGGTGGTGCGGTGCTCCACGCCGATGGCAAAACCGTTGCCCCACTGGTAACCCATGCCGATGCCGGCGGAAGGCATGAACGACCATTTACCGGATTGAACGGTGGTTTCGTAAGTGTCGTCCCACATCATGTCCAGCTGGCCGCGCACGATGTCGTCGCTGCCGTCGCCGGTGATGGTGCTGTAATTATAAAGCTCCGTACCGTTAAGCTGGTTCGTTTCGCTGCGCCAGTAATTCAGGCCGGCGCCGCCGAAAGCGTAAAGCAGCACACCGTGCTTACGCAAGCTGTTGCTTCCCAGCATGAGCTCGAACGCGAACTCGTCGAAACGCATCTTGTAGTTGCTGTACACCGAGCCCCCGTTTGCAGGAGCCGCGTAGTTGGTCGCGCCCGAAGAAAGTGTCGGGTTCGCCTGCAGGCCGGTCAGGCGGTGGTAGTTGTAACCGTAGTTGCGCCCGTCGAGAAAACGGAAACGCCAGCCGAGGAAGACCGGGCTGGGCGACTGGATGCGGGTGTAGCGCGAAATCGTAAAGCCCCAGCCGATGCCGCCGAGCGCTTTCATATCACTTGTTTGCCAGGTTCCACCCATGTTCAGGCCAAACCATAAGGGCCGGCGCTCGGGAGACTGGGCTTCCAGTTGCAAAACGGCTGCAAACAGGACCAGGAGGGTAAGGATTCGTTTCATTGTCAGGTTGTTTTGATTGGGACACCCTCAATTCGCACGAATTATGCCGAACAGCAGTGGTGGTCTTTAACGAAGATTAACAGGGTTGAATATCAGGAAGTTAAGTTATATCCCGCTTGGTAACTGGCAAATTTAACGAAAAAAGGCGGCGGTTTTCCGGGGGGCCGGTTGTCTAGGGTTGTCGGTTGTCCGGGGTTGTCGGTTATTGGTTGTCAAAGGTTGTCGGTCTTTGGTGGTGAGGTTTCTATCCGAAGACTAACCACCGAAGCGGCGCTGCCGCGACCGACAACCGACAACCCCGGACAACTGACAACCGACAACCGTTTTCGTATCTTCGTAAAGCAAAGGTGGTCGAACTCTCCTCCCATATCCGAAGCCTGTCAGACAACGAGCTGGTGTCGCGTTTTCGCGAGACGGGCGATAACCTGTGCATCGGCGAATTGTTTTCGCGGTACAGGCACCTCGTGTTCGGTGTTTGCATGAAATACCTTGCCGACGAGGACGAAAGCCAGGATGTGCAGATGCAGGTATTCGAAAAATTACTGAAAGACCTGCAGCGCCATAACGTGGAGCAGTTCAAAGGCTGGCTGTACGCGGTGACGAAGAACGAATGCCTGATGTACCTGCGCAGCCGCAAAAGCAAACGCGCCCATGAGCAGGAATTGAAAAAAGATATGCAGGGGCTTATGGAATCGGAAACTTCCCTGCATCCTGAAGGCGTATCTGACACCGAACTGCAACTGAGAGAAATGGAAGACAGCCTCGACGGCCTCGGCGAAAATCAGCGCCGTTGCCTTGAACTCTTCTACCTTGAACTCAAATGTTACCGCGAAGTGTCCGAGATCACCGGCTACTCGCTGAACGAAGTGAAAAGTTACATCCAGAACGGAAAAAGGAATTTGAAAATCCTGATGAGCAAACGCAGACATGGCTGAGCACCGCACATATCCTTTACTGCCCGAAGACAAGTGCCTGACGGAGGAGCAGCTCTTTGCCTACATCGACGGCAGGCTGCCCGACGCCGAGCGCCACCGCGCGGAAAAGCACATGCTCGATTGCCCTTTCTGCAGCGACGCACTCGAAGGATTGATGCTCGTGAAGAACCGCGATAAAGCAGCGGCTGCCACTTTTTTTCCCTCTAACGGTTCGGGCAACAAAGAAGAAAAAGAAGAAGCGAAAGTCATCCCGCTGCACAAGAACCGCCGTTCCTTATTTGCCATCGCCGCCGCCGTCATCCTGCTGATCGGCGTTACGGTCGTCATGAAACTTACGCTGAATAACGATTTCAGTCCCCTGGCACAGTCGGCGGAAGACAGCAGGCCCGATGCCGCAAGAGAAGCGCTTACTGCCGCGGACTCCACTTCCGCAACGATCGACAACATCGAACAGAACAACCGGAAAACGATGGCTTTCAGCGAACAGGAAACTGCGGCAGATAATGAGCTCAAGGATGTGCCCGCACAGACCGGCCCGGGGTCTTCTGCAACTGTAACCTCAAAAGTTTCGGAAGCGGAAGACGAACGGCAAGCGGATTATGTTGTTCCGGTAACGGACGCGAACGTGAGCAGCGGTGAAAAAGCCCCCGAAGAAGTCAGCCTTGGGGAAGTCAGCCTGGCGAGCGAAGCCAAAAGCACCCTGCCGGCCAAAGAGGGAGGCGTGAAAACGGAAAACAGGCTTGAAGAAACAAAAGACAAAAACAAGCTCGTCACGCTGCAAAAGCCCGACAGCCGGAACGATCGTTCCAAAAACGAAAATAAAAAACAAGCCGCCACGCGCACGGAAGTTGCCGGGACTACCGCACCTTCTGCGCCTTCCGGTGGTGCACAAACCGGCGCGGCAGACATGGACGACATTTACCAAACCACGCAGGCCGACTCTGTTTCTTCCCCGAGGCTGTACCGCAATCTCGCCACGGATGAAGACCTTGACCTGTGTTATGAAAACGGTTTAAAGATGCTCGACTCGGGACAGGCTGCTGCGTCCATCACGTTCTTCGACCAGGTGCTCGCCAACCCGGCTCACCGTTATTTCGAAGATGCGCAGTGGAAAAAAGCCGAAGCGCTGCTCAAGCTCAATCGCAACGACGAAGCCAAAACGTTGCTGAACGAGATCGTGAAGACAGGCCGAAAATACAAGCCGCAGGCGAAGGAGAAGCTGAAGAAACTCTGATTGAATTTTCGACCCAGGGAACTGTTTAATAATTAACCACAGAGATTACTGAGGAAATCTAACACCTGGTGCACAGCGGGAATCAGAAAAATATTCTCCGTGACCTTTGTGAAATACCTCCGTGGCCTCTGTGGTTAAGATTTTCCGGATGAAATTTAAACAGTCTCCGGGAGGCTATTTACTCCGGAAGCTTGTACGCAACAAACTTGAACGGGTGATCGAGAATGAGCGACATCTCCTCCCCTTTATCCCGGATGTCTTCATCTTCCTCCTCGTAATGCCATTGGATGGTGATGTTCTTCCCGTTGTTTTTCATCCGGATGAATTTTGTCAGGATGCTGAGGATGGAGCGAACGGAACCGGTGTTGAGGTGATCGAGCATGATGTCGACCGTCATCGCATCGCCGCTGAATTGCGCCACGAATTTATCGGCCCATTTGTCGGCGGGCAGGAAGAATACGGTGGCATCCGCGGGAATGGAACGTCCAATAATTTTGAATTCGCCTTTTTCCTGGTTGAAAACAACGGCGGGGGTTGTCTTGGTGTGAGGAATGACGAGTGGTTCCATCGATCAGTTTAAAGAAAGGAATAATTCGACGCAGAAGAATGTGTGGTTGCCTTCGAGCGGAACAAATTTATAACGGATCGGCCCGTTCACCGCGCGCGCGATCTCGAGCAGGCCGAGCCCGGCGTTGGTGCGGCTTCCGCCCTCGAGCGAGACTTCCATTTGTTTCATGTACATGTTCCGCAGCGCTTCCGGCTCCGCAGAATTGATCTTGTCGAGCTTCTGGCGGAGCAGCTCCACTTCGTCCGAATTCATCAGGTTGCCGCAGAGCACGCCGAACTCGCTGCCGGAATAGCGCTGCATAAAAACAACCGACCCGGCCCGGGGCGTGGTGATCGCCGGTGTGTTGTTCTGGATGTTCTGGAGGCATTCGACAACCGCGCTCACAAGACGGCGGCGCGACGGGCGGGGCAACAACAGGAAATCAGGGCGGCTTTCGACGAGGGAAACGAACGAGCTGATCAGGTCTTCATCGATTTCACCAAGGTAAAACCAGTCGGTGTGCGGATCAAGCAACAGCTCTTTTACTTCAATTTCATTCAGCATACATGCAGGGGGATTGCGTGTCAAATGTACTAAACCTTTTACGCAAGCCACGCCGCAGGGTTTCTTTTCCGCAGTTTCCGCCGGTATGGCTCAGCCGCTTATTTATCCGCAAAAACCTTGCCCTCATCGGGTTATTTCACCTTCCGCAAACCGCCATCTGCCGTTTTCCGTATATCCGCCCCATGAGAAAGATCTACAATCCCATCCAGAAAGATTACGTCACCTTCCTCGAAACCAGTAAAGACACGGGCGGCAAACAAACGGTCGTCGACGTGGAACTGGCGCCGGGAGGCGGTGTGGATGTTCATTACCACAAAACCTATCTCGAAAAATTCGAAGTGCATGAAGGCGAGTTGAAGGTCCAGCTCGGGAAAACGATCCACACATTGAAAGCCGGGGAATCGGCTGTTGCGGAAAAAAATGTCGTGCACCGTTTTTTCAGCGACCCGGATAAAAGCTGCAGGTTCCGCTGCACGCTCATGCCCGCCAGCCGCGGCTTCGAAGAATCCCTGCAGATCGGCTACGGGCTGGCTTCGGACGGAGGCTGCAATAAAAAAGGATTGCCGAAGAACCCGCTGCACCTCGCGTGGCTGTTCAGCATCAGCGAAAGCAATCTTCCGGGATGGCGCTCCGCGTTCGAATTCATTCTACGCGCACAGGCCAAACGCGCGCTGAAAAAAGGCGTAGATAAAATGTTGCGGGAGAAATACGTGAAATTTTGATCTTTGTAGCGACACGAGACCTCGTGTCGCTACATCGGTAAACCCAATTTCACGTATTGTTATGAGCGAAGGACACGTCACCTCTTCCATCGAAAACGGCATCGGCACCGTTACGTTTTTTCATCCCCAGAGCAACTCCATGCCCGGCGACTTGCTGCGGAAGCTGGCGGACGAGATCACCTCGATGGGCAAAAACCCCGATGCGAAAGTGATCGTGCTGCGCAGCGAAGGAGAAAAAGCATTCTGCGCCGGCGCGTCCTTCGACGAATTGATCAGCATCAAAGACCTTGCGGCGGGAGAAAAATTCTTCTCCGGTTTCGCGCTCGTCATCAACGCCATGCGCACCGCACCGAAATTCGTCATCGCGCGGGTGCAGGGGAAAGCCGTGGGCGGCGGCGTAGGGCTGGCTTCTGCTGCGGATTACGCGATCGCGGTGGAAAGCGCTTCGGTGAAATTGTCGGAACTCGCTGTGGGGATCGGGCCTTTCGTGGTCGGCCCGGCGGTGGAACGGAAGACCGGCACGTCCGCATTCACCAATCTCGCCATCAACGCCACCGAATGGCGCGACGCGCGCTGGGCCATGCAGCACGGACTTTATGCAGACGTAGTCGCCGACATGGCAGCGCTCGACGCAGCGGTGAATTCACTCGCGCAGAAACTCGCCGGCAGCAATCCCGAAGCGATGTCGGAGCTGAAAAAGATCGCCTGGGCAGGAACGGAACATTGGGATAAACTGTTGTTCGAACGCGCGGGGATCAGCGGAAGATTGGTGCTTTCGGAGTTTACGATCAATGCGATCAATAAGTTCAAGGCGAAAGCGTAATTCGGGTTCTGAGTTCTTGGTTCTTTGTTCTTGGAGTGAATTAAAAGAGCAACTTTCCGTTAAGGATTTAAAGGATATTCTAACTTTATATCAAACAAATCCTTAATCCCGAGTTCCCGGGAACCAGGAACTCAGAACCCAGAACCACAATGGCAAAACCATTTTTAATTCTCAGCATCGACGGCGGCGGACTTCGCGGCATCATCCCGGTGCTCATTCTCCAGGAGATCGAAAAAATCACCGGCAAGCGCATCCAGGACATGTTCCATTTGCTGGCGGGAACTTCCACCGGCGGGCTGATCGCGTGCGGGCTCTCCGTGAGTGACGACGGGAAAACCCCGCTCTATTCGCTGCAGAACATCGCCGACGTGTACATCAAGCGCGGCAAGGATATTTTTCCGCCGGATAAAAACGGCTTCCTGGGACTGCTCGATAAAGTGGAAAGCATTTTCGATCCGAACTACAATCCGAAAGGTCTTGAAAAAGTGCTTACCGAATTATTCGGGGAACGAACGATGAGCAACTGCATGGTTCCTGTGATCGCCTGTGCATACGACCTGAAGCATAACGAGCCGGTGTTCTTCAAAAGCCGTTATACGATCGCGAACATCGCCAACGCAAAGCTGCGCGAGGTCTGCCGCGCCACTTCCGCTGCGCCCACGTATTTCCCGGCGTACCAGATGGACTATTACGACAAGCCGCGCGTGTGCATCGACGGGGGCGTTTACATCAACAACCCCGGCATGGCTGCCGTCGCGGAGGCCAGCAAGTTCGGCAAAGAAACCTGCTACGCCGGGCCTGATTTCGAATTCGGCGACATCCACATGCTTTCGCTCGGTACCGGTACGTACCAGTTCGACATGGCGAAACCCAAATATATCAAAGGCGGCCTCGCCGACTGGGCCACGCAGATCAGCGACGTGATGATGCAGAGCGTGAATGCCAGCACCGTTTACGAATGCGAGGAAATGCTCGAAGCCGGCCAATACATGCGCGTCACCGTGAAGATCGGCGACGAAAAATTTTCGAATATGGCCGACTCTTCCGACGCCACCCGCAACTACCTCATCGACCAGGTGAAGACGCAGGTCACTTCCAATCCCGACGTCATGAACCCGCTGAAAACCTTCCTGCAAAAAGCCGGCGTGATGCCCGCCGCGGGAAGTCCGGCGGTGTGAGAAAAAATTTACGAATTATCTAAACCTCAAAGGTCTCTGCCGCACGTGCGCCGGAGACCTTTGAGGTTTAGATAAAATCGTAATTCGTAAAGATCCCGAACCGGTTTTGGAGCCGGCCCGGGATCGGGGTTAAGTTTCCTTACACCGAAAGGAAACCAGGAAAACAGTTACGAATTACGATGTACGAATTACGATGTACGAATTACGATGTACGATTTCGTTAGCTGCAACCAGGAAACGCTCTTCCTAAATCGTAATTCGTAAATCGTAATTCGTACATCCTCTTTAAGGTTTGCGCGCGGGCTGCTGGGCCTGGTGGGAAGGCGGCGTAGTTGTTCCCGCGGGTTTCGTTCCGGCTGTCGGTCCCGGTTTGGCGGCGGCGGGTTTTTCCTCCACGTGCTCGATACGGCATTTCACGCGCAGCTTGTAGTAGAACTGCACGCCGGGCTCGGCAAGATCTGCGTTGAGCACACGGTCGAATTGTTTGTAGGGAACTTTGTTGTAGAAGATCGTCTGCTCTTTTTCCGCCGGGCGGACCTGCAGGTTCGGGTTCTGCTGCTGCGCGTTCTGCATCGACATGCCCTGGAGATATGCGGTGTAGCTTTCGTAACGTTCTTCCGGGTATTTGCTGTCGTAACCTTCCGCCATTGAAACGATGTAGGTCGTGAAGCTCATTTTCTGGTACGTCATGCGCTTCATGTCGATCACGTTCACCGCTACTTTCCGCAGCGTGTCATAAGCCGCTTCGATGTTGTTCACGTTGTAATCCACTTTCACGAGGTCGTAAATTCCCGCCGCAGCCGCGCTGGTGATGATGCGGTCGAGCTTGCGGTGATCGTAGAAAAGCACGTGAATGTTCTTTTTGATCTTGAACCCGGCAGGTTTTTCCGTAGCGATGTTGCTGAACACTTTATTCTCCGGCAGCACTTCATACACCGGCAGCATGGAAATAAAATCGATGTGGATGTTCTCTTCGAGAATGCTGTCCTTCTTCAAACCTTTCAGGAATGTGTTCAGCCGCGCGCTCAATGCAGAATCCGCAGCAAACACGGAACCGCCGAAATCCGTAGAGCTGAAGATCGCCGTGTAGCTCGACGCTTTCACGTTGATCATCACGTCCGCGTCGAAGATCACCGTGTTGTCGTACGGCAATGCCGCGTTCGCTTTTTCCGGCACCACCGGCGAGGTTTCCCATTTGCCCGTGGCCTGGTTGTAATACTGGCGCGTCTGCCCGCTGTTCCACAGGAACGTGGAGCCGCCGGTTGCGGTTACCGCGTTCGTTGCGTTGGCTGCGCTGTAGTTGGCGGTCCCGGCGTTATCGAACAGCATGACCTGGTCCATGTTGCCGACAGTGCTGACCGGGGCAGACTGTGCATTCCCGGTTGCCTGCGCAGGAAGCAACGTTGCCGCCAGGAGGCCCGCGGTGATGGTGATAAAAATTGGTTTCATGTTAGTTGCGTTTGTAAATGACGTTGTTGGGTTGGGAAGGTTTGGCTTTTTTGTTGAGCGTGAATGCGAGCTCCAGGTGAATGGTATAACGCACTGCCGCTGCCCCGTATTCACTGCCGATCGCGCGGTCGTAGCCGCTCAATGATTCACGGTTCATCCCGGGCTGGAAATAAACGCCGGGCGTGGGCGTGATGACATTGTATTTTTCTTTTGATACGTACCACCCCGGCAGCAGCTCTGCGTTATAGAAATGAATGTGCTCGTCGCATTTTTCCATCGCCACTTCCATCGCCTGGCGATAGAGCTCCGCGTAGGCAGCCTGCTCGTCGGCCACGGTGCAATAATTTTGCGTGATGTTGTCGAAGCCCTGCAGCGAAGCTTCGGAAATGATCCGTGAATACAACTGCGCATTCGTGTACCGGATGCGAATGCTCTTCGTGATGGAATAGCCGGTCGTTGCGTACGTGCTGATGCCGTTAGGCTGAAGGCTCCATCCCTGCACACGTTCCTGGCTGATGGTGGTGACCGTAATATTTTCCGAAGGAATTCCCATGCCGTTCAGCTTCTTCGTGAACGCGTCGATGCGCAGCTGGATCTTCGAGCGCGTGGCGGTGAGCGAGGGCGCTTCTTCTGTGCCCTGTATCTCCAGCACCCAGCCGTCGGGCTGCACGTAGAGCACAACATCGGACGTTACGGTAAACGAGCGCGATCCGCATTCCCACCCGGGAATGGGCTGGCAGCGGGATTTCGGAGGTTCAGGCACGCCGTAGTTTCCGTAGCTGCCGGGAATGTTGTAGTTGCCTTCGCTCTGCGCGAAAATAAAAACGGGAAAGCAGAGAAAAATGAGAAGTAAGATCGAACGCATGGGTGACCGGATTTATGAAGCGGTACACGCGTGCGGGAGAAAAGTTCAGATGATGAAGAAAAAAAAATCGGTCAACGCCGGCATGAGTTGCAGTAACGAAAAAAATGAAAGACTTATTTCCCGATCTCACCCAGCACCCGCAACACTTCTGCCGCCTGCGCTTCACGGCTGAACGTATTCACCTTCGCCGCATCTCCCCCACTCGTTTTCCCCGAAGCTTTCCATTCCTCCAGCTGCTTTTCGAGGAACGCGTAAATGGCTTCACCTTGCGTGTAATCGAACGCATCTCCCGCATCGCAGCTGCGGATAATATCCGCCGCATCGCCGTCAACGGGACCGATGCAAAGAATGGGACGCTGCGATGCCAGGTATTCGAACAGCTTCCCGGTGAGAATTCCTTTGTTTCCTTTCGCATCGGGAATAACGAGCAGCAGCACGTCGGCCGCTTTCATCTGCGCGATGGCTTCGTGGTGGCTGACGTGCGCGCGGAAACGGGTTTTCCCCGGCGCGGCGGCCTCGATTGTTTCTTTGATGTTGATGGGCATGCTGCCGGTAATGTGCAGGCGCAGCGGGGCATTTTTCGAAAGCAGTTTTTTCACCGCATGCAGGAAACCTTCGAGTCGGTAATCGCCCGTCAACGTGCCGGTGTAGGAAACCACGAAACCTTCCGTCTCCGGCTCGGGCTGCACCTGCGCAAAATCGTCGGCGTCGAAGCCGTTGGGAATGACGTGAAATTTTTCTGCATCCAGCTTTCCTGATTTCGCAAGCAGATTCCTGCGGATGTCCTGGCTGACCACGACCACCGCATCGGCATTCTCCAGCACATTTCGTTCCATGCGGGCGTCGCGCGCGCGGGAAAACGCGGTGAGATACAGCTTGTCGTAGTAATAAATGCCGGTCCACGGATCGCGCAGATCGGCGAGCCATGGAAGGTTGTATTTCCGCTTCAGCTTCAGCCCGACGAGCTGCGTGGAGTGCGGGGGGCTGGTGGTGATTACGGCGTCGATCTTCTCGTTCTCGATGAGCGCGCAGCAGGCTTTGTAGGCAAAGCTGTTCCAGCCCACACGCGCATCCGGGAGGAAAAGGTTGCCGCGCACAAAACGCATCAGCTTCTGGGAAAACGTTTGTTTCTTCTCTTCATTTGCAAACCCGCCGAACGGAATGTCCTTTTTGCGCATGAGCGCTTTGTACATGCCGTAAGGCTCGCGCGTGGAAGTGGTAAAAATTTTCACCGCCGGATCGACATCGTCCTGCAGCGTGGGATCGAGCAGCGCGTAGGAAGCGCGGGAAGGATCGACCGTTACGACGTAGGGAATAACGCCCTGCTTTGCAAAATATTTGCTGAGCTTCACCCATCGCTGTACGCCCGCTCCGCCACTCGGCGGCCAGTAGTACGTAACGATCAGCACCCGCTTCATGCCGCCTGCTTCGCGTTTTTCCGTTTGCGCACGTCAAGGAAAATGGCGCCTGCGAAGAATGCGAGCAGCATCAGCGAGCCGGCCAGCGCGATCTTCTCACCGGTGAAATAGAAGTCGGGCTCGAACTTGAACTCGATCGTATGCTTGCCCGAAGGAACACGCAGCGCACGCAGCAGGAAATCGGCGCGCATGTGCTCAACCGGTTTGGTATCGATGAACGCTTTCCAGCCTTTCTCGTAATACACTTCCGAGAATACAGCGAGCTGCTCGACAGAAGAATTCGATTCGTACACCAAATGGTTCGGCGCATAGGAAAGCAGGCGGATCGTTCCCTTCGCATCGGGCTGTGGCCTGAAGCCCGCAAGTTGCGCTTCGAACGACTTTTCAACGACGGCCGTCTTTTTCGGGTCCAACGTTTTCACGGCCTTCAGCTCCTCGTCGGAATCGGGAACAATTTTCACTTCGCTTACAAACCACGCGTTGCCGGCCGCATGCGGGTTGGTCAGCACGCCGCCTGCCGGGTTGTAAATGAAATATTTCGTGTTGAGCATGTTCACCGCAGACAGGTTGGACAGCGTCTGGTCGACGACCGAATCGCCCTGCATCTGCGCCTGCATCTGTGCCATCATGCGCAATGAATCGGGAGCTTTGGAAGCCCGCTCCATCATCTGCTGCTTCATGTTCAGCGCAGTGCCGACCTGGTTGAGGTTGGCGGCCATTACCTGCTCGTACAGCTCCTGCACGCGCTTCAGCTTCGCGCCGTGGTAACCGCCGATGGATTTGTGGTAGAACGAAGTCATGCCGTCCTGCCAGGTGTCGGTGGCGATGTTTGCCACGCGGTAATGTTTGGTCGTGTCGAGGAGGATCATCCTGTCCGCTTCCGTCAGCGCAATGGCATTTTCATTCTTCTTCGGCTTTTCATAATTGTCTTTGTTGATGTAGCGATGGCCAACGCCCCACATGTCGATCAGCACGAGCAGCGTCAGCCCGCCCGCCAACGGAAGCACGCCGAAAGGCTTGCGGATGTAGAAGTACAGCAAGCCCGCAGCCAGCAGGATGAAGAAGAAGCTGCGCATTGCGTCGGAAGAAACGATGTTCAGTCGCGCGATCTCGAGGTTGGCCACAATGTCATTTACGACATCCTGTCCCCCGCCCTGCTCGGTCACTGCGCGCGTGATGCCCTGCACGTCACGGTCACGGATCGTATCGACAAACGTCGATGGCATGATCCACACGAGGAACGCAATGCCGCCGGTGAGCGCGAATGAGATCCAGAACGCGCGTTTGCCGGTCTGCGTTTTCAGCTCGCCGGGATTGCGGATGATCTCACGCATGGCCAGCATCGCCAGCAGCGGCATGGTCAGCTGCACGACCACGAGGATCATGGAGACGGCGCGGAATTTATTGTAGCCCGGAACGTTGTAGAAGAAAAATTCGGTGAATCCCATGAAATGGCGTCCCCACGCCAGCATGATCGCCAGCACGGTCGCCGCAAGCAGCCACCACTTGATGTTGTCTTTGACGATGAACAAGCCGAGAATGAAGAGGAAGCAGATGATCGCGCCGGCGTAATACGGTCCGCTCGTGAACGAAACGTCGCCGAAATATGCGGCCTGTCCTTTGCCGATGTACTCTTTGTATTGCGGATCGACGTCGTCCGTCGCGCCCGGGCTGTAGGAGTCGATCGCGTCGGAAGCGCCGCCGTGGAAATCGGGAATGAGCAGCGTGAACGTTTCGGCTTTCCCGTAGCTCCATTGCGTCGCGTATTCGATCGGGAGACCGCTTGTCTTCTTCTGCTCCTTATCGTCGAGCGTGATCTCCGATTGTCCGCGCGTGGAAGCTTTGCCGTATTCGTTCGTCAGCGCGAGGTTGGTGATGTTCGGGAGCACGGCCAGCAGCGCAGCGGCAACCAGTATCCCTGCAGCTTTGAGCAAATAGTTGACCTGTTTTTCTTTCACCAGGCGGATCGATTCGCCGATGCCGACAAACAGCACGAGGATCGCCAGGTAATATGTGATCTGCAGGTGGTTCGAATAGATCTCCAGCGCAAGCGCGAGCGCGGTGAACGCGCCGCCCAGCAGCAATCTCCCGCGCATGGTCAGGATCACGCCCATCAGCACCGGCGCCATGTAAGCAATGGCAAACCCTTTCGTGTTGTGGCCTGCAGGGATCAGCGTGATGAAATAAGACGAGAGGCCGAATGCGATCGCGCCCGCGATGCTCAGCCACGGATCGACTTTGAACGTCAGCAGCAGGAAATAAAAACCGACCATGCACAGCAGGATGAATGTCGCCGGCGCAGGCATGATCTTCATGAATGCCCGCTGAATGTACTGCATCATGTTGTTCGGGTACTGCACGGAGATCTGGTAGGCCGGCATCCCGCCGAACATGCTGTTGGTCCACAGCGCTTCTTCCCCGGTTTTTTCCCGGAAATCCTTGATCTCTTTGGAGGCGCCGGCGAACTGCGTGATATCACCCTGGCGGACGCGTTTTCCGTCGAAGACGAGCGGGGAGAAAAAGAATGCGGTGATCAGCGCGAAAAGAACGATCGCGACTGCCTGGGGAAGGAAACGTTTCAGATCCATAGGTTGGTGTTGCCGGGGATTCCGGGTGAAGGGCAAAGGTATCTAAAGGGTGCGAATTACGAAGAGTACGAATCTACGAATTACGAATGGTACGAATCTCCGAAGAAACCTCAAAGGATTGCACGCGCGTATGCCTGCGCGCAATCCTTCGAGGTTTTGTTTTTTCAACGAATCAACGTAACGAAACCGTTTGTCGTAAATGCCGCCGATGAAAGCGTGTAGTAGTACACACCGTCCGGAACGGGTTTGTTGTCGATGCTTTTACCCGTCCAATGCACAAAAACAGGATGCTCCGTGGTGAACAGCAGCACGCCCCACCGGTCGTAGATCTCCAGCGTGAACGGGGTGCATTCCACCAAACCGGTAATAATGAATTCATCGTTGATGCCGTCGGCGTTCGGTGTAAACACGTTCGGTACGCTCATCGGCGGCTGCGCGCTGCTCACGTCGACCGAAGTGATCACCGTGTCGGAACAGCCGGCCCCGAAATCGGCGATGAGCGTAACGGTGAATGTTCCGCCGGAACCGTATGCGTGCGCCACGCTCCCGCCCTGCCCGCTTTGCCCGTCGCCGAAATCCCAGGTGAACTGCCCGCCGGAAAGCGTATCGGTGAAGAACAAATAATCGAAGCAGGTGATCACTTGCGCGTTCAGCGGGGCGGACGGTGAATTTCCGGCGCTCACCACGATCGTGTCACGGTCTGTGCCGCAGGCGTTCTGTACTTCCACCCAGTAAATTCCCGGGCCGGTGACGGTGAACGAAGCACCCGTGCTGTTATCCTGCCAGAGATACGTCGCGCCGGAGATCGTTCCTGGTGAAACGGGAAATGCGTTGCCGTTGCAGGGAAAAACCGTATCGTTTCCCAGGTCGATCGAAATCGCGCCGGAATCCTGGCCCACGATGATCGTGTCGCGCCCGGTTCCGCACACCGAGGTGATTTCCACCCAGTAAACTCCCGGTCCATTTACAACGAACGACGCTCCCGAAGAACCGTCCTGCCAGAGGTACGTCGCCAGGCAGCCGGGAGGCGGCGCAAGCGTGAACGGGTTGAATACGCAGGGCAGCAAGGTGTCGTTCCCGAGTGTCACGCTCTGCTGTTGCGGCGCCGCCTGCAACGGAAGGTCGGCCACGAAGTTCGGGAGACCCATGTCGGAGAATGTGCCGGCGGCAAGCGTCACACCGGCGGGCGTATAATTGCACCCCGCTCCCGGGATGTCGGGATTGCTGATAACGTCGAGGAATGATTGTGCGCCCCTTGCCATGTATATTTTCCCGTCGGGCCCGAGCTGCAGCTGGCCGTAGATGTAATTCCCGCTCTGCGAAACGAGCTGCGTCATCGTCATGGAGGAAAGATCGACCTGGATGAGGTAATTCGTCACCCACGTGCACGACAGGTAAAGCAGTTGATCGTTCGGTGAAAATTCTGCGCCGTAATATCCGCCGGTAAGATTGAGCGTGGCAACAAGATCGACCATGTTGGAGACGACACCGGTGGACGCGTCGAAATCGAAAAGTTCCACGAGATTGCAGAACGTATTTTCCGAAACGATCTTTTGCCCGTTATGCGATGCCTTCAGCGAGCCGATCATGCAATTCGGCGCGTATGACGAACCTGTCGTGGTGGTAACCGGCGTTCCCACACCTGCCGCCGTCACCGGGAACACGCGGAATACGGCCGAGCCGAGATCGTGCGTGATCACCCATGCATCGGTGCCGTTCGAGTGGCGCACCGCCGCGAATTTTTCGGCGCTCGTCGCATTGAGAAAAACATTTTTTTCCGAAACGTCCACATCGCCGAACCCGCCGTTCAGGCACATGTCGACGAGGGAATAACGCAGCTCACCCGTGCCGGAATGATCGTGCACGTGGAAAATATAATACTGGCTGCACGTGCCCGGTTTCGGGATCGCAACACATTGCGTGGCGGAAGTTCCGCCGGTGAGGTTGCTCCCGTTGGGCATGAGGTTGCCGTTGCGGTCGCGGACTTCATTCCCGTTTGTATAAAAAAGAAGGTTGCCGTTTGCGTCACAGGCCGAAGCCGTTCCCTCCAGCGCCCACTGCCCGCTTGCAGGCAATGCGACCGGTGAGCCGCTGTTGAAATCCAGCCCCGCGCCATTACCGAACTTCCAGATGTTGGTTTGCTGGGCATAAAGAATACCGCAAAAGAAAATGGACGCGATAAGCAGCAGCTTTTTCACGATGGCGGGTTAATGAGGAATTAAGGTACGATAATATTTATTTTTTTCATCCCTCACCCTCACCTCTTCACCACCCCGGCTTCGTAACCTTGCCCCAAAATTGTGATCCGGAGAGAGAGATGTCTCTACGGCGGAAATTTTTCTCTTCAACGAAACGGTTAAGGGTAGGATGCCGGGGTGGTATAGAGGTTAGGGTTAAGTTTTTTGATTTTGAAACAGTTCTTTTATTTGTTTATCCTGGCATTATATAAAAGTGAAACCTCCGCGGGGCCTGGGAGGCTGCGGAGGTTTCGATTCTGTAGTGTCCGTTCCACCGGTGGAAGTCCCCCGGGTTTTCGGGGGTCGGTGGGCGGACTACCAAACACCTTAACCAGAATTGTATCCCAAACTTACAGCAGCATTCCACCTGCTCAAAGCGACATCTTGTAAGTGGCAAAGTTTCTTAGCACGCGGGGCAAAAATCCGGATAAGTGGCGGGCTGTTAAAATGTGCTAATTTACTGATGTGCTAATGTGCTAATGGAATTGCTGTGACACGAATGTTTTTTCTTCGTGGTGGACATGCTGTGTATTAAATCTCAATGGAAATGCGCCGCTGCCGTGCGCATTAGCAGATTAGCACATCAGCAAATCAGCACATTCACTTCACCTCTTCGTAATCCACGTATTCTCCTTCGTCGTTCGGGATGCGGGACGTGGGTTGTTTTTTCGTTTCCACGCGCACGTTTCCTTCGGACTGCTTCTGCGAATGATAATGGTGATGTGTGTTCGTCTGGCTGTACGTACGCGTAGTGCTTTCCTTCCCGGAAAATGCGCTGAACAGTTTCCAGATCAGCCAGATGGACAGGATGGTGAAGAAGAATTCCTGCATGGTGCAAAGATACGGTTCCTGGGGGATTGGGGAACTGGGGGATTAGGGACCCAAAATCCGCAAGTCTCAATTTTTGCCAATGGCTGAAAATCAATGAGAACCAACTTTGACCAGAAATTGCACAAGTCTTTTGATTTCAATTTACCGAAGTCCTCAGTTTATCAGATTTTGGGAAAGTTAATGAGCAATTGGACTGCATTCGATTTTTCGCACCTATTTAGCAGATCGGATAAAGTTGCGCCCATCCTCCCTAATTGATACATTAGGGGAACTAAACCTATTCTTATAAGCTAGTTAGGTGTAATTGCTAAGGACGACATGTGCTTTTTCAAACGGAAACATAAAGACATTATTAATATGAAATATTCTGACTACTTACTTGACATTTCTGAAGCGCAAAAGCAATATTGTCTTTCCCTTAATTTTCCCGAAGACGATGTTCGGACAGATTTTCATGGAATGGTCTATGACGTTACATATAATTTTTATTGCGGACACGTTGCTTATGAACTCGGTACTGAAATAAGAAATGGTAATGTTATGTTCAATGAAAAATTAATTGGTAGCAAAAACCATATTGACCGACTTACTGAAGTTGTTAAAGTAAAACTGCTGACGACATCTTATATAAGCGCATTAAACAAACATTTTACTGTTGGCGTATGGACAGCTTTTGAACTTTCGGTGACGGTAATTGCGGACACTATTCTCAAAGACGATGTTAAACAAGAATTGCTCGGCTATAAGAGCGACGAGATTATAAGCATATTAAAGAATAAAGGCCTTGACGCTGCTGTTCTCGACAAAGTATCAAAAAAGCTGACAGATAATCATATTACTCACGTTCCACTTAGTAGAAAGTTTCGCAAAATATTAAACCTGTACGACGGAAAGTACAAAAGAAATCTTCAAGACGACCTTCGCTTTATCGACTTCTACGGTAAAATGCGCAATACTCTGGTTCACTCTAACGGAATATATTACGGTAAACAAGACGAATACAAATTCAAAGACTATGTTTTCAGGTTTGAGAATGGTAAAATGTTTACTTACAAAAATGACCATGAAATGCCTCCTCGACTTTACGTCGAAGTGGCATCAAACTTATCGTCTATTTACATTGCGCTGACAGACCTCTTGACAGATATTAAAGAAATAAAATACCCAGACACCGGGATATATTGGGAAGAGTAAGCAACTACACCTAACAGCAACTAACCGCCATTTTTGCGGGTTAGCGCTCAAATGCATAACTTGGACAAGCAAAAACGCGCGGCTAGTCGCAATACGTTAGGTGCAAGCCTAGTTAAAACGTAAAACTATTAAAGAGAAAATTATGGGAATCAAACCGGGTCCAAAAAAAATTGCTAAGACAACTGGAAAACCAGATCGACGTCAACGTGATAATAAAGACACTCCAGGAAATACGCCATCACTAAAGCCGCACAAGCACAAGAAAGGAAAATAATCGTTGTTCAAGCTAATTGATGCTTTTTAGGATTTAGGCATCTTATCCGGATATGCTTTACTATTGCTACGATGCAGGGTTATACCTGTGTCAGTCTACACCAATTCTCTTAACTCCTTAATAGCTCACGTACCGGGGCTATCCCATCCGTTATAATTGAGTTTGCTACATCTTCTGCTAACTGCTTAACCTGCTTATTGGTATATATCCCAAAGTGGCAATGATCTTCCCAATAATCAGAGGTTGGTACGACTAGCAGGGGGCGAATTTCCTCTATATCGGTTTGTAAGTTTAGGCACTTCTCAAATAGAAACCTCTCACGGTGTAAGAGCATTGCTAACTGGCTTATCCTGACTGATGGATAGTCGCTTCTTTTCACTCCCTTAAATTGCCATGTATTCGGGGGCATAGTCTCCAAGTTATATTTAGCTTTGAAAATCTCGTAGCGGTACAACCATTCAGCACAATAACCATCAATGCCTATAATCGGAAGTAATCCAGCTTGACCAAGCAGGATTGCTTCCAGATCAATCATACTTCCCCGATGTTTACGAATCACCGACCTCGGAACAAAGGTTGCCAGTTGTTCAAACGCATTAGTGTTTAGTCGCAAACCGAAACAGCGAAATAGCTGATACTGTAAAAGAGATTCCATATCGCCTTTAAACATTGCCAGCTTTCTGTTTAGGTCATAATTCAGCTTTGAATAGAGTAGTTTACATACGTCAGCCGATATGTACCCCGAATCCGCTTTATCAAAAGATTCGCTCACGACTCCTGCCTGAATTAACACATCGAGAATGCCTTCGTTCTCACTATAGTTTTTGATTATTACCTCATCATCCTTTAATGGGAAATTTGGTATGTTAACTGTCGCAACGGCTGCGTCTTCCCCGGTTCTTTTGACGGTCAACCAGATCGCAATTCTGCCATTTTCATAATTTCTAAAGTCAACGGTGCATATTAAGCCGTTAAATTTTACGACGATTTCTTTTGGTTTTATTTTGTTTTTTGCGGTCATACAAAATGATTTTTGCAAGGGGTTTACCTGTTTCTTTGACGATTGCGGTGAGTACTGTATTCCCGTTTTTAAACACTTCAAAGACTACTAAGCATTCTTCACCAAAAAAATCTGTGGTAATAGCTTGTTTGATTGTCACGCCGATAGGTGTTAAGGGTTATTTTTTTTGCGGGGCTGAAATGTCACAGTCATACCGAGGAACTCTTTAAAGCCGTGGACATAGGCGAATTCGCAAAACCATTTGAAATCTTTCGGGGATTCAATAAACTTTTGCCAGCCCAAATCAGAGTCTTCATACAGCAGCCATTCGTGTAGCGAACGGTATTTTGCTTTTTGTATCGCATGTATAATCGGCTTCGGAATTGTCAGCTTTTCCAGCGGCAGGTTTAATATCATGTAAGAATGATATTGCTCTGTATTGACCAACCAGCCGTATTTATATCGTTCCTGATCAGCCAGCCATTTTTGATATTGAGGGTAGTATTTATACATCTTCTTAGCAACAAAAAGCAGTTCGCTATAAACAGCTTCAATCGTTTTTTTCCTGTGGCGGAAAAGAATTCGATAATTGAAACGGGACAAACGGAATTCCGTCAAAATCTGTTTTTCATCTTTTGTCAACTTGCAGTTACTCGTATTCAGCCAAAAAACGAAACCAAAAGAGTACAGTAGAAACTGCCGTTCAACGACTTTGCACGAAGGAATTTCCCTTACGTCAATGATCGGTTTTACGTCCTCGCTGATAGCGTAATTCATTACCGTGGGTTGGTAGTATGGATTAATAGGCGGTTGTTTTTTCATGGGGCAAATATACTATAAAACCATAACGTGTATAACAGTAACGTATATTACCATTACCTGTAAAGGCGTTTTTCTTATATAAAACAAACCCTTTGCTTTGCACCATGCCAGTAAAGCCTAAGAAATCAACCAATGATACCCGTAGCGTTCAGCGTCAAAAGCAGCTTGGGAAGAACATTAGCACGATGCGCAAGAAGGCTGGATTTAAAAATTCAATAGCATTTGCGGTAGATAAAGACCTTAACACTTCCATCATTGGCAGTTGGGAAGCTGGGAAGGGTAACCCAACGTTTTTAAACCTGTGCAAGGTTGCTGACGCTTTGGGCGTTTCACTTTCTGAATTAGTCAAGGGCATAGAATAAACACTTTTTGCCTGCTCCATTTTATTTTTAAGGAACCATCTCGCTTTAAACGGGGTTCGCCCTCATTCGCATTCTTAGTTCGTTAAAAGCAAAAGAAAAGGCCGGGGTTAATTCCCGGCCTTGTTCTTATTTCCATTTGTAGATGAAAATGCTGTTTCCGTTGTCACCTGCGACCTTTCGCAGATCGTCAGGTGATCCCCGTAGTCGTGTATCAAAAAAGGCCGTGCCTTCGTGATACCTCACGTTGTCCAGGTGGGAGAACTTCAACGATTGAATTGTTACGTTCAAACCCAATTCCGCTATCTCTCCTTTGGCAGACGTTCGTATTGCGTGTTCGTAGGCTTTGGCGTTCGCCTTCATCTTTCCGCCGATATTCAATTCTCCGGGAAGTCCTAAAATTGTTTCGGCTATCCATTGCAGGGGCGCGTCGAAGGTTGCAGTTATTTCAATTTCCTGCGGTGCTTTCTTTTTTATCCCGTTCAATGCAGGGTTAACCGTTTGCCCCGGCGCGGGGAGCTGGCGCGTGGTCGGCAGCGGGATCGGCAGGGAAACTGGGTCTAACCTGTAACGGTTTTTCTCGGTGTGTACGTGCCGCTCTTTTACCTTCAGTACAATATCGGGCATGTGCCGCCATCCCTGCTCACCGCGGAAATCGTCGTCCTTCGTGGATTGGAGAATGACAACGAGCGCAGTACGCGCAAGCATTTCGTGCAACGCTGTTGCATCGTCAAGCGTAAGCCCTGCCGCAGTTCCTGAATCAATTACAACGCAAGCGTATTGGCGCAGATCGCCAGCCGCCGGCAGATCGCGGAAGAATTGTAAACCGGGAGTATTGAGCGCGTCCATCCCTGCCACAAGCACCTGTTGCGATAAACTGCCGTGCTGCTCAGGTGAAATATACGCGACCTTGCCAATGTTTTCAGCAAACGATTTACTCAGGCTTACAACGAAAGAACTTTTGCCGTGCCACGGTGGACCGTAAACAACCATAAAGCAATTTCGCGCCGGGTGTCCGAGCAGTTTAGTGTAGTAGCTGTTCAACTCTACCGAATCGAATTGCATGTTGCGTAGCTGCTCACCTGTCAGGGAGGCGGGAACGGCATTAGGCTCGTCGGAAAGTTCGACCGCCTCGGCGTTTTCAATGCCGTTTAAATCCGTCCCGCCTTCATCAAAAAAATCGGGCTCAACGGTTTCGTATTGAATAATTCCGTGGATGCCGTTAAGCGCAGAACTTGTAACCCGTATCGGGCTGTGATCCCGCAGGGCTTTTTTCATTGCGAGTTCCGCCTCTTTCACTTTCACGAAATAGGGATCATTCTTTTTGATAATCTCTTTTTTGTATTGGTAAGCGAGGGATTCGAGAATGTTCTCTATTGTCTTTTTAAGGCTGCTACCATACGGCTGGTCAACCAGCTTTACGAAACGTTTGAGGATCGAAACAGATCCGCGTACTTTTTCACCGCGACCGATTGCGTAGTATTTATCCCGCAGTTTTTCGTCGAGTTCCACGTAAACCCATTTACCCCGCGCGTTGCGGTAATGTGCAATTGCGCTTTCCTGAATAGCCGCAATGTCTTTTGCGTGGGGGCTACTCTTACGGATCAACCGCTCTACAATTGCTTTCTGCAATGCGCGGATGAATGCGGTGAGTTTATGCAGTTCGATTTTCTGCCGCGTGAGGTTGACAAAGCGCCGGATGAATTTTACGGATTCAGTTACGGTGTCAACCGTTTCAAAAGGGTACTTCCGTTTTTTGAAATACACGTCTTTCGGTTTCTTCTCCGGTTGTTCTTCTTCGTCTTCATCGCGGCTAACCGAACGCCGTTTTGCTGGCGGTGGTGTTTTTGTTTTCCCTTGTTTGGATCGGAGCGAACGCCGGGAAATTGCGCCCAATCCGTTTATATATTCCTGATCGTATTTCATTGCTTTGATTTTTGAGGTTTAATTTATTCCTGGCAATTTTTCTTCTTCGACGCTTGCGGCTAACGCTGCTAAAGCCAGCGCACCTAACGCGATTGCGAACGCGCCACGTTTTAATCCCGCGCGCACGAGCGCGCGCAGATCAATAAGCGAATAGGTGAAAATGTTGCCGTACAGCTTGCGGTGATTTTCGCATAGCTGCATGAACCGCGCGAAGTCGTCAGCGTTGGCGAAAACCTGACACCCGCCGGAATACTTTTCTACTTTCTTCGTCGTGCCTTCGATGCTGGCACGGTGTACATTGATCCCGTACCAACCCGTGAAGCTGGTTCCGTTATTGAAATCTAAAACCGCGTCGCGGTCGTAGTCCCGCACTACTGTAACCGTTCCGAGCCGTTGACAAAGCGCGAGGTATTTGCCCCGGTGCATATCAATCGCGTACACGTTCAGGTATTGCCCTTCTTTGAGGATCGCCGTACCCTGTGGCTCCATCGGCTGACGCAGCCAGAACGTTCCGGGATCGGTCGTAGCTGGGAAGATGTGATAAACCCAACGCTGCGAATTGTCACGAAAGAAAACGTGTATCTGATCGTCGAAACGATTAGGCACAACCGAACGCGAACGAATCCCTACAATGTTTAATTCGTAGGGACGTTGAAAGACTTTGTAGCCTTTCGTTCGCAGCGCGGTTAACAATCTTCCGAGGCGTTCCATTCCAGTCCGGTTGCATCTCTGAAAAACTCGTCGTACTGTTTGAGCGGATCAACACCACGGCGCAACAAGGCGGCATCATCACAGGGAAATATTTCGCGCTCCTCTGCTGTGATTGTGTCCCATGTATCTTTTTTGCCGTGGCGTTCCAAACGAGCCAGTTCATCAGCGTGTTTAAAATCCTGCAATACCCATTCGTCGCGGTTGTCGTTGTGATAGTCAAACCATTTTGCGACATTGAAACATGGGCTGCCGATAGTTCTGCCTGTTGACGCGCGGATCAATTCGTCAGCCGCGACAACTTTAGCGTTCGGGTACATCTTGCGCAGTTCTTCGATCTTCTCAAACAGCACATGAGTTTGTAAGGGTGTGCGTGTATCTTCGGGAACACCGGGCGTAAGATTTTTCACCGTTGGACAATTCGACAAGCCGCCCAAGTAAGCGAGGTGATAGCAAGCGGAATTTTCCGCCTCACGAATGAGGAATTGAGACGTGATAAAATTCGCGCCCAGCATTCGGTGCGCGTGTCCCATCTTATCTACGATGCAATGGAAACGAGGCGTTTTGTTTTTTGCTTTCCATTCATTGTGCAGATCGTTAACGGTTGTTCCTTCATTCGTTTTCGTACTGTGTACGACGATATATTTTATTTCGCGGTTCATGTTATTGATTTTTTATTTCCGGCATTTTATAAATGCGGCGCGTGGTGCTATGCCGGAATGCACCCGCGCCGCATTGCTACATATAGCGGACGTGTCCGGTAATTACATACAAGCGGAAACCGTCTACGGTATCGAAAAGCGTAATGCCGCCGCTCGATGCGATCTCACGGCCTAACACTACGTTCGTACCAACCGTAAGCGGATGCCTCGCGTTTTGCCAAACCTGCGTAGGACGCGTAGCTACGATCTGCCGAACAGGTAAACCGCCGACTGATTCGGGGATGCTCCATTTGCTGCCGTCATACTTCAATCCCATGCGCGAGAACTCAATTTGTATTTGCTGTTTCTGCGCGGGATCGGTGAACGTGTTGAGCATCCCGGTAACGAGCGTAGTGCTTACACCGTTGAGCCGTTTGGCTTTGAATTGTTCGCTTACTGTTTTGTAGTCGCTGGTATCGCGCAAGGTTTTCAACGCGCTCAATGCGCTTGTAAATTCCTTTTTCGTGGCAGCGTTATACAGCTTGGTTGCTGTATCGGTGGTATCGACGGAAGTAAGAATTGTAAACTGCGCTTCGTCAATTGTCGTAGGTAATCCCTTTGCCGTAAGTGCCTTTTCCAACTCGCTGCCGTATTGCCCGTCCGCACCATACTTCGGCATGAGCGCGGAACCATATTTAGCAATAAGAGACTGTTGAAGCTGGCGCACCTTTTCGCCGCGCGATCCTTTTTTCAAAGGGAAATCACTTGCCGGAGTGCTGGTATAGCTTGGCGGCTTTGATCCGCCGCCGCTCGGCTTAGTTGTGTCCGGTGCTGGCGGCATAAAACTATCTCCGCCGTTTGCAATTAGCAGATCGTCCGCACTTCCGTTTCTATTCCGGTTCATCCATTGGAACAAACCGTATGCACCTAAACCGAGCGCACCCAACGCAAGGCCGCCGAATAGTACGCGCGTAGGAGTGAAGAAAGGTTTTTTCTTTTCCTCCTGTTGCTCGTAGTTTACCGGGACGGGCGTATTGCGATTTGAATTTTTGTTTTCGGATTTCATGTTATTTTTTGCTTGCTATAATTGTTTTGGCGGTTTCCAGTTCGTCGCCGCTCATTTCTTCGTCGAGCATTGTAAAAAGTGAATAGCCGCCGTTTTGTTTTGAAAAATTTTGGTTGAGCAGTAGCAGCCCCGTTTGGTCGGGGACTTCCCATAACACTTTGTAAATGGCATCTTCATCCGTGCCTGCGCCTTCGTATGCGGTTTGTAACCGCTGCGCCCAAAACGGGAGTAAACCGTATGTTGGTTTATCTCCATCTTTCACCGGCTTACTCGCAAGAATATTTTTTACTACTTGGAGTTCTTCGGTGTCGAGTTCTTCCCCGAGGTCGTCGCCCAGGTTGCCGCCGTTTGGATGGTCTTTGTATGCCTTTACAACGTTTAGATAAAACTGTTGTGAGGGCATCCGTGCAAAGACTGCGTAGATAGAATCTTCATCGGTTCCCGCTCCTTCAAAAGCGTTGATTAAATCCTGTACGAAACTTGCGGGGCTACCCTCAAAAACAATCTGCTGCTGTACTCGCGCGCCCTTCGCTTTTTTGTAGTAGTAACGCGCGATCAAAAAGCCCGTAGTTCCTACGACTATTCCACCTGTGACCAGCAAGAATATTTTTTTGTCTCTTGCCGACCAGTTGCCGAAAAAACTTTCGGAATGCGGTACGGGTATAACCGTAGGTAAACTATTGCCTCCTTCATTGTCGCCGCTGTTCGTTCCCGGTTTGGGAAGTACTGCGGCTTTTGCCGAGGTCATTGTATTTGCTTTTGTATTGTCGGCCACGAAGGGCCGATTTCAAAGAACGTTGCGAAACTTCCGGCTGCGTCTTAGCTATTGTTGATATAGCCGCGAAACATTGCCAGCTTGTCGGGTTGTGTATGTGCGATCTGCACGAGCTTTTCCAGTTCTTCCATGCTGAGTATATCCATCAGGTTACACGCTGCATTTATTTTCCGGGTGGCTCTGTCGGGTGTACTCTCGTTCACAGCGACATCGTAATTGAACTTTTCCATTTTGCTTTTCTCTTAGTTGGTCGGGGGCGTTCTTTCTTCGGGATAATCTTCGTTAGCGTTTTGCTCCGGCTGTTGTTCTTCTTCTTCGGGTTCTTCATCCGCGTTGTGCTGCGGCTCCTGAACTACCTGCGGGGGGTGAACAACTTGCTGCGGTGGCTGCGGGTTTTCCCGCTGTTGTTTTTTTATTGCAGCTTGCTGGCGAATAGCAACCTGCCGTTTCACTTCGCCCAATGCTAGATCGTACAACTCACCTAACAGAGGTTTGTAACGCGCGATCAGCCCGAGCAGCTTGAAACAATCTTGAAACTCGAATTGTGAGAAGTAAGGTTTTAACTCGCACATTGCTTTTGTGAGCGCGAGCGTTTCCTCATCGAATTGCGGCGCGGCAGGCTGTACGGGTTGCGCCTGTGTTTTCGGTGTTGCGGTCGTGCTTCCGAGGTTTTGCACCGGGGGCGCGTCGGGTGTTTTTCCGAATCCTTCCAGCGGGGTATTTTTCAAAAGTCCCGGCGCGTATGCAGCGACTTTGCCAATGAAATCGCCGATCTGTTCTAACGCTCCTTTGTCCTGAACTTTTGCTTTCAAGTCCCTTACCAGCTTTTCAACTTCGTCGGAAAACTCTTCCGATTTTTTCAGTTGGTCTTTGAGACTTGTATTTGCTTCTTTGAGAAATCCGTTTTCTTTTTCCAGCGATTCGTTCGTGATCCGCAGGCGTTCGCGGTCGATAATTTCCTGTTCACGTTGCTTTTGTCCGCTAGTTGAATACTTAGGATAACCCGCAAGTTCTAACGGGTTGTAATCGTTTTCCTCGTTCTCTGTATCTGCGAGAATAAAACGCGATCCGCCTTTTGATTTCAGGCCGTTGCGGAACGTCAGATCAATACAGAAAATCGAATCGGTCGTTGCATACGTTTCACGCACTCTTTCAAAAGGCAAAATATCCTGAGCCTTCGGAAAAAACGGAATCGCTGACTTGTTCACCGTGATTGAATAATTAAAATCGGAGTTCGTCAGGTGATTGACCAAAAGCGAATGAACGTAGGCTAACGAATTTTCATCCAGCGGAAGAACTTGCGGGGCTTTCATGGGCTTAGGATTTTTTTGTTCGTACTGCGCTGCGGATTTCGTTAAGCAATCCGCGCTGTTCGTTGAGGTGCTTCTCGAATGCGTCCAGCGTTTCGTTCAGCTTGTCTTTGGGTACGACGACCATAACCGTATCGCCCAGGTCAACGACCTGCAAGCCGCCGATTGTCTTTACCCCGCGTGATCCGCTTTTGAGTTCAGCACGTCCGAGGCGTTCGCGCAGATCGAAGATTTCAATATCCTTGTCGAGGACTTCGGAAAACAGCCGCACGTTTTCGTGAGCCAGTTCGCGATTGTGGTTGTGTGTTGCGCGCGACGTTTCCGGGATCGTGGTAAACTGCAAATCGAAATTTTCCACCGAGAAGAAACGCGCGTAAATGCGGATGCTTACCGTTTTGGTTTCAGGTGTGAGGTAATGCCGGAAGCTGTAAAATTCGCGCAGGTCATACGTGCGCTTTACTACCGTTTTGCCGTCTACCTGAATGCGGAAGCTGCAAACCTTGTTCTGCTCTTTGCGGTGGTTGATCTGATCGTACACGGCGGCGAGGTTCGCGGCGGTGTAAGTTTTTTCGTTGTTCTTCATAATACTTTTTTTATTGGGGTTTAATGATTTGGGATAACGACAATAAATTGGAGGTGCAGGGTCGGATCTTCACGGTTTGTAATTTTGATCTTACCCGTATGCTCATGCGCTACTTCGTTGGTGCTGGTCGAAAGCAGGTCATACAAACCGCCTTCGGATGTGATCGAAAAAAAGGTTGAGAAACCACCAACGAGAAAATAGTATTGCCCGGTCGCGTCAATTTCAATCGACGCTTTGTTTGGTATTACCAGCTCGCGGAACGTCAGGGCGTAATTGTCGTTTACTCCTAACTCCCGCATTTTATGCGGCAGATGCGCTAACACAAAATCGGTTGTCATTGTTTTTGTTTTTTTGTGTAGATGAAATACAGCGCGATTTTGTACGCGAGTGAGGACGGTGCTTTGTTTCCGTCATACCTGCAAAACAGGCTTCGCGGTGAACCGGGAAAGGTGACGTTGAGCGCGTGATCCATCCCACCGGAAACCGCTTTGAAACTGTTGTCGAGGAAAGAGGGTGCGGGGTTGAAATCAAAATCCGCATCCTGAAATTCATTCCGTACTTGTGTTTCAAAAAGCAGAACACCGTCGCGGGTAACGCGAAGCATTCCAGCCTCAAAGTGATTTTCACCATCGGATTTTTTCAGCCCGACAGTACTCACCCCGATAGCGACAATTTTTTCAGCGTCACGCGGCAGCGTTACGATAAACGTTTTGCGGCCTACTGTGCCGCTTACATTCTCCCGGTGGATATGGATTCGCGTTTTCATTCTTGTGCTTCTTTAAATCCTTTCACGTAAACAGAAACCCGGTACGCTTGAAAGGATGTGTTAACGTTATCGGTGTCGGTGTAGCTGATCCGAATTTTTCCGTTGATTGCTTCGGCTTGCTCCAATTCGTAAAACCGTTTGTTGGGGTCGGTGTTGATCCCGCACATGAGCAACTTGCTTTCGTAGTTGTCGGGGAGATATTCGCGACCATTGATAAGAAGCTGTTGCGCTCCGCGGTAGTACAGCATATCGTCCTGATCGGACGTAAGCAATATTCCTTTGACTTGCTTAACGTCTTTGTCGAGTTCAAACTCTGCGTTGTACGTTTCATTGGCTGCGGTGATTTGTATATCGAACCTTTTGAAATAGGGAAACATGACTTTCTTTTTTTACCGCCGTGGCGGCAGCGTTGTGACCTTACGGGATCAGCAACGCCGCGCACCTTCGCGGTTGTTTATTTATCACGCACCCGTTACGGCGTGGTGATCGTCCCGTGCAGGCCGACATACAACTGCGTGTTAGCAGCAATGCCGGTGACTGTGCCGAGTTCTACCACGAGTTCGATAGGAACATCGTCGTGGATCAGGCGCGGGTTAGCCAGCTTGTAATAGCCCAGCGGAACGCCGTTGAAATTGTCCGTGCAGAACTGGCGGTTGCTGGTTCCTTCCGGCACGATGATTTTTTTGTTTGCTTTGAGTGAGAACTCACCGTTAGCAATCGAGGGAATTGCTTCGAGCTTTGCGAGTGCTACGGACATTGCCGCGTCTGTTGTGTCAGCGGAGGCAACACCTGCCAGCATGAAAATTCCTGACACGAGCATAACGGAGCCTTTACTCATTCTACCTTCTGAAAGTGAACGGAGCCCAATTTGGCGTGTGTGTTGGGGTTCAAAGCAGCGCGTAGTTTTAGAATTGATCGGCACGATAGAATACACGATTGTATCAGCCAGGCGCAGATCGCCTTTAAGCAAACCTTCCTGAATATGTTTCGGAAGCAAGCCGAAATGTTTTTCCATTTCCGCGCGGCTGCCTTTGCTTGCGACCGTAGGGGCAACAAGTTTCTGCACCATCTTTGCGCGCTTTACCGGGTCTTGGATTTTCGCCACGGCTGTTGCAACTGCTTCGACTTGTTCGGGACTCATCAGCCCACCGTAGTTGTTGAACTCGGTATTTTCAAGGCCATTCAAAATATCTAACATGACTTTTGTTTTTTAGGTTATTGTTTGCAGCGAATCGTTCCGCTGCTTTCGATTTGGTGTGAGGATTGCCGGGGGAGAGTTTTTTTCAACTCTCCCCGGCGCACCTCAGCACGGTGCGCGATTATTTATTTACAGGATGCGCGTTCCTATTTCTTCCAGTTCTTCCACTTCGGGGAAACCGCTGAATGAATCGGCTGTTGATTGCGGAGCAGGTGCAGCGTAACGCGTTTCCTGATTTTGGAAACTGATTGCCGCCTCCTCCATTTGTTTATCGAGGTTGTCGAGTACCGACAGGTTCATGTCTTGCGTAAGCGAATCACCAGCGAGGAAATAATTTATTTCGCCGATGCCGCTTACAGCAGGTGCGGCCTGCGTGTTCTCGGTTTCTTCTTTGTTGAAAAATTTGTCGAGGTACAAACGGTGTTTCAGGTCGTCTTTGATTTCCTGCCACGCGCCTTTGTCCCCTTCGTTCGCTTTGCGTGAGCCTGCAAAAGCCACGGTTGCGCCGCCGATCATCATGGACATACCGAGTGTTGATAGCGGACTTTCACCGTGATAAATTCGGTTTTGTCCGTACACTTTGTCCATGAGGTTTGCAATGCGTCCGTCTTTTTTCGCAGCCGCTTCGGTTTGTTCGCGTTGTTCTTCGCGCGTCATTGCCATACGCAAGCTGTGGTAACGACCGATGCCGTATATACCGAGGCCAATAAGCAACGATTTTTGCCCGAGCGCCTTACCTGCGAACCAGCCGCCGAAACCACAAGCGAGGTCGATAAGTACAGGCATTGCAAGTTCTTTCACTTGTTCGCCTACGCTACCTTTCAACTGCTCCAGTCGTTCGGAATATGAATTTGCCTTTGACATTGTTTTTGTTTTTGGAGTTATCCCCGAATGGTTACGGGGTGGAATTCTTCACGCGCACCTGCGGAATATCCGCGGTCGCGTTTTGAATAAGGCCGGTCGCTTTCACCTTCGTTTTCTTTGCTCTTGCCTTTTGTCAGTTTGTAGATCAGGAAACCCGTCCCTACAATTCCCACAGCTACCAGCGCGGTGGTTTTGGGGTTCTCTTTCATCCAACCCATTGGGTTGTCCAGGAATTTAACCGCTGCTTCATCGCCCTCTTTCGCGTTGTTTGATCCGCCTGAGTTTGATCCGCTGTCGTTTGATCCGCCGCCGTCAGGCTGCGTACTTCCGCTGTCGGTTGTGGGTTCTGTTTCCGAAGGATCAACGGTTGATCCGCTGGCGTCCGGGTTGTCTGTATTGGGTTCACCCTTGCGGAGTTCGCCAATATCTTTGATCGCGGCAGCAATGGCCGCAATAGCTGCGGCAGCGGTTCCGACTGCGGCAGCAGTAACAACAACGCCTAAGCCGTCCGTACCTGCCAGCGATCCGTTCGCCTTCTCGTACAATTCGTCGCCGAGAATTTCGCGCACCGTTGTTCCTTCGGTTTGCATGGCGTAGATAGGGATCAGGCCGAAACCGGAAACCTCTTTGCCTGCATTTCCTTTACCTGTGAGGATTGCCTCTTTCAGGTTTTCAGGTTTGCCACCAGCACCGTAAAAGGTTTTTTCCATACGGTCACGCAGCTTGCGCAGCTTCTCGTACTTCTTCATATCAAAACCTTTCGCCTTTGCTTTTTCTTCGCTCAGGTACGACCACTTCATGCGTCCGGCCACGTTGAGCATATTCGTTTTCATTGCGGCCAGAAATCCGTTGCGTAAAAGCAACGTCGCGGGGTTCACTACGTTCACAGCGTGAACAACTTTTTTCGTGACCTCTCCCGCTTTCTTCACCACGTTCTTAATGGCTGCGCCTGCTTTCTCGAAAATTTTCAGCTTGCCTATTTCGTCGTCGTTGCCAACGCCGAGCAAGTAAGCATCTTCGGAAAGTTCCATGCCCTCAAAGCCATTCAAATATTCCAAGTCCATGAGATTATCTTCTTTAACTGTAAATGGTTCCTCGTAATTAAAATACTCGGTGACGCAATCGAGGAAAATTCGCTCACCTGTTGACGTTATCACAAACGGGTAAATGTGTTGCCAACCAGCTTTGTATTTCGTGATCCTGTTAACGATCAAAAAACGCCAGCCTGTTTTTCTTCGCACATTCTCTAAACAACTGTCGAGGAAACCCGTCATGCAATCGCAATCCCCTTTGCCTTCGTGGACAAATCTTCCGGGTGCTCTTACACGTTCGTTTTCTCCATCGGGTGTATATCGGATATGCTCAAATACCCAACGCCATAAATTCGCGCACGTTTCTTTTAAGGTTGGTGCAATCATTTCATCTACGAATTGCTCCGTGTGGTGCAATGTTGCTTTTACCATTATCGGAATGAACTTGACCGTGTGCGCTACGGTATTGTTCTTTTTCACGATGTGGCTTTGTCCTGTCGGTCGAGGAAATAAGTGCAGGTACGGGCGTCTGCTTTTCAACACACGCTTTTGCGTTACTACGCCTGCCTCGCCGAGCCAATTCCTTACCTCGTTCATTGTTGTTGCTCCTTTCGGATATGGACTTCTTTGGAGTACGTCACTTGTTTATCGTACACCCAAAAAATCTTTGTGTAGCTGGTTGCCTTTGCTTCGCAAACCATTCCCACCGTTCCCGACTTCAAATCCTTCACTACCTGCCAACCGAGAAACAAAAGGTTAGTCCACGGTATTGTTATCATTATCGGCGCGAAAGAATTTTCGCCACCGGCGGAGAACGTGGTTACTTTGTCGGATGCTTGGGAACTGCCGATTGTAGTGCCGTTATACTTGATCTCAACGAACGGCTGACGGAAATCGAAATCCGTTTTCGTTGGGTTCTTCAACTTCACATTTACGCGCAGTTTGATCCCTTCCAAATCCATTGCGTGAATCATGGGAACGATAACCGCGTCGAGCCTGTCGGCATCCAGCGCAATATTTCGGCCTGTAATCCACGCTATGCTACTTGCCAGCGCGGTCGGTAGAATCCACTTTTCCGCTCCCATTGTCTTGTGGTTTATTTTGTTGTTGTTGTTCAGCGGCCTCGCTGCGTTTTTTCAATCTGTCGGCTAATACTTGAAAGCCGAACCAGATTCCCCCACCTATCAGGGACTTGATCGCGTAATAGATCAGTCCACCATCAACAGTAGATGTGAGTAAGCTGAATACTGCACCGAATACAAGTGCAGTCCAGCGATTTTCTAAGAGTTGCGTATTCATGCTCCAAATATTATATCGCAGCCCTGACACGTTTGCCCTGTATTGCCTTCTGTTGCTGATTGGAGTATTGCGCTGCCGAACATTGCTCAACATTGCCCGATTCTGGGAGCGCAAAAAAAATTGAAGGAGTAAAAACGAAAAGGCCGATGCGTTTTTTCGCATCGGCCTTTTCAGTAATGAGTAGTTATTTTTTGGGCTTCTTCTTTTTGTTGCGTCTATATCTTTCCTCTATCATTTTGCTTCGCACCAGCGGATCAAGATATTTTTCCAAACGGTATTTTTTTGCAATGAAATCTTTCCAGCCGTGAACTTCCATCCAACGGTACGCGGTGTAATAGTTTTCGGGGGGTTCCCACAGCAGGCACATAATTATGACCTGATCCGCGGAATAGTCTTGACCAACGCGTGCGCCTAACAGGTCGCGTATTTTACGCAGGCGTCCGGTCATTGTACGCCTGCTCACCTCATACAGTTCTGCTAAATTCTCTATCGTATGATTCTTAAACTCAAAGCCCAGGTCGGGCGGTATGGCAGGTAAATCTATATTATTCATCTTACGTAGGGGGTTAAGTGATCCTTGTTTTATGCGTTGTTATTTTTGGGGGAACAAAAAAACAACTGTTGAGGGTCGCAACTTTAGTCGCGCATAAAAACAAGGGACACGTTAAGGCCCGGATGCGGGTGGGTGCAAACTGGAAACAGAACGTTTCAGCGTAGCGTTATCAATTCTCATGTCTTTCTGCACAATTAGACTGCGGGGATTCAGCGGGGTATAGTGAGTCTAATCCTAATAACGAGTCTTACCGCCATTTGTTACAACGGTTTTGTTAATTGCGTGAGCCGTTAAATAAATTAAACACACAGATGTTACCACTTGTTAAATTAGGGCTGCAAACCTTCGTCGTTATAAAACCGTTATTCGACTTCATAAGGGGTTATGACGGCGTTATGAGGGGTTATCCCGTCGAAAAACACGGCAAAAAAAATCCGGGGTTGTAAGCCCCGGATAAATATTTACTCTTTAACCTTTTTTCTATTTAGGCAACAGCTCACGAATGTACCACGCTGTCATACCCGGCAACGTTGCCGTAATGCTATCCCGCTTTGGAACGGACACGCTGTTTAGTTTTCGCTGGCGGCGGTATTGCATATAAAGTAACTGCGCGATGTGCTGGGCTGTCATTAAGCGGATCAAAAATTTCCACTTCACTATTCTACGCCCGTCATAAACGTGCTGCGTCTTGATCTGCGGCGGCACTTTCTTCGTCCCGGATTTTAACGCGCGTACAATACTCTGGCGTATGCTCTCCATCTTCTTTAGCATATCTTCCAGCGTGTCGTTTGCCCTGAACCCACCGACATAATGGTAATACAGGTTTTTCAGATAGTGATCGTCAAAAGCCGCGTCGAGATAATCAGCCAGTTCGTGCAACTTGTCGAATAGGTATCTTTCCTTGTCTTCGGCTATTCGGTAATCGTGTGACCAACGGGCGGCAAGCAGGTGTGAGGCTTTGTTAATGGTTGCTCCTGCACGTTCGTAAGTGTAGTCACCGTTACGGGTGATTTTCTTCGGAGTATTTTTTACCATCATTAACATAGATTTTGAAGTTAGTACCAATGTATAACGCGGTTTCGTTTCCGCTGTTGTAAAGGTAAGGCGGCATATAATCTATGTACTCTTAAAATCGGGCAACGTTGGGCAACGTTGGGCAACGCAGTACGCCAACCAGCAGCGGAAGGCAGCAAAGGGCAAGCGTCACATACCCCGCGTCGGTACTTAGCGCAAAGCAACGCGCTACGTGCAAACGGAAAATAAAATAACGTCACAGGTCAACAGTTTCGGCGGCATCAGCTTCGTCATGGCGAAGATGCGGCAGCTAGGTATTGCCGAACTGTTCGACGGGATGCTGGGGAACCGTGTTCCGCAGGCGCGTTATTCTTATAGTGATGTGCTGTTAGGTTGGATGTACTGTAACCTGTGCGGGGCGAAACGCATAGAGGATATTTACACGGAAAACTTACACGGCGCGTTTAAGGCTATCCCCATAGCTAAACTATGTTCTCCCGATTCGGTTGCGCGTATCTTCAAACGGTTTGCAACCCCTACGGAAAAACATATCAATAAAGATTCAGGCGTAGCGCATGAGTTTAATACGAATGGGTTGCTAAACGATCTGCTGTTAAAATTCTCTAAGACGTTGGGCGTGTTGAATGAAACCGACACATACCTGATCGACTACGATGCTACAACCGTTCCGGCGGAAAAGTTCGATGCGAAAGTGACTTACAAACAATTTCGCGGGTACAGTCCGGGTGTATCGTTGGTGGGAAAAATTCCGGTATTCATTGAAGGCCGGAACGGAAATTCTCCGGCAGCCTATAAAGTCACCGAGGCATTACAGGAAATGTACACACGCCTGAAAACGCACGGGATCAAAGCGTGGGGCATCCGTATGGACGCAGCCAGCTACCAACAAGACGTTATCGAACTGCTAGATACGCTGGAACAAAAATTTTTCATCCGCGTGGCGAACACGGAGGAAATGTTAAGCGATTTCAAAATTGCAAAATGGCAGACTATCGAAATTCACAAGCGCACCGAGGAAATAGGTTCCGCTGAATTTCAACCGTTCAAAAACAAACCGCCGTATAGGTTGGTGATCCTGCGCCTGGACAAGAACCCAACGGTTCCCCCACGCGAAAACCCGGACTACCTGTACCGGGCAATCATTACGAACGATATGGAAACCTACCGGGACGTAAACGGAATAAGCCAATACGTTCGGTCGGATTTAGATGTGGTCAAACTGTATGACCAGCGCGGTGATGCGGAAAATAATTTTCGTGACCTGCTCAACGATTTCAACTGGAAACGTGTGCCGTTTTCGTTCCTAAACGAAAACATGGTGTTTATGTATGTTTCAGCTATGGCAAAATGCCTGTTTGAGTATTTGATCCGTCAATTCAGCGAACACACCAACGCGCTAAAGGATAAATTCAAGCTAAAGAAGTTCGTTGCCTACTTCATACGCCGCGTTTCCGTCCTGTGGTCGCTCGACGGGGAAGATTGGTCTTTTGAACTGCTTAACCTCAAAGAAAAATTTGAGGCGTTGCAAAGCTGGGCAATTCGGAAATAGAATTGAGTACGGAAATGAGAGCCCTATTGCAGCCTTATTTCCCACTAAAATGACCAATTTTACGCCCTGTAGATTTTAGGTTATCTTTGGCACCTTTGAAACCCAATTTATCGAGTAAAATCAATGGCGCGAGCAGATTTACTTTTGCAATTAGTTCAGTCCGGGGCATCGGGAGATCGCGCTTTATTTAGAAAAACGGTCGAAGCTATTATTGCTGAAGAGCGAAGCAAACAACATAATATTTTAGCCGATCAACTAAGCGATAAGCTAAACGAAACAGCTCAGAGTAACGGAATAACGAATGGGCTATCTCCGGCTGTTGTTCGTAATGACAATAGAATAGAGAATATTATTCATCAAGTTACTCCGCGCACATTACTTGACCGTTTAGTTCTTAAAGAAGACACGTTAGCATTATGTCGCGAGCTTATTAGTGAGCAGTTTCGGTCAGATATTCTAAGATCGTACAACCTAGAACCGAGAAACCGAGTATTACTAATTGGCCCACCCGGCAATGGCAAAACGTCTTTAGCCGAAGCAATTGCCAATTCATTGATGGTCCCAATGTTTACTGTACGTTATGAGGGAATAATTACCAGTTATCTTGGAGAGACCGCAACTAGACTTAAACATCTTTTTGACTTTGTAAAAACTCAACGATGTGTGCTGTTCTTTGACGAATTTGATGCAATTGGTAAAGAGCGTGGTGACCAACATGAAACTGGCGAAATCAAACGAGTAGTGAACTCTTTACTCTTGCAGATTGACAGCCTACCGAGTTACGTGGTTGTAATTTCCGCCACAAATCACCCTGAGTTATTGGATCGAGCTGTTTGGCGAAGATTTCAATTAAAAATCTCACTTTCAAAACCTTCTTTGAATCAAATCCAAGAATATCTCCGACGGTTTGAAAATAACATGCCGGCCCCTTTTGGAGTTTCAATAATTACCCTTGCTCAAAAGCTAAACACTTTGAGTTTTTCTGATATTGAGAATGTATTGAAAGATATTCTGCGCTCGTATGTGCTGGGCTTACCGGGCTCAAATATGAAGAAGATTGTTGAGGGCCGTATTAGACAGATAGCGAAGGCATATAAGCCTAAAGGTTCCAAGGATATTTAATGACTTTAATGTTTATACTTTATTGTTAGCGCACCGGATGTCGTGTTAATGATATATAGTATAAATTTACTGTTCAATTATTTAACTCCCTACGCTAATTCCCATGCCTAATAAACCCATTTTGCTTTTCCCTACGGCTTCAAGCGTCGATCGGTATAAGAAAAAAAAGAATGTGCTTTCTAATCTTAAACACCCGGCATTAGAGCGACAAGAACAACGCCTTGGTCCTAAAATGGATGTCTTGGAGGAGGCCTTTAACTCGCAACGTGTCTTGTTGGATAGTGAGGCCTCTGGAATCGAACCGGAAATGGTTTTAGTATTTGAAACTAGAGGTACAATTGATTCATTTTACAAAGCATTAAAGAACATTCCCGACATGGAATGGTTAGGGGAATTAGAAAGTGAATTCGAGTCTGATGACGATTTTTACATAGAGGATAAGGAAGAAAAGAATATCCGGGGCCGAGTGTTTTTCATTTTCTCTAACTATGCGGCTCTTCAAGAATTGTTATCCCTATGGAATAATTTTTATAAGACATCAACAAAATTCCCTCACTCAAAAGGGAAATGGCGTGATCTCTTTAACCTGTTATATGATATTCGTCCGTGGGGATTGAAGGATAGAATACACGAAACCGGTCTTATTGAAGATTGGAATTATCGAATCGAAGGCGGACAACAAATAATCCCTTTTGAAATAGAACTCTGGTACAGGAAACCTGAACAACGAGCACAAGCAAGGAATAGAATAGAGTCTTTATTAGCGGAGGTTGGCGGTATACTTATACAAGAAACTATTATAGAGGAAATTCAATACCACGGCATATTAGCAAATGCTCCTCTTAATATTTTCAATAATATTGCTCAGGACGATGCAGTAAGTTTATTACTAGCAGAAGATATAATGTTTATTCGACCGGTAGCCCAATTTGCCGTGTCGCATAATCTTGAAAACATTGAACCGTTCGATGCCCAACCTGCTCCGGTAGAACCAATCGCTGAAATCCCTAGAATAGCTCTTTTAGATGGCTACCCAATTGCGAATCATCAGCTATTAGCCGATTATCTAATAATTGATGATCCTGATAATTATAGTGCAGATTGCCCAGCGGATAAGCGCATGCACGGTACCGCGATGGCATCTTTAATTTTGAGAGGTGATTTAAATAACCCCACCCCGCCTTTAAAACAAAAAGTATATTGTAGACCTATTCTAAAAAACCGATTAGGAACAAATGATGAATATCTACCCGATGATACTTTAGCTATTGATTTAATTCATAGAGCAGTCAAACGTCTTTTTGAAGGCGAGAATGGAGGTGATCCTGTGGCATCTCAAATCAAAATTATTAATCTTTCGATTGGAGATCCTGCACGGGTGTTTAGCACAACCATGAGTTCGCTTGCCAAATTGATTGACTGGCTAGCACATAAATACAACGTTTTGTTTTTAATAAGTGCAGGTAACTGTGTTGATGAATTAGTTCTTGACCACGAAAGGGGGCGCATTGATGAATTAAAGGCCGCTCCCCAGATATTTGTTCAAAAAACAATCCAATCGCTTTTTAATAATATTCGCTTTCGAAAAATAATTTCACCTGCTGAATCAATTAACGCTATTACAATTGGTGCATCCCATAACAATGCGCAGGTTGGATATCAAATTGGGCATCGCATAAACCCAATTAATGACGATCTAATAACCAGTCCCATTAGTAGAATGGGACTTGGATATAAACGGGCTATAAAACCTGATGTCCTCATGCCAGGCGGGATTAAACTGTATGATGAAAAGTTAGGAAACATGCATGAAAATGTCGTTCTGAAAGTAAATCAACACCATACTCCTCCGGGCATAAAAGTCGCGTCACCAAGTACTGATGGTTCCTTGAATTACACCATATACGCTTGGGGAACAAGTAATGCCAATGCGTTAGGAACTCGTTTAGGGGGGCAGTTATTGGAGATGATCGATGAGACTGTAGAACTAAAGCAGATTCCAACAGAATATATTGCGGTGTTATTAAAGTCTTTAATGGTTCATGGAGCATCTTGGAGTCCGCAAGCAATGGATATTATTTCAAACTCGCTTCCTCCCGCTATTAAACCGAAAAATGTTATCAGTGGTTTCATGGGATATGGTAATATAGGTGCAGAAAGAATTTTAAGTTGCACTGACCAAAGGGCGACACTTCTTGGTTGGGGAGAATTAAATGCAGAGGAGGCACATCTCTATAAATTACCCTTGCCAATCGGGATTACAGGCCAAGTAGTTTGGCGCAGGCTTACAGTAACGCTTGCATGGTTGACTCCAGTAAGCTGCTTAAATCAAAAATATAGACAAGCAGCTCTATGGTTTGATTTCCCCGGCAACAACGAGAGTATATTGAATGTAGCTAGGAAGCAAGCAGATCATAATGCCGTTAGAAGGGGAACAATACAGCATGAGATTTTTGAAGGTAATAATGCATCCGCCTTTGTCGATGGGACTAACTTGGAAATAAGAATAAACTGCCGAGAGGATGCGGAAAAATTGAAAAGCGCGGTGCGTTACTCTTTATCGGTAACGATTGAGGTGGCAGAAGGTGTGGACATTCACATTTATGATGAGATTCGAGAACGAGTTATCCCAGAAGTCATTATTAATCAATAAGTGATAGCAGAATAATTGAGAGGCGCGAAATAGTGCCTTTTTTTGCTGTTAATCTTAATAGCGTCATTATCCTTGCTTAAAAAGCTGATTTATTGTATATTATTGAAACAGTAGACTTGCGGATTTTGGGAGGGAATTAGGGGATTTTATATTCAAGTATCTCAAAAATTTTCTGAGCAAAATTCCTAATCCCTAATTCCCTAATCCCCTATTCCCCCAATCCTTTTTTTCCATTCCCCTAATTACCTTTACCCCCATGAAAGTCACCATCACCGTAAAAGAAGTCAACCCCGAATTCGACGCTACGCTGCCGGAGGGAGAGCTGAATGTGAAGTACAATTGGGAAGATGAGTTTGATGTGACCGGCGAGGTGAAGGATTTCAGCATCCGCAACAACGAGACATTCCGGCTGGAAGGTTTGCGCGGGGAAGAAAAATTCTCATACGAAATCCCTTCGATGACGATCGTGGAATGTGCCGGGGAAAACGGCGTGGTGAGCCGGTTTGCGGCTTCGAGGAAGCTGATCAAAGACACGAAGAAGAACGTCGACAAGAAAAACAACGTTCATTTTTTCATGTTCCTGAAAGGCGGACACCCGCACGTGAATCCCATGCCGGGCGTTTACATCAGCGCGAAAGATTTTCCCGCCGAGCTTCCCCCGCCTGCCGAAGAAGAGATCACCGGCGACGAGGAAGAGTAAAATTTCTCCGTTCAGGAAATCACCGTCACCGTCAATTTTCTTCTTCCGCCGTCATTCCTGAACTCGCACAAATAAATCCCTTGCCATGTACCGAGGTGCGGCTTGCCGTCGCGCAGCGGGACGCTCACTGATGAGCCTGTGAGCGCGGCTTTGATGTGCGCAGGCATGTCGTCGGGACCTTCGTCGTTGTGAACGTATTTCCAGCCTTCGGGCACAAGCTTATTAAATACGGATTCAAAATCCACGCGCACGGTCGGATCCGCATTTTCGTTGATCGTCAAACCGGCGGAGGTGTGGCGGATGAAAATGTGAGCCAGCCCCGTTCCGGGAAGATCGTTCAGTTCCGAAAAAATTTCTTTCGTGATCAAATGAAAACCGCGTTCGAAGGCGGGCAGCGTTATTTCGTATTGCCGGATCATTCTGCAAAATTAGGTGGCTTTGCGTGCGAAAATTCTCCCGGAGACTGTTTAAAAATTAGCCACAGAGATTACAGAGGACATCCATGACCTGTATGCACAGAGGACACAAAGAAAATATTGCCCGGTGTACCTCTGTGAAATACCTCTGTGATCTCTGTGGTTAAGATTTTCCAGATGAAATCCATACAGCTTAGGCAGGCCATTTTGTCAGAATTATTCCGGTTGTCGAAAATACAAAGCGAACTATCGAAAACCATGATGTCCGCCGCGATTCCCACATTTACTTTTAGGCAAACCCTCCTGCGAAACGCAGGACAACCCTTTCCCTATGCGTACCATTTACCGGTTTGCCTGCATTGCCGCCCTTATCCTTTTGATTCTCCCCGGCTGCAAATCGCCCATGTATTACACCACGCCGGTCAATCACCCGGTGTTCGCCGGCAAGCACGAAGTCCAGGCCACCGGCACGATCGGCCTCGCGGGCGTTGCTGCAAAAACAGGCGTTTCCGTGACCGACCACGTCGCCGCCATCGCCATGTACAACTTTCCGCTTACCGGCTCCAGCTACCAGGCGAAAGAAGCCGAGCTGGGGATCGGGCTTTACAAGCAAAGCAGAAAAGAAAACGGGAATGTTTATTCCATGTACGCCGGCTTCGGATGGGGCAGCAACTACGACCTCGACAGCGGTGAAGTGTACAAGGATTTTTACGGGAATTACAACCGGATCTTTCTTTCCATCGGCGGAGGCAGCACGCAGGGAAAGATCTTCAAAGTGGTGCGCGTGGGCGGCGGGTATGCGTTCAAGCTCAGCTACCTTTCTTATCACGGTTACAGGAGCCCGGACGAGTTCGGGAATTACGACCGCTTCACCGGCAGCAACGTTTACATCGAGCCTTACCTGTACGGCAACATCGGCGGAAAACGCGTGCGGCTGGAATACGGGACAAGCTTCCCGCTCAAAATGGATTTCAAATGGGCGAACGACAAGAACACAAACATTCGCATGTTCCCCTTCCACTTCAACATCGGGCTGGTGATGATCCTCGGGCGGAAGTATGAATGATGTGCGGATGTGCGGATGTGCAGATGTGCAGATGTGCGGATGTGCGGATGTGCAGATGTGCGGATGTGCGGATGTGCGGATGTGCGGATGTGCAGATGGACCGGGGTACAAGCTACCTGATCCTGCGCGGAGTACGTGCGCATCTGCACATACGCACATTTGCACATTTTCACTCTCTCGGTATCTGCTTCAACTGTGCTTTGAGGCGATCGATCTCGGCTTTGTTCTTCTCCACTTGTCCCTGGTACTGCGCCACGAGGCTTTGCGCGCCTTTGGATTTGCTGAAGAAGCCGAGGTTCGTTTCGAGCGTGTTGATCTCGTTCTGCAGGCGTTTGATCTTTTCCTGGATGCCGGTGCGCTCGCGGTAGATCTGGTCGCGGCCTTTTTCGGTCTGGCGGAGCTGATCGTAACGGATGCGCTGGAGCGTGTTTTCGTCGCCGCCTTTTTCTTTCAGCTGGGTGAAGAGATGGTCCTGCGCTTTTTTCCATGCGGCTTCGAGGCGGCCCTGCTCGTTGCGGGGCGCGGGCGGCATGTCGGCCCATCGCTGCTGGAGCGCGGCGAGCGCGGTGCGCGCGGAGGCGAGATCTTCCCCGAGGCTGGCGGTTGAAGCTTCCGTGATGAGGGCTTCGCGGGCAGTCACGTTCTCCTTCAGCGCGGCATCGGCTGCGGCGAACTGGTTGTTGCGGTTGGCGAAGAACGTGTCGGCGGCGGCTTTGAAACGCTGCCAGGTCTTTTCGGAAACTTTACGCGGCACGGGGCCGATCTTTTTCCAGTCGTCCTGCAGGCGTTTGAACTGCATGGCCGTGTTCCGCCAGTCGGTACTGTCTTTGAGCGCTTCGGCTTTTTCACACAGCGCGATCTTCTCCGCGAGGTTCTTGCGGAATTCTTCCCGCTGCTTCGCGTAATAGGCTTCGCGGCTGCGGAAAAATTTCTGGCGGCTTTCCTTGAAGCGTTTCCAGGTTTTTTCCTCGTCTTCTTTCGGAACGTGGCCGATCTTTCTCCACTCGGCGAACAGCGCTTCAACGGCGGCGTTTGCGTCCTGCCAGGATTTGTGCGATTCGTAGACTTTTTCCGCTTCGGCTTCCATCTTCACGCACAGCTCCTGTTTTTTCGCCAGGTTTTCCTGCTGCTTTACTTTATTGTCTTCGAGCAGCGCCTGCTTGCGGTCGTGAACTTTATCCGAAGCAGCTTTGAACTGTTCCCAGAGCTGGTCGTTCAGTTCTTTCGATGCCGGCCCGATCTCGCGCCACTGTTCGTGGATCTCGTGCAGCTGGCTGAGCGCGCGCCTCACGGAAGGTTCTTCCACGAGCGCTTCCGCGCGGGCGATCAGCTCGGTCTTGAGCTCCTGGTTCTTTTTGTAATCGAGCTCGCGCAGCTCGCGGCTGATCTTCACCACGTCGAAAAAACGGTCGAGGTGGTGCTGCCAGGTCTGGCGGAGCTCATGGACGTTGGCCAGCGGCACAGGCCCGATCTCGCGCCAGCGCGCCTGGATCTCCTGCAGCTTTTCAAACGCCTTGTTCATGCTCTCGCTGGATTCCGCGAGGGCTTTCAGCTCGTCAACCAGCTCCAGCTTGCGGCCGAGGTTCTTGCGCTGGTCGGCATCGCGCTGGCGACGGATCTCGCTGCGCTTCTGGTTGTATTTTTTAACGTACTCCTCGAACTGCACCGACAACAGGTCGGGAGCGGGTTCGAAGGTGTCGTCGTCGGATTCTTTGGTTGCTTCCCACGCACGGCGTTTCGCTTCCGTTTCTTCGCGGACATGCTCGCGGAAGACTTCCTTCAGGCGCTGCACCGTTCCTTTTACCTGTTCCGGATCGCCTCCAACGGCTTCTTCCATCCGCTTCAACAGCTCTTCTTTGGTAAACCCGGAATAATCTTCAGGCTGGTGCAATTCATCGTGGTGGTCCTGCTCCATCTCCTCTGCCGGCGATGAAGCCGGTGATGTACCCGGTTGCTCGATGGTTTCTTCCGGCTGCTGCTTGGTCGATTCGTTGACGTTCGTGTCCATGTGCTAAGAATGAAAAACCTTGTCTTTTCGACAAGGCCGGCGTGCGTATTAGTTGCTTCAAAAGTAGGGAAAACTAATACGAAATGAAAGCGGCAGAAAAGATTAAAGGTGTAGTTACATGTTACTGTTTTTTACTCCTGGATATGCCTGACCTGCTCCCGGAAAGCCTTTTCGGCAGCGCGCGCCAAATTGTTAATTTTACCACTATGGACGAGCAGGAGCCGAAACGTGTGCGCCGCGTACGCTATAAAGGCACACATCCCAAATCTTTTAAGGAAAAATACAAAGAGCTGAACCCGGAGCAATATTCGGAAGATGTTGCAAAAGTGATGCAGCAGGGACGCACGCCGGCCGGCATGCACCGTTCCATCTGCGTGGACGAGATCATGGAATTTCTCAACGTTACCCCGGGACAGGTCGGGCTGGATGCGACGCTGGGTTATGGCGGTCACAGCCTGGAACTATTGAAACGTTTGCAGCCCGGCGGAAAATTATTTGCCACGGATATCGATCCGCTGGAATTGCCGCGCACGCGGGAACGCCTGGCTGCGCAGGGCTTCGGACCGGAAGCTGTCATTATTAAGAAGATGAATTTTTCCGGCATCGACCTCATCGCCGCTGAATCAGGCCCGCTGAATTTCGTGCTGGCGGATCTCGGCGTTTCGTCCATGCAGATCGACAACCCCGATCGCGGATTTTCATTCAAGATCGAAGGGCCGCTCGATCTGAGACTCAATCCCAAAAGTGGAAAACCGGCTTCCGCGCTTTTGAAAAATATTTCCCGGCACGAGCTGGAAGATCTGCTGGCGGAGAATGCCGACGAGCCGCATGCCGAGCCGATCGCGTATGCCGTTGTTTCGAAGATCCGAAAAGGTTTGCCAGTCGAAACCACGACGCAGCTGAAGGAGATTATTAAAGACGCGCTGGAATTTGTTCCTGCCGGTCAGCGTGCGGAGGAGATCAAAAAATCCTGCCAGCGTTGTTTCCAGGCGCTGCGGATCGCGGTGAACGACGAATTCGGCGCGCTGGATAAATTTCTTGAAAAACTTCCTGCTGCGCTCGCACCGGGCGGACGCGTGGCGATACTTTCATTTCATTCGGGAGAAGACCGCCGGGTGAAAAAATCGTTTCAGCGTTTATTCCGCGAAGGCATTTACAGCGAAGTCGCACCCGATCCGATTCGGCCCTCGGCGGAGGAATGCCATACGAATCCGCGCGCGCGCTCAGCGAAATTGCGCTGGGCGGTAAAAAAATAATCAGCCAGTTTATTTCCGTTGGTGCGCAACATTTTGCGCACCAACGGTATGATCAGGATCTCCGTGCCCCCGTGCCTCCGTGGTAAATCGCAGTCATTCGTTATCTTCATACCCGCAATTCTCCGCACCATTTTATTCCTACGATCATGACCACCACCAAAGAAAAAATTTCCGTCAAAAAGCTGGACAATTACGCACTCGGCAAATGGATCGCCGGCGAAGGCGAAGGACAGCCTTTATATAACGCCATCACCGGCGACCCCGTAGCGCTCGCAAGCAGCAAAGGACTCGACTTCGCGGCCATGTGCGAATACGCGCGCAAGACCGGCAGCCCGAAGCTCCGGAAGATGACATTCCACGAACGCGGGCGCATGCTCCGCGCGCTGGCGCTCCACCTCGTCAGCAAAAAAGACCTCTTCTACCCCATTTCCTGGGCCACCGGCGCCACCAAAGCCGACAGCTGGGTGGACATCGAAGGCGGCATCGGCAACTTGTTTGCATACGCATCACTGCGCCGCCAGTTCCCCGACGAGCCGTTCTGTCTCGACGGCGACACCGCGCGCCTTTCGAAAGGCAACACGTTCATCGGCCACCACATTTGCGTTCCGCGGGAAGGTGTGGCCATTCACATCAACGCGTTCAACTTCCCGGTGTGGGGCATGCTGGAAAAAGTGGCGGTCAACTGGCTTGCCGGCGTACCGGCCATCGTAAAACCCGCAACGCTCACGTCGTTTCTCACTGAAGCTGTCGTGAAAGAGATCGTTGAATCGGGCATTCTCCCGGAAGGCGCGCTGCAGCTCATCTGCGGCTCGGCGAATGGATTGCTCGATCACGTCGTGAACCAGGATGTCGTGACGTTCACCGGTTCCGCTTCCACGGGAAAAATGCTGAAGTCGCACCCGCGCATTCTCGAAGAATCCGTTCACTTCAACATGGAAGCGGATTCGCTGAACTGCTGCGTGCTCGGCGCGGATGTGACACCCGACAAGCCCGAATTCGACATTTTCATCAAAGAGGTGGTGCGCGAGATCACGACGAAAGCGGGGCAGAAATGTACTGCCGTGCGCCGCATCATCGTGCCGGAGAACCGCGTGGAAGAAGTGCGCGTGGCGCTGGGAAAACGGCTTTCACAGACCATCATCGGCGACCCGAACGTGGAAGGCGTGCGCATGGGCGCGCTGGCCGGACAAACGCAGCTCAAAGAAGTGATGGAAAAAGTGGAGCTGCTTTCCAAAACGCAAAAGATCATCATCGGCGATTTCGAAAAGTTCGAGGTGAAAGGCGCCGACAAAGAAAAAGGCGCGTTCATGCCGCCGGTCGTGTTCCTCAACGAGAACCCGTTCAAGAACACCGACTGTCACAACATCGAAGCGTTCGGCCCGGTGAGCACGCTCATGCCGTATAAAACGATCGGCGAAGCCGTGGAGCTGGCGCGCATGGGCAAAGGTTCGCTCGTGAGCTCCATCGTTACCGCCGACGACAAGCTGGCGAAGGAATACGTGCTCGGCGCGGCCAGCATGCACGGCCGCATTCTCATCCTCAACAGCGAATGCGCGAAGGAAAGCACCGGTCACGGCTCACCGATGCCGCTGCTCGTCCACGGCGGGCCGGGACGTGCGGGGGGCGGAGAAGAGATGGGCGGAAAACGCGGCGTGTTCCATTATTTACAACGCACCGCCATCCAGGGCTCGCCCACCACGATCACGAACGTTACCAACCAGTTCCAGTACGGCGCGAAATACATCGACAAAGGCATTCACCCGTTCCGCGAACATTTCGAAGAGCTCGAGATCGGCGAAACGCTCATCACGGACATTCACACCGTCGGCGAGCAGGACATCCTCGACTTCGCGCACCTGAGCGGCGACAAATTTTACGCGCACATGGATCCCGGCGCGCTCGAAGGAACGATCTTCAAACGCACCGTCGCGCACGGCTACTTCGTCCTCTCCCGCGCCGCCGGCCTGTTCGTCGATCCCCCGAAAGGCCCCGTGCTGCTCAATTACGGCATCGACGAGTGCCGCTTCACCAGGCCGATCTACCCCGGCATGTCGATCGGCGTGCGCTTCACGTGCAAGGAAAAAGTCGAGAACGATAAGCCGCTCAAAGCCGCCGACGGCCAGGAAGTGAAATGCGGGATCGTGAAATGGCTCGTGGACGTCTACGACGCGAGCCCGCAGGACGTGCGCGACCAGTACGGCCTCGAAGGCGAAACGGGAGATACGGTGGCGATCGCGACGATCCTCACGATGGTGAAGCTGAAGAAGCAGGAGTAGCTTCGATCCGAAGTTTTTTTATTATTGGCGTCGGATATATCCGACGCCAATAATTTTTTCTCTCGAATTAAATTTTTCTTTATGACCTATAGAAGCAAAAAGCTCCGGCAAGGGGTAGACTTAACGCGTCCCAACTATTATTTAATCACGCTTAATACGTACAAAAAATTTCCGCTCTTCGGAGGAGTAACGAAAGGGAAAGTTCTTCTCAGCCCGGCCGGGCTGATCGCCGACGAGCTCTGGAAACGAGTCCCGGAAATTTATCCTTTCACGAAAATTTTCGAACACGTAATCATGCCCGATCACATCCACCTTCTCCTCCAGATCAAAGAAAAACAGAAAAATGTCAAATCAGTAAGCCATATCATCGGGTATTACAAACAACAAGTCACAAAAAGCGTTTTGAAGCTGAACGATCCCGACAACCCCACAATGATCTGGCAGCGCAGCTTCTGGGCGAGAGGTTTCTGGAAGGAAGACGAATTGCTGGCATATGAGCGTTATATCCGGAATAATCCGAAGAACGAATCGGCGCCGTTCCGGGATGACTTTGAGCAGAACTGACCGTTTTGTTTCACGATCCCGTCTTTCCATACCCGGCCGCCCCATTACACTTTATCGGTAAATTCGTTCGTTATACAAACACACCATGACCACACAAGCTCACCCGATGGCATCCGAACTCGCCACGCTCCGCCAGCTCACCGGCGTCACACGTGACCTCGCGCGCTTTTACCTGAAAAAACTCGAAGGCGCGGATGTGCGCAAACGTTTCGAGTGCGAAGGAAAAAAGCTGAACAGCATTTACTGGCTCGTCGCGCACCTGGCGTGGGGACAGAACAATCTCGTTCTCCGCTCCACCGGCGGCCCGAACCCGGAACTTCCGTGGCTGAAGCATTTTGCGCTGGGCAAACCGGCGGAAGAAGGTGAAACGAACGGCCCCACGTGGGAAGAAGCGCTGGCCGGGTTTCATAAAGTACACGAGCTGGCCATGGCGCATCTTGAAACATTAGATCCCGCGCTGCTCGACACACCGAACAAGCTGGACTGGGAAGTGATGGGCTCCAAAACGATGCGCGCGACGCTGATGCACCACATCCGCCACGAGAACACACACGTAGGCCATCTCGGCTGGCTGGCGAAGCTGAACGAACGCAAAACGATTTGAGGAAATTCCTTGCCATAACCCTGTTCTTGCTTGCGTCGGGAAATTTTCTCTTGGCATGGGATAATCCCATGGTCCAGCTGAGGGGAATTCATGCCGTGCTGAAGGAACTTGGCATTTCTCCCCGGCCGGGAATCCGGCAGATCCACCTGGCATCCAGCTTCGGAAAAAATGAGCCGGACCACGACACCTATTTCATCTTCGATCCGGACGGACGTTTAACTGGTTATAAAGCCCTTTACAAAGGAAAACCTGAGCTGGCTTATTCCTGGACATACGGCAACGACTCGATCCCGGTGCATGCGACACGCATCGTTTCAATCGATCCGGAACGTGAGCATACGCAATGGCTGTTCGATGCAACCGGCCGGGTCGGCAACATCGTTTACCTCGACACGCTTGGAGATACAGTAAAAACGGTCAGCCTATTATACGACGATTGCCTGTCACTCGCGCGTATTGAAGATTTTTCGCCAGGGGCGGGATACCGGAAAATCGAGGAAACGATGGATTGCCAGGGAAATTTCAGGAAGATCGCCCTGGACGCGCAGGATTCTGTTGTGTTCCGTGACGAAACGTTTTTCGGCAAAGAAACGGCGATCCACGAATATCTCATTTTTCCCCCGGAGCTGCCACCGATCCAGCAGGTACGCTCAAAAGGCCGGCTTTTCGGAAAGCGTACGATCATAAAGATCTACTCCGGAAGCATACCGGTGCAGAAAAGCCTGCTGAAAGAGAAGATCGTGCAGAATGCTTCCGGGCAATGGATCAAATGGAAGTTTTACAAGCCAGGGACCGGGATGAAAAGCCCTGCAGCGAAAAGGCGTTGCCGTTACAATGACGACGGGCTGCCTGAAAAGCAAGTGATGTATGGAAATGCGGGACCGCTAAGAATGAAGATCGTGATCCGGTTCTCCTACGAAATGGCTCAATAAGACTCACTCTCGTTCGGAAAATCTTTTCCTTTCACATCTTTGATATAACGTCCCACCGCATTTTCGATATCGTCGGCAAGGTTGAGGTAGCGCCGCAGGAAACGCGGGCTGAATTCTTTCGTGAGCCCGACCACATCGTGGTACACGAGCACCTGGCCGTCCACTCCCCCGCCCGCGCCGATGCCGATCACCGGGATCACGAGCGCTTCGGCCACTTTTGCGGCCAGCTTCGCGGGAACTTTTTCGAGCACGAGCGCAAAACATCCGGCCTTTTCCAGCACGTGCGCGTCTTCGACCAGGCGGAGCGCTTCTTCTTCTTCCTTCGCGCGGACGTTGTATGTGCCGAACTTGTAGATCGACTGCGGCGTCAGCCCGAGGTGGCCCATGACGGGAATTCCCGCGGTAAGGATGCGCTCGACGGATTCTTTCACTTCACGTCCGCCTTCCAGCTTCACGCCGTGCGCGCCGGATTCCTTCATGATGCGGATCGACGAGTTGAGCGCTTCCTTGGAATTTCCCTGGTACGAGCCGAACGGCAGGTCGACGACGATCAGCGCGCGGTCCGTGGCGCGCACCACGCTCGATGCATGGTAGATCATCTGGTCGAGCGTGATGGGAAGCGTCGTCTCGTGGCCCGCCATCACGTTCGAGGCCGAATCGCCGACGAGCAGCACGTCGATGCCTGCAGCGTCGAGGATCTTTGCCGTCGTAAAATCGTAAGCGGTCAGCATCGCGATCTTTTCCCCGGAGCGTTTCATTTCCTGGAGCACGTGCGTGGTGACTTTGCGGATTTCCTTTTTATGTACGGACATGTTGAATGTGCTGATTTGCTGAAGTGCTAATGAAAATCTTGTATAGGATCATTAGCGGATGCAGGGCAAAGTTAGGGGAAGAATTACGGGGAAAAAATGCGGTGGTGCAGAATGAGGGCTTCGTCGCCGGCTGCTGGGTCGGGGCGGATGAGATGTTCCACGACAACGGCGCGTACGATGGGCACGGCGATCACCTGCATGTTCTGGTCGTTGCGGATGAACTGGATCTTCACCTCGTCGTCTTTTTTCGGGGAATAAATGGGATGCAGCACCTGGTCGAAATTCTGCGCGCCGACGATGACGTTGTTGACGCTTACGATGCGGTCGCCGTCGCGCAGGCCGAAGAGGTTTGCCGAATCTGCGTTGTGCACGTAAAAAACGTCGAGGTTATCATCGTAGAGCAGGCCGAAACGCCCGAAGGTGAGAATGGAATCGATGGTCGCGGGCGCGTAGGCCCAGCCGATCTTGTCGAAACAGGGAATCAGCCGGAGCGGCACAGCGCCGTTCACGAAGTCCCGGAAAAATTCGGCCAGCTTCGGATCGGTCATGCGCACCAGGCGCGCTTCCAGGGAATCGGGCGGAATGGTTCCCTGCGCGTTCAGCTCCAGCACGGCTTCACGTAAGCCCATGCGTCCTCCTGTGAGCTCCGTCATGCGAATGTCGAGCAGGAATGCCGTGAGCATGGCCCGCGCGCGGATCGCTTCGCGCTTCAGCGGGATCTTCATCAGCGGCGCCAGTGTTTTCACCTCGGTGAGCGGCCGCGACGGGGCCAGCTCGGCAAGGCGGATCTTCGCGCTGACGTAGCCCATGAATTCATTCTCGCTCACGAAAGAATCGCGCACCGCCGCCAGCCACCCGAAGTACATGTTGACGCCCTGGCAGAACCACCACGAACGCGCCAGCTGCGGCCTGCTGAAGGTCGACATGCCGCTGCTCTGCAGGAAGTCGAGCGGGCGCAGAATGTGCAGCAGGTCGCCGAACGTTTCGCGCTGGATCTCGTTCGCGAGCAGGTCTTCATCGGCCAGCTCGGGCAAAAAATAAAATGCGCTGCGGTTGTGCGCGAGCCCGCCGTAGCTGCCGTTGCTGTTGAGGATCGTTTTGAAAGGCGTGGTGAAATAAAAGAGCAGCTTGTAATTCACATCGCCCGCTTCCGGGATAAAATTCGCCGAAGACGCCATCGACGCTGCGATCAGCCTCCGCACCAGGCGCGCGGAAACACGGCCGTTCTCGGAGTAAACGGAAACGCTCACGTACACGTTGCCGGAAAGAAATCCTACGGTGTCGGGCCGGCAATACATCACCGGGCTGTCGACCAGCATGCGGTACGATGCCGCCTGGTAATTGTCGCGCGAGGGCGATTCGCGGGTGACGTTCAGCGCGCTCGAAGCGTAAAGCTCGTCGGGGCGAATGACGGTTACGTCGTAAGGGATTTCACTGTAGCCTTCGATATAGCCGAACACGAACGCATGATTCAGCACAAAGCTGTTCCCCGCGTCGAAATTCGTTCCTGCCACCTGCGGCACGTAGTTGAACTTTTCATCCGGCAATCCCGGCCGCGACCGCTCATCATCCCACGTATCGTCGATCCAGTATTCGATCTTCTTCAGCGTCGCGCCTTTCCGCATCTTCATCACGATCACGTTGTTTCCCTTCTTCGACACTTTCAGCGGAAATCCCTTGTCGTCGAGCGCATAGAACTGGTGAATGAAACGCCCCGCGTCGACCGGTCCCGCCACGCCCGGCAGGTAAGCCGGCAGCACATAACGGATCACGCGCCCCTGCACGGCCGGCGGAATGACCGTCACTTTCACCCGGTCACGGTCTGCGCTGACATTCTGAAGATCGATGGTTACGTTACAGGAAAGCGGCGTAATGACAGTCGTCTGCGCCTCCGCGGAAAAGAGGCCGGCAACGAAAAAAAACAAAACACTCATCAAACGGGTTACGCTCATGTGCATGGGGGAGCACAAAATTAGGAAATCCCCTCGCATGGAGCCGGTTACAAATGGATAATTACCTTATTGAGGCAGGGCGGCGGCCGGAACGGTATTGGTCAGCAATATGCGCGGCGGTTGGCGGGGGCGGTTGGCGGGGGCGGTGGCGGTTGGCGGTGGCGGTTGGCGGTGGCG
>CBIHOC010000028.1:0-78047 GCA_966211705.1 uncultured Chryseobacterium sp.
GGTGTTAGGACTTAGGTGTTAGGACTTAGGTGTTAGGACTTAGGTGTTAGGACTTAGGTGTTAGGACTTTTTGAATTGCGCAATTTTCAATCTTCAATTTTCAATTCCCCGGTTGAAATCAATACTCACTCCAACCTGGAAATTTCTTCCCGGCATTGGCCTCCACGCGATCGCCTGGTATTCGACGTCGAACACATTATTCACACGGACGAACACGTCGGCCCAGGAGCTTTTGTAATCCATGCGTTTTCCCACGGTGACCTGCGCAACGCTGAAACCCGGCAGCCACGCGGAATGGTCGGATGCGGTGAAACGGATGCCGGTATATTGGTGGAGGTAAGCGACGTACCATTTCCTGAACGCCACCTGGCACATCGCGTTGAAACGATCGGCGGGAACGTATACCAGCTGCTTGCCCAGCGAAACGTCGGCGGGGAAATTTGTTTTTTGACTTGTTGCACGCACGTAATCGTATCCGCCGAGCAGCGTGAATTTCCATTGTCCCGTCGCATACGCCGCTTTCACACGGTGCTCCACGCCCCTGCTCCACACCGAAAGCAAATTTTCGGGCGACCAGTAGCCGGGACCGGGCTGCCAGAGGATCCAGTCGGTGGTGTTGCGGTTGAAAACGGTGCCGGTGTAACGCACGGCAAGTTTGTTCCACTGGCGCTTCAATTCGAGCGAAACTTCTTCGTTCCAGCTGTCTTCCGGGCGCAACGAAGGATTGCCGCCGGGCACCCAGTACAGGTCGTTGAACGTCGGGATGCGATAGTTACGCGATACGGAAGCTTTCACCCCGAGCCAGTGTGCCACGGACCAGTCGCAGCCGAGCATTCCCACCAGCGGAACAAACTTTCCGTCCACCTGCTCTTTCCGCAGGTTCAGCGCGAACATGAGGCGATCTGAAACGGCGAATTGAATGCCGGTAAATAAGCTCGTGCGGTCCTGGCTCCGCAACGGGACGAACTGTGTGACCTCCGCCTGCGTCCACGTATTGTTCAGCCCCGCGGCAACACGCCATCTCCCGGATTTCCATTCCGCCAGCGCTTCATTCACCAGCGCAACCGAATTCGTGATGGAAACGGGCTCGCCGGGATAGCCGACATCGAAATACAAATATTCCTTCAGCAAAGCCGAGCGCACCGCGACGTCGAATTTGTTCCCGTCGAAATGCCAGTCGAGCATGGCGCGCAGGAATTCGTCTTTCTGCCGCGCGCGGCCGTATGTTTCCAGCATCGTCGGCGCAATGCCGCGGTCGGAGGATTGATACCAGCAACGTGCGGAAATGTAATTCCGGTAATTCGCCTGCACGCGCACTTGTCCCTGGATGCCCTGCTGTAGAAAATCCGAATTGGTGAGCGTGTCTTTCGGCGTCCCGGGAAGCGAGACGTTGCGAAATGTAAAATCATTTTCCGCCTGCTGCCGGTACGCACGGATGTCGCCGGCCACGCGGTAACCGCTGTAACCGATCTTCGCCGCGTTGCTGATTTCCCCGAAGCTCCCGCCCAGCCCGGCGTAGCGCACGTTCCATCCTTTTCCGAAATACGGCATCGTGCCCGTGCTGATCACGCCGCCGATCGCGCCGCTCCCCCAGCCTGCCGAGCCGGAACCTTGCTTCACGGAAACGTCGTCGAATAAAATTGCAGGAAGCAGGGAAAGATCGACGTTGCCGTTCGTGGGACTTTGCAGGTTCAGCCCGTTCCACATCACCGGCGTCTGCGAAGCGGAAGCTCCGCGCAAAGCTGTCGTGGCAAGACTTCCGCCGCCGTAAGATTTCAGGAACAGCATCCCGTTCTGGCCGAGCAGGTCGGTGAGCGTTCCGGCGGCACCGCGCGCGACAAGGATGGAATCGGGGCGTTCGGTTTTTGTGCCGGGCTCGTTCATCGCATTCCGGATCGCAACGATGGGAACGCCGGGAAGCTCGATGGCCGGGCAAACCAATGTGTCGGGGATTCTTTCCAGGTACTTGCGGAGAACTGTATCGGGAGCAGGATAGGCCGGATCTGTGCGGAGCGTATCGTTTTGCGCGGCCGCGGTAATGAACCATCCCGGCAGCAGAAAGGCCGCAAACAGCAACAGGCAGAATAGAGAACGTTTTTCCGTTCGCATGGCGTCATGATCTTTTCCCGGATCAAAAAATGATTTCGCCGTGCAGGGAAAATGCGCAGAAAGAAACAGGAGAATTTCCGTTCGTTCAGCGCGGCTTTTTTCCCGAAGCGCGGTTGATCATTACAGCGGCAGGTCTTCTGACTCGTTCCCTCCCCGGGCCTTCCCTTTCATTCCGACAAATGTCGTTGCGAAAAGTGGCATGCAGAATCCGGAGAGTTGTGAAGGAACTTACAGCAGCGGGTACTGTTCCCGGTTTTCACGGGATTCCCTTTTCATCCTCATCGTTGTGAAACGATGAAGAACCGTTGCGGGGCAAATGTAAGAGAAAAAAATTACGAATTACGATTTGAAAATCCGGGGAGATAACCTGTTCCAGGTCATAAACAGGAATTTGTGCTTCGTTATTCGTGCCCATTGGTTACGAAAACGCTACCGCTGCTTACGTGTTTGGGGCCGTTGGTTACAATATGTCCTTTCTGCTTTTGGCCGGGATATTTTAGCAGCAACTCTTGTTGAAAAAAACCAAAGCGGAATCCCATGAAAAAGCTCAATTCTCCTTTTTTCTTCCTCGCTGCTGTCGTAGCGGCTTTCTTGTTTTCGCCGGGACTGCGGGCGCAGGGAGATACGATCACGCGCATTTCGCCGGAGAGTGTTGTGCCGCTCTGTAATGTAAACGGGCGGACGATCCGGGAGGCGAACGAAATCGCCTACAACCGGTCCTTCAGCATGTTCACGCCACAGGGCAGCATGAGCGCGGGTTCCATTTTCACCTGTGGAAAATTCAGGCTGTATTACGAAGACATCAACCAGGTATCCGGGGCCGGCTTCGATGATATAACGCTCGGGACCGCAAGACGCAACACGTTATGCGCCGTGCTGAATTACGTTGAAAGCGTGGTCGACATCAACGTTAACGGCACGACCGATTTCATCGACCTCTACATCGAGCTCTCGGTTTCTTCTTCTTTCAACCCGGCAGGCACGAACGATACGTACCTGGCAACCGGGGGACCTTACATGGGAGCGGGATTTGGCGGGACGCCCGGCATTTTCAACGGCCATTTCTTCGATCACGCGACCTCGGGTACAGACCCTGAACCGGGGCAATACGACGGTCACATTAAAGTGAATTTCCACCAGTTCTATCATGCGCTGACCTCTACTTATTATACCATTAATTACTGGAACGATTACCTCGTTACTACCGATCCCTGTTACCACGATCTCTATACCGTCCTGCTGCACGAAGCGACGCACGCGATGGGCTTTCTCAGCTGTATCGAAGAGGACCCGTCAACGCATGACGCAGTGGGCGGCGCGGGCCCGAGCTTCTCGCGGTTCGACAACCTTTTCCTTTATTACAAAGACAACACAAACGCATTTCACAAGGTCCTGCTGCCGGGGCCGACCCTCAGCGGAACGGTGAATGGATTTACGGACCCGCTGAACTCCAACCGGATCTGGCTGAACGACGACCTTCCCCCGACCAACCAGCCGATCTATTCCGGAACGCTGCTGCCCTATACGGTGAACACGCAGTCGCTGATGTCTCACCTGGACGCCCAGATCCTTTCTTTTACCGCGATGGCCCAGGAATCGCCCGGGTACCAGCCGAACTACGTGATGGGCCCCTCGATCAACAGGGGACAGCTGAGGCGGACCTGGACGCTGGCCGAGCTGCGGATTTTGATGGACCTGGGTTATGCGCTGAACCCGGCATTCGCCGCGGCCAATTCGCTCAACGGGACGGATAACAACCAGTGGCTGCTGGCCACCAACGTCGCCGGCTACCGCACCAACAGCTATACGGAGGCGATGCTCGGCTATTACACGCCTTACAATTTCATGGACGTGATGACGGCGGATCATACGATGCCGAACATTAATACAACGGCAAACCCGGCTGCCTCCTCCTGGACCTTCAGCGTGGGATCACTCGCCAACGTGGGCGATCCGAACGGCGACCCGTTGAGCGTGATGCCGAATACGCTTTTCGGTATACGCGGCGTTTCGGACGGGACGAACAATCACGCCTGCGTGCAGCTGAATATGGCAGGCAATATGATCACGTTTACACCCGCAATTGCCTTCCATGGCCGGGCGCAATTCGGCTTTTATCTCTGGGACGGGCACGAACGTGGCGGATTGCGGATCGTAACTATCGATGTGCTGCCGGGTGGCTACGCGCTTCCCCCGGGCGACGAAATGGTCATTAATCCCGGCCTGGAAGATGGGACCGAAATACGCCAGCGGGGAGTGAATCCCAATTTCGAGCACACGCAATTTGAGCACAGCATGTACGAAGGCGTTTATCACGGGATAAACATGTCGGGCGGCCACCCGTTCAATTACGTCACCAACAACTGGACGATCGCAGGTGGCGATGTCACCTATGAAGCGTGGACAGCCTGCAATATGACGCTTAACCCAACGCTGATCGATTATGGTATGTCGATAACGGACTGGAAACCGAACAGCGCTTCCTATGGCAGCATCCTGTATCCCGAGCCGGCGCCGGGACCCGGCAACAACCAGCGTTATCACCCGTTCAACGGTCCCTATAATTATTCGACGCTCATCAACCCGGTGCAGGGGTGCAGGGTTTATCGTTTCGAGTGCGACATTAATTTTGAAAAAACGACTTTTGCGGTCGGGCAAACGTTCCAGTTCCAGCTGCAGTTCGTCAACTCGGCTTTCCCGGATTATCATACCGCGCTTTATTATACCGCGCCGGTCCAGGTAACGATTACCAGCGTTGCAGCGGATACCTGGCAGCACGTCGTTTTCGATTTCCAGTACTGCGGCACCGCATCTTATTACATGAACCTCCTGGCTGAAGGGATCGTCACTCCCCAACTTGTGGTGACCGGGACGGGCGATACCGGTACTCCGCTGACGAATACGTTCACGGCTTACTGGCCAACATCGGCAACCAAGAGTCCGTTTATCGACAACATCAGCCTGAAGGAGATTGTTTCGCCTCCACCGCTCACACTGAACGCCACCGCCACCCCTTCTTCACTCTGCGCCGGCGGCACCACGAACCTGCAGGCGTTGCCCACGCCTTACCTGCCCTGCAACGCCACCTACACCTGGATGCCCGGCGGCCTCAGCGGCCATTCCGTCACCACGGGCCCGCTTTCGGCTTCCACCACGTTTACGGCAACGGTAAATTACGCGTGCGGCCAGTCGGCAAATGCAACGGTCCCCGTGACCGTTACCTCGACGCCCTCCCTGCTGATCACGCCCATTCATTCGCTGTGCGTATGGGAGATGTCCGTATTACTGCAGGCCACTCCTTCGGGCGGCGTGTTTTCAGGTCCGGGTGTTGTCGTCTCGGGGCCCAACTATTATTTCGATCCCACTCTTGCCGGCGTCGGCGGCCCGCATACGGTCAGCTATACTTACACCGGTCCCTGCGGAACGTTGAACGGCAGCATCCAGGTCACCGTGCTGCCCGGCAACATCGGCTACTGGCCGAAATTCTCCGAAGCATCAGGCCTGGGCTCCCGCACGACAGGCAAAGGGATCATCACCGACGCCGACGGTTACGTGTATGTCGTGGGAATGGTTCAAACCTCTACCGGTGTCACGGGGCAGCTTACCGGCGGCGCGCCTTATACGACCAACAACAACAGCCATGACATCATCGTCGCCAAATTCTCCGATGAGTGCGGGCTGATCTGGTACAAGATATTCGGCGGCCCGCAGGATGACGAGGGGAACGACATCGCGCTCGATGCGAACGGGAATCTCTTTATCTCGGGAACCGTTTCGGGCAGCTATACATTCGCTCCCGGCTATAACGTTGCCGTTCCCGTAACCGCGACAGCCGCTTTCGTTGCCCGGCTGAATTCTTCCGACGGGACGGTCACCGGCCTGAAGCACAATACTTCGCTTTCCACCGGATCCATAGCGGCGGGTACAGCACTCACCGTCAGCCAGAGCACGGGAGACGTTTACATGACCGGCACATTTACCCAGACCATTACGTTCTCCCCGCTGGCGGCGCTTGCACCGTCCGCGGGCGGCAATACGGACGTCTTTGTCGTGCGCATGAACAACACGCTTACGTCGGCCTCGTGGAATACGAAGATTTACTCGACGGGTCTCGACAAGGCGGGCGCAGTGGCCATCGACAATGCCAATAATTTGTATGTCGGATGCACGGTGGTCGGTGTCGGCAATACGCCGGGGGGGCCGCCTTTTACCGCAGCAGGAGCATCGGGACAGCACGCGCTGATCGTCCGGTTCAACAGCTCGAACGCCTTTGGCGCCGGCAAGATCATGGGCAGCAACGGCAACAACGCCACGCTGAACGACCTCGTCTGCGATCCGTTGGGAAGGCTGTACTTCTGCGGAACGTTTACCGGCACCATTACGTTCCTCAACATGTACTGGGCAGGCTCAAACCGCCAGATGTACGTGACAAAGCTCAATCCCAGCCTGGTGTTTGCACCCGGCAACTGGACGGTGTGGGCGGGCAACAGCGCAACGTCAGATGAAGACGCGCTCGGTATCACGTTAGCGAACTCGGTGAATAAAGTTTATTTCACCGGGTACGGGGCGAATAACTGCACATTCACGGGCTTTACGCCATCCAGCATTACCGGCACCACCGCCCCGGGAGAATTCTTTGTGGCCGGCATAACCACCAGCGGGACGAAGCTGACGCTCACGCACAGCACTTCTTCCGCTCCGTTCGGGGTGAACATCAGCAATGCCGTAACGGTCAATGCCGGCGGCACGCAATACAATACCGGGCACATTTCCCACAACACCACGTTCGGCATGCTTGGAACATACCCGCTAACAGGAGGCTATCGCGATCTTTTTGTGGCCCGTGAAAATCCGTCAGGGGCATTCTACCGTCTCGAAAAAGGCGACGCGATCGCAGGAGACACAACGATCTCCGCCGGCGATGTCCTCGCCTACCCCAACCCGTCGGGAGGAAACGTCGAGCTGCTGTTCGAAGGAACTATCCCGCAGAACGTGCGGATAACGATCACGGACATTTCCGGGCGCCTGGTTTCGTCCGGAAACCACACACCTTCCGACGCCGGGATCGTTTCGCTCGACCTGTCGATGTGCGAAAACGGCACGTACATCATCGTCATACAGGACGGTGACCGGCAGATCTCAAAGCGCGTGGTCATCCAGCGATAAAGCAGCATTGCCCTGCACAACAGGCGAACGGCGCAAGAAAGTTTCTTTTGCGCCGTTCGCTATTTGCGGAATGGCGCTCGTCTTTTGCGGCCGGCTTTTCTGCGGGTGCAAAATTCTTTCTTGTGTTCGTGGAAATAGCTTGCAGGTGAAGTGCCCGGCTGTTCCAGCGCTATCGGGCGGAAACAAGATGTTCACGAGGCACGATCCCTATCGGGTTGTAGCGACACGAGGGTCCGGTATACTATCAAACCTTCGTGTCTCGTGGTAAATGCCATTGGTTACGAAAACGCTACCGCTGCTTACGCGTTTGCAGCCGTTCGTTACAGTACCCGCGGGCGTACAGGAAGTGAAATAATTTTAACTGCGAATTGCTTTTTGCAGGACCGGACTTCAGAAAAACGAAAACTCATGAAAAACTCCAGAATTTCTTCCCGCTTTTTTGTCGCTATTGCAACGTTCCTGTTCGCAGCGCAGGCGCATGCGCAGACAGGACCGCAGAGGCAGGAGAATCCCGTGAAAAAAGTGATGCCGACCTGCAACATCAGCGGGCACTACATCCGTGAATCCAATGACGCTGCGTACAGGCGCCCGGTGGGGATCTACACGCCGCCGGGCAGCATGAGCGCGGCTTCGATCGACACGTGCGGGAAGTTCAGGGTGTTTTACGAGGATATCAACATGGGCGTGAACGGCGGCTTTAACGAAACGGGGCTCGGACCGGTAAGGCAAAATACAATGTGCGCCATGCTGGGTTACGTGGAAAGCGTGATCGACATCAACGTAAACGGCACGACGGATTTTATCGACATATACGTGGAGCGTTCGATCGATGCCCTTAACCCGGCCGACCCGACCTCCGTTTTCCTCGCCCAGGCCGGGCCTTACATGGGTTCCACGTTCGGATCGTCAGCGGGCGTATTCAACGGGCACTTTTACGACCATGCCATCTCAGGCGTCGACCCGGAAGCGGGGCAGTACGATGCGCATATCCTGGTGAATTTTGACCAGATCTATAATACGACGTACGCCTTTTACTCTCCCATCGACTATTGGGACGATTACAATGTGACGACCGCCACGTGCTCTTTCGACTTGTATTCCGTCCTGCTGCACGAGGTCACGCACGCAATGGGAATTTTCAGCACCATTGAACGGGACCCGGGCACGCATGACGCGATCGCCGGCAGCGGCCCGAGCTTCTGCCTGTTCGACAGCCTGTTCCTTTATTATAAAGACAACACGAATACGTTTCACAAAGTGATGCAGTCGCTGGCGATCAACACCACTGTCAACGGTTACACCGACCCGCTCAACACGAACCGCATCTGGCTGGACAGCATACTCCCGCCGCTGAACCAGCCGATCTATTCCGGCTCCATGGATTCGCTGTCTTACCCGGCCGCTTATGGTTCGCTGATGTCTCACCTGAACGCGTCGCTGTTTTCCTTCACGATGATGAGCCAGGAATCGCCGGGCTACCAGCCGAATTACGTGATAAGCCCGGGCATCGCGCATGGCCAGCTCAAGCGAACGTGGACGTTGCCGGAGCTGCGCATGCTCATGCAAATGGGTTATGGACTGAACCCTTCTTTCCAGTCCAGCTCTTCGCTCAACGGGACCGAGACCAACCTGTCGCTGCTGACGGGCAATACTTCCGCTTACCGCACCAACAGCTATACGGAAAAAATGCTGTCGTGGCCCGGACCGAACAATTTCATGGAAGTGATGACGGCGGATTTTACCATCCCGAACAACAATACGCCGGTAAGCCCGACAGTTACGGTGCTGCCGTTCAGCGTCGCTTCGCTGGCGAACATCGCCGACCCGGACGGAGACACGTTGCGCGTGATGCAGGGCACACTCTACGGCATCCGCGGTGTATCGGACGGGGCGAACAACCATGCATGCATCCAGGTGAATGCCTACGGTGACAGCATCAAGTATACACCCTTCCCCGGTTTCCACGGCCGGGCGCAGTTCGGCTTTTACCTGTGGGACGGGCATGAGCGGGGCGGACTGCGGATCGTCACGATCGATGTGACGCCGGGCAGCTATACGTTGACGGCGGGCGACCAGATGGTGGTTTATTACGGCATGGAAGACGGCACGGAAGTCCGCCAGCGCGTGATCAATCCTTCCATCGAACACACCGTGATGGAACACAGCCAGTACGAAGGCGTGTTCGGCGGCACGATCCTTTCCGGCGGCAGCCCGTTCAACTTCATGTCCAACTATTGGACGTGGGGCGGCGGAGACCATACGTACGAGGCGCTGACAACTTGTTACGCACCGCTCCACCCGCCGTTAACCTATTACGGGGAGGCGACATCCGACTGGAAGCTGAACGCCGACGCCCTGGGCGGTTACTTCAATCCCGAGCCGGCGCCGGGGCCGGGTACAAACCAGCGCTACCGCGTCTTCCAGGGGCCGACCAACTACTGGACGCTCATTAACCCGGTGGAAGCCTGCAACGTGTACCGTTTCGAATGCGATCTGAATTTTGAAAAATCGGTCTTCACGGTCGGGCAAACGTTCCAGTTCCAGCTGCAGTTCGTCGATGATCCCGCCCCGAATATGCATACCCAGCTGTATTATACCGCTCCCGTCCAGGTAACGATCACCAGCGTCGCCCCCGACACCTGGCAGCACGTCGTGTTCGAATTCCAGTACTGCGGCACATCCACCCATTTCATGAACCTCCTGGTACAAGGGGCCGTTACGCCGCAAATCGTGGTAACGGGAACCGGTAATTCCAGCCTGCCGGGAGGTGGCGGTCCTCCGCTTGCGGATACGATTCCCTACTATATTTATTCGGCCGCTTACGCTCCGTTCATCGATAACGTCAGCCTCGAGCAGGTCACGCCCACGCCGCCGCCGGTTTCGCTGATCGTTTCCGCGACGCCAGACACGCTCTGCGGAGGCGATACGACTACGCTCGTGGCCTTGCCCACACCTTACCTGCCCTGCAACGCCACCTACACCTGGCAGCCGGGAAGCCTCAGCGGTTATTCCGTATCCACCGTTCCGCCGGCAACCACCGGCTTCACCGTAACCGTCGATTACGCATGCAGCCAGTCCGTCGACTCCGTCGTCACCGTGACCGTCATACCGACCGACATCACCATTACTCCTGTCCACCAGGCATGCATCTGGGATCCGCCGGTGCAGCTGCAGGCCACGCCTGCCGGCGGTGTTTTCACCGGCACCGGCGTTACGTCTTCCGGCGGCAATTATTATTTCGATCCGGCGCTGGCCGGTCTCGGCGGGCCTTACGTGATTACTTATACGATCACGAACAGTTGCGGCGTGTTCAGCGACAGCATCCCCGTCATCGTCGTTTCACAAGACGCGGGCATCTGGCCGGCGTTCGTCGTGGCTGACACGCTCAGCGCGCGCTCCAGCGGCAAAGGGATCATCACCGACGCTGCCGGTAATATCTATATTGTCGGCTCCGTGTTCACTTACGGTACTACCGCAGCGCTCACAGGAGGAACGTCCTTCACCTCCAACAGCGGCAGCCCCGACATCATCGTAGCCAAATTTACCGACGCGTGCGGGCTGCTCTGGTACAAGATCTTCGGCGGAACGTCGGACGATGAGGGCAACGATATTGCGCTCGACGCGGATGGCAACGTGTTCATCACGGGAACCGTCACCGGCAGCTACACGTTCGAATCGACGTACAACGTATCCGTACCTTTCGGATCCTCCGCCGCATTCGTGGCAAGGCTCGACCCGAACGACGGGACCGTTACAGGATTCAGGCACACCACCAACTTTTCCAGTACGACGCTGGCCACGGGCAACGCGATCGCCGTCAGCCAGACCACCGGTGAGGTATACGTGACCGGGAGCTATGATAAGATGATCCAGTGGTCACCCTCGCTGGGCTGGCTCATGCACAGCGGCTCCGGCGGTGTCGACGTATTCGTGGTGCGTATGAACAACGCGCTTACAACACCAAGCTGGAATACGAGGATCTTTTCAGCAGGTACAGACATCCCCGGCGCGTTAACGCTGGACGGAGCGAACAACCTGTACATCGGCAGCACAGTCGTAGGTACCGCTTTTGTGCAGGGGTATGGTCCGTTCGGAGGAAGCCTGCCGGCAGGACAGCACGCCTTTATCGCGAAATACAACTCCTCGAATATGTTTTCCGGTATGGCCATCATGGGCGACAACGCCAGGCTGAATGATATTGTCTGCGACCCCTTCGGCAGGCTCTTCTTCTGCGGATCGTTTACCGGCAACATACAGCTCGCAATCCCGCATAACGCAATCGGCAGCGACAGGCAGATGTACGTCGCCCGGATGAACGCGGCATTAAACTTTACAGGCGGCGGAACCTGGAGCAAGATGCTCGGCAGCAGCACGACTTCCACGGAAGACGCGCTCGGCATCTTCCTTTCCAGCTTTACCGCCAGCGTCTACGTCACCGGCTACGGGGCGAACAATTCTGCCTTCCCGTTCTTCACCCCGTCGAGCATGACCGGGATCACCGCCATGGGCGAACACTTCGTGGCGCGCTACCAGGTTAACGGAGTGGCGACGCAGCTTACGTATACGACCTCTGCCGTCCCCGGCTGGTTCAACGCCAGCAACGCTGTAACGGTCAGCGGAACCGGCATCCAATATCATACCGGCCACATCACGCACGAAAGCACGTTCGGCAGCCTGGGAACATTTGCGCCGACGGGAGGGATACGCGCGCTCTTCGTTGCACGCACCAATTCTTCCGGAGCTTTCTACCGCATCGAAGAAACCCAAAAACCAACCGAAGAAATTACCGTTGAGAATAAGAACGACGGCGACGTGATCGCCTACCCCAACCCGTCGGGAGGAAACGTAGAGCTGCTGTTCAGCGGGAACATCCCGGCGAACGTGCAGGTCACGGTCACCGATATTTCGGGACGCGTCGTTTCCGCCGCACACTACACGCCTTCCGGCGGAGGCATCGTCCCGCTCAATATGTCGATGTGCGAGAACGGAACGTATATCATCGTTATCAATGACGGCAACCGGCAGATATCAAAACGCGTGGTCATCCAGCGTTAATTAGTACGAGTTGTCCTAAAAAACCTCGAAGGTTTGCCGGTGCGCATGCACGCGCGCAAATCTTCGAGGTTTTCAAACTTACGTTTCGCTGTTTACGTTGTCTTGAAAAGATACCACCCATCACCGAGCGGCCTCACCAGGATGTATTTTTTCTCCGTCATCGGCGGCACTTTCGACGGATCAGGCTGGTAGAAATAACCGACGGTGTTGTCCACCATTCCGCCGATGACATAGATCGCCATGCCGGGATGGCGCGGGTTGGGTTCAATGCTGCGGATGAGGAGCTTGTTCGCCTGCTTCTTTATTTTTTTGTTGTTCATCGCGAACGAGAGCAGGGAATCCTGTTTGCCGTAATAGCCTTTTGCAACCAGCTTTTTCTGCAGGCTGTGAAATTCTTTTTTGTGCTGGTGAAAATACGTGGCGAGCACCGTGTCGGAACTGTTCCAGAGATCGAGGTTCCGGTATTCGAACGTGTACGTGTAACCGTGCTTTTCCGTGTACGTCTTTCCCCGCTCGTTTTCAGGGATGCTGTCGAGGCGTTTCTTTTCCTGCGTGACCGCGTCCGTCATCGCCAGCGAACGTACGGCGTAAACGGTCCAGTTCTGGTTTTTCACGAGGTAGAAATACACGTCCATCGACGTAATGGAATCGTGCAGCCAGACGGCCACCGCGGCGTGGAGCGTATCCTGGAAAAACACTTTTACTTCCCGTTTCACCGACGGCGCGAGCTGCTGGCCGAGCGTTTGTTTGGCGTGCCATTCCTGGTAAAGTTCACAGCAGAAATATTTCAGCTTTTCGGGGAAACCGTCCGGGGAAACGTATTTTTCTACGACGCGTAATGGAGATAATGTGTCGGAAGGAGAACGCTGTTGGGCGAAACTGTTTAGTGTGAATAGAAGAAGAAGTACGATGAAACGTGATTTCACTTTCTAAAGATAAGTATTCGAATACTCAACACTGAAAAACCACGGAGGCACGGAAACTAATTTGTTGCGCGCTCCGTGTCGCCGTGCCTCCGTGGTTATCTCCAAGACTTCCTTATGGAGAAATAGTTGCCGGTTGAAATCTACTCTTCCTTGAAGAACGCCAGCTTCGACAGATCAACGATCTCCACACCTTTATAATAATACCGGATAATGTCAACGTAGCTGTACCCCAGCCGCGCCATGCGGATCGCGCCTTCCTGGCAGAGACCCACGCCGTGCCCGTAGCCCCGGCCGCGGATGATCACGCTGTCGCGCTGCTCCTCGATGGAGAAATACGCGGAACGCAGCTGCCAGTCGGCGCGGATGGTCTTGTAGGGAATGCGCGTTGTGCCGTACGTGTAAAATGTGCCGCGCGAGTACTGCGACATGTTGAGCGCTTTCGTGCACGCGATGCTGTCGCCGACCGGGTATTTGTGCTTCGAGGAAAGGTAGCTGAGCCAATCCTCCCGCGCGATCTTGCGTGTCCAGTAAGCGTTCGGCATGCGCGGGCAGAACGTGTCCTTCACCGATTTGAGGTACGGCAATCCCGCCGTCCACACGTCCTCGCAGTTCGCCGTTTGCCCGCCGCAGTTGGAATGGAACGCCGCCGTGATCAGGTTCAGCCCGCGATCGACCACCACGAGGCCTTCCGTTTCATCCACGCCGGCCTGCACGTTCCGGTCTGTCGGGCGGCTGCGGTAAGCCTGGCAATGCACGCCGTCGCACACGTCGTAGCCTTCCGTGGCGTGGCGGAACAAATGCGCCAGCGCGTACGTGCGGCAAAGAATGGCCTGCACCTTATAAAATTCTTTCGTGGTGCGCCCGCCTGATTCGGATTCCACCACGCCCGCCACGTAATGCTCGAGGTCGACGCTGTTGATGCATTGCATGAGCTTGTTCGCCACCGTGATCTCCAGCGTATGGTCGTAAACGCGCGTGCCGGAGTTCGGCTTCACAGGCTTGATCTTGAACACGGAGCTGTCGGAAAGCGCGGCAAGACGGAACGAAGCAAAACGCCCGAGGGTATCGCCCGGGATGCGCACCTCGACGGAATCGTTGATGAGAACGAGCTGGAAAACTTTCGCGGAAAGCGAATCCGCCTGCAGCCGGTTGTCGAGGTACACCGCGTATTTCCCGCCGCTCACCGAAACGTTCACCGACGTCACCATCATCGTGGAGAGCAGGCGCACTTCCATGGTGTGGGCCTGGAGAATTGCGGTGAAGAGGAAAGTGGTCAGCACCACCAGGAAGCGGCGGCGGTTGACGGCGGCGGTTGGCGGTTGTTTTGCCGAAGCTGCCGGGTGCGGGATTCCGGGGAAAAATGAATTGTAAGCCGGGGGTGTATTTTTCATCGAAGTAAATGTTCGAGAATTAGTGAAGCGGTCTTCCCGGAAGCCCCGGCGCCGCCGAGCTTTCCTGCGAGCTCGCGGTAATCGTTCAGCAGCCGTTCGCGCCCTGCCGGATCTTCCGTGATCTTTTTTAGTTCCGTGGCGATGTTCGCCGCTGTCATTTCTGCCTGGATGAGCTCCTTCACGATCTCGCGGTCCATGACCAGGTTGGGGAGGGAAATGTATTTCACGTTCGCAACGCGTTTGGCGATGTGGTAGGAAATGGCGCTCGTTTTATAGCAGACGACTTCCGGCAGGTTGAACAGCGCGGCTTCGAGCGTGGCCGTTCCGGACGTTACCAGCCCGGCATAAGCCTGGCGCAGCAACGCATACGTCTTCCCGAACACGATCTCCATGTTGTCGCCCGCCATCACTTCACGGTAAAACGATTCCGGCTGGGAAGGCGCGCCTGCAATAACAAAACGGTAAGCGGGAAACTTTGTTGCGGCTTCGAGCATCACGGGAAGGATCGTCCTGATCTCCTGCCTGCGGCTGCCGGGAAGCACGGCGATGATCTTCCTTCCGTCATCTTCCACCGCTTTCACGTCTTCGAATTTCGCCACGGCATCCAGCAGCGGGTGACCGACGAAATCGACGTCGTAACCGAACTTTTTATAGAATTCTTTTTCGAACGGGAGAATGCAGAACACGCGGTCGGACGACTGGCGGATCTTGTGCACGCGCGATTGTTTCCACGCCCACACCTGCGGGGAAATGTAGTAGAACACGGGAATGCCCAGCTCGTGTGCGAACGGCGCGATGCGCAGGTTGAACCCGGGATAATCGACAAGTACCAGCGCATCCGGTTTCCACTGCGCGATATCTTCTTTGCAGAATGAAATGTTGCGAAGGATCGTGCGCAGGTGCATCGCCACTTCGATGAAGCCCATGAACGCCAGGTCGCGGTAATGCTTTACCAGGTGCGCGCCCTGCGCCTGCATCAGGTCGCCGCCCCACGCACGGAACTCCGCGCCGGGATCGCGCGCCTTCAGCTCGCGCAGCAGGTTCGACGCATGGAGATCTCCGGAAGCCTCACCTGCTATGACGTAGTACTTCATATCCGGTCAGGCGAGGAATTTTTCATAAATGACCCAGAGCGTGTAGAGAATGGTGGAAAAAAGAACGCCTTTGGCGCTTTCGTTCCGCTCTTTCCAGATGAAGAAAAAAAACAGCGGAAGGTTCGACGCGTACACGGCAAGGCTCATGGAAGGGATGATGATCTTGAGACGGGAAAAATATTCGATGAAGCCGGCGAAAGAAGTCTGGTAACGATACGTGAACAGGTAATACGTGAAGAAGATGGCGATGGGAAGCAGAACTCCCAGGGCAATGCCGACGACTACATGATCGAATCGCTTTTTCATGACCGGCGTTTTTTGACGGATGAAAGGGTTTCGAGCTGCTTCATGGCGTGATGCGCGGTGAGGTCGAACAGAGCAGGTACCACGGAAACGTAGCCGTTCTCCAGCGCCCATGCGTCGGTGTCGTGCGCGGCGGGCTCGAAATTTTCAAAATGTCCCGTCAGCCAGTAATACTTCCGGCCATACGGATCGGTGCGCTCGTCGAGTTCTTCTTCCCACGTGCCCCTCGCCTGCCTGCAGATCTTCACGCCTTTGATCTCGTCCACGTGCAGCTTCGGGATGTTCACGTTCAGGCAAACGCCTTCCGGCATGCCATGCTTCAGCACGCCGCCGATGATCTCCCCGCAATACGCTTCCGATGCGGAAAAGTCGGCTTCGATGCTGTAGTCGAGCAATGAAAAACCGATGGAGGGAATTCCTTCGATGGCGCCTTCGATCGCCGCCGACATGGTCCCGGAATAGATGATGTTGATGGAATGGTTGGCGCCGTGGTTGATGCCCGACAGGCAGAGCGCGGGTTTGCGCGGGAGCAATTTGTTCACCGCCATCTTCACGCAGTCCACCGGCGTGCCCGTGCAGCTCCACGATTCCGCGCCTTCATGCGCCGGCAATTTGTGCACGCGAATGGTCGAGTTGATCGTGATCGCGTGGCCCATGCCCGACTGGGGCTTGTCGGGCGCCACCACGAACACATCGCCGAACTGGCGCGCCACTTTCACCAGGGCAGTGATCCCCGGCGCGTGGATGCCGTCGTCGTTGGTGACAAGTATCAGCGGTTTCTGAGTCATTTCCACAAAGTTAACAGGCCACAGGGGCCGGTTCTTCACGGAAAGGCCGAGTAATTAAAGGTTAATTGTTGATAAACGTTAAAATAAAAGACGGATGGTTCCCCGTCGGCGTGCATCCCCATGCCGGCCTCCGGGCAAACCATCCGTCTCATTCAACCGGTTGCCGCAACGCTTGTCAAACCCACCCTGCGCGGAAACTGGTGTTCTTTTCAGCCGTTACGCGACCGTTATCGCTTTCGGGCCCGGCTTCGGCTCTTCCTGTTTTTTCGGGATGCCGATGTGAAGCACGCCGTTTTCGTAAGCAGCGCTGATGCTTTCTTCGTTCACTTTTTCTTTCGGCAGGCGGAAGCTGCGTGTGAAGTCGCCCGTGCGGAATTCGCGGCGGGAGTAATTTTTCTCCTGGCCTTCTTTCGCTTTGTGCGTTGCGCTTACGGTCAACGTGTCGTTCTCGAGACCGATGCTGAATTCTTCTTTGCTGAATCCCGGTGCGGAAACTTCGATGTGCCAGCTCTTTTCATCCTCGGCGATGTTCACCGGGGGAACGTGCGCGGCATGTTCTTTACCGAAAAAAACGTCGTCGAAAATGGACGGAAAGCTGTTGCGGAAAAACGGGTGGCGGTAAGCCTGGCGCTGAGGCGCGCTTTTCATTGTGTTGTTCATGGCTATTTTGGTTCTGGGTTCTGGGTTCTGAGTTCTGGGTTCTGGGTTTTTGTTCTGTTAGAGGTTGTGCAGGATTTGTACCAATAGCCGAAACCGTTGATTTTAATGCCATTGCGGCAGTTTTCCAGGTCTTCTTCCTGTCAATTTTTCCGTTTCACTTCTTTACATGCGACAAACTTTCCGGTAACCGGGCACGCGAAAATGCGCCGGTGAATTCACGCGGAAGAAAGGATCAGATGATGCAAGCGTGAATTGCGCTTCATGTTCAGCTGATGGTGCCGCAGAATATTTGTAAAACTTTTTACCGGTTGAAAAAAACACGCTACAAGACGATCGTGCTCTCCGATATCCACCTGGGCACTTCGTCCTCCAAAGCGAAAGAAGTCGTTCATTTCCTGAAACACCACACCTGCGAAACGTTGATCCTTAACGGCGACATCATCGACGGGTGGCAGCTGCGAAAATCGGGAGCCTGGAAAAAGAAGCACACGAAATTCTTCCGCCTCATCCTCAAACGCGCCTCGAAAGGGACGCGTATCGTTTATGTACGCGGCAACCACGACGATTTCCTCGATGAAGTGCTCCCGTTCCGGCTCGGTAATTTTTCCATCTGCCGCGACCATTACATCGGATCGGGAACGAAACGCTATTACGTCGTGCACGGCGACATTTTCGACACGGTAACGACGAAGCTGAAATGGATCGCGAAGCTGGGCGACGTGGGCTATACGCTCCTGCTTTGGATCAACAAGCATTACAACCTCTGGCGGGAACGACGCGGCCTGCCATATTATTCGCTTTCACAGGCCGTGAAGGCGAAGGTGAAAGGCGCGGTAAGCTTCATTTCCGACTTCGAAACACAGCTCGCGGCAGTCGCCAGGGCGCGGCATTGCGACGGCGTGATCTGCGGCCACATCCACACGCCCGCGGACAAGATGATCGGGAACATTCACTACATCAACAGCGGCGACTGGGTGGAGTCGCTCACCGCGCTCGTGGAAACGGAAATGAACGAATGGAAAATTCTTCACTACACGGAATGGCTTCGTTCGCTGGAACCGGCACACGCGGCGGAAACGCCTTCCGGAGAAAACATCCGCCGCCTCACCCCGGAACCGGCCGCCGAACCGGTCGCACAGCAAAAATCCTCCACCTGAAACGATCCACGATGAAACCCAAAGTGATGTTTACCGTCCAGGGCGAAGGCCGCGGGCACATGACACAAGCGATCTCCCTGCAAAAAATGCTGGTCAAAAACGGTTTCGAAATCTGCGGCGTAATTGTCGGCAGCAGCGGGCGGCGAAATGTGCCGGCGTTTTTCACGGAGAAATTTTCCGGCGTTCCGGTCCTGCAGTTGCAAAGCCCGAACTTTGTAACGAAAAATAATCGCGGCATCCGCATCGGTGCAACGGCGTGGAAAAACCTGCTGCGCATCCGCTCTTACTTCCGGAGCGCGCGGCTGATGAAGCAGAAGGTGGAAGAATGGAAGCCCGACCTTATCGTTAACTTTTACGAACCCGTCACCGGGCTGTACGCGAAAACGGTGCATAAGAGCCGCCGCCCGCCCGTGGTTTGCATCGCACATCAATACCTCGCCGCGCATCATGGTTTCCGTTTCCCGGAAGGGCGGCGCCTCGACCGGTATTTCCTGCGGGGCTATACGAATTTCACCGCTGCAGGATCGCAGCGCCGGCTGGCGCTCTCCTTCTACCCGCTCACGCAAAGCACGGATCCTCAGCTGAAAGTAGTTCCGCCCCTGCTGCGCGCGGAGATCAAAACGCTGAACGTTTCGGAGCAGGGCTATTTCCTCTGTTATCTTGTGAATGCCGGCTACCGCAATGACATCGAACGCTGGCACAGGCAGAACCGGCACGTAAAGCTGCATGTGTTTACCGATATGGCCTCGGAAAAAGAAACGATACAGCTCCATGAAAATTTGTTTTTTCACCAGCTCAGCGACACGCGCTTTATGGAAAAGATGGCGGGCTGCAACGGGCTGATCAGCTCGGCGGGATTTGAATCCGTGTGCGAAGCATTCTGGCTCGGCAAACCGGTTTACATGGTTCCGGTGGAAGGCCATTTCGAGCAGCTCTGCAATGCGCACGATGCGCTGCGGGCGGGCGCCGGTATCTTCGACACGGAATTCCGCATCGGGCGCTTCATGCTGTGGATGCCGACGCACACGTCGAAAAGCGCGGCGTTCCGCGAATGGGAAGCAAAAGCGGAAGAGCTCTTCGTGCGCAATTTCCGCGAAGTGCTGGCGGCGCGTTCTTCGCTGTTCCCGCTCACCACCGGCTTGCTGCCCGCGTAGCGGAAATCCAAAAAAACAAAATCCGCCGCGGCGGACAAATCCCAAATCCGCACCATTTGGATTTTAGGATTTGGATTCTGGAATTTGTCTTTTACTTTGTCGCCTATGAAGCGTAAACGCATTGCATTCGTCATCAACCCGAACTCGGGCGCCGACCTGAAAACAGACCGCATGGAGCTGATCCGCGGCATGCTGAGCGACGCGTACGACAACGAGATCATTCCCTGGAAAAATATCGGCGACCGCGACGCGATTTTCGACCGTGTGAAGTCGGAGAATTTCGACATCGCGGTGGCGGTGGGCGGCGACGGCACGGTGAGCCAGCTGGCGGATGCGCTGTGCGGGACGAATGTGGCGCTGGGCATTGTGCCGTTCGGGTCGGGCAACGGGCTGGCGCGTCACCTCGGTGTGCCGATGGACCGTGCGGCGGCGATGAAGCTGCTGGAAACGGGCGTGGTGAAAAAGATCGACCGCGGGCGGATCAACGGGCATTCGTTCGTGTGCACGGCCGGTGTCGGCTTCGACGCGCGCATCGGGAAACTTTTCGCGGAAAGCACGAAGCGCGGCTTTGCGACGTACGCGCAGATGACGATGAAGGAATACAATTCCTACAAGCCGGAACACTACACGATCGAAGTGGACGGAAAAAAATACGAGCGCACCGCTTTTTTATTGACAGTTGCAAACGCCGGGCAGTACGGCAACAACGCGTGGATCGCGCCGAAAGCGAATGCGTGCGACGGCATCCTGCATCTTTCCCTCCTCAAGCCGTTCAGCTGGTGGAACATGCCCGGCATCGCCGCCAAAATGTTCGGCAAAACGCTCGACACCTCGCCTTTCCTGGAAACCTTCACCGGCCGGAAGATCCGCATCCTGCGCAACGAACCCGGCCCCGCACATTACGACGGCGAACCCGCCACAATGGGAACGGAACTGATCGCCACGATCGAACCCGCCGCGCTGAACGTAATGGTAGCCGAAACATTTACCGGGTAGCCACAGATTGCACAGATTTCACAGATGGATTTTTCAAATTAATCTGTGAAATCTGTGCAATCTGTGGCTGTAATCTGTGCTTACCGGACGCGCACGAATGTGCCTGTACGCTCGAACGTATGCGGGATAACCACTTCGCCTTTTGCGTTGACGAAGCCGGTAAGCTGCGTATAATCCACCTGCGACTGGAGCGGCAATGATTTGTTGAAAGGCGGCTTTTCGGGCGTGACGGTTTTGCTCACCTTCCCGGCTTTGTCGATGTACACCGGTTCGTACAGGCGGATCTTCACGTACGCATAGCCGTGTTCGAACGAGTTCGCGACGTCGTATTTCGGGGGAATGACAAGCTTCCCGGCCTGGTCGATGTAGCCGAGATTGCCGTATTGTTCTTCCACGACGGCGAGCCCTTCGGAGAAACCGCTGGCGGAGGTGAACCGGGGCCTGATGACCCATTTCCCGGTTTTATCGATATAGCCGTAGTACACATTATCCTCGCTCTCATATTCCATTGCTTCCTCCGTTTTCGGAATGCCGGCTTCCAGCGGCGACGTTCCGATGAGCGCGAGGCCTTCGGGCGTGAACGAATGCGCCTGGCGGAATTTCAGCGGAATGACTTCCCTGCCGGTCTTGTCGATGTAGCCCCACTTGTCGCCGTGTCGCACCGCGGCAAGTCCCTGGCTGAACGGGCGGATGTCGTCGTACACCGGCGCCACGATGACCTTTCCCGTGGTGTCGATGAAACCGTACTTGTTGTTTTTGCAGATGCCGCCCATGCCTTCGCTGAACCTGTAGGAGCTGTAGCGCGACATGCCCACACCGCGGTTGGGGCCGGGCCGTTCGCCGCGATAGCCGTAATAACCGCCATAATAGGCATCATCGTACGAAAGTTCGGACGGCCAGTCGAGCACCGGCATCATCACCCAATTTCCCTGCCGGTCGATAACGCCCCATTTGCCGCGGAAACAGACGTAGGCACGACCTCCGCTGAATGGGAAAGCGATTTCGAACTTTGCGGGAATGACCATGTTCCCGGTCGTGTCGATATAGCCATACAGCCGGCGCGACGGGCGTTCGATGGAATCCGGCTGTCCGCCGCCGAGCACGAAAATATCACTCTCCCTGCGGTAACGCATTTCCCGCCCGAGTCCCAGGAGGTTGAGCGACTGATCAGCAGGTTCCCAGTCATAATCGATTTCGAATACATCTCCCGGTTCCGCATCGCACAGCATATCGGAAGCTTTTAATGTCATTACCGCGGCCAGGCCTTCGCTGAAATCTTCGGCGGTAACGTACTGCGGCTCGATGAACCAGTTTCCTTTCGTGTCGATGTAGCCGTAAAATCCCGGCTCGCAGAAAATTTTGAATCCTTTCTGCTCTTTGTTCTCCGGCGGGGAAGTTTCCTTTCCGTCTTTGTCGATCCAGAATGTTTTTTCACCCAGCTTCACTTTCGCTTTTCCGTCGGCGTAATCGTACACATAATCGTAGACCGGCGCCACCACTTCTTTCCCGTTGTTATCGAGAAATCCCCACTTGCCGCCGGTCATGCTCGTGCCGGAGGAATAACGGCGTTTTTGTTTCCACATGCCGCCTTTGTTGAACGCCGCGCGTCCTTCTTTCGGCTCCCGGATGAGATCGTACGGCTCCTGGTGCAGCTTCGTGCCTTGCCTGTCGATGAGGAAATATGAGCCTGCACGGTAACTGTAACGGCCGGAAGGCGAATAGTACATGCTTTGCTCGTACCCGGGCTTCAGCGATTGGTTTGCGATGACGGCCACGCCCTCGTGCATCAATGAAGCGTAATCGTATTCAGCGCGGAGAAGCACCGTTCCGTCGGAATTCAGGAAGCCGTATTTTCCGTGCACGTCGGTGTACAGCACGCTGCCGTCTTCAGAAAGCTGGAGAAAATCATATGTCGCGTCGATGATCCATGTGCCGCTCTCGTCGATCACGCCGAATGCGATCACGCTGTCCTGGTAATCTCCTTCTTCGTAATAGCTTTCCGTGTTCCTGCGGAGTATTTTTTTGCCGCAAACCGCTTTCCCGCGCGAATACTGGACAAGGTATTCATGCTCCGGGCGCATGAGCCATTCGCCTTTGCTGTTGATGACCCCGAATTTCCCGGCAACCTGCGCGATCCACGTGGCGCCTTCCTGCGCAATAAGCAGGGTGTATTTCGCTTCCACCGCCATTCCCCCGGCAGCATGTTCCAGCCCGTACAATTTCGGCTTGCACGCCGGCGCCAGCCACAGCTCGCCCGGCTTCTGCGCAAAAAGTATTGTTCCGGACAGGAAGCAGATCAGGCTGAGGAGAATTCGCATGGGGTAAATGTTTATGCGAAAGTACGATGTTCAAAGATTCAAACGTCCCGGGTACTCGGGACTATTCAAAATTCAAAAATTGAACATTCAGAGATACACTCGATGATCCGAATTTTTGAATCTTTCAGAGTACCCGGCAGATTTTGACGAAGCGTTTCGGGTAAGCGGAATTGTAATAATCGGTAATGACCACGCCGGGGTGTTTTTTCGAAGAAGAAGAGTGAATGAACTTCACGGGCTGCCCGGGATCGGAAATGATGATGCCGACATGGCCGACGCTTTTGTCGTTCGCGTGCGTGCCGCGGAAGAGGATGATGTCGCCTTTGCGGCATTCGCCGAGTGAGACTTCTTTCCCGAGGTTCACATAATCTTTCGAGGAGCGGGGAATGCTGTAGCCGTAATGTTTGAACACGAACCACGTGAAGCCGGAGCAGTCGAATCCGCTGGCGGGAGAGCAGCAGCCGTATTTGTAAGGCGTGCCGAGGAACGTATGCGCGTATTGCACGACGCTGTCGCCGATTGGATTGACAAGGGCGATCGTGTCGGGGAGCATCGCCGTTTCAGCAGGGATTTCCGGGGCCGCGTGAACAGCCGGCAAAACCGTGCGCGGGACAATGTGCCGGGCGAAAGCGTGGTAAGCGCCGGTGAGCACGAGCAAAAGAGAGATGGCGATCAGTCGTTTCATCGTTCTTCAAAAAATTCAAATGCGCTGACAAGGTCAAGATAAACACCGTCGAAACCCGCATCCACAACGCGGTCCAGGTAGGAATCCCCGTTTCCGCAGATGACACCCTTCCAGGCCGGGTCCCAGTAGTTAACGTAAAAATTGCCCGTCCAGTACGGATCCTCGGTGATCACGAACGAAGGCCGTGAGCTGTTCCACGACGGTTTCCAGTACCAGCGGTAGCTTTCCGCCTGCCCGATGCTCATGTAGCAGATCAGCAGGCGCGGGCCGCCATCCGGCTTCATGCGTATGCGGTCGAGGTCGGCGGAGGTGAACTGCGTGTTTTCGTCGTAAAAGAGGTCCATGATCACCGCATCGTAGCGGGTGGCGGCTACGGCGTCGAGGAATTCCTCTTTACCGGCGTACGCGGAAGGTGAAATGAGGTAAAGAAAATTTTTCGCCCGGGCCAGCGTGGCAATGGTGTCGCGGGTTTCGCTGTAAGGAGCGCCGGGATAAACGGGGATATTATCCAGCTCGCGGTGATCGGCGGCGAAGGAAATGAAACCTTCCGCGGCGTTCCGGGCATACGAATCGTCGATTTTCGAAGGCGTGGAGCAATAATCGGTGGTCAATACGGCCAGGCCGTGCGCGCGGGCGAAGCGTGTCAGCCCCAGCAGCTCCGAATGTTCGGCGTCCGGCGTGGAAACGTCGTCCGCATTGTCGTAGCCGTAAAAAAGCTCTTCCTGCCCCACCCCGTCGATGGCCGCAAGGTATTGAGCCTGCTCCATGCCCGACGGCGTCCCGTCGTCCGTCAGCAGCTGCAGCCCGTTCTGGGGAATAACGATGAAACCCGGCTTCACGGCCCGTCCCCGCTCACTGATCTCCTGCACGAACGCCCGCATCTGTGCCCGGTAGTCGGGATGCTCTTCTTCTTTCGTGCACGAAATGCATAGGGCTGAAAATGACGCGAAAAGAAAAAGAATCGGGGATAATGCTTTCATCTTTCCAAATTTACAGAAAAGTATTACTTTTGTCCTCCCTTAAAAGCCCGGCTTCAAGGGCATTTGTGTTCTTTTAACAGCGAGTTAGTTCATTTATCCCCTGCCCAGGTGGCGATCCCGATAATTATCGGGATGGCAGACGCACCGAAAGCAAGGAGAATCCCCTGCCCAGGTGGCGAAATTGGTAGACGCACCATCTTGAGGGGGTGGCGCCTCTGGCGTGCTGGTTCGAATCCAGTCCTGGGCACTTCACTTACCCCTTACCCCGGAATAAATTCCGGGGTAAGGAACTTCTCGTTAAGCCCAGGTGGCGAAATTGGTAAACGTTGCGGTCTCAGAAGCCGTTGTCTTAATCGACTTGAGAGTTCGAGTCTCTCCCTGGGCACCAGGAAATCCCGTTCCGAGCAGTCGAGACGGGATTTTTCATTTACAATTTACGAGGTACGATTGGGGATCGCGTACTTTTACCCCGGTTCAACCCTACTTTTGCAAATCGTAAATCATACCTCGTAAATCATACCTCGTAAATCGTACCTCGTAAATTGTAAATCGTAATTCGTAAATTCCTTGTCTCTTCCGTCCACCATCGACATCCGCAACCGCAAAGCATCTTTCGAGTATTCGTTCCTCGACAAGTACGTGGCGGGGCTTTCGCTGACGGGCACGGAGATCAAGTCGATACGGATGGGGAAAGCGAATATTACGGACGGGTTCTGCGTGTTCGTGAACGGGGAGCTGATCGCGCGCAACATCCAGGTCAACGAATACGAGAAGGGCACGCATTACAACCACGAGCCGAAGCGCGACCGGAAGCTGCTGCTGAAGAAAACGGAATTAAAGAAGCTTCAGAATGCGCTGAAAGACCAGGGACTGACGATCATCCCGCTCAAATTATTCATCAGCGAAAAAGGCTGGGCAAAGCTGGAGATCGCGCTGGCAAAGGGAAAGAAGCTGTACGACAAGCGCGAGGATATCAAGAAGAAGGATATCCAGCGGGAGACGGCAAGGAAGTTTAAATGATGAAATGCTGTACCGTTGCTTATGGTTGCTATAAAAAGAGGCTGTCCCGCAATTGAGACAGCCTATTTTCCATTTTAGCTGATTTTATTCAACAACCAGCTTCCCGGTGGCCGGTGTTTCCCGGTCGAAAAACAGGATGTAGGTGTAAAGTCCCGGGGCGAGGCCTTCTTTGCGAAGGAGTAGCTGGCCACCGAGCGTGCCGGACTGGCGGATGGCTTCGCGGCCCGATACGTCGTACAGGGCAAGTGTGTAGTTGCCTTCATAGTCGGCAGGAATGTCGAACACGGTGTAATCCGAGAACGGGTTGGGATAAACCGTAACGTTTTCAGCAGGCGGCGCTTCGGTTTCCTCGGCGGCGAGGCGGGCGAACGTGCCGTCGTCGAACGCGCATTTCTCGATGAAATAGCTGCCGTAATAATTCGTTCCGTCGATCACCGTCGAAGTGACGAAGTTCCCGGCTGCATAAGCGTGACCCAGGGCGTCTATACCGAGACCTGTGGCTATGTCGGAGTTCGCCCCGCCGATCTGTTTAACCCATTGGTAAGTTCCGGCATTATCGAACTTTTCGACGAACACGTCGTTGTTTCCTGCTGAGGTCAACCCTACTACGGTCGTGCCATCACCGAACGTACCCGATCCGTTGAAATAGCCGGTAATGTATACCCCCGTCGCCGACGCATCCACCCGTTTGCCCAGTGCATCCGACGTGTTTTTCACTTCCCGCATCCAAGTCATTGTCATCGAAGCGGGATTGATCTTCACAAGCAAGCCGTCCCAGCTCCCCGACGAAGTGATAGAAGTGCCGCCGAACGAGCCTGTCCCCGGGCCTGAATAAGCCCCCACCGCATAAATGTTCCCTCCAGCGGCAACCAGGTCGAACATGTAATCGGCCCCGGTGGCGCCGCCTGCCATTACCGCCTGGCAGACTCCAGACGAGTTGTATTTTGCCACAAACATATCGTTGCCGCCGATGGCAAACACTGTAATTGTTGAAAAGGTGGCCCCTGAGTTGAACGTTCCCGACAGGAAAATATCGCTTCCCACGAGCGCGATGCCGAGCCCTTCGTCCTGGCCAGACCCGTAACAGGCTGTTGAGGCCATCAGGATGTTCCCGGCGTTGTCGAACTTGGCAATAAAGACATCGCCGTAAGTCACGGAAAGGTTGAAGAGCGTGATGGCCCCTGCGCCGGTCCCGAACGTGACATTGCCGGCATATTCACCCGTCATGTAAACGTTCCCGGAAGCGTCCGTGGTTATGTCGTTGATGTAAACGTGACCGTTGAGCGCATTGGCCGCGCGGATCGCCCATTGCAGCACACCGGACGAATTGTATTTGACAAGGAAGCCTGCCTGGTTCGCCGTGCCTGCGGCAAGCGCAGTGGCGCCGAACGTTGCCGTTCCGAAGTACTGTCCTGCCCCGTATACGTTACCGGAAGCGTCGCACGTAACGGCTTTGGCTTTTACGTCGCTGTTCAGACCGGGCGATCCGTAATTGATCCACTGCGGGGATCCAGAGGCATTGATTTTTTTAATGAATGCACTATAGTTGAATGCATTTTCACCGCAGATGTATACGTTCCCGGCCGCATCTACGTCGCTGTTGTTGATCATATCGTACGTGCCTTCCACGACAGGCCAGTCCGCGGGTTTCAGTTTCGCTGCAAAACCGTGCTGGGCTCCGCCCGTGCTGATTGTCGTGGGGCCGAAAACGAGGCCGTACTGGAAGCTCCCGGCAATGAAAACGTGGCCGATCGAAGAAACGGTAATGTCATCGGGATAACCAACGGCATAGGAGGGTGTACCGGACGGCGAAACGGCTTTGTTGAAAACGCCCGCATTTGTCAGCCGCGCGACAAAGGGATCCTGGGACGCGTCCTGCGTGAGGGCGATGGCGCCGAAATTCGCGATGGAGCTTGAAAAGTATCCGGTGATCCAAAGGTTGTCGGTGATATCGAGCGCAAGGCCCGTTACATTGTCGTTCCACGTGCCGCCTGCTTTCGTGGCCCACTGCTCGGTACCGGAAGAATTGTACTTCACGACTACGATGTCGGAGCCGCCCATGCCGGTCACGCTCAGCAAGCCGTAGGTGGATGTCCCGGAAGCATATTCCCCGGCCACGTAAAGGTTACCGGAAGCATCCGCGCGGAGATCACACCCCTGGTCGGTCGAGGTTCCCCCGCCCTGCTTCACCCATTGCTCGGTGCCTGAGGAATTGTATTTCATGGCAAACTGGTCGTTGCTGGTCGCAGCCAGCACGAAGCCTCCGAAGGTGGCGGTGCTGTAGAACATCCCGGTCACGTAAACGTTATTGGCCGCATCGGCCGTAATGGCCCTGCTGTACACGGAATTGGTTGTGGAGCTGGCTTGCCTGACCCAGTTGTTGGCTCCGGTATTACCCGAATAAGCAGCGGTGAACATGGAGCTGCTGACCGGGGAAATGATGGTGTTGGTGCCAAAAGTGCCCGTCCCGGTAAACATCCCCGTAATGTAGACGGAGCTCCCCTTGCAACCGTTGCATTTGGCCCAGGCGATATCGTAACATTCGTCGAAACTGGTTCCGCCGGCCTGAACGGCCCACACGAGCGCGCCGGAGGAGTTAAATTTTGCGATGAAAATATCGGCATTACCGGCACTGGTGAGCACTGTTGTTCCCCCGAAGGTCGCTGTGCCGTAAAACTGGCCGGTTACGTAAATATCGCTCCCGAGCGGATCGCAGATGACGGCTGTGCCCTGGTCGAAGCCGGTGCCGGCAATCACGGATGCGGTCCATACGTAATTACCACTCTCGTCCATCTTCGAGAGCGCCACATCGTAAGAGCCCCCGGTGGACACTAGAGTCGTGCTGCCGAAGGTACCGGTGCCCACAAAGTTGCTGACGAGGTAATTATTGCGGTAATTATCCGTGGCGATGCCTTTTGTCTCTACGAAACTAGTAGCCGGAATATCCTTCGCCCAGCTCCAGGATTGCGCGCCGGCTGAAAAGCAGGAAAGCGTGGCCGCCACAACAACCAAATGTTTAAATTTCTTTTTCATGGGATAACGGGTTTATGTTAGACCATGAAAATACACGCAGCAATACCCCGTTATTGAAGGCTTTTCGTGAATCGCGCTTTTAATTGCGTAATTCCCTTAACCGGTAGTGTAAATTACATCGCTCCTGTTTGGTGGCCAGCTTGCCCGAAAGAAGGGGCATTGGGAATGCGCACAAAAAAAGAAGGCCGCTCAGAGAGCAGCCTTCTTTTATGATGTTCCGGACTTCGCTTAGAAGTGGAAGTGCACGAGCACTGAACCGGAGTTGCCGATGAAACCGAAGTTGTTGTTGTCGGTGTCGAGGGCGAAAGAAGAAGACTTGCCGGTGTCGGTCGTCGTCGTCGTCGTGCCGGTTCCGTTCCAGGACTCGGTGGTCGTAGAACCTGCGCCGGTCGACATGAGACCGAAGCCCCAGCCGTACTCAACGCCGAGGGAAATTTTCGGCAGAACGAAATACTCAGCGCCGATGAAGCCGCGGAGGCCGATGCCCATGGTAGAGCCGGCTTTTGATTCCGTTACACGTGAGCCAACGTTTGCCGTGGTGCCCGTGAAGAAGTCAACCGTGGTGGTCGGGGTCGTGTTCGTGGTAGAGAACGCGTTGCCGTAAGAGAACGAGCTCTTGGAACCGCCGAACATGAACATGAACTGTCCACCATAGTAACCCTGGAGGCGGGTCTTGCCGCGACGCATTTCAACACCTGCGCCGATGCCGATGTTGTTGTACGACATCTTCATTTCGTCTTCCGTCATCGCCGGGGGCGTGGAAGTAGAAGCATCGTCAACGAGCGGGTTGGTCATCTTCGTAGAGCCGAAGCCGATGCGGAGCATGCCGCGGTAAGCCATCGTCTCAGAAGCAAACATTTTGCCCGTGATCATCTGGTCGGAGTTCGTCCACTGCCCGGTGAAGGGAGAGTTGCCCGACGTACCGTTAAACATGTTGCCGAAGTAGCCAACAAAGGGAACAGCATCAAAGCCGATAGCCCAGTCGCCTGCTTCCGGAAGGTAGTTTTCACCTTTTTTGGACGTGAGATCCTGTGCAAAGGCCGTCGTTGCACCGAAGGCCAGGGCCGCTACGAGGAGCGTCGATTTTTTCATAATGTGTGGTTTTGGTTTTACTTGGTTTGGTTTGGTTTTGAGATTATAAGAACCGTTCAAAGGTATTGAATTCTTACTCATACGTTGGTTATGAACAACCGCCGACTTATGCACGCATTTTTGTTAATAACCATGTTTCCACTCTTTTTCACCGAGCATCGGAACAAACCGGAACTTCCCGAGCTCACGTGTTGTGATTTGGCCGTCAGCATCTTTTGAGATCAACGTCATTTCCTGTACATCGCCGGCGCCTACCGGAATCATCATCAGTCCGCCGGGGCGCAACTGGGCTACCAGGGTTTCCGGGATGAAAGTCGCGCCACAGGTCACTAATATTTTATCGAACGGTGCAAATGCCGGCAAACCTTTATACCCGTCCCCGTAAAAAAAGTTCGGCTGGTAGCCCATTGCAGGCAGCATTTCCCGCACTTTATCATACAACAGCTTCTGCCGTTCGATGGTGTACACGCGCGCGCCGCACCCGAGCAGCACCGCCGTCTGGTACCCGGAACCGGTGCCGATCTCCAGCACTTTATCGCCCTTACGGATCTGCAGCTGCTGGGTCTGGAAAGCTACGGTGTAAGGCTGGGAAATCGTTTGCCCGGCGCCGATCGGGAACGCTTTGTCGGCATAGGCGAATTCCACGAAGGCGTTGTCCATAAAAAAATGGCGCGGCACGGTGTCGATCGCTTTCAGCACTTTTTCGTCGGTGATCCCTTTTGCCTGCAGCTCTTCCACGAGCTTCCGGCGTAATCCTTTATGTCGATACGAATCTTGCATACTGGTCGCTAAAATGTGCGGCTTCAGGGGCAGGAGGTTATACGCGACCGGGATCATGCGGCAAAAGTAGCTGCGCAACAAATACCGTTACGTGACCACCTTCACAGGTGCGCATGACCTTTATCACACTTCCTTAAAACAACAGAAGCCTGTTAATATGTTGCGAAGCTAATGCAATGAAACACCTTCTCAGCATCTACTTTTGCAAGAAATCAAACGGTCTATGTTGAAAATAGGAGTGCTTGGCGCCGGTCACCTGGGAAAGATCCACATCCGCCTGATCAAAGAGATCCCCGCTTACGAGCTTGTGGGCTTTTTCGATCCTTCGCCCGCGGTACAGGAAGCCGTTGCCAAAGAGTACGGCACCAGGGCATTCCCTTCGGCCGGGGCGCTCATTGCAGCCTGCGACGTGGTAGACATCGTGGCGCCGACCGTCGCACATTTCGCCAACGCAGAAAAAGCCATCCGCCAGTCGAAGCATGTTTTTATCGAAAAGCCGCTGACCAATACGATCGACGAGGCCAAGATCCTGATGCGGCTGGCTTCCGAGGCGAATGTCAAAGTGCAGGTGGGGCACGTCGAACGGTTCAATCCCGCGTTCCTGGCGGCAAAGGAGCTGCTGAGCAACCCCATGTTCATCGAAACCCACCGGCTTGCCCAGTTCAACCCGCGGGGGACGGACGTTTCGGTGGTGCTGGACCTGATGATCCACGACATCGACATCGTGCTGAGCCTGGTGAAGGCCAATATCCGCCGGATCAGCGCGAGCGGCGTGGCCGTGGTGAGCGAAACGCCGGACATCGCCAACGCGCGCATCGAATTCGACAACGGGGCCGTGGCCAACCTCACCGCCAGCCGCATTTCCCTGAAAAACATGCGGAAATCGCGCTTTTTCCGCCGCGACGCTTATATCTCGGTCGATTTCCTGGAAAAAGCCGTGAGCCATGTAAAGCTGAACAACGTGGAAGGCGAGCCCGATCCGCTTGCATTAACGATTGAATTAGGAGAAGGTAAAGGACTGAAACAGATATGGTTCGAGAATTTAAATATTGAGCCTGTCAACGCCATAAAAATGGAGCTGGAAAGTTTTGCGGAGGCCATTACGGCCAATACGCGACCGATGGTTTCGATCGATGACGGGTATAAAGCTTTGGATGTTGCGCATAAAATAATTGACCAGCTCCGTCTTAACGCTAATTTTGCGGCCGGCAAACAATAAAGCGTCCGACCACCGCGTTATACAGGTGGCCCTGCATGAAACATATTTTCGCTTCTTCAATCCGGAATTACCTGGCCGGTGGAATCCTTTTCGGTTTCCTCGCCGGATGCTCGGTGCTCGACCCCGCCGAAGAGATCCCCTCCTACCTCCACATCGATGCGATGCAGCTCAGCGCCACGGGCAGCCAGGGCACCAGCATTTCGAATATAACGGACGCATGGGTGTTTATGGACGGCGAGCTGCTGGGCGCTTTCGAATTGCCCTGCACCCTCCCGATCCTCGCCGAAGGCACGCACAGCTTCATCGTCCGGGCCGGCGTGAAAATGAACGGCCTCACCTCCACCCGCGCCATCTATCCCTTCATGAAAGGCTGGGAAGGAAACATTACCCTTACACGGGCGGAAGTAACCTCGCTGAATACGCTCACGGTGAATTATTTCTCCGCGATCTCTTACGTGTGGATGGAGGATTTCGACGACGCGGGCTTCAGCATCGCCACGGAAACGGGCTCGGCAACCAGCATGGTGCGGACAAGCGTCAACGGACTCGAAGGACAATACGGGCTGGTGCAGCTGAGCAGCGATACCTTTAACTATATCGGTTCGGGCCCTGCAAATGACCTTGCCCCGCCAACCAGCGACACTTATATCGAATTCGATTACCGCTGCAACCAGCCGTTTACGGTGGGCGTGCTCAGCAACAGCACCGCGGGCCAGTACAGCCCGTGGGTCAGCGTAGAGCCCAGCGAGGAATGGAACAAGATCTACATCCGCCTCACCGATGTGCTCGGCAGCGTGAACCCTACCCCCAATTACAAGATCTATTTCGGTATGATCAAGGAGTCGGACGTCGCTCAACCCTATCTTAATATAGATAATATCAAATTATTGAAATAAAGATAGTTATGAATAAGACCCGGCAGGTTATCAAGTACCTGTTCAGTGACATTGTTGCAGCCGCCTCCGCCTGGGTCGTGTTCTATACCTACCGGAAAGTCAGCATCGAATCCGTGAAGTACGGGGTCGATGTTCCTGTGAGCTACGACGACACGTTCTGGGAAGGCCTCGCCGGGGTCACGGTTTTCTGGATCCTCTTTTACGCCCTTACGGGCACTTACCGCAGCATTTACCGCAAATCCCGCCTTCGGGAGCTGGGACAGACCTTCCTGCACACACTGATCGGCGTGATCGTCATTTTTTTCGTTCTCCTGCTCGACGACGAGGTGATCAGCTACCGCACGTATTACCTGAGCACGCTGACGCTTTTCGCTACGCATTTCCTCTTCACCGCCACCGGCAGGATGATCCTTTCCTCCATCACCAACAGCCGCATCCGCAGCCGCCGCCTCGGTTTCAACACGATCATGATCGGCAGCAACGCCAACGCGCTGAAGCTGTTCAACGAGCTCGAGACCCAGCCGAAATCATGGGGAAACCGGTTCATCGGCTTTGTGCACGTGGACCAGCGCAACGGCTATTCCGAGGATCTCAAAGCCCGCCTGCCGCACCTGGGCGAGGTGGAACAACTGAACAAGATCGTAAACGAGCACGCCGCCGAAGAAGTCATCATCGCCATCGAATCCTCGGAGCACGACCGGCTGAACACGATCATCAACCACGTCGACAGCACGAATGTGGCGATCAAGATCGTGCCGGACATGTACGACATTCTTTCGGGGCAGGTGAAAATGACTTCCATTTACGGGGCGCCGCTCATCGAGATCAACCGGGAGATCATGCCGGCATGGCAGCAATCCACCAAGCGCCTCATCGACGTTTCGGCTTCGCTCCTGGCCCTTACGGTGCTTTCCCCGGTGTACATCATCGTGTCGATGTGCGTGAAGTTTTCGTCAAGGGGGCCCATCTTCTACAGCCACGAGCGCATCGGCCACCACGGCAAGCCGTTCATGATCCACAAGTTCCGCTCCATGTACACCGACGCGGAACGCAACGGCCCGGCCCTTTCCAGCAAGCACGACCCGCGCATCACCCCGTTCGGCCGCTTCATGCGCAAAACCCGCCTCGACGAGCTGCCGCAATTCTACAACGTGCTGATCGGTGAAATGTCCATCGTCGGCCCACGCCCCGAGCGCCAGTTCTTCATCGACCAGATCGTGCAGAAAGCCCCGCATTACCGCCATTTGCACAAGGTGAAGCCCGGCATCACGTCGTGGGGACAGGTGAAATACGGCTACGCGGAGAACGTGGACCAGATGATCGAGCGGTTGAAATACGATCTGCTGTACATCGAGAACATGTCGCTGTACGTGGATTTCAAGATCCTTATTTATACGGTGCTGATCGTGGTGCAGGGGCGCGGGAAATAAGCCGCGGATTTCACGGATTCCGCGGATTGATTGGGTTGGCGTGCCCTTTTTCTTCGATTTCGCCCAGGATCAGGTCGGGAAGGAAAATTGTCTTAGCCGCGTCAGTTGCGGGACGAAGCGCATTCCCGGAAAAGTTATCTACCGCTTTCCAGGATTAATTTAATAACCCGGACATCCTCTTCGGTTTCGATCCTTGCGAAATAAAATCCGGGCGTCATTCCGGTCATATCTATGCTGATCCCCCCGGGAATCTGTTCCAGGTGAACAGGTTGAACTTCTTCACCGGTTACAGTAAAAATGGACGTTCGCAGAACAGGCTGAGGAACAAGTAGTGTAACCGTTGAACTGAAAGGGTTAGGAAAAACCGCCAACCATAACGACCGAATTATCCGGTTGGGAATACGCCAGCGCCGCGCCGCCTTCTACCCCGGTTGCTGATGAGCCCATTCCTTTTGCCCAAAGGCTCAAGCCTGTCGAATCAAATTTTGCAAGAAAAATATCGCTTCCGCCTGCAGAAGTAAGTGTATCGTTCCCAAAAACGATCGTATTATCGAAGTAGCCACACATATACAGATTGCCAGATAAGTCACATACCAGGCTTTCTGCAAAATCGTTCCCGGTACCACCCAGACGTTTTGCCCACGCAAACTGCCCGTTTGACCGGTATTTAACGATAAAAATATCCCCTCCCCCGAATGTCGTATAGGTTTGACTGGCGATCGTGATGTTGGTACTGAGCGTATAAGAAACAGTATAAACGTTTCCGAAGGCATCGCTTGTTAAGGCATTCGCGAAATCGGAGCTGCTTCCACCATAAGTACGTCCCCACTGGATGCTTTGCGCAGGTAAAACAAGCATATCCAGTAGTACCAGCAAAAGAAGCGTAACTGACCGTTTCATATCGTAATTGTTAGGCTCAAATATAGGGCGATATGAGAAGTCTATTGTGCATTCCTTTTACCTTTATCCCCCGATCAACTACCCAAATCATACTTCGTACCTCGTAAATCGTAAACAATAATTCCCAAATGAAAAACATCACCGTCATCGGTTCAGGCACCATGGGCAACGGCATTGCCCATGTGTTCGCGCAGCATGGTTACAACGTTACGCTCGTCGACATTTCGAAAGAAGCGCTTGACCGCGGCATCGCCACCATCACCAAGAACATGGACCGCCAGGTCGCCAAAGGCGCGCTCACGGAAGGCGACAAAGCCGCCGCGCTGGGCCGCATCGCCCCCACCACCGATCTCGCTTCGGGTGTGAAGAACGCCGACCTCGTTGTGGAAGCCGCCACGGAGAACGTGGACCTCAAGCTGAAGATCTTCCGCGACATCGACGCAAATGCGCCGGCCAGCGCCATCCTCGCTTCAAACACCTCTTCCATCTCCATCACGAAGATCGCCGCGGTTACCAAACGGCCCGGCCAGGTGATCGGCATGCATTTCATGAACCCCGTTCCGGTGATGAAGCTCGTGGAAGTGATCCGCGGCTATTCCACCACCGACGACGTAACGGGCGCCATCATGGACCTTTCGAAAAAGCTGGAAAAAGTTCCCGTGGAAGTGAACGACTATCCCGGCTTCGTGGCCAACAAGATCCTGATGCCGATGATCAACGAAGCGATCATTACGCTTCACGAAGGCACTGCCGGCGTGGAAGAGATCGACACGGTGATGAAGCTCGGCATGGGCCACCCGATGGGCCCGCTGCGCCTGGCAGATTTTATCGGCCTCGACGTGTGCCTGGCGATCCTGCGCGTGCTGCAGGACGGCTACGGCAACCCGAAATACGCGCCCTGCCCGCTTCTGGTGAACATGGTTACGGCCGGGCATCTCGGCGACAAGTCGGGCAAAGGTTTTTACGACTACGCCAACCCGAAAGCCCCGGTGGTGGCAGAACGTTTCCGGAAAAAGGAGCTTGTGTAAACAAACCGGCACAAAAAAAGCCCGTTCCTGAACCGGAACGGGCTTTTTTGATAATATTTTGATCGCTTATTCAGCGTTCTCCATGCTGTCGAGCGTATGCTGCATTTCTTCCTGCATGTCTTTTCCAAGCTGGTCGAGTGCGGTGCCGAGTTCGTCCGTTGCCTGCTTGATCTTCCAGATCCAGAAGATAGCGAGGCCGATAGCAACAACGTTCAGGATGATACCTGCAACGATTGCTCCTTTTTTCGGGTTATTGCCGCCCTTTGCCATAAAGAAAGCGATAACGCTTAAAATGAGGCCGACAACGGCTACCCAGAGTGCTCCTGCACCGAGCAGCGGGATGCATGCCCAAACGGCAGCAACAATACCGATAATCATGCCTGCGAGTCCGAGACCTTTTCCTTTAGTTGAGGGAGCGTTCGATTGTTCCATAGTGATGGTTTTGGTTTAGTTGGTTTTCTGGCAACAAATGAAGATCAATTCCACGGATTTTCAAATACTCCACAATTCATTTTATTAACACCCTTTAACAGCGCGTAATATCCTGACAAACAGAAAACTAGCAAGAGTTTTTAATACTTTTTCCCGCTCCAGCGCTGCCAGGCTTCCTTCCGGGAATCGTCCACACCGGGTTTCCGGCGGACTTTGGGGTTCGACAGCCAGTGCGTTCCGTCGCCGCTGAGGCGGATGTTTTTCACCCGCCCGCCCGAGGCAACAACGAGCTCGGTTTCAGTGCCGCCGAAGAAATTCACCCATTCCGACATATCCGCCCGCACCTGCATGCCGTTGACCGCAAGCACTTCGTCGCCCACGGCCAGTCCCGCAACCTCTGCCGGCGAACCGTAATAGATCTCGGAAACTTTCGTAATACCGGCGGGCTCGGCCACTTTGAAGCCATACAGCCGCTCATGGTTGCGGCGCGCGGGAACCATTTCCAGCGTACAGCCGATCACGTCGAGCGCTTCGGAAATGATGGCCTCATAGCTGTTCGCCTTGTAAAAGAAATTATTCCAGTAATAGCTGAAATCCGCGCCGGATTCTTCTTCCACCAGACGCTTGTAGTCGGCTTCCGTGTAGCCTTTGCCTTTCGAGGCGAATTCCGTCCACAGCCGGTGCATCACCGAGTCGAGCGACTTCTGGTGGCCGGTGTTGCGGCGGATGAACATGTCGGTGACGAACGCAAGCAGGCAGCCTTCGTGGTAAATGGAAGTTTTGCGGTGCGGCGCGCCGGGCACATAACCGTCGAGCCAGGAATCGAAAGAGGCTTCCGAAACGGACTGGAAATGACGCGCGTGGCTTTCGAAGTGTTTATCGAGGCGCTCTTCGAACGTGGGCCAGAACTCTTCTTCTTTCCAGACGCCGGAACGGAACAGCAAATAATCGCCGTAATAGGTGGTCACGCCTTCAGCCACGTAGCCGAGGCGGGAATAATTTTCTTTCGTGAGATCGTACGGGTGCATTTCCGCCGGGCGAATGGCCTTGATGTTCCAGGCATGGAACAATTCGTGGCAGCTCACGCCGAGGAAATCGTTGTACAGCTCTTTGTCCATGAGCTTGTACCCCGGTCCCAGCGCGCAAACCGTGGACTCCGTATGCTCCACGCCATGGTAAAAACGCGTCGGCAGTACCTGGAAGAGAAAATGGAATTCTTCGGCAGGAAACGTTTTGAAGATCACCATCTGCTCGCTGATGAAAATGAAAAAGTCGGAAATGATCTTCGGCCATTCCGGTTTCGCTTTTCCCTGGAACCAGAGGTGAAACTCCACACCGTCGAGCACGAAAAAATTGTGCTTCAGGCTGGGGCTGGCGATGAACGGGCTGTCGGCGAGATGGTCGAAATCGCGGGCGATGAGCGTGTTCCTGTCCTGCTTGAGCGCGCAGGCGATCTTCCAGTTCTGCGGGATGTCGAGCGTTACGCGGCATTCCTCGTGGATGCGGCCGGGAATGTACACGAGGCAGTTCACCGGATTTACGTAAAGCTGCGTATCGTCGGTGTATGTCGAGCCTGCATTCAGCTCGTTGGCGTAATACTCGTAACGAACCGCGACGCGGGAAACGCCTTTGGCCGCGATGGTCCAGAGGTCTTTGGTGATCTTTTCGGTTTTCAGCTCGCGCCCCTGCTCATCGTACGCGCGGAAATCGCGGACATTCTTCGCAAAATTCCCCAGCTCGTAACGTCCCGGTCGCCACGCCGGCAGCTGGATCTCGAGAATGTCTTTCGCCGGGTTATCGGCAAAGGCTTCGACGGTTATAAAACGGGAGTTCGGAACAAGAGAGGAAATGGTGTAATTCATAATGACCATAAAAATACCAAAACCCGGGTTGCGGAATAATGTTTGATGGGATATTACGGCAAAGGGGTCGACCAGTGGTCGACCCCTATATGCCGTATTCCCATCAATATTTTTCCTAGCAAACCTTGAACACCCAATCGTGCGGGTCGGCGATGCGGCCGCGGCGGATGCCGTCGAGGGCTTTGTTGACGCGGCGGGAGAATGATTTCTCCGTCAGCTCGGGCAGCTTGTAATCCATGCCTTCGTAGCCGATGTGCGAAATGTGAGCGATGGTGGCCGCGGTGCCGGTGCCGAATGCTTCGGTGAGCGTGCCTTTCTGCAATCCTTCCACCACTTCATCGATGGCGATGCGGCGTTCCTCCACTTCCATTTCCCAGTCGCGCGCGAGCGTGAGCACGCTGTCGCGTGTGATGCCGGCGAGGATCGTGTCGCTGAGGTTGGGTGTAATGAGCTTGTTGTTGAGCACGAACATGAGGTTCATCGTTCCCGATTCCTCTACGTATTTGTGCTCGCGGCCGTCGGTCCAGATGAGCTGGTCGTAGCCTTCTTTGCGGGCGAGCGCAGACGGGTAAAGCGAGCGCCCGTAGTTGCCGGATGCTTTCACATATCCCACCCCGCCTTCCACCGCGCGGAAAAATGTTTTTTCGACTTTCACTTTCAGCGGGTGGTCGTAATACGCGCCTACGGGTGAAGCGATGATGAGGAACATGTACGAATCGGACGGTTTTACGCCGATGTAATCGTCGGTGGCGATGAGGAACGGGCGAACGTAGAGCGAACGACCGTCGCCGGCCGGCACCCAGTTCTGGTCGAGGCGCAGCAGCTCCACGAGGCCTTCCATGAACACTTCTTCCGGCACTTCCGGCATGGCCATGCGGATCGCAGAGCGGTTGAGGCGCTTCTGGTTTTCGTGCGGGCGGAACAGCAGCACGTCGGCATTGTCCGAGCGGTAGGCTTTCATGCCTTCGAAGATGGCCTGGCCGTAATGCATGACCGAGCTGGCGGGGCTCATCTGGAGGTTCGCGTAAGGAGCGATCCGCAGCTTTTCCCAGCGCCCGTTGTGGTATTCGGCGAGGAACATGTGATCGGAAAACACCTTGCCGAAAGGAAGGTTGTTGATATCGAGGCCGGGCAGGCGCGAATGTTGCGTCTTCTGCACTTCGATGGAAAGCGTTGCGCTGCTATTCATACAGATCGTCCGTTTGAGGTGTGTGGGCGGGGGTTATGCCTAAAACAAAGATGCCAATTATATTCCGGAACATTCGCCCTGCCTGCGCGCTTTTCGACGGGCACGGGGTTTGAAGGGATATTTGGCGTAATTTAGTGATGAATGAAAGTTTTGCTTCTTTATACGGCCGCATTCGCCTTAATGTTCGCTACAGCCTGCAACGGCGGTAAACACGGACGCAAGTCGACCAACAAACATCCCTCCAGCTGCAACTGCGAGCACTTTGAATAGAGGTGTTAGGTATTAGGACTTGGACTTAGGACTTAGGTATTAGGATGGTTGCAGTATAACCTAACACCTAACACCTAACACCTAAGTCCTAAGTCCTAACTCCTAAGTCCTATCTTTGCGGCCATGTCACTTATTTCCGCTACGAATATTACGAAGTCATATGGCGCGTTGCAAGTGCTGCGCGGGATCAATTTAGAGATCGCGAAAAGTGAGATCGTTTCCATCGTGGGCGCTTCCGGCGCGGGGAAAACGACGTTGCTCACCATCCTCGGCACGCTCGACCGGGCCGACGGCGGCCAGCTCATCATCGACAACCAGGATATTTCACTGCTCAGCACGCGCCAGCTGGCGGCATTCCGCAACAGCCGCATCGGGTTCGTGTTCCAGTTCCATCACCTGCTCCCGGAATTCACCGCCGTGGAGAATGTCTGCATGCCCGCATTCATCGCCGGCAAATCGAAGGCCGATGCGGAAAAACGCGCAACGGAATTGCTGGGCCTGCTCGGACTTTCGGAACGCCTCACGCACAAGCCCGCACAGCTTTCCGGCGGCGAGCAGCAGCGCGTGGCCGTAGCGCGGGCCCTGGTGAACGACCCGGCGGTGATCTTCGCCGACGAGCCTTCCGGGAACCTCGATTCCGCGACGTCGAAAAGTCTTCACGAATTGTTCTTCACGCTCCGCAAAGAGCTGGGACAAACGTTCGTCATCGTCACGCATAATGAAGAACTGGCCGCGATGGCGGACAGGAAGCTGACGATCAAAGATGGCGTGGTAGCCTGAACATTCACTATTCAACAATTCAAAGATTCGTGTGTACAATCATTGAATTGTTGAATAGTGATTTGCGAAGCAAGAACGATTGAATCTTTGAATTGTCTGAAATGGCCGAAGGCGGCTCCTTTTTGGAAACCGCCTTCGTCATAAAGTGCAGACCTGTAAGCCGGGTTCTGTGTCCGCGGAAGAACGAATCCTCCACGGCTTCCGTCATTTCTCTGGGATCCCGCTCGCGCGAAGACCTCAAGCAACCTACCCGTCACGATAATCCCGGTTTCCCGGAAAAGGCAGCGGGCAGCTGCACGATCGTGACCTATTTGGTTTTTCAACACCCGGGGTTTACCCCAGCGACTGTCGCCAGCCGCAGCGTGCGCTCTTACCGCACGTTTTCACCCTTACTGTCCCGCCGAAACGAGATTAGCGGTATAGTTCTCTGTGGCACTTTCCATAGTTTCACATTCCTGTGAAACCTCTTCCCGTTAGGAAGCGAGCCGCCCTGTGTTGCCCGGACTTTCCTCTATACATTGCTGCACAGCGACGGAATAGTCTGCGGTGCAAAGATACGGCTAAAAGCCGACTGCGGCGTCACTTCCACCCGTTCTTCCCCGTCGCCGACAGGCTGTAATGCATCCCGAGCGTGAAGCTCACGGAGCTGAGCGGGTAAAATCGTTTCAGCGCGACGTACGGATTGTCGGGATTGTCGTTCTCGCGGTCGTCGAGCTGTTTGACGTAGATGAATTCTTTTTCGGCCGTGGGCATGTTGTTCAGCTGGTCCACACCGTCGACCGTGGACCGCACGCGTTTACCTTGTGTGGGCGCCCAGTTCATGAAGCAACCGGTGGCTTCTGCGAAAATGAACAGGTGGCTCGTGAGCTTGTAATTCACCCCGAAGCCGCTCATGAAGCCGAATGCCACGCCGCCGTCGTAAAGGAAGCGGTCTTCAACCACGCTTGTGCCTTCCTGGCTGGTAATCGTACGCACACGCTGTTCGGTGAAACGGTTCCACAGGCCGAGGGAAAGTCCGCCCCGCAGGTAGGGGAAAAAATCGGGGTTCATGTTGTCGCGCGTATTCCCCAGGCGGATCCGCACCGCAGGCGTCACTTTCAGCATGCACACGCGCTTTTCCACGTCTTCGAAATCCGACGCAGTCATGGAAAATACCTGGTGGTTCTCGAACCTGTGCTTCGACCCGAGCAGGTACGCTGCGCCGATCTCCACGCCGAAACGGCTGTTAAGCATGTACCCGGTGTAGATATTGGCGCCGAAACCGTTGCCGTACGTCCCCATTTCGTTGCGCATGAAAAACGTATTGACATACGTGTTGGAATGAACCGTCGTGCCCAGCACCTGCCTCACCACCGGCAACGCATACGACCCGCCCCCGCCGAAATACAAGCCCTGCCCATGCGCCGTCGCAACAGTGATGACCAGCGATGCCGCAAAAATGATCTTCTTCAGCCCCATCGTGGATCGTTTTGCCAAAACCACGCCAACGCACTTGTTGAGGAAACGATTTTGGTCAGTCGCTACCTGGGAAAAACTGACACGCGTCAATTCAATTGCCGATACGAGTCCCGTAGGGACGACCTGTTTATAATATCGGAATACCTCCTACAGAGAAAACCGGGCGGGGCGACCTTGATCGATGATCAATTAAGGACGCCCCGCCCGGTTTTTAGCAGGTAGGATAGCTCTGTTATAAACGGGTCGTCCCTACGGGACTGATGGAAATATCACTCGGAAATTAGAAATTTACCCGAACAGCTCCACTTCCGTCGCGCCGAAACCGTAGCGCTGGTACGACGCGTCGTGGAAACGGATGCCTTTGTAGGTCGACAGGATGCGCCGCACTTCCTGTTTCAGCCTGCCGTTGCCGACGCCGTGGATGAACACGATGCGCTGCATACGCGCCGCGATCGCCGCGTCGAGCTCCTCCATCACTTTTTTCAGCTGCACGTCCATCAGTTGCGCATTGCCCAGGCCCGACCAGTTGTCCATCAATTCCTCGATGTGCAGGTCGATCTCCTTGTGCAGCTCCTGGTTCTTCCGCGCCGGGACGGATGTTTTTTTGCCGGTCAGCTGCTTCTCCTTCGCTTCCAGCATGCGGCGGATGTCGTCGTTGCTGATGAACGGGCGCTCCGTTTCACCCGGAAGCTCATCCTGCAGGATCTCGATCTCCGCCACGTATGCGCGTTTGCCCGTCAGCAGGTCGGCCGTGTAGGTCGCGTCCTTGAAAAATTTCACGCCCTTCAGCTTCAGCTGGTCCGAAATCGGCGCGCGGTGCACATAACTTTCATCGCTGAAAAAAAGAAGGTCCGTTTTCACCGTTCCCCACTCGTCGATCTGCTGCGGCGTAAGCGTTTCCACCTCCGCATGCCTGCGCGGACCGAGCGCGCCCGACTGGATGCAGGTCCATTCCCGCCCGTCTTTCAGCGAAAGCGTGTAAAAAATATCGTAATCCGTATGGTTATAAAAAACAAGATCGATCTCCCCCGCCGACGGAAACGCCTGGTGCCGCGGAATGAACGCAAGATAAATGCCGTCCGCCACACGCTCGTTAAACCCCGAAGGAGCCGTCAAATATTTTTCACCTGCAGTTTCCTTTTTCCCCCGTTCCCCGTTCCCTCGTCCCCCGTCCCTTCGTCCCTCGTCCCCTTCGTCCCTCGCCCCCTTCTCAATCGGCGCCGCCGGCACCAGCTGGTTCAGCGGGTACGGATACTCGAAGCCGCCTTCGATCTCCACCATCGCCATGCCGTTGCCCACGATCTTCGTTACCGTGCCTTCGCCGGTTTCGTTGAGGAATCGCACTTTGTCGCCTTTGCGGAACTGCATGGGGTAATGTTCGTTGTTTGTTGTTTGTTGTTTGATCGCTTGTTGTTTGTCGTTTGCTATTTGTTGTTTGACAGTTTGATCGTTTGCCAGTTTGTAGTTTGTCACTTCACTCCAGCACGCTTACGTTCTCCACGATTTCCGTAAAGGTGTTGAGGTGCGTTTCAACATCTTTCCCCGAATTGCCGGCAAGCGAAAAGTTCAGTACGATGTCTTTACCGCCTGCCTTTTTCCTGACTACAGCCAGTACCATGCGCGGATCATCAAGGTATTCCAGCGTCTGGTAGACCAGGTCATCTTTTTTTGTGATAGCGGAATACGCTGCCCAGTTGATATCTGTCTTGTAATAGCCGGATTTTATGGTTTCAAAAAAATCATCCAGCGTGTACTCCGGCACTTGCGACATGTCGCGCATGGAAACATTTAGCCGGATGGCGTCGTTTTTCGTCGCCCGCAGGGTTCCGTTGTCATTGGTAGTGGTCCAGTCTTCCGGTATCGCCAGGAGGAACGGTCCGAATTTCAGACCGGCGTAGTGATTTCCCGTTTCCGGCGTTTGCGTTTTTTTCTTGAATAATCCAAACATGTCTTTGGGTGTAATTAACGTTCGACGAATGCGTGCAATTAACGTTCGACTAAAGTAAGGATTCTTGAAATTTCCAGGGTTGGGCATTTTTGCGGGGAAGACTCCTGGGATGTTGCGGTTAGACAATCGTGCGCACACGCTCACCGTGAAAAAGCATTTCAGCAAAAGAAAAAGAGATCGCGGAATTTTTGGTGGAGAATTATTAGTTGTAAAAACCGTGACTTTTTGCCGGCATCATACTTATACCCCAAAACACACGATTCCGATGAACCGCTTTTTCAGTTTATTAGTGTTGCTGCTGCCGTGCTGCGTGACGGGACAGGTCGATTCTGCTGTTTCAGTTGACTCAGCCCGGCCTCCGATGTGGATATTTACAGCTGCTTCAACAATAGTTACTGACACATCCTATCATCCACTCGAGGATGAGAAACATTATGTCAAAAGAGACACAACCAAACCCGTTATCGTTGAAAAGGAACAAACAATATTGCAGGACGGTAAAAAAATTGGCTCCGTCAAAACCAATTATTCCCGGTATCGCGGGCAGGCGCTCACAAGCACGTCTTTTTGCACCATAACAGGTCAGCTCGTGGCCGTTGTCAGCATTCTCGAGACCAGCAATTCCTGCGAAGTTTACACCTATAAAGACAGGAAAAAACAAACCGTCATCATCAACGATTATTTCGCGCATCAAAAAGAGCTGGCGGAATTTCTCGTGGAGAATAATTACCTGTAAACAGTTGAATAGTTGGGCGCGGCGGATTATTTTTCAGATAGAGCCAATACGAATAGAACATGATATGATGGATTTTATTATCCATATCGGCCGGATCTGCTGACTGGTAAACCACGTTTAATTGCTTCTTTGTCCAGTACGAAACCAGTTGCGGAGATGCTTCGAATTCCGTCATGGCTGGTCGGCCTAATTTCTTTTCTACACTGCTCCGGGTGTCGGACATCGTAAGCCCGTAAGGTAGTTTTCCGGAATAACTTTCAGTATACCTCCCAACTCCTTTGGAATAAATCATTACCCAGACGATAGTGTCTCCGTCGATGTAAAATTCGATTCCTTTGTTATAAAACCGGTAGAAATAAGGCTGCATCGGCCCAAGCTCTTCAATCGCGGGCTCTTCGTCCAGTTGGTCGAGAAACGTCTGCGCCTTTTTCGACATGATGTGCTCGCCGGGAAGCTTATGCGCTTCAACGACCTTTTCCGCACAGGAGGAAAGAAGCGCGGCAACGGCAACCAGGAGAAAAGCCGCTCTCACACCTTCTCCTTTTTCAGCACGCTTTCATACAGCTCTTCATAAACCGGCAGAATATTCTTCATGTCGAATTTCTTCGCCTGCGCGTACGCCGCGGCTTTGAAGCGTTGCAGCGTGACCTCGTCGGAAAGGATCGTGATCGCGTTCTTCGCCATGTCGTCCACGTCGCCCACGTTGCTCGTAAAGCCCGTCACGCCGTTGATGTTCACTTCCGGCAGTCCGCCCGTGTTCGTCGAGATCACCGGCACATGCGAGGCCATGGCTTCCAGCGCGGCGAGACCGAAGCTTTCCGTTTCCGAAGGCAGCATGAACAGGTCCGCGATCGACAGCACCTGCGCCGGGTTCAGCACCTTGCCGAGCGAAATAATGTCGTCGCAGGTTTTCAGTTCACGGCACAGCTTCTCGATGTTCGAGCGCTCCGGCCCGTCGCCCACGAGGATGAGGCGGCACGGCACTTCTTTCCGAACCTTGTCGAACACCCGCAGCACGTCGTCCACGCGCTTCACCTTCCGGAAGTTCGACACGTGCACGATCAGCTTCTCCCCGTTCGGCGCGAACATGTGGCGCTGGCAATCTTTCGAAGCCTGCCCGTAATCGTCGAGGCAGATGAAGTTCGGGATCACGGCAATGTCGCGCGTCACGCTGAAGTAGTTGTACGTGTCCGCTTTCAGGCTTTCCGAAACCGCCGTCACCGCGTCGGAATGGTTGATGGAAAACGTGATCACCGGCTCGAACGAAGCGTCGCGCCCCACGAGCGTAATGTCGGTGCCGTGCAGCGTGGTGATGAACGGCAGCTGTATGCCGCGGTCGGCGAGTATCTGTTTGGCCATGTAGGCCGCGGAGGCATGCGGGATGGCGTAATGCACGTGCAGCAGGTCGAGCTTCTCGCTCAGCACCACGTCCACCATGCGGCTCGTCAGCACCAGCTCATACGGCTGGTAGTCGAACAGCGGGTAATCCGAAACCACGACCTCGTGGTAAAAAATATTTTCCGTGAACGAATCCAGTCGCACCGGCTGGCTGTAGGTGATGAAATGCACCTCGTGGCCTTTATGCGCCAGCGCTTTCCCCAGCTCCGTAGCCACCACGCCCGATCCGCCGAAAGTGGGGTAACAAACGATCCCGATCTTCATGGAGCAAAGGTAAGATGTGCTAATGTGCCGAAATGCCGATGTGCCGATTTATTTTCCGGGAATGCGTCGATCATGCTTCCAAAATTCATCGGCATTTCGGCACATCAGAAAACAACCGCCACCGTACAATTCCCCCAGCTGTGCGGATCGCCGTCATCGAATTCCTGCGTCAAATAGGTTTTCGAAAATTCGAAACGCAATTTTTTCCACGCAACAGAAGCGCCGGCGGTGGAGCGAAAAACGAGACGCTTCACATCCTGCGTTGGAATGACGTACGCGTTTTCCCTGTTGAACAATCCGCCCTGCAAGGTTGCATTGTAGGCCACGCCGTAAGCTTCCGACCGCGCGAAGAACCAGAAGCGGAAACGTTTCGTATAGCCCGGCGCGCTGAAATACGGATCCATTTCCCCCAGCCGCACCTGCAATCCCGCGCCTCCGTTGGTAAACAGCGTCCCGGCTTTCAGCATCCCGTACCCCGCCGCATCGAAGTACGAAGTGGTGATCAATCCTTTTTCGAGCTTCAGCGAATAGTTCACGATCACATCGTTCGAAACCTGGAACTGCCAGCCTTGCGGGAGGCTGTTGTTGAGCCAGAGGTGCAGCGTGGTCTGCGTCTGCTCGCAAACCGCGCAGGGACCGATGCCGCCCAGGCCGAGCTCCGAAAGCAGGCGCACCCGTTTTTCACGCACCGTCGACGTGCGCCCGAAACCGAGAAAAATGATCCCCGCAAACGGGCGGTCACCGAAATGGATCACGTCGTCGTCGAGGTTTTTCGGCGTGTAACAATCCTGGTTGTAGGAAACGGTGAAACCCGCGTCGCTTTCGCCATCCAGCTTCGGCAGCAGGCGGGTGAACGGGTTCTTCCGCGACACCGGGAACAAAACTTCGATGCGCGTGCCCTGCGTGTAATAATGGTCCGTGGTGCTCATCACGTCGTTGTCGTAGCTGATCTTCCACGCGTGACGGAACACGGTTGCGCTGTCCTGCGCAGGTAAGGTTACGGGGAGACTAATGGCCAGGAGAAAAATACGGATCACCCGAAGCGGATTTCGGATGAAAGTACAAATTGTCGCCCACGTGCCGCGCGGGTATCGAGTAGCGGGACAAACGATGGACACAAATTCTACCCAATACCCGCTACCCGATACTCGATACCCGATACCCGCTACCTAAAAATACACGGTTATGTTGAAATGTCCCCAGCCGTGGGAAAATCCGCCACGGAATTCGGGGGTGATGTGGACTTTGGTGTATTCGAGGCGTATCCGTTTCCACGCGAGCACAACGCCGCCGTTCGTGCGGATCAGCACGCGTTTGATGTCGGCGGCGGGAATTGTGTAAATGTTTTCCCTGCTGAGCAGTGCGCCCTGCAAGGTGCCGTTGTAGGCGATGCCGTAGACGGCGGCCTGCCCGGAAAGCCAGAGGCGGAGCTGTTTCGTGTAGCCGGGCGGAAAAAAATACGGCTCCAGCAGCCCGATGCGGATCATCATGCCTGAGCCGGCGTTGTTGAACACGGTTCCGATCTCCATGCTTCCGAACGCCGTCACGTCGAACAAAGGCGAAATGAGCAATCCTTTCTCCAGCCGCACGCTGTAGTCCAGCAGCAGGCCGTTCCGCATTTGGTTCTGCCATCCGTGCGGCAGGTCGTTCCGGAACAGGCGGTGGATCTCGTTCTGGGCCTGCTCGCACGCCGCGCACCGCCCGATGCCGCCCGCACCGAGCTCCGTGATCAGCCGCAGGTTCTTCGCCGGCAGGCCGGAGCTGCGGATGAACGTGGCGTAAATGAGCCCCGCAAACGGCCGGTCGCCAGCAAGCACTTTATCCTCCCGCACGCTCGTGGGCGTGTAGCAACGCTGGTTTACCGACACGCCGTAATATTCGTCCATGCTCCCCGGCAGCCGCACGAGCAGCGCGCCCATCGGATTTTTCTTCCCCGGCCGGAACGTCATGCCGATGCGTATGCCCTGCGAGTAATAACGGTCCTCCTGGTCCATCACGTCGTTATCGTAATGGATGTCCACCGACCGCCGGAAGATCCCGGTCGAATCCTGCGCAAACGAAAAAACAGGAATCACCAACAGCACAAAAACCAACCGCAACATGCCAAATCCACCTGCAAATCAATTTCCAGATACGTTGCTTCCGAAAAAAAAGTTTACTGAGTTTCGTCATTGACAACCGCGCACGTCCACAACCGACAACTGACAAACCGACAACAGATCACCGACAACAGACCACCGACAGCCGATCACCGACAACAGACCACCGACAACTGCACACCGCTCATCATAATTTCACACTCCGTTAATTTCCCTTCTCTATCTTGTCCTCCTAAAAAACAAAACTACTATGGACGCAACCGTCAACACGCTCAACTGGTTCGAAGTTCCCGTCGCGGATTTCGAACGTGCAAAAAAATTTTACGAAACGATCTTCGGCATCGAGCTGCAAGTGATGGATTTCCAGGGCTTCAAAATGGGCATGTTCCCGTCAACGCCCGGCGACGGCAAGCTTTCCGGGGCCATCGTGCATGGAGAATGGTACAAGCCGTCAGCAGAAGGAACGCTCGTTTATTTCAACGGTAATCCCGACCTGCAGGTGGCGCTCGACAAAATTGAAAAGGCGGGCGGAAAAGTGCTCCAGCCGAAAACGCAGATCACGCCGGAATACGGTTACATGGCCATCTTTATGGATACGGAAGGCAACCGGGTGGCGCTGCATTCGCAGGAGTAAATGATGTGCGGATATGCAGATGTGCAGATGCGAGGATTCGCGCTGACCAGCCGCACAAATGTTAACCACGAGGCACGGAGACACGGGGAAAAGGGATGTGCTGAAATGCTGATGTGTCGAAATGCCGATGCGCACGAACAGCCGCACAAATGTTAACCACGGAGGCACGGAGACACGGGGGAATGTGTAATTTTCCTTCGTGACTTTGTGCCTTCGTGGCATTTTTATTTTTCGCCCCGATGCAACGTTTTCTTTTAGCGACTTTTTTGTTTCTCTCCGGCGGGCTTTCGGCGCAGGTGGATTCGTTTATTGTGGAAGGCAAGATGTTCAAATTTGAAATCCCGCAGGATTGGGTGCTGGAGGGGATTGCGGACGGTTTAGTAAATAATCGAAATGGGTGGAATCTAATACTAAGTCATGCGGTTCAGACAAAAAAAGTGAATGCAAAAATCTATGTTGGCTTTAGAAATTATTTTTCTTTCCCTGAAGCCAAAAGTGGAGGGCGTCTGAAACCAGAGATCAATAAAATAATCGATACTTCTTTTCTGCCTATAATTAGACTGGAATATCTCAATGGAGGAAACGCGTTTCATCCAGACAAATGGACAAATTGTGATTTGATCCAATTAAACGACTCCGTGGTGTTACAGGTAATTGTTGTTTTTACAGGTCCCCGAACATACCTGGATACAATAACGCAAACTCATAACAGCTTTTCGAGCAAATTCAGGAAGAGCAATCGTACACAGCTTTTCTCGCTGACACCTTTAGGGCTTTTTACGAGTAACTATTCCGTAAAGGCGATTAACATTGGTCAAAATCAATTTAAGTATCGACTACCAGATTCCTGGAACACGATATCAACTTCTGTCGCAGACTCTCTTTCATTAGAAATACAATATAAATCAACACATTGTATTAACAGCAAGATTAGGGTATGGCAAATAGATTCCGTTCCATTTAATTCCGAGTCATGCATTCGGATTAACCCTGCCCGAAACGACGGGTATTTCAACCCAAATCCAAGGCTGCCTACAATATGGCACGATACCATTGCAGGACGTCCAGGTTTTTTTTCTGAAGTAACAGCAAATTCCAGCTGTAAAAAGGGCTACGTAGATGTGACTTTAAAATGTTATGTAAATAGCGGGAATAAATATAAAAGAGGAACTAGTCTTGCATTCGAAATCACTTTTACCACAAACAGTCTTATTAATAAAGGGTACTATGAAAAAGCGTTACAAAGGTTCGCCAGTATTTTTATTTACGAAAATATTTATGTTCTGAATTCACAGTAAAGTGCGCTTTCCTGCCTAGAATAACGACAGCTTTCATATCCAAAAAAGAATCTTTGAATTGTTGAATCACTGAATCTTCTCACACTTCCTCCCCTCACCGACCAAAATCGACATGATCGCCGTCCGTATCCCCATCTTCGCCAGCTTGTTCACTTCCGCATCGGGATAAACGCGGTTCGACAAAAACACGTAAACGATTCCCGTCTCAGGGTCGGCCCATGTTTGTGTGCCGGTGAAGCCCTGGTGGCCGAAGCTCGCGGGTGAGATGCTGTCGCAGGCCGGGTTGGGCTTGTCTTTGTTCGTCTCGGGCTTGTCGAAGCCGAGGCCGCGGCGGTTGCCGTTGTATTGTGCGCGGGTGAACTCGTTCACGGTTGCTTCTTTGAAGTAACGTTTGCCGCCGTACGTGCCGCCGTTGAGGAACAGCTGCATCATCACGGCCACGTCGTTCGCGTTGCTGAACACGCCGGCATGGCCGCCGATGCCGCCCATCAGCGCGGCGCCCTGGTCGTGCACATCGGCCTGCAGCTGGCGTTTGCGCCACACTTTATCGTTCTCCGTGGGTGCGCAGCGGGCGCTGGGGAAACGCAGGCGCGGCTGGTAGCCCATCGTGGGCAGACCGAGCGGTGCGTAGAAGGTGGTCATCGCGTGCGCGCTGAGCAGCGTGTCGGCGTCTTCCTCGATGATCTCCTTCAGGTAATAATAGCCGAGATCGCTGTAGAGGAACTTGTGCTCGCTGCTCACCGGGCTGTCGTTGATGCGCTTGTAGATGGTGTCGGTGTAGCCTTTGCGGACGAACATGCCGGGGGCGACGTACATCGGGAATGAATCGCTGAACGATTTCTGGAACATGCCTTTCTTCAGCGTGCCGTCTTTTTCCATCGTGCGCAGGTAGAACGGGATCCACGCCTGCAGCCCGGCCTGGTGCGCCAGCATTTCGCGGAGGATGATGCTGTCCTTGTTGGTTCCTTTCACCATCGGCAGGTACGTGCCGAGCCGCCCGTCCACGTTCAGCTTGTTCTCGTCCACCAGCTGCATCACGCACGGCACCGTGGCCACGATCTTCGTGATCGACGCGATGTCGTAGAGATCGAGGTTGCTGACGCGGCGCTTTTTTTCGTAGGTGAAATGACCGTACGATTTATTCAGGAACACTTTCCCGTCTTTCGCCGCAAACACCTGGCAGCCGGGATACGCATGTTCCTTAATTCCCTCCGCTACGATGGAATCGATGCGCTCCAACGCTTCGCGGCTGAAACCGATCTCTTCGGGCATGGTGTATTTGAAACGCGTCGCGGGCGGCGTGGAAATGCCGCTTCCCGCCGGCCACATGTTCGTCGACACCGGCAAGCGCCCGGAAGCGCTCACGCCGCCGAACAAAACCTGCGCGGACAGATCTTCGCAATACTCCTCGCTCTGGTACGAAAGCAGCACCGCGGAACAACGCTCGTGCCCGGGCAGCGCATTCAACGCGTACGGCGGACCGAACACGTCGAGCACCACTGTTTTCCCCGTAGCCAGCACAAGGTTCAGCAGTTCACGGTCGATATCTTCGAGCGCCGCATCTTTCACCGAACGCTGCGCCAGCTTGTGCATGCTGAGGATGATCACGTTGAAATCCTTCAATTTTTTCATCAGCGTGTCTTTCTCCGCCTGTTTCGCATCGCGCCTGATGCTGAACGGAGCCACGTTCGTGTAAACGCCGAGCCGGTCCTGGAAAACCGTCGAGCCGCGCACGCCGATGGCCACGGAAGCGATCTTCAGCGTGTCGGGACGCATGAACGGGATGAGGGAATTGTCGTTCTTCAGCAGCGTTGCGGAATGTTCGGCAATGTCGCGGCAGAGCAAATTCGCTTCCTGCGTGTTCAGGTCGCGGTAAAGATTTTTCACCTTTACCAGCTTCTGCTTGTCGAGGCCGCACCATTTTTTCACCATCAATATTTTCCTGCACCGCGCGTCGATCTCTTCCTGCGTGATCTCGCCTTTCGCGATGGAGGCTTTGATCATTTGCACCGCTTTGGGAACGTTGCCGGAAAACAGCAGCATGTCGTTGCCCGCGAGCAGGGCTTTGACGTCCACTTCTCCCGGCGCGAAATAATTGCTAACGCCTTTCATGTTCAGCGCATCGGTGAAAATGAGGCCGCGGAACGAAAGTTTTTCCTTCAGCAATTCCGTCACGACGTTTTTTGAAAGCGTAGTCGGCGTATTCAAAGCTGTATCGTACGCGGGAATGTTGAGGTGCGCCACCATCATGCTCCCGAGACCGGCATCGATCATGCGTTTGAACGGGTACAGCTCCAGCGAATCGAGGCGCTCTTTCGTGTGGCTGATGACGGGCAATGTTTTGTGCGAATCGCTGTCGGTGTCGCCGTGGCCGGGAAAATGTTTCCCGCAGGCCAGCACGCCGCCATCCTGCAGGCCGTTCATGTATAGGATCGCCTTGTCGGCCACGCGGTATTTATCTTCCCCGAACGAGCGCGTGCCGATCACGGGATTTTTCGGGTTGTTGTTCACGTCGGCCACCGGTGAAAAGCTCACATGCACGCCGAGGCGTTTGCATTCCCGCGCCATTTCTTTCCCCAGCTCGTAGATCAGCGAATCGTTCTGCATGGCGCCCATCGTCATCTGCATCGGGAATTCCGGCGTGCTGTCGAGGCGCATGGCCAGCCCCCACTCCGCGTCCATCGCGATGAGCAGCGGCACGGAAGAAAGTTTCTGGTATTTGTTCGTGAGGTTCGCCTGCCGCACCGGCCCGCCCTGCATGAAAATGAGGCCGCCGACCTTGTTGTTGCGGATGAGGCTGGTGACTTCTTTAATATGCGCGGCGTCTTTGTTCGACCACGCCGCCGTCATGAACAGCTGGCCAATGCGTTCTTCCGGCGTCAATTTGCGCATGATGGAATCCACCCACGCGTCCGCTTCATGGGCAAAAAACGGCGGGGCCGAAAAGCGTTCGGGCAATTGCGCCGGCGCATCGGGTTCATAATAGCCTGTAGCCGCGGGACTTTGGAGCAGCACGGGCACGGGCAGCAACAGCAAAAAGCAAATAAGGGTCAGCGATAATTTTCTCATCTCGGGAGGGCTGGGAAGCGCTAAAACAAAGGATTTCAACGGAAATTTAAAAGTAAAACAAAGGATATGCCGCTTTCCCGTACAAGAAGCGACTTTTCAACAAATTAATTGTTGATGAAGCGGAGAATTAAGAATAGTTAACAGGTGTGGGGAAATTTTGAATAAGCGTGGAGAAAGGTATTAGGTGTTAGGGCTTAGGTATTAGGATTTAGGAATTAGGAATAAATATAACACCCCAGCCTAATACCTAAGTCCTAAGACCTAAGACCTAAGTCCTATTACTTACCTTTGGAGAGAAATTTTACTGCCCGGAAATGCCCGATATCATTCGCCTCCTTCCTGATTCCGTCGCCAACCAGATCGCAGCCGGCGAGGTCGTCCAGCGGCCTGCTTCTGCCGTGAAGGAATTGCTCGAGAATGCGGTGGATGCGGGCGCGACGTCGGTCAAGCTCATCATCAAAGACGCAGGCCGCACGCTCATCCAGGTGGTCGACGACGGCTGCGGCATGTCGGACACCGACGCGCGCCTTTCCTTCGAACGCCACGCCACGTCGAAGATCCGTTCCGCCGACGATCTCTTTAAAATTAAGACCATGGGCTTCCGCGGCGAAGCGCTCGCTTCCATCGCGGCGATTGCGCAGGTGGAATTGAAAACGAAACGCCCGGAAGACGAAGCGGGTACCTGCATCTCCATCGACGGCAGCGTGTTCCAATCGCAGGAGCCGTGCGCGATGGCGACGGGAACTTCCTTCTCCATCAAAAATCTTTTTTACAACGTTCCCGCCCGCCGCAACTTCCTGAAGTCCGACGCGGTGGAATTCCGCCACATCGTGGAAGAGTTCGAGCGCGTGGCGTTCGCGCATCCGCACATCTCGTTTTCACTGGTGCACAACGGGAACGAAGTGTTCAACGTGGCGAAAGGAAATTCCGCCGACTGGCAGGCCGGGCTGCGCCAGCGCATCGTGGCGTTATATGGCAACCCATACAACCAGCGCCTCGTGCCGGTGGAGGAATCCACGGACATCGTGCGCGTGACGGGATACGTGGGCAAGCCGGAATTCGCGAAGCGCACGCGGGGCGAACAATTCTTTTTCCTCAACAAGCGCTTCATCAAAAGCGGCTATCTCCATCATGCCGTGCAGGCCGCGTTCGAACAGTTGCTCCCGCCCGACAGCCACGCGACGTATTTCCTCTTCCTCGACGTCGACCCGAAAACGATCGACGTGAACATTCACCCCACAAAAACGGAAGTGAAGTTCGAGGACGAGCGTTCCGTTTATGCCATTCTCCGCTCCTCGGTGAAACGCGCGCTGGGGCAATACAACATCGCGCCCACGCTTGATTTCGAGCAGGAGATGAGCATGGAAATTCCGTGGAGGCCGAACATGAATCCCGTTTCCGCGCCGGGCATTACCGTTGACCCGAACTACAACCCGTTTGCATCGAACAACGCCGACACGGCCCCGGGAAATTCGTGGGGCGGAACGAAATCGCCGCTTCCTTCCCGCGAAAAAGCCAACACGGACAACTGGCAGGAAATGTTCGCGTCGCACATGCAGTCCATGCAGGGCGACGAACCCGCCACGCACGAAAGCCGCCAGCAGGTGCTCCACAGCGACTTCGAGACCGCCGGGGAACACAAAGGCAACACGTCCGGCATCTGGCAATTGCACGAGCGTTACATCCTCACGCCCATCAAGTCGGGCATTCTTGTGATCGACCAGCAGCGCGCGCACGAGCGCATTCTTTTCGAACGTTACCTCCGCGCGCTCGAGCAGCGCCAGTCGAACACGCAGCAACTGCTGTTCCCCGAAACGCTGGAATTTTCCACGGCAGATACGGCTTTGCTCACGCCACTGCTCGACGACATCAACGCGCTGGGCTTCGACCTGCAGCCGTTCGGCAGCAACACGTTCGTCGTGCACGGCGTTCCGGCGGGAACGGAAGAGACCGGCTGCGCGCAGTTGCTCGAAGGCATGCTGGAATTGTACAAGGAGAACCAGCAGGAGCTGCACCTCCAGCCAAGGGAAAACATTGCCCGCTCGCTTGCCCGCCAGGCCGCGGTAAAGCCGGGGCGTTCGCTTACGATGCAGGAAATGCAGGCGCTGGCGGATGAACTGTTCGCGTGTGAAACGCCTTCGCACGCGCCCGACGGAAAACCCGCGTTCATCAACTTCCCGATCGCGGAGCTGGATAAGCGGTTCAAGCGGTGATCAAAAAATTCAAGATTCAAAATCACTGTTGTCCGGGAAACTTTTTGCTACGACAAAGTCACCGTGTTGATCGAAAAAGCGAGGCCACGAAGGCACGAAGACACTAAGGAAAGGCAGGAAGTCAATGGAAAAATTCTTTGTGAAACTTTGCGTCTTTCTGCCTTTGTGGCCTCGAAGCCCTGTTCGGGCAGAAAGTCCTGTAACGCTGTAAAATGAATCATTCCGGAGCATTTGTCAATTTTATCCCGGACAACAATGATTCAAAATTCAAGATTCAAATTGTCACTGATGGTGAGTAACGAATACCCGATCACCAAATCTTTGAATCTTGAATAGTCCCGAGTACTCGGGACGCTTGAATCTTTAACTTTACGGGAAATTCGTGAGCTACCGCCGCTATACTCCAACATCCAGCAACCGCATGCCGCCCGCGGTGCTGAACCTGATCATCCTCAACGTGATCCTGTTCGTCACCAAGCAGCTCGCCGGGGAACGCGTCAACCTCGATTACGAGCTCGGCCTGCACCATCCCTGGTCGCCGGATTTTCACTGGTACCAGTACATCACGAGCCTGTTCATGCATGGCGATTTCGGTCACCTGGCGTTCAACATGCTCGGCCTGTGGATGTTCGGACACATGCTGGAAAACGCGTACGGGCTGAAACGTTTTCTCATTTTCTATTTCATTTCAGGACTCGGCGCCTCGCTCATTTACCAGGTGTGGATCTCGATCGTGCGGTACAATCTTTTCGAGGGCGCGATGAGCTTTACGGAGGTGATGAATATGTTTCCCCCGGAAAATTACCTGATCGGCGCTTCCGGCGCGGTGTACGGGCTGATGATGGGTGCTGCGCTGCTGTTTCCCAATACCGAAATGTATTTCATGGGCTTCATGGGCATACCGATCAAACTGAAATGGCTGGCGGTGATCTACGGCGGCGGCGAGCTCATCCGTGCGTACCAGTCGGAAAGCGGCGACAACGTGGCGCACCTCGCGCACATCGGTGGAATGATTTTTGGGTTTATTCTGGTGAAAATTTATGCGCGCGATAAAACGCACTTTTACTGAGCTATGAGCATTACCCGTGACATACGGATGGCCCTCCGGGGAACCTACGGGGCGCTGATACGGCTGATCGTCATCAACGTGGTGGTGTTTCTCGGCGTGAACATTTTCGCCCAGTCGCTGATCATTTCCGGCTACCGCGACGTGGAAGCGGATCACGCCGTGTCGTATTGGGTGGCGCTTCCTTCGGGCATTTCCGACGTGCCGGGGCGCATCTGGACGCTTTTCACCTACATGTTCGTGCATTTCGGCCTGCTGCACATCCTTTCGAACATGCTGTGGCTCTATTTCCTCGGCCGCGTGTTCAGCGACCTGCTGGGCGGTGCGCGTCTTACCGCAGTTTACATCATCGGCGGGCTGGCGGGCGGGCTGCTGTTCATTGCGGGCGATGCGATCCTTCCCGGCGGGGGAAACCACTCGCTGGTGGGCGCGTCGGCGGGCGTAACGGCGATCGTCGTGGCGGCGGCGGCGTTCAGCCCGGATTACACGATGTTCCCGTTCGGCCAGCGCATGAAGCTGAAATGGGTGGCGCTGATCATGATCGTGCTCACCACGCTCATCGGGCTGTCGGAAAACACCGGCGGGAAAGTGGCGCACATGGGCGGCGCGATCTTCGGCTTCATTTACGGCGCGCGCATGCGTACACGCGGCAATTTTATGGAAGGGTTCACCGGCCTGTTCCGGAAAAAAAGCGGCAAGCTCCGCGTCGAGCACAGCCGTTCCCGCTCGGCCCGCACAAGCGATGAAGTGTACGTGGAGCAGAAATTAACGATCCGCAAACGTGTCGACGAGATCCTCGACAAGATCTCACGCTCCGGCTACGACAGCCTGACGCGGGAGGAGAAAAATTTCCTCCAGAAGAACCACGACAAATTCTGACCCGCCCCCGGCTTTGACCGAAAACACGATACATACTGATCCCTCTGCCGAAGTTCCCGCGAAGAAAACCGTGCCGCGCAAAAAGCTGGGCTGGTTCAACCGCGTGGTGCTCGGCCTGAACTGGTTTGCGATCGCCGGGCTTGCGCTTGCGTGCCTGGCACCGCTGGTGAGCCCCGCGGTATTCTGGCCGCTCGCGTTCTTCGGCCTGCTGTTTCCCGCGTTCGTAGTGCTCAACCTGCTTTTCCTCGTGTGGTGGTCGGTGCGGAAACGCCGGCAATTCGTTTACACGCTCGCCATATTGCTCCTCAGCCTGCCTTATTTCGGAACGCAGCTGCGCATCCGCTTCGGCGGTCCCGGTCCCGCGCCGGAAAAATCGTTCACCGCGATGAGCTACAACGTCAAGCTGTTCGACCTGTACAACTGGAGCGGAAACAAGCAGACCCGCGCGAAAATGTTCGACATCATCCACGGTGAAAAACCGGACATTCTCTGCCTGCAGGAATTTTTCAACGAAGACTCCGGCGATTTCCGCAACCTCGATTCCCTGCGCAGCCTGCTGCAGCTCCCGCACGTGCACAAAGAATACACCATCACGCTCCGCAAAACCGATCACTGGGGACTCGCCACGTTCAGCCGCTATCCCATCATCGGCCAGGGCAAGATCGTTTTCAACAACCGCAACAACAACATGTGCATCTACACCGACATCGTGATCGGGAAAGACACGTTGCGCGTGTACAACATGCATTTACAGTCGGTGAATTTCGGATACGCCGATTACAAATTCATTTCCCAGCTGAAAAGCGGTGAAGAAGCCGAAGATGAAGTGGAGAACACAAAAAACATTTTACGCCGCATGAAACGCGCCTCCACCAAACGCGCCCGCCAGTCGGAGTCCATCGCCACGCACATCGCCGCCTGCCCCTACCCCGTCATCGTCTGCGGCGATTTCAACGACACGCCCGTTTCCTATTGCTACCGCACCATTTCCGGCGGCCTCGACGATGCGTTCATGGAATCCGGCAGCGGCTTCGGCAAAACATTCATCAACCCGTTCCCCGTGCCGCGCATCGACTACATCCTGCACAGCCCGGCGTTCAAGTCGTGGGAATTCAAAACCGTCGAAGCGGATGGCTTGTCGGATCATTACCCGGTGGTGTGTAAGATTTCTAAACAGTGATCGGTTGTCCGGTCTTCGGTTATTACCATACCGACAACTGACAACCGACAACCTTTGACAACCTTAGACAACCGATCACTGTTCTACGGCAGAATAGCCGGCCGCTGTGTAATCTCATGATAGCAGATCACATCACCTTTGCAGAAGTAATGCGCGACAAGGCTTTTACGGGATGACGTTTCATTCGTGACGGGCTCGCCTCCGTGTAAAAGATTTGCATGCCACACCAGCAGGTCGCCTTTTTTCGCCAGGAAAATTTCTTTCTCCGGTTTTTTCTCCTTCACGATCTCCGCGATCTTCTGCTCGTAGTTCCCGTAGAGGTCGTCGCCCACGGCGAATGCGGAGCTGCTGTGCGGGAAATCCTCGCCCATCACGTACGGGAGCTTGTGACTTCCCACATAATAATGAAGCGGGCCGCTGTCTGAAGAAATATCTTCCAGCGCCATCCACGTCGCCACGAGGTAGCCGGGCGGCTCGGTGGTCATGTGGATGCTGTCGGAATGCGTTTTCTGGCGACTGCCTTTCAGGAAGCTGATCGTCTGGAACGGAAGCACCGGGCGGCCGAGCGTGAAGCTGAGAAATTCGTTCAGGCGTTCATCATTCACGATGGTTTTGATCGCGGGGGAATGTTTCCACGCATTCATCACGCGCGAATTCGTGTAGTCGAAGTCCACCGTTTTTGTGTCGATGAGCTGCTGAAGATCGGCGTTGATTTTATCGCACGTGGCGGCATCCGCAAATCCTTCCAGGATCATGTAGCCTTTTTCCGGCCAGGCCAGCAACGCTTCCCGCCACTGCGCCGGGAATTTTTGCAGGCCGGGATGCTCCTTCAGCTGCGCCGCGCCGCCGGGCTGATCGAGCCAGGGAATATCGCTGCCGGGCTTTGCGATGTCTTTGTGCGCAAGCGGCCCGACGACAGTACGGTTCACGCCGAAACGGTCGTAGAGCGGCTTATTGCCTTTCAGCTTGCCGTAATGCCGCACGTTGTACAGCACGTGCAGGAGGCGCAGGCGGCGTAAGGTGGACCAGTAATGTTTGAAGAGGCTCAAAATTGAAAATTCAGGATTCCAAAGATTCAAAGATTTTTGCTGGGAAGATAGGTTGCCTGTTATTTTCATCGCGCGGGTGGTGTCGGATGCTACATACGACACGGAACGTGCGGCTGGCAAAATTGTACAATTGTCGCTTCCCTCAATGCTTTGATGCCTTTACCCGAAAATTTTTCGCCAGCGAAAACACCTGCTTCTCCAGCCGCACCTGCTCCGCGCGCAGCTTCGACAACAACTTTTTATCCGCCGACCGCGCTTTCTTCAGCAACAGTTGCGCGTCAAGAATATCATGCCACGTGCCGATGAGCTCCTGCAGCTTCGTGAGGTACAGCTTGCCGAACTTCAGCTTCGCGGCGAGCGGCTTGCCGAGCGAGGCGTGGATGTAAAGTAAGTTTTTCAGCTTCTTACGACATTCGTGGAGCTGCTCCGGGTCGCGGGTGGAGAAAAGGGTGGAAAGCTGGTCGAGCTGCGTGGCGGACATGTTCTGCACGTATTTGTCGTCGATGTCTTTCAGCTTGCGGAGGAACTTTTTTTTGACGGGCTTGAGCGAATCGAGATAATCGTCCACGTTATCGCGGAATTTTATCGACTGTTTTCTCAACGCGGTTTCCTGCGACCTGCGGAACGTATCGCCGGGAATTTTGTAGTTGTCGAGCAACTGGAGGTTAACGTGCGGCGTGCGCACACCGGCGGCATCTTTAAACAACGTTTTCACCGGTTTGAATTCCCCCGGCAAATGCCCGCTGTCGAGCGCGTCGGACTGGAGCAAAAGGATTGCCCGCAACTTTTTTATCTCCACGCGGAGCTTGTGCAATTCTTCCGGCTCCTGTGTTTTCCGGAACGCGCGCAGGCGGGTGCGGATGGCGCTGAAACGCTTGCCGATGATTTTGGCTGTTCTTTTCTTTTTCAGCATGGTGTGCGGGGCAATATTAAAGTTACGGCAGTTTAACCGTGCCTGCATGTTAAGTTTTTAACCGGGAGGCTGGAAGCGCAATCTATTGGCCTCAGGTTCAAATCAGTAACAGCCCGCTCCATTTCCCGCGAAAACCGCTATTTTTGCGGAACAATAACAGCATCCAAATTCAGAATTTCCTATGGCGCAGGTAGAACTGATCATGCCGAAAATGGGCGAAAGCGTCGCCGAAGCTACGATCATCAAATGGCTGAAGAACGAGGGCGACAAGATCGCGCTCGACGAGCCGGTGCTGGAGATCGCAACCGATAAGGTCGATTCCGAAATCCCTTCCCCGTTCGAAGGTGTTCTCACTAAAAAACTCTTCAACGAAGGCGACGTGGTGCAGGTCGGCAAAGCCGTCGCCCTCATTTCCACCGAAGCGGATGCCGCCACCTCTTCCGCCCCGCAAACTTCCGCGCCCGCTGCAGAAAAACAAAACGCCACTGCCGACGCATTCCCGACCGCGGTGAACAACCAGATCACAGACGCGGTTACCCAGGCGGTCAACGAACAGGTCACGGACACGGTGAAGACCGGCGAATCCGGCCGCTTCTACAGCCCGCTCGTGCGCAACATCGCCAGGCAGGAAGGCATTTCCGTAGCCGAGCTCGAAACCATTCCCGGAACCGGCCAGCACGGACGCGTCACGAAAAACGACATTCTCAGTTACCTCCCGAATAAAGGAAAAGCCCAGCCACAGAAACAGGTGGCCCAGCCTTCTATCTCTTCCAACGGTAACGGATCGACCAGCACCACCACCGCGAAACCCGAAACTGCACAAACTTCCCAGCCCGTGCAGCACAAGGCCCCGGCCGTAACGATGATGAACGGCGACGAGATCATCGAGATGGACCGCATGCGCAAGCTCATCTCCGAGCACATGGTGATGAGCAAGCACACCGCCCCGCACGTCACGTCATTCGTGGAAGCCGACGTCACCAACCTCGTGCTCTGGCGCGAGAAAGTGAAAAAAGATTTCGAAAAACGCGAAAAAGAAAAGCTCACGTTCACGCCGCTCTTCATCGAAGCCGTGGTGAAAGCGATCAAGGATTTCCCGATGATCAACATCTCCGTCGACGGGCAGCGCATCATCGTGCGCAAGAACATCAACATCGGCATGGCGGCGGCGCTTCCCAGCGGTAACCTCATCGTGCCCGTGATCAAGAACGCCGACCGCATGAACCTGTTCGGCCTGACCGCAGCGGTGAACGACCTTTCTTCCCGCGCCCGCGCCGGCAAGCTTACGCCCGACGACATTTCCGGCGGAACGTACACGCTTTCCAACGTCGGCACGTTCGGCAACGTGATGGGAACGCCCATCATCAACCAGCCGCAGGTGGCCATCCTCGCCGTCGGCGCGATCCGCAAAAAACCCGCCGTCATCGAAACACCTTCCGGCGACACGATCGGCATCCGTCACATGATGTTCCTCTCCCACTCCTACGACCACCGCGTGGTGGACGGCGCGCTGGGCGGGCAGTTTGTCCGGAGAGTTGCGGATTACCTGGAGCAGTGGGACCTGAACAGGGAGATTTAAACTCTACCCCGGATTCAGCAATTCTCCACAGGAGTCCTTCGTACCAATCGCGTTCGCTTCATTATCATTGAAAAAATCTGCTTATGAAAAACTCTATTATCCTGGTTCTTGCACTACTGGTTTTTACGGCAATTGCAAACGGGCAATCACGGTGTATCGTCGTAAAATTTAATGGAGATACGCTCCGATGCGATAATGTTTCAGCAGGCGGAAAAACTATCGTTTGTAAAACCAAAGGCGCGGACAAAATCAAGCTCCAGGCGACAGAAGTAAAATATTATATGGAGCCTTTTCGCATGTATGAAACCTCTAACGGAGAAACGAAAAAACTGGACACGCTCCGCAAGAAGTTTGTGCCCGGAGATGGAAAAATTCATACAGTGCTCATGGAAAACGATTCGGTTTACCTTTCGGAAATTACAAAGACCATAGATGGCATGGAGTTCCAGGATTACTATATCCACCGTAAGCAGAATAACGGGGAAATCATGGAAATCAGGGAAGACAAAACAGCCATTAATGTGCTGGCGAAATACTTTGGCGGCTCTTGTCCTGAATTCGATAAAGCAATTGCAGATGCACGGCCAAAATTCCAGAAGAAACTTTTCCCGATAGTCGAATGGAGAACCCTCATCTACATATATACAACTAAGTGCGGACGGGGCTAACTAACTTCTTGCCTGAACGACCACGCCGCAGCCAGCGGAGTTTCAAGAAATTATTGAACAGCAAGCGAACCGATAGCTTCGGGATGAATTGTTGAATGATTCCCGGAAAGTTCCCATCCTTCCGGAATGAATGCTCGTCGGCGATTTTTCTATCTTTGACAGCCTTTTAGCCGGACCCATGAAAAAGACCTTCCTCGGCGCCGCCGCGCTCGTTTCCATCGTTATTTTCCTTCTTGCAGCCGGAATGCCCAAAGCTGCCCGCCAGAATATCGTCAAGGGCGATTCGTATTTTGTCGTCGAGCAATATGAAGAGGCGCTGAACTATTACAGCGAAGCATTCAAGCTCGATCCGGCCAATGCCAACCTTTCGTTCAAGATGGGCGTTTGCTGCCTCAACATTTCCCGTGAAAAAGCGAACGCGGAAAAGTACCTGTTCATCGCTGTTTCCAGTGTTTCCCTGAAATACCGCGAGACGAGCGTGAAAGAGCGCAAAGCTCCTCCGGTCGCCTATTTCTATTACGGGCAGGCGCTGCACTTCAATGCGAAGTTCGACGACGCGATCGCCGCCTTTGAAAGCTACAAAACGTATGTCGACCCGGCGGATACGAAAACGATGAACGAGATCGCCCTGCGCATCACCTGGTGCAACAACGGGAAAACGCTCATGGCGAATCCCGTGAACATCAAAGTGGAAAACGTCGGGCAAGGCGTGAACACGGAATTCCCGGAATATTCCCCGGTGATCTCTGCCGACCAGCGCACGCTCATCTTCACCGCGCGCCGCGCCTCCACCACGGGCGGCCAGAAAGATGCGCGCGACGGGATGTATTTCGAAGACCTTTACATCAGCACGCGCGACGACGCCGGCAACTGGTCGGCCGCCATGCCGATGGGCAACAACATCAACACCCCCGGCCACGAGGCCACGATCGGCATCAGCGCCGACGGGCAGCAACTCCTCATTTATAAGGACGACGCCGGCGACGGCAACGTGTACATCAGCCAGCTCATGGGCGCCAACTGGATGATGCCGCAGAAGCTCACGGAAAACGTCAACAGCAAAGCCTGGGAACCCAGCGCCTGCATCACGCCCGACGGGAACACGCTTTATTTCACGAGCAACGTTGCCGGCGGTTTCGGCGGACGCGACATCTACAAATCGGTGCGCCTGCCCAACGGGGAATGGTCGAAACCGACTAACCTCGGCCCGAAGATCAATTCCGCCTACGATGAAGACGCGCCGGCCATTCTCGCCGACGGGCAGACGCTTTATTTCGCCTCCAACGGCACGAAGTCGATGGGCGGGTTCGATATTCTCTTCACGACATTTTCTCCCGACAGCGGCTGGAGCGAGCCGGCAAACGTTGGCTACCCGGTGAATTCCACGGACGACGACGTGTTCTTCGCGCCCACGCCGGACAACACGCACGCGTATTTTTCTTCCGCCAACAACCCGGGCGGTTACGGCGAAAAGGATATTTATTTCCTCACCTTCCCGGAAAAAGAAGAAACGCGCCTCACCGTCCTCGAAGGCTCCATCACCAGCATCTACGGCGGCATCCCCGAAAATACGGTCATCACGGTGACGGACGTGGAAACGGGCGATATCATGGGCATGTACGTGCCGAACAGCGCGACGGGCCGTTACGTCATCATCCTTCCCCCGGGCCGCAACTACAGCATCAGCTACGAAGCCACCGATTACCTCTACCAGTCCGACAACATCAACATTGCCGATACGATGGCGTACCAGGTGATCGAACGTCCCGTAGAGCTCGAGCCGCTCAAAGTGGGACAAAAGATCGTCGTGCGGAACATCTTTTTCGCTTCAGGAAAATCGCAGCTTGCACCCGAATCCAAAATGGAGCTCGACAAGCTGGTGGACCTGATGACGAAATTCCCGAAGCTTATTCTTGAAATTTCCGGCCACACCGACGCCGCCGGCTCCGATGAGCTCAACCAGCGCCTTTCCGAGCAGCGCGCCCAGTCTGTCGCCGATTACCTCATCGCGCACGGCATCGACAAAAGCCGCCTGCGCACCGTCGGCTACGGGGAATCCAAACCGATCGCCGTCAATTACAACAAGGACGGCTCGCCCAACCGCAACGGCATGGCGATGAACCGGCGCTTCGAATTCACCGTGCTGAGCGTGGACGGCGTGCTGAAAGACGTGGTGGAGCCGATCAACGTGCCGGAAAACCTGAAGAATAAAGGGAAATAGGCTTCGATACGGTCGGCAGACTGAGACGCGCCCTCCTTGTTATCAACTTGACATTCAGGTAAATCCTTCGTATTTTTAAAGTTCATATTCCCTCATGATGAACTTTCTCCGGATTCTTCTCGCCGGTTGCCTGTTGCTCGCAGCGCTGCCGGCCGAGGCTAAAAAAGCTCTCGACGAGCGCAAGATGGCGCGTAAAGCGGAAACGCATTTCCAGTTTTCGGAATATGACGAAGCGCTGCCGATGTTCCTCAAGTTGCTGGAAAAGAACCCGGACAATGCGAGGTATTGCTTTTACACGGGCATCTGCTATTACTACTCCTCCACCGCCCGCCCGCTTGCCGTGCCCTATTTCGAACGCGCGCTGCGCCTGCCGGGGATCGATAAAACGGCCGACCTGTATCTCCACGCGGGCCTCGCCTATTTATCCGTCAACCGCTTCGGCGACGCGAGCACATGCTTCCATTTGTTCCGCCAGAAAGCCGACGCAGCTTACGATCCCACCGTCGCCGACCGCCTCATTAAATATTGCGAAAACGGCCTGAAGTTCTGGGCGAAACCGGCCCGCGCGCGCATCCGCAACCTCGGAAAGAACGTGAACTCGAAATATCCCGATTACGCGCCGGTGTTCACCAAAGACGAAAGCCAGCTGCTGTTCACTTCGAAACGCCCGGGCACGACCGGCGGCCGAAGGGATGAGAACGGCTATTTCTACGAAGACATTTACCTCTCGAGAAATCTCGCCAGCCGCAAATGGGGCGAATCGGGGCGTTACGACACATCGTACAAAGCCCCGAAATTCGGGCCGTTCCGCTTTTTCTTCGCGCGCGCCGAAAATGTTTCGGAGATCAACACCAACGACCACGACGGATCCATCGCCATGTCGCCGGAAGGGGAAAACCTGTTCATCTACCGCTACGGCGACATCTGGAAAGCGGCGTGGGGCGGGTCGCGCTGGGAAAAACCGGAAAAGCTGCACCAGGAAGTGGACGCGCGTTCGAGCGTCGAGCCCAGCCTTTGTTTTTCGCCCGACGGCAATACGCTTTATTTTGTGAGCGACCGGAAAGGCGGCATGGGCGGGAAAGACATCTGGATGTGCCGGAAAAATGGGAATTCGTGGAGCCTTCCGGAAAATCTCGGGCCGAAGATCAACACCGCGCAGAATGAAGATGCGCCCAATCTTACGAAAGACGGTAACACGCTTTATTTTTCCTCCGAAGGCCACAACAGCATGGGCGGCTTCGACGTGTTCCGCTCGGATATGGCCGCCGACGGTTCCTGGGATGCGCCTGAAAATCTCGGGGCGCCGATCAATAACGGCGGTGACGATATTTTTTACACGCCCGGGCAGGACGGGAACTTCGCGTATTACGCCACGCTCAACCGCTACGATGAAGGCGATCTCGATCTGTATTCGGTGATGTATTATCCCGAAGTGAAACCCATGGCAAAGCTGCGGCTGGCGAAAGACGAGCTTCCCGCAGGCGCAAGCGTACAGCTCGTGGTCGACAACGGCAATGGCCCGAAAACGTACGACGTTGCTGCCGGCGACAGCGTGATGTATGAATTCACGCCCGGCGGAACAGCCATGATCACGGTGAAAGCCGACGGTTATCGCCCATTCGCCGACACGATCGTGCTCAGCGGGACCGAATACGAATATGCCCTGCAGGAAATTTCCGTGGGCACGAAAGACGACGATCGCCTTGCGCTGCAGCTCAGCAGCTATTTCTTCGACATCGATTACGCCGTAGATGCCGACACGCTGCTCGACCAGCTGGCCGACCGGAAGCAGGCCCGCACGCTTTTCCTCGGCGGCCTCACCGACATGCGTTCCGTGTACACCGCGTACAGCACGCAGGCCGACCGCGTCACGCTCGTCAGCGCCGGCAGCACGATCGACCCGCTGGCCGCAACTGCACTGGCTTCGGGCGGATCATGGCTCACGCTGGACAATGGGCAGGTGCTGTTCGACGTCAACGAAGCGTTCGTGCGCAACGACATGAAAGCCCAGCTCGACCGGATGGCAAACATGTTGAAAAAAGATCCTTCGGCCACGCTGCGCATCACCGGCCACGCCGACAGCCAGGGCGGCGACGACTACAACCTGAAGCTTTCGAAGCGCAGGGCGACCGCGGTGAGAAATTATTTCATCATCAGCGGCATTTCCCCCTCGCGCCTTGTCGTGCAGGGCGAAGGCGAAAATGTTCCCGTGGCGCCGAACGACAACCCGCAGGGCCGCAGCATGAACCGCCGTGTCGAGATCCAGCTCGTGCGCTGAACATGCTCTATATCAGCCGCATTTTTCGACAAATATCCGGATAAAGGATTATTTTTGCGGAAATGCACCCCGCGATTTAAAGTAAACTGTTTATGATTTTGAAGCGCATTGTATTGTTGCTCCTCGTCGTGTTTTCGGGAGCGATCCTGAGGGGGCAGACGCCTATTCCCGGCAATTACAGGGACAATTTCCTTGAAGGCAACCGCCTCATCGAGGAGAAGAACTGGCCGATGGCGCTGCTTTATTTCCAGGAAGCCTACAAGGTGGATTCCACGAACGCCAACATCAACTACAAGATGGGCCTTTGCTACCTGAATTCCGCCTCGGAAAAAGACAAAGCCCTGCCGTTCCTCCGCATTGCCGCCCGCGACGTAGCACGCAATTACGACCCGTACGAGCCGAAAGTGAAAAAGGCACCCGAGAATACGTTCTACTATCTCGCACAGGCGTACCATTACAATTACAAGTTCGATTCGGCCATCAGCTATTTCGACTCGTACAAAGCCATCCTCGGCAACCGCGATCCCGCCACCACCAAAGACATCAACACGCGCATCAACTGGTCGATGAACGCACAGGAATTCATGCGCTCTCCCCTGCCCGTGACGATCGCCAACATGGGCGACAGCATCAACGGCAGCCTGCCCGACTACGGCCCCGTGATCTCGATCGATGAGAACACGATCATCTTCACTTCCCGCCGTTTCGGGGAAAGAGCCATCGACGGACAGTTTTACGAAGACATCCTCATTTCGGAAAAGAAAGCCGACGGAACGTGGACCACGGCGCGTCCCATCAGTCCATACATCAACACCGTGACGAACGAGGCGACGATCTCCCTTTCCGCCGACGGGCAGAAGCTTTTCCTTTACCGCGATGACGGGGGCGGGGACATTTATTCCAGCACGAACATGAACGGCGAATGGATGGCGCCGGTGCCGCTCGGCGGCGAGATCAACACCAAATACTGGGAAACGCACGCCTGTCTTTCGGCCGACGGAAATACGCTTTATTTCGTGAGCGATCGCCCGGGCGGGTTCGGCGGGCGCGACATCTACCGCTGCGTGCTGCTGCCCAACGGGAAATGGTCGAAAGCCCTCAACCTCGGACCTGCGGTGAATACGGCGGAGGACGAGGACGCCCCGTTCATTCACCCCGACCAGCAAACGCTTTTCTTCTCCTCCAAAGGACACAAGTCCATGGGCGGCTTCGACATTTTCTTCACGTCGAAAAATGAAGAAGGCATGTGGGCCGCCCCGGTGAATATCGGCTACCCGATCAACACGCCGGACGACGACATTTTTTACATGACTTCGCCGGACGGTAAGCGCGCTTATTTTTCTTCCGTGCGTGAAGGCGGTTACGGTGAAAAGGACATTTACATGGCCACGCTGGAAAAGGCGGTGGACGTGAGCCTCACGCTGCTCAAGGGCCGCATCTACAACGCCGACGGCAGCCCGCTCACGCAGAAGATCGACATTATCGTGACGAACAGCCTTTCGGGCGAGCTGAACGGGAACTACAAGCCGAACAAGAACGGCAACTTCACGATCATCCTCAACCCGGGCAACACGTACCAGATCTCCTACCTCGTCGACGATAAAGAATTCTCCAACGAGATCATCGACATTCCCGCCGGTTCCGGCTTCGACGTGATCGAACGCGCGATCGACCTGCGCGACCTTGTGCTCGGAAAGCTCCCGACGACGTTCCCGAAAGACACGAACCTGGTGCGCGTCAACCCGCTTCCCGGGGATTCCGTGAAGCCCGGACAGCGCCCGAAGAACTGGAAAGCAGAGCTGACGGAAACGCACAACCTGAATTTCTCGATGTTCTTCAAATACAACATTTCGAGCATCGACCCGAACGATCCCGATTTCAAAACGTTCATCGACAGCTGCGTGGCGCACATCAATAAGTTCGGCGAGATCAATTTCCGGATTACCGCCGCCGCTTCGCAGGTTCCGACAAAGAAATTCAAGGACAACAAAGAGCTTGCCCGCGACCGTGCAGACAAAGCCCAGGCCGTGGTCGACAAAGCGCTGAAAGCGAAAGGCGTCGACATGTCGAAGGTGCACTGGGTGAAAGTCAACGCATACGTGCTTGGCCCCCAGTACAAGTCCGACTTCGAGAAACGGAAAGCGACGTACGAGAAATACCAGTACGTAAAGATCCGGGGATACTAAACCGTAAACATCAAAAGAGGCGTCGTAAAAGGCGCCTTTTTTTATTCCCTGTCCCATGTCTTTTACCGGCAACAGCAGGTATCAACCGATACCTTTCACCAGACTGGTAAAAAAGCGGGTATTTTGCTATTTTTGAAGAGAATAACCTCCTTTGGAGCAGTTATTGTTTGACCTAACCCAACCATCGAGAATCCTTACGTGAAAACGGTGAAGTTGCTTTGTGTAGTGCTGATGCTGGGGATCGTATGCCAGCTGCATGCGCAAGCCGCGCGGCCTTCCGGCACGCCCGACCCTGAACTTGCCGCCGAGCATTACAAGCACGGGAACTTCGTGATGGCGCGGCCCATCTATGTCGCCCTCGTTAAAAAAGAACCTTCCAATTACGAATACAATTTCCGCGCAGGCATGTGTTACCTGGAAACGAACGGGCACAAAACGGAAGCGGTAAACTATTTCGAAGCCTGCACGAAAAACCCCAAAGCGGAAAAAGAGGCATGGCTGTACCTCGGCCAGGCGTATCACCATGCATTGCGTTTAGACGACGCGATCAAGGCTTATGAAACATATAAGACAAAAGCCGGGAAAGACGGAATTGCGGAAGCGGATTATCTTATCCAGCAATGTAAAAACGCGAAGATCCTGGTCAAGAACCCGCTCGATGTTTCGTTCGTCAATATCGGCAAGGAGATCAATTCCGAATTTCCCGATTATTACCCGTTCGTGACTTCCGACGAGTCGATGATGATCTTCACCACCCGCCGGAAAGGCAACGTGGGCGCGACTTCCGTGGAGATGGACGGTTATTATCCTTCGGATGTTTATTTCGCAAAATCCGTCAACGGCGTTTTCCAGAAAAGCAAAGGAGCAGGCCCGTCGATCAACGGAAATTATGACGAGCAGTGCACCGGGCTTTCGGCCGACGGAAAATGGATGACGGTTTACGTGGACAACATCACCACAGCGGGCGACATTTACCAGTCGGCATACAAAACCTCTTTTGCGAGAATGCAAAAGATCGAAGAGCCGGTCAATGACGGTTTCGAGACGGCAGCGGCATTTTCTCCCGACGGCAACGCGGTTTTTTTCTCGAGCAAGCGCGACGGCGGACAGGGCGGAACCGACATCTACATGTGCCGCAGGCTCCCGCCCATCAAAGACGGAAAAACATGGGGACTTCCCATCAACATCACGGTGATCAACACGCCGCTCAACGAAGATTTCCCGTTCATGTCGCCCGACGGGGAAACGTTGTACTTCGCATCGCAGGGACACAACAGCATGGGCGGCTACGATCTTTTCGTCACCGTGTTCGACGAGGAAACAAATACATGGTCAACGCCCCGCAACGTCGGCTATCCCGTCAATTCCCCCTCCGACGACCTCACGATCTGCTTCACCGAGAACAACCGCGTGGCGTACGTTTCCAGCGACCGTGAAGGCGGCATGGGCGACCTCGACATCTGGCGCGTGGTGTTCAACGAAGTGCAGGCCTCTTCCTTCACCGTGCTCACCGGCAACATCATCACCGCCGACTCCACGATGAACAAAGCCGAGCTCACGATCATGGTCACCAACGTATCAACGAACGAAGATTACGGGAGCTACCGCCCCAACCCGACGACCGGCAAATACGTGATGGCTTTGCCTCCCGGCAAATACATCATGTCGCTCGACGCGCCCGGCCACAAGCCTTACCTGGAAACGGTCATCATCTTCGACATCGGCCCGCAGGGAGCGATGAGCAAGGACATCATGCTGGTGAAGCAGTGACGCCTACAACCCAGGACGTAAGGGCAGGGGTGGAGGCGTCACTGCGACCCTCTCTCCACCCAGCTCAATGCCAGGGGCACGATCACAGTAACCGCTTTTTCCATGTCCTGCACCGACACCCATTCCTGGCGCGAATGGAACGCATGCTCGCCGGCGAAAATGTTCGGGCAGGGCAAACCCAGGAAGGACAAACGCGATCCGTCGGTGCCGCCGCGGATGCTGGAGCGGATGGGCGTCATGCCCGCGCGCTGTATGGCTTCCAGCGCATAGTCGACGACCTGCGGGTGCTTGTCGAGCACGACTTTCATGTTGCGGTATTGCTCCTTTACGAGCAACGTGTAGGAAGATCGCGGAAAATTTTTCATCACCTCCCGCACGGTCGACTCCAGCAGTTCGCGCTTGTGCTTTAACCCTTCTTCGGAAAAATCGCGGAGAATAAAATTGACCGTGGCCTGCTCGAGCGTGCCGTTCATCGCAGTAGGATGTATGAAACCTTCTTTGCCGGAAGTAGTTTCGGGAGAATGCGTGTCTTTGGGTAAACGGTCGAGCACCTGGGCAGCGATCTTCAGCGCATTTTCCATTTTATCTTTTGCGAAACCCGGGTGCGTGCTCACGCCGTTGATGACGAGCGTGGCGCCGTCGGCGGAAAACGTTTCATCCTCGATGTGTCCGGCCGATTCACCGTCCATTGTATAACCGAAATCCGCGCCCAGCTTTTTCATGTCCACCTTGTCCACCCCGCGGCCGATCTCTTCGTCGGGCGTGAACAGGATGCGGATCTTGCCGTGCTTCACTTCAGGGTGCGTCATAAAAAAATATGCCGCGTCCATAATTTCCGCCACGCCGGCTTTGTTGTCCGCGCCCAGCAGCGTTGTGCCGTCGGAGGTGATGATGGTGTTGCCGAATTGATTTTCCAGGTCGTCATGATCCGCCAGCCAGATCACCTGCGACGTGTCGCCCGGAAGCACGATGTCTTTCCCCTGGTAATCGGTGTGCAGCTGCGGCTTCACGCCCTTCCCGCTGCAGTCGGGCGACGTGTCCATGTGCGAGCAGAAGCAGATCACGGGAACTTTTTTCTCCGTATTCGCCGGGATCGTCGCGTACACGTAGCCGTGCTCGTCGAGGTGCGCGTCGTTCACGCCCATGGCCAGCAATTCCGCCACCAGCTCGCGGCCGAGATCTTTCTGCTTTTCGGTGGACGGGCAGGTCGGTGAATTCGGGTCCGATTGCGTGTCGATCTGCACATAACGAAGGAAACGTTCGGTGACGGTGTGGTTGATGGAAAGCGGTTTCATAATGAGAGTTGGTTGGGGATGTGAAATTAGGAATTCCCGGTACACGACGGAACGCTCAATGCCAAACGAACAACTAACAATGTTCAATGAATTCCTTGTTCATTGAACATTGGGCGTTTGACATTGTTCATTTTTTCTCCGGAAGGAATTTCCCTGCACAACGGAACGCTCATCCGATAGCTATCGGATGCCAAACGAACAACGAACAATGTTCAAGGATTTTCCTTGTGAGTTAAACATTGCTCGTGTAAATGCAGTCATTCCTCAGCCGGTCGATTTCCGCGCTGAATGATTAATTTCACAACATGAGCACAACCGCCGATCTCGAACAGCTTCGTTATCCCATCGGGAACTGGAACCGCCCCGAAACATCCGTTCCCGCCGACACTTCCTCCGGCATCGCCGTCATCCGGGAATTCCCGGCCCTGCTCCGCGCTGCCACCGCGCACCTCACGGATGAGCAGCTCGACACGCCTTACCGCCCGGGCGGCTGGACAGTGCGGCAGGTGGTGCACCATTGCGCCGACAGCCACATGAACGCGTTCATCCGCTGCAAACTTGCGCTGACGGAAGACAAGCCGACCGTAAAACCGTATTTCGAAGATCAGTGGGCGGAGCTGAAAGACGGGAAAACCTTGCCCGTGGAAGTTTCCCTGCGCCTGCTCGAAGCGCTGCACCAACGCTGGGAAGTCCTGCTGACCTCGCTTACCGCCGACCAGCTTCAGCGTTCTTTCATTCACCCCGAACACGGCACGGAATTCCGCCTGTTCCAGGTGATCTCGCTCTACGCCTGGCATTCGAAGCATCATCTTGGACACATCCATGGGTTGAAGGAACGAAATGGATGGAAGTAACGGAGAAGGGACGAAGAAGGGACGCGGGACGTAACGGGATAATGACAACGCCATCCGCATATCCGCCATCCGCATATCCGCACATCTGCACATCTGCATATCTGCACATCATTTTCCACATCACTTTTCTTCTTTCCACGGCTTATACGATCGAACACCCGATTCTCGTTACCTTTGAAACCTATGCGCCGGTTCGCGATCTTAACCCTTTCGATGGCCTTTTTGTACGCCTGCAACGGCGACACGCCCGATGTGGCCCATGATTCCGTGGACAGCGTGCGGGACAGCGCGGACGTGGTGAAAATCCCGGTGGATACGCTGGATGGCGATACGGCTGCAACGCAGGTAACGGTGAAAACCGATTGTTCGGTGCTGCGCCGGAGAATTCCCTCGGAAAATGAAACGGCCAGGATCAACCGCGACCTGGTTGACCTTTCCCATTGCGGGATCGACAGCTTCGATTTCCTTTACGTCGTTCCGAATCTTTTTCCGCGCTGGCTCGGTTCCAGCCGTGTGCAGGGAAACGACAGCCTGACGTACGGGGATTTTGTGAAGCACGTCAAGGAATTCAAAACCACGGAAGCTTACGCGCAGCTGCATGACCGCGTGAACACGCTCGACAGCCTGCGCTCGGTGGCATTCGATCCCGCAAAAATCCATACGATGAAACCTGTGCTGGGCAAGCTCGGCTTCACGCAGCCCGAATGGGAAATGTTCTCCGGCTTCGCGCGCACCTATCCTGTTCCGGACAAAGGAATTTTTACCTGGGGCGACATGCTCGACGCATTCGAAAAATACAGCTCCACCGCACCGGTCAACTGAACGACTATGAACCGCTTTTTACTGCTGCTGCTTTTCCCGCTGATAGCTCTCGGCTGCGGTGGACCAACTCCCGGCACGAAGGACAAAGACATCCCGGAATTCGATCCATTCCGTGAAAATGTGCTGGCGATGCGTCGCACCGGGCTGCTGAAAAACGTGCCGGATAAAGCGCTGGATTCTCTCCTGAAAATTTACCGGAAAGACACGCTCAATGGCCTGGAGGAATTGCTCGCTGCTTCAGGCGACCTGCTCAATATCCGTGCGGAGCTGAACGGCCGGCCGGTGGAACAAGTGTACCGGCAGATCTGCGACACGATCGGGATGCGCTGGCCGGATTTGAAATGCGACGAAGTGCAAACTTCATTCCTGCCGGATTTCCCCGGCGGCAACGATTCCGGCTGGACCTTGCTGCGCGTGCGTTTCGGGGAAACGTGGTACGAGCGGCGGCTGTATTATTTCAAAGACTGGCCGGTCGACGAGCTGATGTATTATTTGTTCAACACGCGCATGGCCGATCTCGGCATGAACGAGCGCCTGGCGCTGATCCAGTTTGCCTGCGGCGATTGCCCGAAAACCGAATCCGATTTTATGGGCAATACGGATACGCGGCGTTTCGGTTTCCTGCGCGTGAACAAAACCCAGCAGGACACGCTGCTCGCCATGCGCCCGCTGCGGATCGACCCGGAAGACAATTTTTCCATTTTCACCACGGCGCAGATCAAAACCGCGGTGGAACAATTCGAAGCCACAGGTTTGACCGGGCCGAAGGACAAGGCCTGGTACAAACAAGCGCGGCAGGATATTTTCCGCAGCTCCATCCACGGCAAGGAACAGTTTTACGACATGCTCGACACGCTGTTCTGCACCGTTTCCTTCGACACGATCAACCCGTACAACCCGTACGAAGAAATGATCAAGTCGCTGTCGAAAGCTTCGCGCGGCAATTTCAGGCCGGGCACAGTTTCCGACGAAGAGGTCAACCCGAGCACGCGCACTGTTCGGTTCAGCCTCGGCAGCAAAGTGTACGAACGCGATGCGGAACAACACGGCGGATTGCTTTCACCGGAGATCATCGACGACGTGAACAAGGCGCTGGAGGAAGAGAAAGCAGGCGGAGCATTCTACACCGTGCTGAGCCGCGACAAAGTTTGCCTGCTGGTGTACATCGAGGATAAGAACGTGGAGAAGGCGAAGAACTCGGGATTATTCACGGAATTCACCAAAGGCACGCCGGAGCGGTTGAGGGAATTGTACAGGACGTCGCCGGTGATGTAGAATATAATCCTATGAACTCCATCCTCTTCATCCTCTACGTCCGCGACCAGCAGGCCGCCCGCGACTTCTACGCAAAAGCATTGAACCTGCAGCCCACGCTCGACGTGCCGGGCATGACGGAATTCACGTTGCTCAACGGCGCAAAGCTCGGGCTCATGCCGTCGAAAAACATCGCGAAGCTCATCACGCCTCCCCTGCCCGATCCCGCGTCAGGAGACGGCATCCCGCGCTGTGAAGTTTATTTTTACGTGAATGATCCCGCGTCTTACATCAAACGCGCATTGGCTGCAGGCGCAAAACCGGTCAACCCGCTGCAACATCGCGATTGGGGTGATAATGCGGGTTACGTCGCCGACATGGACGGGCACGTTGTGGTCTTCGCTACTGCTTTACCGCGGGATTAATTTCGCGGTAAAGCAGTAGAATTACTGGCCTTTTACGACTTTACGCGTAAACGTTCCGTCTTCGCTCCTCACCTGTAAGATGTAAACGCCTGTCGCCACTGCGCCGAGCTCGGTGAGCGTGTAGTGGTTCTCCGAATTTCCCACCGCAAAAAGCTGCTGGTCGACGAGCTTCCTTCCGCGTGAATCGTACAGCGTGATCTGCAGCTCCTGGTCGACGGTCGAATAGAAAGAGAAATAGAGCTCGTTGCCGAACGGCACGGGGGAAATGCTGTACAGCGCATCGGCTGTTGCCGGCATTGTTCCGCCGAGCGTGAGGTTTGCGGCGCAGAAATCGGGAATGCCGTAACCCATGAGCGAATCCGGGTTCGAAGCCTGGCTGGCGCTTTGCTCCACGGCCTGCAGCAGCTGCATGTTGGTGAACGAGGGCTGCGCCTGGATCAGGCAAGCCACCAGCCCGCAAAGCACCGGCGAAGCGAAAGAAGTCCCGTTGCCGGTCTGGATGCCCATGTTGAACGGATCGCAGACCACCGTGGAAGCGCCCTGCGCGGCGACATTCGGTTTCACGTCGCCGTCGGATGCGGGACCGCGTGAGCTGAAGCCGGCGAGCACGCCGGCAGGATCAACGGCTGCAATCGCCAGCGCGCTGTCGGCGTCGGCAGGGGCGCCAATGTAGAACCAGGGACTTTGCCCGGAATTTCCCGCGCTTACGATGACGGCAATTCCTTTGCGCGCCGCAAGGTTGGCGGCCCTGGAGCACGGCGTGGTGTACCCGTTCATGTCGGCATACGTATGGTTCTGCGCGGGGTCGTCGAATGTCGTGTAGCCGAGCGAGGAGTTGATCGCGTCCGCTCCTGCGCTGTCGGCGAATTCGGCGGCGGAGGCCCAGTAATATTCTTCCACGAGATATTCCGTGGCCGCTTCTTCGCTGCGGAGGAGCCAGTAGCTCGCATCCGGCGCAGTTCCCACGAGCTGGCCGGGAAGATTTCCGCCCATGCAGGAAAGCACCATCGTGCCGTGCGTGTTGTCTTCATAAACGGAAGAATCGCCTGCGACGAAATCCCAGGTGCCGAGGATGCGGTTGTTCATGAACAAACTGTCGAAGCAGGGAAGCGAATCGGCATTGTAAAAGCCGGCATCGATCACCGCGATGTGAACGCCTTCGCCGGTGAATCCCGCATTGTGCAGGCAAACGCCGCCGAGCATGTCGACCTGGTTGAACGAGGCGCCGTAATTGAGCGTGGAAGAGATCACATTGCCGGAACGGATGCGCGCCTGGCGGACCGGCCCGAAGGTTTCTGCGTCGAACTTGTTGTCGCTTTCACCAGCGGTCCGCAGTCCCACTCCAGAATAACCGGCCACATACGGCAACGCCGCGATGAGGTTCAGCGCGTTCGTATCGGTGGTGAAGATCACGACGCCGTTCAGCCATTTCGATGTTGCGTGAACGGTCACCCCGGTTGCCGCAACACCCGCCACATACGCCGGCGTCACCGGCAGATCGGTGGAGTCGATGGCGATGCCCATGGCGGTGCGGCGGGCCAGCGCGCGGGGCGAGAGGTACGCGGAAGGATTGGACAGCGTGTAGGGATTATTGCCTTTATCGGTGAACTGGATCCAGAATTTCGAGGAGGTTTGACCGAAAATTTCAGCAGTAAGAGAAAGGGCGAAGAGAACGAGTAATTGTTTTTTCATAGTAGAGTTATCAGTTGTGGGGTGTGTCGTTTGGGGGTGGGGGGGCCCCACCCCCGACAAACCCCACACGGAATTTGGGGGCCCCG
>CBIHOC010000029.1:0-73087 GCA_966211705.1 uncultured Chryseobacterium sp.
GGGAATGGGAATGGGAACTGGGGGACTTGACAAATTCGAAGGTTGTATTACATTTGCGGACTTTTTATTTGTTTAATTAATAATATGCATGCTATGAAACACAATGTTCATGAATTGAAAATTTGGAAAAGGTCGATTGAATTGGTTGTAGATGTTTACAAGATAACTGCTGAGTTTCCCAAAGAAGAACGCTACGGGCTCATTTCGCAGGCAAGGAAGGCGGCCGTTTCCATGCCATCAAACATTGCAGAAGGCGCCGGTCGAATTACGGATAAAGACTTTTGCCATTTCCTGGGAATTTCGAATGGCTCCTCTTACGAATTGATGACGCAATTAATCGTCGCCCGGAAGTTGGGTTTGGTATCCGGGGAACGCGTAAAGCCGATTTTGGATGAGCTTGATGAAGTCCAGAAAATGATTTACGCTCTCCAGACCAGGCTGACATCCACAGCTGCATGACATACTGAGATTCTCACGTCTCAAGTCTCACATCTCACATCTTTCCGTTATAAACGCCACCGCAGCATCGGCATGGATGCGCGTCGTATCGAAAACCGGGACATCAAGGTCGCTTTGCTGGACGAGTAGGGGAATTTCGGTGCAGCCGAGAACCACGCCTTCAGCGCCTTCAGCGACCAGGCTTTTAATGATGGAGAGGTAACGCGCTTTGGTTTCCGGGAGCACGAGGCCGCGTCCCAGCTCGCTGAAGATCGTGCCGTGGATGAACTGGCGATCCTCCGGGCCGGGGATCACCGCTTCGATCTGCTGTGCGCGGAGCTTGTCGGTGAAAAAGTCCATTTCCATCGTGAACTTCGTACCCAGCAGGGCGATTTTTTTGATTCCCTGCGCAGCGATGGCTTGCGCGGTGACTTCGGCGATGTGGATGACCGGGAGCTGGATGCGCTCCTGCAGGCGGTCGGCGACAAGGTGCATGGTGTTCGCGCAGAGCACGATGGCCTCCGCGCCTCCATCCTTCATGTTCAGGGAAGCTTCCGAGAGCATGTCGAGCGTATCATCCCATGCGCCTGCGTCGTTGTTGCGCTTGATGTCGGCGTAATTGAACGAGTGAATGAGGAGCCGCGCGAAATTCATTCCGCCCAGCTTCGCGTTGACGCCTTCATTAATGTATTTGTAATAATCCACCGTCGAAACCCAGCTGATGCCGCCGATGAGACCGATCTTTTTCATGCAGATAAATTTTGGATGCATTGTTCGCGTATCGCCCACAGCTCTGCAAAGGTCAGCTTTATCGCAGGATTTTCATTCAGCCACCGCCGGAGAAATTCCTGGTGGTAGCTCACTTTATAATCTCCCACCTGCGACGGCAAAATTTCTTTTTCTTCCAGTAGGTCATTGAGAAATGAAAATCCTTCGCCCGCCACGGTGCAATCCAGGATTTCTCCGTTCATGCGCAGGTAATTGTGCGCTTCGGGAATGTAATTTAATCCTGCATTTTCCAGCACGTTCCCGGTACGCGGCGTATTGGCGCTGTTCATCCTGAACATGCCGAGCATGAGCTGCACGCCGGGAACTTTGTTTTCGATGGCCAGCGCTGCCAGCACCGCATGTTTCGTGCTGCACGTGCCGCAATTTTCGCGGAGCACGATTGAAACATCCGTTTTGGAAGAATTGCGTTTGTAAGGAAGCGAGCGGATGAAGGATGCAGCTTGCTGGAAATCGGGAATGCCGCGTTCAAGAAAGAGGCCGGAAATTTTTCCTGGCTGGATGATGAAATTCATCGCATGCATACTTTCATCTCAATGCAAAATCATCACCTGCTTCCGTCCCAGCAGATGCCCGTTCTGGATCACCTGGATGTTGTAGTAGCCGTCCATCCAGCGCTCCGTTTTCACCTTCGCCTGGATGCCGCTCATCGTTTCGGAATGCACGAGTCGGCCGTCCATGTCGTACACATTCACCTGCACGGGATCGTTCGTCGCGCCGGGCCATTCGATGGTGAGGTTGTTGCCGGCCGGGTTCGGGTAAGCGACAACTTCAGGCGCCGGCGCAGGTTCCTCGCTCACGCCGATCAGCACCGTAGAGACGCCGTTCGCAAACGTGTACTGCCCGGGCGCAATGGAATCGGCTTCCACGTAACCGTATTTCGAAGTCGCGGCGGAGCCGATCACCGTTTTCGTATAATACGGCCACTCCTGCCATTCGTCAGCTGCATCGCGGCGGTAAAGCAGGATAATGCTGTCGCCGTTCGGAACGGTGAGATCGTTGTCGAGCCACTGGCTCGGGCCAATAGTGGAAGAAGTGCGGCCGTCATAATAGAAACGCGCTTTCGCATAAAACGTTTGCGGAAAAATTCCGTCCAGCGTCCAGTAGCGCAGGCTGGAGAGGTTGTAATTGTTCGGGTTATTCACCAGCGGATCGGGAGCGGTCCAGTTGTGCTCCACGCGCACGAATGCGGAATCGGTGACCGTGTTTACCGTAAGCGTGCAGCGCGCCGCGGCGAACGTGTGCGTGCCGGTGGTGGAAATGACTTTGTCTTCGTCCGTCACCGCATCGCTCAGCTTTCCGTCGATGTCGAGCGTCGTCATTACGGGGACGAATGGAAGCGTGAAGGTGAAATTGCCGGTTTGCCCGGAAACAAAAACACGCTGCGTGGTGCGGTTCCAGTTGCTGTCGAAGAACGTAATGCCGATCGGCACGTTCGTGAAAAAGTTCGGCGCGCCGGTGAGCTTCTGCTTCACGTGAACGGTCACATCATAATCCGGTCCGTTCGGAACGCTCGTTGTGGAATCGACGGAGAAATGCGGCCAGCCGGGATTGAACACCCAGTCGTTGAAGAAATCGTTGAGGTAGGTAAGGCCCGTCGCCGTGATGAGGTTGTCGCGGAAATCGTAGCTGCTCACGTCGGTGTACTGGCTCTGCGCGAGATGATACTGTACGCCAACCCAGAACAGCGAATCGCCCATATACCCGCGCAGCGTGTGCGCGATGTCTGCGCCTTTCAGGTACACGTTGTCGCTGTACGTCAGGCTGTGCGGCATGTTGTTGAGCGGGCGGTAGCCGCCTTCCCGGTGGTGCACCAGGTGGATCACTTCGTCGTGGTTGGCGCGCGTCGCATTGCGGTATGCCGTCGTGCCGTACACCCATTCCGTGAAAACAAATTCCGAATAGGTCGCCCAGCCTTCGTTCAGCCACATGTCGCCTTCTTCGCGGCATGTGGCGAGGTCACCCCACCAGTGGTGCGAAAGCTCGTGCGCAATGAGGGTTTCATACGTGAGAGAGCCGTTCGCAGCAATGCGGGGATATGAAATGTTGGTGGCGTGCTCCATCGCGCCGCTGTTGAACGGGACAAGACAAAAGCCCACGCGCGGCCAGAGGTACGGACCGAAACGCGTTTCATACGCGTCGAGCGCGTCTTCAAGGTGGAGGAACGAATTTTTCATGTTCGTCGTGTCGGCAGGCAGCGCGGTGAGCACGATCGGGTAGGAGCCGAAGATCCCGTTGTGCGTCCAGTTGACCTGCGTGTATCCTGCGACTGCCACGGAAGCGAGATAAGAAGGAATGGTTTCCGTCAGCTCCCACGTGCGCCAGCGGACGCTGTTCACATCCGTCGTGTCTGCCCCCAGCATGCCGTTGCAGTATGATGTTTTTCCATTGTCCGTGCCGATGACGAACGTGTACGTCGCGCGCTCAACGAAATTGTCGAAGCAGGGATGGAAGGTTCGCCCGAAAACGTGCGGATCCGATCCGAAGCCGACGCCGAGGTTGTACGCATAGCCGCCCTGGAAATAAAATCCGCCCCAGCCCGCCGGGTCCAGCTGCGGGCGTCCATGGTACCACACCGCGATGTCGGACGTATCGCCGGGATTCATCGCCGCGGGCAAGTTGACCGACAGCAGCGTGTCGTCGTAAACATACGTGAGCGGTCCGCCGGGTGCAACGACGGAGTCGATCGTCATGTGCAGCAGGTCGAGCGGGAGCAACGTCACGTTGTTCACCAGCGGCGTAAAACGCACCACCGTTCCGCCGCGTATCGTATCGGTGGTGAAATCGGTGATGTCGAGCGTAACGGTGTAATGAAGAATGTCGATCGTATCACTGATCGTATTGGTCGCCTGCGTTGATACCGGCAGCGGAACGATGCGTGCGGCGGTCTGCTCGGCGACAGTTTGCCGGCGGGCCGGAAGCTCGCAATCATGGGCATGTGAACTTTGCTGTGCGCAAAATGTCCCGGCTGCAAAAACAGGCAGGAAAAGGAAGTAAATTTTCTTCATGAAGCGGGTTCTGGGAACCCTTAAAGATAGGAAAAACGGTGGTCGGTTGTCGCGGCTGCGCCGCTCCCGGTTGTCCGGGGCTGTCGATTGTCAGCCGCCAGCCGCGACAACCCCGGACAAAAAGGCCGGGCGACTCGAGCCTGAAGTTTTCGGTATGGATAAGGAGCTTGTCAGTACGTAATGAATTTGATCGATAGCATTGCAAAGAGGTTATCCTGCAAATTACATCATTTCCCTACATTTGATTTACAACCATCGTCCCATGAAACAAGCCTTACTCCTCGCCGCAACATTTTTCACCGCCACACTTTCCGCGCAAACCTCCGAAGGGCCGCTCAGTCCCGGCGCCGCAGCCAACACGTCCTGCCCGTTCGCCTACAGCAGCACGGTGGATTATCTTCCCGCCGCAAACGCTTCCGCCAGCGACGACGTGTACGCCACCGCTTCACATTGCGACTGCTGCGACCAGAACACGCGCTGCCTCGAATCAACGAGCTTCGGTTTCAGCATCCCGCTCACCGCCACCATCAACGGCATCGTCGTGGAGGTGGAGAAGCACGCAACCGCCAACAGCATGGTGCAGGACAACGGCGTTCGCATCATCAAGAACGGCTCCACCACCGGCGCCGATCACATGACCTCCGCCAACTGGCCCGCCGCCGACGCATGGTCCACCTACGGCACACCGACGGATCTCTGGGGCACAACCTGGACGCCGCTCGACATCAACGCCTCGAACTTCGGCGTGGCGATTGCATCCATCAGCTACACCTGCAACGGCAACGGCGGCGCGATGATCTCGTACATCGACAACATCCGCATCACGGTGTATTACACGGATATTTCGACAGGGATTTCGTCGGTTTCTTCGGATGGAAGCGGCATGCAAATTTTTCCGAATCCTTCGTCGGGAAATGTGACGCTGTCGGTCGCTTCAACAGAAAGTGTTGCGACGGTGAAATGTTTCGACGTTGGCGGGAAAGAAGTGTTTGTGGTAAATAAAATGAATGCCGGCGGGAAGATCGTGCTGGAAGAAACGAATGGACTGGCGGAAGGGATTTATTTCCTGGAAGTGATGTGTGGGGAGGAACGTGCGGTGGGGAGGATAGTTGTGGAGTAAAAAATTACCAGGAATTCTAAAACAAAAAAAGAGCGGAGTTTCCTCCGCTCTTTCTCGCGCACATTGGCACTTGGGTCCTGAGGTTATTCTTTCAATCCAAAATCTCTTTTTAATTTTTGAATTGTTGAATAGTCCCGAGTACTCGGGACGATTGAATCTTTGAATTTAGTTATTCAACATCACCGGCATCACCAGCATCAGCGTATCTTCAGCTTCGGTGGCTTTCGCAACCGGGAGAAGAATGCCTGCGCGGTTCGGGGCCGACATTTCGATCATCGCTTCTTCGCTGCCGATGTTCACCAGCATTTCGGCAAGGAACTTCGAGTTGAAACCGATCTCCATGTCGTCGCCGGCGTAGGCGCATGTGAGACGCTCGGTGGCTTCGTTGGAGAAGTCGAGGTCTTCCGCGGAAATGTTCAGCTCGCTGCCGGCGATCTTCAGGCGCACCTGGTGCGTCGTCTTGTTGGCGAAGATGGACACGCGGCGGATGGAGCCGAGCAGGGAATTGGTATCGACGGTGAGCTTGTTCGGGTTGTTCTTCGGGATGACGGCTTCGTAGTTCGGGTATTTCCCGTCGATGAGGCGGCAGATGAGCGTCGAGCCAACCGTTCCGTCGGGAGCGATGCCCCAGGAGAAACGCGCGTTGGTGGCGTTGTATTCCACGCGCACGATGCCTTCCATGCCGCCGAGGATGTTCTTCAATAAGTTCAGCGGCTTGCGGGGCAGGATGAAAGATGCGCTGCCCGTTGCTTTCACGTCGGAGCGGCGGTAGCGGACGAGCTTGTGCGCGTCGGTGGCCACGAACGTGGTGCCTTCGGGCGAGAACTGCACGAACACGCCGGACATTACGGGGCGGAGCTCGTCGTTGCCGGCGGCGAAAAGCGTTTTGGAGATCGCGCGGCCGAGCACGGCGGCGTCCATCTCGAGGCTCTGGCCGTTGTCGACCTGCGGCGCTTTCGGGAATTCATCCCCGTTCTGGCCGGTGATCTTGTATTTTCCGTAGTCCGAAGAGATCTCGATCGCGTAGCGCTTCTTGTCGACGCTGAACGTGAGGGGCTGTTCGGGGAACGTCTTGAGCGTGTCGATGAGCAGCTTGGCCGGCACAGCTACATTCCCGCTGTCTTTCGACTCGACGTTGATCTGCGTGGAAACCGTCGTCTCGAGGTCGGAAGCCGAGATCGTGAGCGAGCCTTTGTCGATCTCAAAAAGAAAGTTATCGAGAATAGGAAGCGTATTACTGGAATTAAGCACCCCGCTGAGCATTTGAAGCTGCTTCAGGAGGGAAGAACTGGATACAATGAATTTCATGGTTGAGGAATAAATTGCTGGTTACAACGACAAAAACCCCGGAAACGACCACATTCAGCCCACCCGGAAGTTAAACGTACGGACTACGCAAAATTATCCCTTTTGACCGCCTTGCCCTGAAGGAAAAAGGTAACTTTTGAACACCTTTTTAACAAGGGAAAGAAATTACGATTTACGAAGTACGAATTACGATTTACGAGGTACGAATTACGATTTGGGCTATTTGCTTATAAATCAACCTTTACCGGGGAATTCCGCCAATCTTTCAATCAAATTGTACATCGTAACTCGTACTTCGTACATCATTCCGCCGGCGCCACCGTTCTCCTGGGCAAAAAATACTCCGGCGTCTGCAGCAGCTTCCCGAAGACATAATATTGAACGATCACGAAATCGCCCGTGCCCAGCTGCGCGTACATGCGGTCGGGGTCGAACGGGGGAGGCATGTCGGCGGTGCTGTCTTCCGGGGCCATTCCATCGTTCTTTTTGAGGAACATGCGGATCTCGGTCTTTTTGTTCGACGCGTCGGTGACGGTGATCGTATGCGCGGGCGGCGATGCGAGGATGGAATCCATCGTGGATTTCTTCATGTCGGTCACGAAATTTTCGAAGCCGATATTCCCGAAATAGGAAATGTATTGCTTCACCGCGATCGTGTCGAAGGGCAGGGGCTGGCCGGTGACCGTTTGCAGGCCGAATTTGTTCCCCGGCGACTGGGTGACGATGAACGAGCCGGGAGCAGCTTCTCCGCCGTGCGTGACTTTTATCGAGCGGATGTCGGGGGCGAAATAACGGAACGCAGTGCGGTCGCGCCATTCGGCCTTGTTCGTGAAATAACGTGTCGTGAGGTAGCCGTTGAAACCTTTGATCTCCATGATGAACGGTTCCGAAGAATTCACGATCTCTTCCGGGTCCGATACATCGCTGAGCAGCATGTACGTGCCCATCATGTCGGCCGTTTCGCCGCCTACGTAATATTGACGGATGAGCTTGTCGCCGGCGTAAATTTCAATTTTGGTGGAGCCGGTGATGAGCTTCTTCACCACGTTCTCCCGCGCTTTCTGGCCCACGGGCTCGCGCACGGAAATGTCGTGGATCGTTATCAGCAGCGTTCTGACGGCGTCGGGGCGCGCGTAATATTTTCCGTCCACTTTCCAGCGCCCGTCGGCCTCGCGGGTGAGCGTCACCTGTTTGGGCGTATTGTCGGCGAGGAAAATTTTGGTGATGGAAGCGGTGTCTTCCACGGCGAAATTGCGCAGCTCGGGATTGGGCGTTCCTTTGCCGGGCTCGCGCATGATCAGCCAGAAAGTAATCCCACCCAGGAGAATTGCGACAAGAAGAGTAATTCGGTTACGGTTCATAACAGATGAAAATTCAAAAGGGCAAAGCTCAAACGATCAAAATCCAGGTTCCAGGATTCCGGCTGCAATTTTCCCTTTTGTTTTTTGGAATCCGGGATTTGAATGTTTGGAATTTGATGCTCTGCGTTTTGTTTTTTTTAGTTGAGGGGATGTTGTACGGTGCAAATATCGCGATTGGAATGGAGGAAACGAGGATAAACTTATTCCCGGAACGTTTCACCTGTTATCCGGCCGCTCTGCGCGGTTTCCCGGTTAGCCGCGACGCTTTTCCCGCGACATTCTCAGCAGCCGGTTCACGATCCACGTGCCGGCAACGATCGCAATCGCCGACCCGGCCGTGATCCAGAAACGCATTTTGTCGGCGGAGATCGAATACAGCACATACCCGACAAGGAGGACCACGACCAGCACGATCGCGTAGGTTACCGGCTTCGGAACTTGTTTGTCGTGCACATAACGTCTCTTCCGCAGCCAGAAACTCAGCACGCCGAAAAGAATGATGATCGCGATCGGCCCGACGGTGTTGATGAGCTGCCATTTCAGGCGATGGTCCTTGATCTTGCCGCGGTCGAGCAGGCGCAATGTCACTTCACGCGAACGGACAGAGAGCAACCCTTTGTCGTCGCAGAGATAGTTCATGCAGTTGAGCAGGAATGTTTTGTTCGCGTAAAATTCCCGGTTCATCCTGTTCATCAGGTCGAGCCCGAGGGGAAGCGCCTGGCCTTTGTAGATCGGGTTGCGCGCCACGTCGCCGTCGCCGACCACGATGATCTTCGTCTCCCTGCTGCGTGCCTGGAACGCGAGCGCTTTGCTTTTGCGCAATTCGTCCGGGATGAATTTGCCTTTGAAATACGATTCGAAAGATCCTTCGAGCAGCACCGCCACCGGCTGGTAGGGCTTGTTAAAATAGCTCTGCGGGCGTTCCATCATCGCCATTTGCAAACCGATCCGCACGGGCGTGCGCTGGAAACGCGATTTGTCGGAAGAAGAAAGCAGCACCGTCTTTTTAATGCCGGGCGCCGTTTCCACCGTATCCACCGTGCTCAGGAAATCGAACTTGATGCGGTCGAGGTTGCGCACGATGGGATGGCCGCTGGTGGGAAGAATGGTGGGCGAATAATGCCAGGGCGCGGGCATGAACTGCGTGCGCTGCGGCCCGGCGACGGGAATGGCGATCTGCGCGCAGTAGAGATCTTCGACCAGCGTGGTGTTGAGGCGCGCGCCGTAGCGGAACGTCAGCTCTTCCAGCCCGAGCGCGCGGGGAAGCCCGAGCGTCATGCCCGTCAGCGCGAGGCTGTCCATGTCCGTGTAAACGGGATCGACGAGGAACAGCGCTTTGCCGCCGTACATGATGAACTGGTCGAGCACGAACAATTCGAACGGCGTGAACGTGGAATCGGGGCCGGCGATGAGAACGGCGTCGTACTTGTTGCGCACCTGGTCGGCCGCCTGCACGGTGTCGCGCAGCGCAGTGATGCTGTTGTTGAAGGGAACGAACTCCACTTCGTAATATTCCCGCAGCCCTTTCGCGAGGTCGTTCAGCTCCGTCGTGTCGGCTTCCGCATGGCCCTGCAGGATGGCGATCTTCGGCTTGACGCGCATCTGCAGCTTGCGGACGGCGTTGGACAATTCGTATTCCAATCCTTCCACCGCGTGGTTGAGCTGCACCTCGTTCGGCTTCGGTGCGTTGGAGCCCATCAGCGGCACCGCGACTTCCGTTCCATGATACGACGCGATCGCCCAGGGGAAAAGATATTGCGTCACCTGCGCGCCGTTGTCGTCGGTAAACGTTTCCGGGCGCGGGATCAGGCCTTTCGACGCAAGCTGCTTGTAGAACTTCGTGCGCTCTTTCTCGTCCGGGTTTTCCGACGGGTCGATGAATTCGTATTGAATGTCGTCGCCCGCCAGCGCGCGGAACTCGTCGAGCATGATGCGCGTTTCATCGCGCAGTCGTTTATAATCGCCCGAGCCCTGCGGGAAATCGCCTTCGAGGTAAACTTTGAAATAAACGAGGTCGTCGAGATTCTCCAGCATTTCCTCCGTGCTCTCCGCCAGCGTGTACCGTTTCTCCGTCGTGAGGTCGAAACGCGCGAACGCGTATTGCGACAGTACGTTCAGGAGCACGACAATGCCCAACCCGAGCGCGAGGTTGATGAGGTCCGACTGCTTTTTACTTTTCTTCTCCATGTTAAAGGGAGACGTGAGACATGAGACATGAGACGTGAGAAAAAAGATTCTCCGTTCCCGCTAATGTTGTTCCAAAGGTCTCAAGTCTCATGTCTCAAATCTCACGTCTCTTTTTTTGTTACCACTTCCGGCTTTCCATTACCGTTTTCGTCATAAGCACGAAGAAGGCGTTGAAGCTGAAGAAATAAACCACGTCGCGGGAATCGATCACGCCGCGTGCGAGTGAATTGTAATGCTGGTTGATGCCGAGCGCCTGGATGAACGTGTCTGCTTTGCCGAAGAGCGAAAGCGAGCTGATCTGCTCGAAGCCGGTGTAGCAGAAGAAGCAGAGCGCAAGGGAAAGGATGAACGAAGTGACCTGGTTGTCGGTGAGCGAGGAGGCGAAAATGCCCATGGCCACGAACGAAGAGCCGAGCAGGAGCAGCCCGATGTACGATCCCCACGTGCCGCCGGTGTCGATGTTGCCCGCGGGATTGCCGAGGCGATAGATGCTGTAGAAATAAACGAGCGTCGGCAGCAGCGCGATGGCGACAAGGATGAGGCCGGCGAAATACTTGGCGAGGATGATCTGCAAGTCGGTGATCGGGCGGGTGAGGAGCAATTCGATCGTGCCGGACTTTTTCTCATCGGCGAAGGAACGCATGGTGATGGCCGGGATGAGGAAAAGAAAAACCCACGGTGCGATGGCAAACAGCGTGTCGATGTTGGCGTACCCGTTGTCGAGCACGTTCGACTCCCCGCGGATGATCCACATGAACAGGCTGATGGCCAGCAGGAACACAACGATCACGATGTACCCGATGAGGGAACTGAGGAAGCTGCGTATCTCTTTAAGGAAGAGTGAATACATAGATAGGGTAACCGGGTCAAAAATAACGATTGGCAAGGTACTTTGATTTCACGCCCGCAGAAGCTTTTAACATCCTTTTGCACAATACTGTTGTCTGTGGTCGGTCGTCGGTTGTCGGGGTTGTGGGTTGTCAGTCGTCGGAAGGATCGCCGACTGACAACCGATCGGCGGAGCCGTACCGACAACTGACAACCGCCTCCCGCCTACTTTTCCTACCTTCGCCCGTCAATTCACCTCACTATGCTCGTTTTAAAATTCGGCGGCACTTCCGTGGGAAGCCCGGAACGCATGAAAGCGCTCGTTCCGCTGATCGTTTCGGATCGACCGGAGATCGTTGTGCTTTCGGCCATGTCGGGCACGACCAATAACCTTGTTGAAATATCAGCGGCGCTTTACGCGAAGGAAAACGACAAAGCCCGCGCGCTGATCGCCGCGCTCGAAGCGAAGTACCGCGACGTGGTGAACCAGCTGTATGCTTCCGAAAGCGCGAAGAAAAAAGGGAACGAGCTCGTCGCCGAACATTTCGATTACCTCCGCAGCTTCACGATCGACCTGTTCACGGCCAACGAAGAGAAAGCCATCCTCGCCCAGGGCGAATTGCTCAGTACGGCGCTCGTGCAGTTTTATCTCGAAGAGATCGGCGTGAGATCGGTTTTGCTGCCCGCGCTGAATTTCATGCGCATCGACGGGAACGACGAGCCGGACCTGGCGTATATCGAAAGCCATCTCACGGACGAGCTGAAAAAACATCCCGGCGTCGGGCTGTTCATCACGCAGGGCTACATCTGCCGCAACACGTTCGGCGAGATCGACAACCTCAAGCGCGGGGGAAGCGATTACACCGCCACGCTCATCGGCGCCGCGCTGCGCGCGGAAGAAGTGCAGATATGGACGGACATCGACGGCATGCACAACAACGACCCGCGCATCGTCGACAAAACATTTCCCATCCACGAGCTCACGTTCGACGAAGCGGCCGAGCTGGCTTATTTCGGCGCGAAAATCCTTCACCCGACCTGCGTGCTGCCTGCGCAGAAACGGAACGTGCCGGTGCGCCTGCTCAACACGATGCAGCCCGAAGCGAAAGGGACCGTCATCGGCAGCAATGCCAGCGCCGACCGTTTCACCGCCGTTGCCGCCAAGGACGGCATCACCGCCATCAAGATCAGGTCCGCGCGGATGCTGCTCGCCTACGGCTTCCTCCGTTCCGTATTCGAAGTGTTCGAGCGCTACAAAACGCCGATCGACATGATCACGACCTCGGAAGTGGCCGTTTCGGTAACGATCGACAACCCGAAGCATCTCGACGAGATCGTCGAAGAGCTGAAAAGCTTCGGCAGCGTGGAAGTGGATAAAGACCAGGCGATCGTGTGCATCGTGGGCAGCTTCGGGCAGGAAAAGCAGGGCTACGCGGTGCGCGTGTTCGAAGCGCTGAAGAACATTCCCATCCGCATGATCTCCTACGGCGGCAGTGAGAACAACATTTCCATCCTCGTCGATTCCGGAAAAAAGAAAGAAACTTTGCAGGCATTGAATAAAGGATTGTTCAACTTATAAAAAGGTTAACCACGGAGACACGGGGGCACGGAGAAGTGCGAGCTCCGTGTCTCCGTGCCTCCGTGGTTATGTTCACACAGCAACGCATCGCCCAGCTTCAGCAACGCCCCACGCCGTTCTATGCCTACGACCTTGGGCTGCTCGGCCGTACGCTTTCCGCTGCAAAGGAAGCTTCCGGGAAATACGGCTACCACGTGCATTACGCGCTCAAAGCCAATTCCAACCCGGAGATCCTCGCGCACATTTTAAAAGCCGGCTTCGGCGCCGACTGCGTGAGCGGCAACGAAGTGAAGCGCGCGCTGGAATGCGGTTTCCCGAATGAAGCTGTCGTTTTCGCGGGAGTGGGGAAGAGCGACATCGAGATCCGCACCGCGCTCGAAGCGGACATTTTCTGCTTTAACTGCGAATCGCTGCCGGAGATGGAAGTCATCGACCAGCTTGCGCGCGGCATGAACCGCAAAGCCCGCATCGCGCTCCGCATCAACCCCAACGTGCATGCGAACACGCACCATTACATCACCACCGGCCTCGAGGAAAATAAATTCGGCATCAGCATCCACGAATTGCCGCAGGTCATCGAAGCGCTGAAAGAATTGCCCCAGCTCGAGCTCGTCGGCATCCATTTTCACATCGGCTCGCAGATCACCGATCTCGCGGTGTTCCGCCAGCTCTGCATGCGTGTGAACGAATTACAGGAATGGTTCGCGTCGCGGAGAATTCCGCTGCAGCACATCAACGTCGGCGGCGGCCTCGGCGTCAATTACCACGAGCCCGACAAGGAAGCGATCCCCGATTTCGAAACGTTCTTCAGCGTCTTCCACAAATTCCTCGAGGTGCGTACCGGCCAGCAAATTCATTTCGAGCTCGGGCGCGCGTTCGTGGCGCAATGCGGATCGCTCATCAGCCGCGTGCTGTACGTGAAAAAAGGCGTGCAGACCAACTTCGCGATCCTCGATGCGGGCATGACGGAACTGATCCGCCCCGCGCTGTACCAGGCGTATCACAAAGTGGAAAACCTCACGCCATCACCCGGCGCCACGGTTGCGCGTTACGATGTCGTCGGGCCCGTGTGCGAAAGCTCCGATTGTTTCGGCAAGGCAATGGACCTGCCGGAAGTGAAGCGCGGCGATCTTGTGGCGATACGGACTGCAGGAGCGTATGGTGAAGTGATGATGAGCAAATACAATTTGCGCGAGGCAGAAGAGACGCTGTACTGGTAATGCGCGAACGTTCTCCACAAGCGTGGTTGACTGAATTTGCAATAGAAGGCGATTTATTTACATTTGAAGTGTAAGCCCTGTGCATGTTGAAACGTTTCCCGGTAATTTTCTTCCTGCTTCTTCCTTTCCTCTCGCCTGCGCAGGCGGTCGCGTGGGGCAAAGGTCAAAAGTGGTTCGCTGATACCGCGCAGGTTTACCTGGGTGATGCGATCTACAATTACCGCGTCATTTACACGTACGACAAAAGCGGCGAGCCGGTGCCGGAAAAATCGAAAAACGGCTACATCCCGCTCTGGAGCGATAATGAAGAAGTGGCCCCGCTGGAACTGGCCTATTGGGAAGCAATGTCGGAGGACAGCTTTTATGCGATGGCCGCTTCCGTTGATCTTTTTTCCAACCTCTTTATCGATTTTACAGTCGACCTCTGCAGGATCGATTCGGTGCGAAAAAATCGCGGAAACAAGGAACTGGTCTTTTCCAGTTGTTACATCCGCTCGGTGCAGTCGGGAACGGTGGGGAAGAAAAAAACAGTCGGCTGCAACGTGAAGTTTACGCGCTGCATGATCGAAGATGTCGTGCTGTGGAATCTTACGTTTCACCAGCCGGTGACGTTTTTCTGGACGGCATTCGAATATGCTTCCGTAGATTCCTGTACGTTCAACCGCATTTTTAATTTCCATTCCGAAACTCCCGGCTGGGATACAAGCGGATTATTTTCCGGCATTTATTTCACCAACACGGTATTTAACGACACAGCCAGGATCGGCGGCACGTCGCTCACCGTGCAGTTCAATGCGTTCGAGACGAAAGGACTGCTGAGCTTGTACGATTATTACAGCGACAACCGCGATTCGGTCCCGCCGAAGTTTTACATCGACAACGGCCGCATTACGGGTGCGCTGAAACTGCTGGGCAGGGAAGCTTCATTTTATTTCGGCGGCGGTGTCACCCTGCAGGGACAGATCGACCTGACGGGGCTGATGGCAAGCCCGGTAGTCGCCAACGGCCAGGGATTGAAAAGCCTGATCGTGATGGAGAATTCCGTGCTTACCGTGAATGAATATTCCCACCCGGAATCCTTCCATCTTTCGCTTTCCACGCTGAAGAACACGAGCATCGATTTCCGTGGCCGGGATTCGATGTACACATTATTGCATTACGAGCACCTCAGCAACGTGCTGCAATCCTTGCGCGACGAGGTAAGCGGGCGGGAAATTTCAGATGTGAAACGGAAGAGCGACGTGACCGACTGGATCGACTACCAGCAGACGTTCCATCGCCGGCATTATCTCGCGCAGAAAAAAGACAAACGCCTTTCGGAATATTTCGAGCTGGCCTGGCTCAATATTGTGCAGGCCACGGTGCGAAGCGGGTTCAAAGGAGAGGGGCGTTTTTTCCTGTGGCTGTCGGCAGTTGTTCTCGCGTTCACACTGTATTACATGCTGGCGTGCCGGAAACTGGTCTGCGGCTACGTGGAGCACGACACCATCGCCACCGGCCGGCAGCTGGAACTGGACTTCACGCGCAAAAGAAACTTTGCCGATCTCGCCATTGATTTTTTTAAATGCTTTTGGTTCAGCTTCGTGCTTTTCATCACGCCGAAATTTCACCGGCAATATTTCAAGTTCCCGAGACGGCTGCTTGTCGCGGTGCTCCTCGAATGGTCCATCGGCCTTTTCCTGATGATCATTTTCGTGATCTACATCGCCAGCAAATACCCGTTCGTGAAAACGCTTTTCGGAATTTAGCACTGAGAGCATAGTTCCGGGATAAACCGGGTTACTCAGAACTCAGTTCTCAGAACTCGGAACCTTTTTTCATCCCCCCATATCCGCCATTCATCCACTCCATCCGCCCATTCGCCCTAAAACTGCCCTGTAAACCCCGGTAAATCCGTAAACTTGGCCGTTTTTAACGACCAGAACCGATCATGAAGAGACTGATATTTTTCGCTGCAGCATTGTCGTTTGCAGCAACACTTCCCGCGCAGTTTGTAGGCAACGGATCATTCACCGGCGCAAAACGCACGTACCTCGACGACGGAGCCTGGGCGCCCCGGGAACATAACGTGGATTTCCTCCACATGCGACTCGAAGTTTCCTTCGACGTGAAGCAGGGCCTCGTCAAAGGCAAAGTCACCCACCGCTTCACCCCGCTCCGCGACAAGGTCGATTCGATCTGGGTCGACGGGCCGTCCATCCGCATCCTCGAAGCTTCCGTCAACGGCAAGCTCGTGACCTATCGCACCGAAGCGCAAGGCACGTGGATCAAAACCGGCCGTACGCTGACGTGGAATGAAAAAGACAGCGTGACGATCGTGTACGAAGCCAACCCGCGCCGCGGATTGTATTTCATCGGGTGGAACGATCCGGCGGGACTTTGCCGCAAGCAGATCTGGAGCCAGGGACAGGGCATCGACAACCGCCACTGGATCCCGTGCTACGATGAAATGAACGACAAGATCACGACGGAAATGATCGTGACCTTCGAATCGCAGTACAAAGTGCTTTCCAACGGCGACAAGCTGAAAGAGAAAGACAATAAAGACGGCACGAAGACGTGGCATTACCGCATGTCGAAGCCGTACGCGCCCTACCTCATCATGCTCGGTATCGGCATGTACGAGATCAAAGAGACGAAATCGAAGTCGGGCGTTCCGATGCATCTTTATTATTATCCCGAGTGGAAAGACCGCGTGGAAGCGACATACCGCTACAGCGAGCAAATGATCGATTTCTTCGAAGCGGAGATCGGCGTGAAATATCCCTGGGGAAGCTACTCGCAGATCCCCGTGCAGGAATTCATGTACGGCGCGATGGAAAACACGACCGCCACGGTGTACGGCGATTTTCTTTTCGTCGACGAGCGTTCCGACTGGGACCGCGGCTATGTTGCCGTGAATGCGCACGAGCTGGCCCACCAGTGGTTCGGCGATTTCATCACCGCGCGCAGCGATGCGCACCACTGGCTCCAGGAAAGTTTCGCGACGTATTACGATTACCTTTTCGAGCGTAGCGTGTTCGGTGAAGATCATTTCAATTGGCAGCGCCGTGAAGCGATGAATCAGGCGCTGGCGGAAGGCGAAAAAAATAATCTTCCCGTCGCGCACAGCCAGTCGGGCTCCGCGCGTCATTACCCCAAAGGCGCATTCGTGCTCAACATGCTGAAGTACGTCGTCGGCGGGCGTGAAGCGTACAACCGCGCCATCAAACATTACCTCGACAAGCACCCGTACGGCAATGTCGATTCGCACGATCTTCTTGTCGCGTTCCACGAGTCCACGGGCATGTCGCTCGACTGGTTCTGGGACCAGTGGATCTACCGCGGCGGCGAGCCGTCCTACGAAGTGAACGTGGAAGAGCTCGCTTCCGGCAGCAAACGGTTCACCCGCTTCAACGTGGAGCAGGTACACAACATGAGCGATGTCGTCGGCCTGTTCAGAATGCCGATCTGGTTCGAAGTGCATTACACCGACGGCAGCGTGGACCGCGTGCAGAAATGGATCGAAGAGAAGAACCACGTTGTAGATGTTCCGAACGCAGCCGGTAAAACGGTTGCATTCACGCTGTTCGACCCGAACAACGAAGTGATGAAGTCGGTGAAGTTCAGCAAGCCGGTGGAATGGCTGAAGAACCAGGCCCTGGGCGCGCCGAACCTGCTCGACCGTTATGATGCGCTCGTGGCGATGCGCACCCTGCCTTACGCGCAGAAACGCGATGCGCTGGTGAAAGTGTACGGCAAGGAAAAATTCCAGGCCACCAAAGGCGAGATCGTCCGCCAGCTCATCGACGATACGGACGCAGCTTCCCGCGCCATCGTGCGCTCCGCCATCACCGACAAAGACGTGCTCATGCACAAGCACGTGATCAACAACACGACGCTCGTTCCCCGCGACATGCTCGCCGATTACGAAAAGCTGCTCAGCTCGCCTTCGTATGATTGCGTGGCGAGCACGCTCGACAAGCTGTCGCTGCAGTATTCCGAGAACGCCGCCCGTTACCTCGAGGTGACGAAAGGCGTCACCGGCACCGCCGGCCGCAACGTGGAAATGAAATGGCTCGAAGTGAAAGCGCGCACAACGAACGACAAAGCATCGATCGACCAGCTCGTCGCGTATACGAACATGTCGTACGAGTTCCGCACCCGCGTGAACGCCGCCAACACGCTCAAGCGCCTCGATCATTTCGACGAGACGATGATGACGAATTTATTCTCCGCGCTTTTCACCGCAAACGGCCGCCTCGCCGGTCCCTGCGCCGAAGTGCTCAATTACTTCTACGCCCAGGATCGCTTCCGCCCCATGATCTCCGCGCACCTTGCAGGAGAGGCGTGGAATGATTACCAGAAAAATGTGCTGGGAAGGCTGCTGAATTAAAATTCAAAGATTCAATCAAAAGAAAAGGGGCCAAGGCCCCTTTTCTTTTGATTCAAAATTCAAAGATTAGATCAAGCAGTGACACAATCTTTGAATCTTGAATTTTGAATCTTTGAATTTTAGTCGATGGTACGGACTTCAATGTCATCCACGTAGATCGTCATGTCGCTTTCCTTCGTATTCGCGGTGATCCCGAACTCGATGCTGCTGTAGATGCCTTTTGTGCCCTGCTGGGAATAAAGAAAATCTTTCGGGAGCGTTTTCCACTTGTCTTGTGAAATAATGAGCGTGTCGTTCTGCCATACGCGGACGTGGCCTTTTTTCTTTTGCGAAAGCTTCACTTCCATCGATAATTTCACCCACTGGTCGCGTGGAAAGCTGCGTGCCGGGGCGACCTGGTAAATGTTCGGGTTGAAATATTTGTGCTCCACGACGAGGTTGTTTTCCGCACCCACGTTAGCGATGCGCATGCCGGGACCCGCTCCGATGGCCACCTGCTCTTCCAGGTCGAAGAGGAACATCCAGTCGGCGGGTGCGTTGCCTTCGATGTAATACCACGCGTCCATACGCACCGTTTCGCCTTCCCGGAACGCCATGTTCTGCTTCGCGATGCTGCATTTCGACACCTCGCCTGAGCTGTTATGCGCGAAGAATTTCATGCTGCGGTTGCCGGTATGCGCGCGCGTGGTGTCGATCGCGAAATAGTTGCCGTCGACGGTGAGCTGGAAAAACGACCAGCGCGCATCATCCGACTGGAAGAGCGAATCGGCGTGGGCGACGTTTTCGAAATCTTCGGAAAAGCTGTTCGGTCCGTCGAAGAATTTATCCTTGTTGCACCCGGAGGCGACTGCGAAAAACGAAAAGAGCGCAAGCGTTTTCTTCATGAGCTTTTCGTGTTGAATGAATACCCGAAGCTGATACCGGCCCAGTGCTGCCACTGGAAATCGACGATGTATGAAATGAGCGGCATGTAGCCGGCGCGCAGGTAGAAATGTTTTTCTTGTGGCTGGTAGCGGTAGCACAGCGTCAGGGGCATGCGTGCGAAAAACTGGCCTTTCGTGGTAACTGTAAGTCCCTGCCCGATGCCGGTTTCGAAGCGGTGCGCGCTTTTGCCGATGATGGCGTTCACCATCAGCGGGAAAATAATTGCCGTGCCGTTGTTCTTGTCGATGGGTGAGAAGCTGAGTCCGGCGCGCCAGGTGAGCATGCCGTTGTTGCCGAAGCAGAGAAACGATTTTTCGTAGTTGACCGAACCGAGTCCGCCGCTTCCGCCCAGCTCGAGGAAAACGCCGCGGGAAAATTGGGCGTGGAGCGGTAACGAAAAGATGAGCAGCAGGAAGAAAACAGAATAACGCATTGCGGATTACCAAAATACACAAAATGAATAACCACGGAGGCATATTGATTGTAGCGACACGAGACCTCGTGTCGCTACAGATGGTAAAATCCCCGTCTCCGTGGTGAACCCAATTCCGTAACTTCGCATCTCCTATGAATCGCGTTTTCATCATCGCCGAAGCCGGCGTCAATCATAACGGCAGCCTGGAAATGGCGCTGCAGCTCGTAGATAAAGCCGTGGAGATCGGGGCGGACTGCGTGAAGTTCCAGACGTTCCGCGCTGAGCAGATCGTCACAGCCTCTTCGCCCAAAGCGAATTACCAGCTCGAAGTCACCGACAAGCAGGAAAGCCAGTTCGACATGCTCAAGAAGCTCGAGCTCGACCGGGAAGCGTTCCGCACGATCAAAGCGCATTGCGATAAAAAAGGCATCCGTTTTCTTTCCACGCCCTACAATCCCGAGGACGCCGACCTGCTCAACGACATCGGCGTGGACGCGTTCAAGATCGCTTCGGGCCAGCTGGTAGAGACGCCGTTCCTGAAATACGTCGCGAAATTCGGCAAGCAGATGATCATTTCCACCGGCATGGCGAACATGGACGAGGTGCGGGACGCGGTCGCTGCGATCCATTCCACCGGCAATAAAAATCTCATCGTGCTCCAGTGCAACACGGATTACCCGTCGAAGATCGAGGACACGAACATCCGCGCCATGCTCACGATGCGCGACGAGCTGGGCGTGCGCGTCGGTTATTCCGACCACGTGCCGAACAATTACGCGTGTTACGCCGCGGTGGCGCTCGGTGCGGAAGTGATCGAAAAACATTTCACGCTCGACAACAACCTTCCCGGCCCCGACCATTCCAGCTCCCTCGAGCCGGAAGCGTTCCGCGAGCTGATCACCGGCGTGCGCAGCGTGGAAAAATGTCTCGGCGACGGCGTCAAGCGGCCTTCGCAGGCGGAGATCAAAAACACGTACGGCATGCGCCGCAGCCTCGTGGCGCGTGTCGATCTTCCGAAAGGAACGGTACTCACCGCGGAGCACATCGGTTTCAAGCGCCCGGCCAACGGCCTCGCCCCGAAAATGCTGGAGCGCGTGCTGGGGAAAAAATTATTGGCCGACCTGAAAAAAGACGAGCCGCTGACGGAGACTGTCGTGAGGCTGTAAGGCGGCTTGTTACAAAATTGTAAGTTGCAGTAATGGAGTTCATCCGCATCGATACGACCAACATGCACCTGCTGCAGTCCTTCGTGGACCGGGCGGGGAAGTCGCTGGAAACGTTCCGTTACTTTGCGAAGCGGCCGTTTACCGTGGTGGAAAATCATGTATGCACGTGGGTGCTCGTGGACGGTACGAACGTGGAGGCTTACGGTCATCTCGATAAGGAAGGCGATACCGTGTGGCTCGGCATTGCAGTGGCGGATGCGGCGCGGGGGAAAGGCCTCGGCGCGGAGATGATGAACCGGCTGATGGAATCGGCGGAAGCGCTTGGACTGCGGCAGGTGAAACTTTCCGTGGATCATGTAAATGTGCCGGCGATAAAATTGTACGAACGTTTCGGTTTTAAGCTGGCGGAAAAAAAAGAAACGTTCGGGTTTTACGAATGGCATGCGAAGCCGCTGAGGCGCGCCGTGATGAGTTCGCTCGCTTTCATGGGGCAGCCTGCGGAAGAAGTGATAGCCACGGCGAAACAAAACGATTTCATTCTCGAATTTTCTTCCGGCATGCCGTATCGTCACGATATGGAAGCGCTGTTCCTTGCGGCGCCGGTAAAACGTTTTGCGCACAATTATTTTCCCGCGCCGAAAGAGCCGTTCGTGCTCAACCTCGGCAGCAGCGATGAAACGATCCGCAGGCATTCTGTTCTGCACTGCATCAACGGCATGGGGCTGAGCTATGCGGCGGGCGCGCCCTTCTTCTCCGCGCACGCCGGTTTCTGCATCGATCCGAAACCCGCCGAGCTTGGCCAGCAGCTTTCCCGCGTGGATTCGTTCGACCGGGAAAGGCACTGGAGCATTTTCGTTCGTTCGGTGAAGGAAGTGATTGCCGGCACATCGAGCCTGCCCACGGGATTCCTGCTGGAGAACAACGTGCTGGCGAAGATGAACGTGTACGCCGACGGCTCCAATCCCTTGCTGTGCGTGGAAGCGGAGGAAATGCTGCGTTTGCTGGACGAGCTTCGTGATCCGCGCGCGGGAATTTTGCTCGACACGGCGCATTTGAAAGTTTCATCCGTCACGCTCGGCTTCGACCTGGCTGAGGCGACAAAAAAAGTGCTGCCGGTTTCGCGTTGCGTCCATCACAGCGATAACGACGGGTTGCAGGATAATAACAAACCGTTCGGGAAAGAGTATTGGTTTTTACCGTTCATGAAAGCGGCCGCGCATGCCGTTCACGTGCTGGAAGTGCGGAAGCAGTCGCCGGGGGAGTTGAAGGAGATGGAGAAGGTTTTGTTTTCGTGAGATTATTGATTTGTTTATTTTTAAGAAAACAATTTGTTATGACTGAAGCGCAACTCAGAAAGAAAATCCATGCTTTCGTTGATCACGCGGACGAACGTCTTCTGAAGCTGGTTTACGCGCTGATGACAGAATATGAAGCTTCGACCTTTGAATTTACAGTGGAGGAGAAAAAAGAAATTTATCGTCGCAGCAAAGAATTGAAGAGTGGTAAAGTAAAAGGTGTTTCCCTGGAAGATGCTGTGAAAAAAGCGAGACGCTCCCTGGAAAAATGACTTACAATCTCGTTTTACACCCAAACGTAGAACTGAAACTTGCAGAGGTGGCAATGTGGTATGAAGAACAGGTGCCAGGCCTGGGGGAAGACTTTATCCGAAATAGAAGGCGACTTAATTCTTGTTTCTACGCTGACACACGCAAAACAACATCCGCGTAAACGAACCCGAAGGCGTTCCTGACCTTTACATACCTGTTTTGAAGTTCGAAGTATTCGAGCTACAATTATTCCTCCCAATACTCCATCCCATACCGATCGACATAACCCGCTTTCCCCGCCGATTCCACGAGCGAAATTCCATCCCTGAACACCCACGCGGAGTCATATTTGCATGGAACCACCACGCGCCCGGTCGAATCGATGAAGCCGGCTTTGCCGTTCTCGATGATCAGTCCACGGCCTTCGTTGAAATGGGGAACGGTGAAGTAAGAAGTGTTGTCGCCGCGGTCGTAAATTTTCCCGGAAAGCGTGTCGCCATTCTCCGACAGGTAAAAAAATCTTCCGTCGCGTTCGAGGTAGAGCACAAAAATTCCTTCGTGGTAACTGCAGGCTGCATAGATGGCGGGAATCACGACGCGCCGGTCGACCGTCATAATGCCCTGCTTTTCATTTTCTTCGAAATAAACGTACCTGCTTTTATGATCCAAATAGATGTTGCTGTAGCCCGGCGGAATGATCTCCTGTCCGCTGGTGTCTAAAACTGTCCATTTCCAGTCGCGCATCACGGCCACCGTTCCGTTCCTGAATTCTTCCCCGCAGGTATTGTGCATCGTTTTATATACCATCGGCGCCACCAGCTTTCCTGTTGTATCGATGTAGCCGTATTTTCCGTCCAATCCTGCACTTGCCAGCCCGCAGGAGAAACTCCCGGCACAACGGTATTGGAGCGGGATCACCAGCTTCCCTTTTTTGTCGATATACCCGTATTTGAAATTGTTTCCCACCACCGCCCGGCCATTGCTGAAGTCGCCGCAGCTTTCATACATGCACGGAACGACTTCTTTACCGGTCGAGTCGACAAAGCCGCCGAGTACATTATTCTCTTCTCCCTTCGTACTGAAAACGGTCATCATTCCTTCATGGAACACCCCGGTCCAGTCGTAGCGGAATGGAGTAACGACTTTCCCGGTTCCATCGATGATCCCGTATTTCCTGTTTTTACTCACCACGTAAAGCCCGCGATAAGCTGTTCGCACATCATCATAAGCCAACGCAACAATCACTTTCCCGGCTGTATCGACAAGGCCCTGCTTTTCATCACGGACGGCACGCAGCAATCCTTTTCCCATGAATTCGAGGTGATCGTAAACCGGCTCCACCCGCCAATTTCCTTGCCTGTCTACGGTCCCGGATTTCCCATTTTTCGTGACCCGCAGAAAATTTCCTTCGAACGAGTACGAGCAATGGTCAGGGCTGAACCCGAATTCCGCCTCGTGAAAAAGACGTCCCGTCGAATCCACGAAACCGTATTTCTCCCCGTTGAACACCAGGCCGTACCCGCGTTCCAGCTGCGTCACCTTCGTAAACCTGCACGGCACGATGATCTTCTTCGTGCTGTCGGCATAACCCCATTTGTCGCCTTTCCGGAATGGGATAAGCTCCGGGAGGGAAACAGCAGCAGCAACCACCGGGAGCAGCAGGACAAGCGCGATGTGGAAAAAACGTATCATGGATGGATAACCAGCATAAGCCGTACTGTAGGTAAAAGATACAAAAGCCCAGCTTCGGAAGGACAATTTCCCTAATCTTCCCAGTACTCCGTCCCGTAGCGGTCGATGTAGCCAAGCGGTCTCGTTTTTTCGACACGCCGGTCTTCAACATATTTCAGGCTATAGCTTTTGACAAAAGACAACCCATCCTGCATCGGGGTGACGTTGTCATACCTGCAGGGAATGACTGTTTTTCCCGTCGCATTGATGAAACCGGCTCTCCCGTTTTCGGTAATTGCGCACAGCCCTTCCGAAAAATTAAACGCGGTAAAGAAACTCGGATTGTTCTGTTTCATGTACAGCCGGTTATTCAGCGTATCGCCGTCCATCGTAATGAAACAATATAAACTGTCGAATGCGCCGATGCTGAAATGATGGATACCGTCGGGGAAATAACAGTAGTCACGGCTTTCCCAGATGCTCACCAACTTCCCGCCCGGGTAATAGATCTTTGTACTGCTATTGCTTTTTCCATCCTTCACAATATAAAAGCCACATTCATTTTCCCACCAGATACCTGGGTAAACGCAGGGAACGACGGCATTCCCGTTCGTATCGAGAATGCCATGGGTTTTGCCTTTATCCATTTCCACGACAACAACATTGTTACGAAACGACTGGCCGTAATTGAGGGTCACGTTCCAGGTGCTGTAGATGAGCGGTATCACTTCACGCCCGTTTTTATCGATGTACCCGTACTTCCCGTTCTTCGTCACGCAGGCCCTCCCGCAGGAAAAGGCCGACGCGAGGTCATAGGTGAACGTGACGAGATAATTCCCTTTTTTATCGATGAAGCCGTATTTGCCCATGTACGCCACGGCCGCGAAACCTTCGCTGAAGCTTCCCGCCCGCGTCAGCGTGCAGGGATGCACTTCTTTCCCGGTGGAATCGAGGTAACCTTTGAGCGCGTGATAATAGCTGTTTGCTCCCGGTACTGAATCTTTCCCGACTCTCAGCATGCCGTCGCTCCAGCCGTGCATGTGATCATACGCAAGCGGAACGACCAGCTTCCCGCTGACGTCCGACAGCCCGTATTTCCCGCCTTTTTTCACGATGTACAACCCGTTGCAGTCTTCGCCGACGTGCTCGTAGAGGAACGGAAAAATGATCATTCCCGCCGTGTCGAGATAACCCGACGTATTCCCTTTTCGCGCAAGCAGGCGGTTGTGGCCGTAGAAATAAAGAAAGTCGTAAACCGGTTGCACCACCCATTTCCCGCTCTTGTGGATCAATCCCATCTTCCCGTTTTTCAGCACCGGCATATAATACCCCTCGAAAAAGCCGTTACTCTTATGATCGTCGTAATCGAACTCCGCTTCGTGATAGATCTTTCCTGTGGAATCGACGTAGCCGAATTTGTTACCCGAGAATACCGCAGCGTAACCGTTCTCCAGCTTATTGACGCGGGTAAACCTGCACGGCACAATGATTTTCTTCGTGCTGTCGGCATAGCCCCATTTGTCGCCTTTCCGGAATGGGATAAGCTCCGGGAGCGCCTGCGAATACAAGCTTCCGGCCGAGAGGAAAAACGAAATGCTGATGCTGAAAAGGATGCGGGACATCGGGTGGGCTGGAACGTGAATTGCCGGAGATCGACCATCTAAATTTAGTAACTTTGGATCATCTATTTACCTGCTCAAAACCTTATTCCATGAGCCATATTCCCGGAATCGAAGAGCTGCTCATTACGGGTGACAAGCCTGTAAAAGAAGCCCTCAGCATCATCGACGCCAATGCGCAGGGGACCTGTTTTATCGTCGACGCGTCGAAAAAGCTCATTGGTGTCGTTACCGACGGCGACATCCGCCGCGCGCTCATCGGCGGGAAGAACCTCGACACGCCCATCCGCGAGGTGATGCAAACGAAATTCACCGCGCTTCCCGTCAACACGCCCGTGGACCAGATCCAGGCGCATATTTCCCAGAGCATCCGCCACATTCCGCTGGTGGACGAGAACGGCATTCCCGTCGATTACGCCAGCTTCAGCCGCTCGCATCGCATCCCGGTGATGACGCCGCAGCTGAACGGAAACGAATTGAAATACGTCACCGAATGCATCACCACGGGCTGGATCAGCTCGCAGGGCGCATACGTGAAAAAATTCGAGCAGCAATTCGCGGAATACTGCGGATCGCCCAACGGTGTTGCGGTGAGCAACGGCACGGTGGCCATCCATCTTGCCCTGGAAGCCCTCGGCATCGGGGAAGGCGATGAAGTGATCGTTCCCGACCTGACGTTCGCGGCGTCGATCAACGGCGTCATTTACACCGGCGCCACGCCCGTCATCGCCGACGTCGACCCGGAAACGTGGACGCTTTCACCCGCCGCGGTGGAAAAGCTCATCACGCCGCGCACGAAGGCGATCATGCCCGTGCACCTCTACGGCCATCCCTGCCACATGGACGAGCTGATGGCGATCGCGAAGAAGCACAACCTGCTGGTGATCGAAGATGCGGCGGAAGCGCTCGGCGCATTGTACAAAGGAAAACACGTCGGCACGTTCGGCGATGCGGCCACGTTCAGCTTTTTCGGAAATAAAACCATCACCACCGGCGAAGGCGGAATGGTACTCTTCCGCGATAAAGCAGTGGCTGAAAAAGCAACCGTGCTCCGCGATCACGGCATGTCGAAGCAGAAACGTTACTGGCACGAGTTCGTCGGCTTCAACTACCGCATGACGAACATCCAGGCTGCCATCGGCGTTGCACAGCTGGAGCGCCTCAACGAGTTCGTGAATGCGAAGCGCAACATGGCGTCCATCTACAACGGCGGCCTCGGCGCAAACAAGCACATCACGCTTCCACCGGAAAAAGAATGGGCGAAGAACGGCTACTGGCTGTACACCTGCATCGTCAATCCCGAAGACGGCGTCACACGCGACGAGCTGATCGAGAAGCTGACGAAGAACGGCGTGGAAACGCGGCCGGTGTTTTACCCGCTGCACGACATGCCGCCGTACAGGCAATACCTGCTCGACGGGCAAAAATTCCCGGTGACGGATAATTTGTCGCGCAACGGCATCAGCCTTCCTTCCTCGGTGACAATTACGGAAGAAGAACAGCAGAACATCCTCAACGCCATCAACGGCATTTACAACACGCGCAAGCTCAATGTCACAGCCTGATCCACGGGTGCTCTTCATCATCCCGGCACGCGGGGGAAGCAAAGGTCTTCCCGGGAAAAACATCCGCCCCTTGCTTGACAAACCGCTCATCGGCTGGACGATCGAAACCGCGCTGCAGGTGGCAGACCGTTTCGGCGGCAGGGTAGTGGTGTCCACCGACAGCGAAGAGATCGCCGCAGTCGCAAAAACATTCAACGCCGAAATTCCGTTCATGCGCCCCGCAGAGCTGGCGAAAGACACGACGCCATCGATGGACGTGATCCTTCACGCGCTCGACCATTTCAAAAAAGAAGGTGTGACGTTCGACTACGTGGGCATGCTCGAAGCCACGTCCCCGCAGCGCGACGGCCTGGACGTGCTGGGCGCGCTGAACCTCCTGCACAAAACGGAAGGCGCCGAAAGCATCGTCGGCGTTTGCCGCACCGAAAGCGCTCATCCCGCATTCCTTGCGCTGAAGGACGAGGAAACGCATTTCATCCGCCCGTACGAAGGCGGTACGTTCGTGTTCAGGCGCAGGCAGGAGATCAACGACGTTTATTTCTTCGAAGGCAGCATGTACATTTCGAAAGTGGAATCGCTTTACAACCGGCAGTCGTTTTACCACGAAAAAACGCTGGGCTATGAAATGCCGAAATGGAAATCCTTCGAGATCGACGACGTGGTGGATTTTATCATTGTCGAACGTCTCATGCAGGCGAGAGCGGAAGGCGTATTGGAATAAAAAACCAAAAAAATAAAAATCCAGGTCCCAAAACTTTGGATTTTTGAAATTTGATTTTTCTATGAATTATTCGGACCGTTTGCACAACGTCATTCCCGCCGGCGCGCATACCTACAGCCGCGGCGACGACCAATATCCCACGAACGCCCCGCAGATCCTTTCGCACGGCAAAGGCGCATACGTGTGGGATGCCGACGGAAATAAATTTCTCGACTACGGCATGGGGCTTCGCTCCGTCACTGTCGGTTACGCGCACGAAGAGATCGCCGAAGCAGGCATCGCGGAGATCCGGAAAGGCAATAACCTTACGCGTTCCTCGCTCACCGAGCTGGAAGCGGCGGAGCTGATGGTGGGCCTGTTCCCGTGGGCCGATATGGTGAAGTTCGCCAAGAACGGTTCCGTGGTGACGACCGCAGCCGTGAAGCTCGCCCGCGCATACACCGGCCGCAAATACGTGGCCATGTGCGCCGAGCAGCCGTTCTTCACCTACGACGACTGGTTCATCGGCACAACCCCGATGGACAAAGGGATCCCGGCGGAGAACAAAGCGCTGAGCCTGCGTTTTCACTACAACGACATTGCGTCGCTGGAGAAATTGTTCAGCGAGCATCCCGGCGAGATCGCGTGCATCATCATGGAACCGGCGACGTTCGTTTCACCGTGCAAAGGCGATGGAAAAATAATGACGGAGCCGAAAGGCTGCAGTCCCGAACTGAGCTTCCTGCACCAGGTGAAAGCGCTCTGCAAAAAGAACGGCGCGGTATTCATTCTCGATGAAATGATCACCGGCTTTCGCTGGGACCTGCACGGCGCGATGAAGGTGTACGACATCGAGCCCGACCTCGCCACGTTCGGGAAAGGCATGGCCAACGGCTTTGCGCTCGCCGCGCTGATCGGGAAAAAGGAGATCATGGACCTCGGCGGCATCCGCAAAGAAGGGCAGGACCGCGTGTTCCTCATTTCCACCACGCACGGTTCCGAGATGTCGGCGTTCGGCGCATTCATCAAAACGATCGACGTGTACCGCAAGCTCAACGTCACCGGCCATCTCTGGGATTACGGCAGGAAATTTTTCGACGGGATGAACGGCATCGCGAAAAATCTTGGAATTGAAAAGCAATTCAGCGTGGAAGGTTTTGCCTGCTCGCCGTATTATTTCACCCGCGATAAAGACGGGAATCCCTCGCTCGAATTCCGCACGCTGTTCAGCCGTGAAATGATCAGTCACGGCGTGCTGATGCCGTGGGTGGCGCTCTCGTACGCGCACGGGCAGACCGAGCTCGACCTGACGCTTTCCGCCGCGGAGAAAGCGCTGACGGTGTACAAAGCCGCGCTGAACGACGGTATCGGCAGGCACCTTCACGAGCGCGCGATCCGCCCGGTGTTCCGGAAACAGAACTGACAGACCATAATAACCTCAAATCGGTACATTTACCTCACCGGATGAACATGAGCACTATGCTGGACGGAAAAGTCATCGTTGTGACAGGCGGCGCAGGGCTGCTCGGGCGCTCCTTCTGCGAAGCGATCTGCGAAGCCGGCGGAACGGTGATCGTCGCCGAAAAGAACGAAAAGGAAGGCCGGCCCGTCGCGGAAGCGTTGTACGAACGTTACGAACGGCGTGCCGTATTCCAGCACGTCGACGTCACCTCCGACGCTTCCCTGCAGGCGATGATCGAATCCGTGCACAACGAGTTCGGCTACATCGATGCGCTGGTGAACAACGCTTATCCCCGGAATAAAAATTACGGGAAAGAATTCAGCGAAGTCACCTACCACGATTTCGTGGAGAACGTGGGCATGCACGTGGGCGGCTATTTCCTCGCCTCGAAACATTTCCTCAACTATTTCTCCGACCGCAGGCAGGGCAACATCATCAACATGGCGTCCATCTATGGCGTCATCGCCCCGCGTTTCGAGATCTACGAAGGGACGCCGATGACCATGCCCGTGGAATACGCCGTGATCAAAGCCGGTGTCGTTCAGCTTACGAAATACATCACGCGTTCCTACAAAGGGCTGAACATCCGCTGCAACAGCATCAGTCCCGGCGGCGTGCTCAACAACCAGCCCGAATCTTTCGTGGAGCGCTACAACTCCTACGGCACCAACAAAGGCATGCTCGACGCCCGCGATCTCTGCGGCACGCTGGTCTTCCTGCTTTCCGACGCATCGACATATGTGAACGGGCAGAATATTATTGTGGATGATGGGTGGAGCTTGTGAGGGTTCTAAGTTCTGAGTTCTGGGATCTTGGTTCTTGGTTCTTGGAACGAAGGTTACCACGGAGTTATAAGTTTTCCCAGAACCAGGAGCCGGGAACCCAGAACTAATATGGTTTGCAGCGTTCGGCGAAGACTTGTTCGATGAGGGGACGGATTTCCACGTATAATTTATAGTACTGTGGAGGCGCATTACCGATATATCTGCTCATGAATCCGGTGGAGTAGTAATACCGGATATTCGTGTTGAGGTAAAGCTGTGAGAGATAAAAACAGCTGGAAGAGAACAGGCAAAATACGTATTCTGTCTGGTTCTCCCAGCGGCTGAATAATACCTCGGCTGCAGCGCTGCTGTACTTTTCACCGCCCAGTATGGAATATTCCAGCCCCAGCTTTTTAAAGTATCCTTCTGTTTTTTCGATCGAATGTTTCGAATGCATCGGGTGAGGCTTCAGCAGAAAATGATAGCGTTCCGGATCTTTCAGCTCTTTCAGAATATGCTCGATGTATGCAGTCCAGAAGCTGTCGTCGACATGGTACATATCCACGGCTTCAAGCAGCAGGTAAACGATCGGTTTTTGCGGGAGCGGTAATTTGTCCGTATCCAGTGACGCTTTATGCCGTTTCAGCAGTTCTTTCGCGAACTCCGGGAATTTTTCTTTACCCGGCAAGTCAAGCACCCAGTCATTCGTGATTCCAAGCGAGGCGAGGTATTTTTTATAGGGTGCTGCAAATACAGCATGCATTTTACCTTGCGGCGTAGCTTTATCGAGAATGTAATAATAATCGCCGATACCGTGTTCCATGTAATGGATGGATGCCCCGGGAAAAAGCTGCGTAAGCGGGCGGTTCAGGTAGGTCTGTGTCATCAGGTACAGCCCGGGAACCTGGCCGGTTTCAAAAAACGGACCGAGTAACTCTTTCAGTTTTTTGCGGTAAGCTGCATCACGCTTATTCATAAAGCGGTTGAGCATGCCATCATAAATTTGCCTGACGCCTGGCAGTATCTTCATTTTCCGGGTAATCGTTTTTCGGATGGATGGTTTAAAATCATGCTCTTCTGTTACCTCATCGGAAAAACTGTACACGAGCGCCCACGAATGAAACTCGGCGGTTTCACCAATAAGTGTTAAAAGCTCTTTTCGCCGGACGCCGGTATCAATGAGTAAAATGTCGGTGAACGTGCCTGAATGCGTGGCCTGCGCCAGCATGGTCATGTAGACGGTGCTGATGTGAGAGGTCGTTACAAAAATCCTGACGTACGGCGAATTCATCTATTTTTACGCAACCGTAAAAGTAGCTAAACCCGGCAGAATTGGGCACAATACAACGTCAGGGCTTGATCAACACCGTCATCATCTATGTCGGTGTCGTGCTTGGGTTCCTGAACCGCATCGTCGTTCAGCCATATTATCTTTCCCCGGAAGAGGTCGGTATGGCCGGGCTGCTCATTTCTTTCAGCGCGCTGCTGACAACATTTTTCCTGCTCGGTTCTTCCAGCATGTGCGTACGTTATTTCCCGGTTTTCCGCAACGCAAAAAAAAGACACCACGGTTTTTTCGGGTTCATGCTGCTCTTTCCGTTGGCAGGCATAGTGACCGGCGGTATACTGATCGCATTGCTGAAGCGCTGGATCCTCGCCCGGTACGGCTTAGAATCTCCGCTGTTTGCCGCTTATTTCGAATGGGCTTTTCCTCTTGCAGCCGTCATGACCCTTTCGATCGCCATCAATGCATACAGCAACAGCCTGCTGAAAACGACGTTCCCTTCTTTCCTGAACGACATATGGGTGCGCGTCCTGCTCGTCGTGGTGGCCATGGTATACGGCATGGGCTGGATTACGCTTGACTGGTTCGTTGCCGGGATCGGCATTGTTTATTTATCCCAGTTGCTGCTCATTGCCGCCTATGTATTCACAGTCGACCGCCCGGGGATACTGATCGACTGGTCGTTCGTGCACCATGTCGGTTTCAGACCAATCGCGCAATTTTCTTTTTTACTTACGCTTACCGCGCTCTCTTCGCTCAGCATGAAGTTTCTCGACAGCGTCCTGATCGGCGCGTACCTGGGGGAGAAAGAGGTCGGCATTTACCTCATCGGCGCTTTTATTGCCCAGTTTATTGAAACACCACTTTATTCGGTGGAACGTATAGCCGCAATTAAGATTGCTCATGCTTTCTCGTCGGGAAACCTGGACGAGATCAGGGAGATCTATTACCGTTCCGTACGTGTGCTGTTTCTTGCCGGCGGATTTCTCGCGGTGTGCATTATTACGAACATTCACGATTTTCTGCGGCTGCTTCCTGAAGATTACCGCGATGCTGCCGGAGTAACGATCATCATGAGCGCTGGTTCGATCGTGAACATGGCGACAGGCGTGAATTCACCTATCCTGAACAACTCTTCAAAATACATCTGGGGCGTGATTTTCCTGCTGATACTTCTCGTCGTTTCTGTTATCCTGAATATGATCTTTATTCCGAATTTCGGTATCGAAGGAGCCGCACTTGCGACCGGTCTTGCGAGTGCGCTATACAACCTGGCGAAGTTTATTTACATCTGGAAAAAGTTCGGCATGCAACCGTATGATGTGCGTTCGCTGAAAACGGTGGGGATTATTCTCCTTGCTCTTGCAACCGGTTTTTTTGCTCCTGTCCCGGAAAATCCCTGGCTGGCGATGGCAGAGCGTGGATTCCTCATCACAGCGCTTTTTGCCGGGCTCGGCTGGGGAATGAAGATTGTTCCGGAATACCATCATTTGCTGACGTCCTTGTGGGGCCGCAGGAAATAAGCCTGGGAAATCGTACTTTTGAAAGTATTCACAAATGAAACAAACCTTGTCCGAACCCATTGACCTTCGTAAGCACCCGATCTTTAAAGAACTAACCCAATTGGGGATAGTTGACCCCGGCTCGGTGGATTCTTTCTATCCACGTGTTCGCGATCGTGAAGACGTTGGCGTACTGCGGTGCAAAAAATCAGGCGTAATTTTTCTCGATCGGGTCGATCATGTGGCTTCGTCCTACTACGAGGCTAAAGAAGGAACTTCTTATTGGAGCAGTGCCGACCGCGACGCAGGACTGAAAGAAACATGGGAAGACGATCATCGCCGTTCGGAGCAGATAAAAGCGTTGGTCACAGGAAAACACTATGCTGATGTAGGTTCCGGCATGGGCGGTATCCTCGACCTGGTCAAGCCCTGGGCGAAAGATATCCATGCAGTAGAGCCCCAGAAAGACATCCGTAATACTCTCAGTCGCCTTGGCTACAACGCGCACGATTCGATCGAAACGCTTGCGAAACTGGATGTGAAATTCGATCTCGTCACCCTTTTCCATGTTTTCGAACATATCACCGAACCGCTTCAGTCGCTGAGGAATCTCAATAAAGCGATGGCTCCCGGCGGCAAAATTTTTATTGAAGTTCCCCATGCCGGTGATGCGTTGATCAATGCGTTTGACCTGGACGCATTTAAGAAATTTACGTTCTGGAGCGAGCACCTCATCTTACACACACGTCAGAGCCTGGCCGCATTTCTTGATGCCGCCGGGTTTAAAAATGTGAAAGTCGAGGGCTTTCAGCGTTACCCCCTCGCTAATCACTTGCTGTGGTTGAAGGAGGGTTTGCCGGGTGGCCAAAATAAATTCCATCAATTCCGGGATCCCGCCCTGGAAAAGGCGTATGCCGATACGTTGAACGATATTGATCAGACAGACACAATCATTGCTATTGCCGAAAAGAATTAACCTGAAAAAATAATCCCATGAAAAAAAACGGACTCTTTCTTTTTGTAATCCTGATCGCGGTTGCATCCTGCGTTCAGGCCCAAACCTACTCAACGGTATCCACTTATGCAGGTACTTCTGTTGCCGGGCTTCAGAATGGACCGCTGAATTCAGCACAGTTCAATGCTCCTTACACAATATGCATGGATCCCGCGACCGGCTATTTTTATGTAGGCGATGTGCTGAATCATTGTATCCGAAAAATTGCGAACGGACAGGTAACGACGCTTGCAGGTAACGGAACACCAGGCGATGTCGATGCCCAGGGCGCAAATGCCCGTTTTAATTCACCTGCAGGCATCTGCTTCGATAACGGGTACATTTACCTCAGCGATAATGGCAATAACAAAGTGAAACGGGTCGACACGTTGGGCAACGTCGTGACGTTCGCCGGAACAGGATCTGCCGGAACAGTTGACGGCCCGGCTCTCCAGGCGGAGTTTTTCAATCCGGCAAACGTGCTCAGCGATCACAACGGTTCCATCTACGTAGCTGATTATGGGAATCACTCGATACGCAAAATCACGAACGGCCAGGTAACGACCTTTGCAGGCATTAGTGGAACTTCAGGCGATCAGTTGGGCGCTGCTGCTACGGCCCTTTTTAACCGACCAACCGGGCTTCTGCTGGACGCACAAGGAAACCTATACGTTGCTGACCAGGTCAACTGCAAAATTAAAATGATTGCAGGTGGAGTCGTGAGCCTCGTTGCAGGATCGGGTGCAACAGCAAGCACGGATGGGACAGGTGCAAATGCGGCGTTCAGCCGTCCCTGCTACATGGATTTTGATTTGTACGGGAATATTGTTCTGACAGAATGGATGAGCAATAAAATACGGCGCGTAACGCCTGCAGGAGTTGTTACTACTGTCGCCGGGACTGGCAGCGCCGGATTGAACAATGGATCGGTGCTTGTTGCTACTTTCAACACGCCTTATGGAATTTGCACGGGCATTAACGGCGACCTGTTTGTCGGCGACCGAAGCAATAACGTGATCCGCAGGATCAGCTTCGATGATGTTGGTTTTGACGAGCAGTCCTTAGCGTCAATACCTGCACTGAATTTTTTCCCCAATCCTTCACTGGAAAACGTCACAATTGTTGCAGGGGAAGATCACTTCAGCTCGATCCGTATCTATGACATTCAGGGAAAGCTTTGCAAATCGGTGAGCGTTCAAGCCTATGCCGCGCAGCTTGTGATTTCTGTTGCCGACCTTGCTCCCGGCCAGTATACCATCATTGCTGAAGGTGAAAAAGCAACCTACACAGGACAGCTCATTCGCCAATAGTCAAAAACTATTTCATGAAAAATCCCGGCCATTCGCCGGGATTTTTCATGAAGTACACGATACGCCTGCTCACTTCAAACAACCACCTGAATCGCATTCTTGCAACAGTCCCAACTTAACCGCTTTCACATTTTTTCATCATGAAAAAACGAATTCAAAAAAGCAGCTCCTCTACAATCATCCGGAACTAGTCTGCGATCATTTTCACATCAAAAAACAATGCGCCTGCAAGCATGACTGCTGCAGGCGCATCGTTTTGCTGAACGCCGGGTCGTGAAATTCTAAAACGCCCTGCTCACCCCCAGCACCCACCTGAACTGGAAAGGATCCTGCGAAACATACGGTGTGCTGTTCAGGAAAAGCGGCATGTCGAAACGGACCGTCAGCGGCTTTACCGTCTGCAGCGGCGGGAAACGTTTGATCGTAAGCGCGAAGCCGACACCGGCGTCGGCGCGGAAGTCGCTCATCGCGAGCGGCTCGCCGGGTGCGCTGAAGTTGATCCCGCCGATGTCGCCGAACAGGTATGATGCGAGGTGAAGCACGCTGTTCACGCGGGGCATGGAGCGGCCGACAAAGCGGAAGAGCTCCTGGAACTCGACCTCGGCGTTCAGCGCATAGCCGGTGGTGCCTTTATACGTATTGCGGATGCCGCCGTACCAGTCGAACTGGGGCATGAGGTAGCCGGAATAGCCGCGCAGGTTGAGCCCGCCGCCGTAATGCAGGTGGTTCACATCGGCGCCGTAGCCGCCCCATTCAGACGGGAAAAAAGCGACGGAGCGGGTGTACTTGTTGTCCATCATCGCTTCCGGGTTGGCCCCGGCGGCGTACAGCATGGATTCGCTTGCCCAGTTGCTTCCCGTGCCGACCTGGGCGAACATGCGCGTGTTGATGTTGATGCGGCCGAGATCGTTTTTGTTCACGGCGTTCAGCGACAGGTAATGATAATCGTAGTCGCTGCCGATGGCGGTGGAGCGGAGGCTGGCGAGGATGTTGCCGTTGCCGCGCTTGTAGCTGTACGGGTGCTCGTAGCCGAACGTGATCGTGTTGTTGAATTTGGCTACCTGCCAATCGTTCGGGTAGTAGAGATACGTGAGGTCCGACGAATCGGCGCGGTACATCATTTTGTACTGCACGTAAAAACGGTTCTTCATCTTTTTATCCCACACGTCGAAGCCCGCCGTTCCGGCATCCAGCCCGTCGATGTGGCGCGAAGTGAACGTGAAAGAAGAATTTTTCACCAGCCTGTTCGCGGGCGTGGTGTAGGAGAAGATGTACGAGAAACGGTCGAACTTGTTGATCTCCGTTCCTTCGGGCAGCTGGCTCTGGAATGCGCCGGTGTTGAAGTTGAACGTGAGATCGAATTTGTTGAACACGCCCATAAAATCGCCGCCGAGGTAAAAGCCCGCCTTCAGACCGTCGTAGCCGTTGTACCAGATGTCGGGGCGCGCGCGGTAGGTGTAATATTCCCACGAAGGCGCATTGTAGATCTTCGAATCGAAACGGAAAATGACAGGCGCTTTTTTGTAATTGTCGCGCATGTTCACATCCGCCAGCCGGTGAGTCGTGTCGATCATCACGTTGTGTACGCCGGAAGGAACGACAACTTCAGCGGTGTATGTTTTGCGGATGTTGTCCCAGCCGAACCAGCGCGGGAGGACGGTGGAAGATGTTTCCTTTTCGAACCAGGTGTTGGGGATGTAGTAATTGTAACGTTTGCCGTCGTTCGCCTCCACGGTGAAATCGATCGGCATGTGCATGCGGCCTTTGCGCTGGAACGTCACGCGGTACGTGTCGGTGGAATCGCCTTTCTTCACCGATTTTACTTTGTAATCGATCGTTTTCGAGGTGGTGATCCATTGGTCGAAGAACCAGTTGAGGTCGACGTGCGTGAACTGGATGATGGAGTTGCGGAAATCTTCCACGTACGGGTGACAGAATTTCCACTGGTGGAAATAATGCTGCATCGCCGCCAGGAACAGCGAATCGCCGAGCACGTACTGGAGGTTGTACAGCATCGCCGAAGTTTTGCGGTACACCATGCCGTAGCCGCCGCCGTGACGCAACGCGCCGCCGAACTGGTCGGAGTGCGTGTCGATCACCGTTTCATCGCCCTGTGCCGCCTGGTGCATGTAGTTGTTGTACACTTCCACGTTGCGCACGCGCCCGTCTTCTTTGAAGCGCGTCACGTAACCGGATTTATAAGGCGAATGCAGTTCCACCGGCCCGTCGATCCTTTCGTACGCCCACGAGGTGAGGAATTGCGTGAAGCCTTCGTCCAGCATCGCGCGGTACGTTTCGTTGCTGCCGACCATGCCGAAGAACCAGTTGTGACCGACTTCGTGCGCGATCAGCGAGCGGTATCCCGGGTCGTATCCGCCGTCGAGCGTGAGCATCGGGTATTCCATTCCGTCTGCCGCATCCGCCACGATCATTTTCGGGTACGCATACATGCCAAAATCGGTGGAATACACTTCGATGACTTTTGCCGTATAGGCGGCCGCATTCTGCCACCCCGCGCAATGCTGCTCCTGCGCCAGCGCGATGATGCGTATGCCTTTCCATTGCACTTCCCCGATGCGGTAAGTGGGGTCGGCCGTCCAGGCGAAATCGTGCACGTTCTCGGCGTGGAATTTCCAGGTCTTCGTCGTACCGTCAGGCGTAATGATCACGCTCGGTTCCGATTCCCATGCCTTGGTTTTGAAGTTGGCGATGTCGAGCTTCTGGCGCAGGTCGGGCGGGAGCATTTCCTGCTCGTTCGTCATGACGCCGGTGGCATCGAGAATGTACTGGTTGGGCAACGTCAGCTCCACGTCGTACACGCCGAAATCGCCGTAGAATTCGCGCGTGAGGTGCTGGTCCGTTTCCCACCCGAACTTGCGGTCGTACACTGCGATGCGCGGGTACCAATGAACGCCGTCGAAATGTTTATAGCCGAACGTTTTGTACATTTTCATCCGCCGGCGGATGTTTCCGCCGTTGTCGAAGTAGGTGGAAAATTTCATGCTGATCACGATCGCGCCGCCCGGGACCAGCGGCCTCGGCAGCCACACTTTCATTACCGTATTGTCCAGCTCGCTCTCCACCTTTTGCCCGTCGACAGTCAGGTCCGAGATTTCCGTTCCTTTTTTCTGCGACTCGTATTTTCCGTAACGTACCGGGAAATTGTTGTTGCGGTGCAGGTCGTCCGTATAGGATTCCGGCTGGAAAGCGTTCTGGTACAAATGGAAATAAACGAACGTCAGCGTGTCCGGGGAATTATTGTAATAGATGAGGTCTTCCGTTCCCGAAACAATGTCAGTTTTGTCGTCCAGCGTAGCCTTCAGTGTATAATACACATCCTGCTGCCAATAGCCCGGAACGGGCATGCGGTTTTTCCAGTAATCGGGATTGGAAGCGGAGCGGTAGCTGATGTCCGGGAATTGTGCAAACAGTCCGGTTCCCAGGAGCAGGAACACAGCGACGAGGGCTTTTCGTAAAAGCATTGTTGTGGAAGTCAGGTAGATGATCTGCAAATATAGCTGCTTCCATGGATAGACGTGAGACATGAGACCTGAGACGTGAGATTTTGGGATGAACGGTTGATATTTTATGCAAATCAAAAAAACAGCCCTCACAATTCCTGCCATGGAATACGCCCCATTTTTTCTCACGTCTCAAGTCTCATGTCTCACGTCTTTCTTACCTTAGCGCCCGCCCCGATGCAGACCAAGCTCTACTTCATCCGGAAAACCAAAACGCTGTTCATGCGCTGGCGCCTGCACGTGCTGGTGGAACCGTTTTCGGGATTTCTTGCCAACCTGCTGTACCTCTCCAAAATGTCGAAATGGAGGGCCAAAGCGAATTCCCCGAAGCTCAACGATTTTTATTCTTCGAAGTGGGATTACAACAAGCGTTATAACGTTTACAAATTCATCCTCGAAGAAGAAAAGCTCGACGGGCCGATCCGTTATATGGAATTCGGCGTGGCGGCGGGACGTTCGTTCAAATGGTGGGTGGAGCACAACAAGAACCCGCAATCCACTTTTGACGGGTTCGATACCTTCACCGGCTTGCCGGAAGACTGGAATGTTTTTAAAGCCGGCGCCATGTCTACCGGCGGGAATTTCCCCGAGGTGAACGACGACCGCGCCACATTCCACAAAGGACTTTTCCAGGATACGCTCCCGAAGCACCTCAAATCGTTCGCCGAAAACGACACGCGCCGCCAGGTGTTCCACATGGATGCGGATCTTTACACTTCCACCTTATTCGTGCTTACCTCCGTCGCCCCGCACCTCCGCAAAGGCGACATCATCCTCTTCGACGAGTTCACCGTCCCCACGCACGAATTCCTCGCTTTTACCGAATTTCTCGCCGCGTATTACATCAAAGTAGAGCTGATCGCCGCGCAGAACAATTACTACTTCTCCGCGTTTAAGATTGTGTAAAACCCTCGAAGGATTGCACGAGCGCATGACCGCGCGCAATCCTTCGAGGGTTCCAATAAATCGTACCTCGTACATCGCAATTCGTAAATTTTTTCTCACACCTGCGCTTCTTCCTTCTTGATCTCCACCTCTTCCTGTTCCAGCAGCGTGCGTTTGTTCGCTTTCGCCATCATGATGCTTGCGTCAAGTTCGAAACCGAGCAGGAGCATCACGGAATTGTAATAGAACCAGAGCAGCATGACGATCACCGACCCGATCGAGCCGTAGATCTTGTTGAAGTTGCCGAAATTGTTGACGTACCAGGCGATGATCGCGGATGCAAGCAGGATCAGGAACGTCGCAAGCAGCACGCCGGGGCTGTAGAAATGCGTGTGCATTTTTTTTGCCGGTCCGAGCCGGTAGAAAATGGCGATCACCGTCAGCACCAGCATGGCGAGCACGATCCACTGGCCGACGTTGAGCAGCACGGAACGCTTCGATCCTTCAGGGATAATGTAACCGATCACGAATTCGCTCCCGATGATGACGCCCACCGTAAACAGCAGCACGATCAGTATGATGAAAACGAGCAGGAGCGCGATGAGCTGCTGGCGCCACATCGGCCTGCGTTCTTTGACGTGAATGCTTTTGTTGAATGCGCCCATCATCGCTATAAACCCGCTGGTGGAGAAATACAGCGCTGCGATAAAACCGATCGAGAGCAGGGAAGAGTTGGGCCGCTTGAGGATCTCGGTGACGGTTTCTTCGATGGCTTCGAAAGCCGTTCGTGGCATGATGTCGCGTATGGTTTCAAACAGGATGGTCTGGAAGTTCTCGATCGGGATGAACGGGATGAGCGTGAAAAGAAAAAGTATCGCCGGCCAGAGCGCGAGGAAAAAGCTGTAGGCCATCGACGAGGCCCGTTCCTGGAGCCCGCCGCGGTTGATGCCGCGGAAGAAAAAAACGGAAACTTCGTAAAGCGATAGTCCTGCGAACCCCGGCAGGTGGATGCGTTTTGTGAACTTCGCGAACGAACGGACGAACGGGAAGCGACGGAACACCTTGAGCAGCTTCAATTTCATCGGTGTTCGGCTTTTAGGCTGAGGTCGAGACTGCGGACGCTGTGCGTGAGCGCGCCGACCGAAATGAAATCGACGCCGGTTTCGGCATATGCGCGTATCGTGGCCGCCGTGATTCCCCCGGAAGCTTCCGTCTTAAAACGCCCGCCGATGAGCTGCACCGCTTTCGCAAGGTCGGCCGGTGTGAAATTGTCGAGCATGATGCGCTGCACGCCGCCTTCCGCAAGCACCTGGCCGAGCTCGTCGAAGTTCCGCACTTCGATCTCGATGTCGAGCGTAAGTTCTTTTTCGCGGAGATACTGTTGAGCTGCGCGGATCGCGTTGGCAATGCCGCCGGCGTAATCGACGTGGTTGTCTTTGATGAGCACCATGTCGTACAGCCCGAAACGGTGGTTGGCGCCGCCGCCGATGCGCACGGCCCATTTTTCAAAGTAGCGGAAGCCCGGCGTCGTCTTGCGCGTGTCGATCACTTTGGTTTCCAGCCCGTGCAGCAATTTCACGAGGTGCTGTGTCGTGGTGGCGATGCCGCTCATGCGCTGCATGCAGTTGAGCACGAGACGCTCGGCCGTGAGGATGGAGCGCGCGGGGCCTTCCACCTCGAGCACAACGTCGCCCTGCTTCACGATGTGCCCGTCTTCGATGAGCACGCGCACGTGCAGCGCAGGATCGACCTGGTGAAAGATCAGGCGGGCCAGCTCAACGCCGGCGATGATGCCTTCGTCCTTGACGAGCAGCTTTGCGCGGTCGGCAGCGGTGGGAGGAATTACAGCAAGGGAAGTGTGATCGCCGTCGCGCACGTCTTCAGCGAGCGCGGAGGCGATAAAAGAGCGAATCAGGGGTAAATCCGGTGCGGAAGATCTGTAGCCTGTGGCGTTACTCATCGGCGTTTTCGATACGGAACTGCGTCACCGTAGTCGCTCCCGTCGCCGTCTTCATCAGGTAATGCACCCTGTAGTTGCCGTTCGCCGTTTTCAGCGTGCCGATCGCGAACTGCGATTCGTTCTTCGGCAGGCTTTTGTGGACGATGGTGAATTCCTTTACCGGGTGTTTGGCGAAGAAGTCTTTCAGGATCAGCTCAGCCTGGGCTTTGCTGTAAATGTTCTCCTGCTCGAGCACTTTCAGGTCGACATTGTCGGCGAAATACTTCGAGATCTCCTTCGCATTCCCGGTACGAATGGCATTCGCAACATCATCGGCGATATCCGCTTTCACAACGACCGGGAACAGGAACAGCACAAGGGCCAGCAAGGTTTTCATGACTACTTTGGGTTATTTCCCGTAAAGATTGCAACTATCGAGCCAAAATAACGGGTATTTTCGCCTGACGGTGGCATCGGACAAATTTAATGTTTTTAAGGCCCGTGCATGAAAATCTCTCTCCTGCTGACAGGTAAAACGGAAGATGGCTGGATTAAGTCCGGTTTTGAGCAATACGTAAAGCGCCTGGACCACTATTGCACCCTCGAAGTACTTGAAATACCGGCCCTGAAGCTGTCGGGCAAGCTCCAGCCCGCTGAGCAGAACAAAGCCGAGGGCGAGCTTCAGCTGGCGCGGATCGGCCCTTCCGACCGCCTGGTGCTGCTCGACGAGCGGGGGCGCGAATTCACCTCGCCGGGGCTGGCCGGGTGGCTGGAAAAGCAGCAGGGAGCGGGTTACAAAAGATTGGTATTTTTGATCGGCGGCCCTTTCGGCTTTTCGGAAGAAGTGTACAAACGGGCCAACGACCGGATCGCTTTATCGCAGATGACCTTTTCGCACCAGATGGTCCGGGTAATTCTTGCAGAGCAGCTCTACCGCGCATTTACCATCACCCGCGGCGAAAAATACCATCACGCCTGATGTTTTTTGAAACCACTGAGGACACGGAGGGATTGCACAGAGGGACACTGAGCTTTTTTTCTGTGCGCTACTACGGTTAATGAAATGAACCATGTTCGAGCTTGAGAATTATTCGTACATCAAGTTCATTCATCCTTTCGAATGGGTGATGCTGGGCATTTACATGCTGCTCATCATGGGCGTTACGTTTTTCGTGCAGGTAAAGAACATCAGGAAGAACCCGATCTATCGTTATTACACCTGGGCCATTCTCGCGAAAGTGGTCAGCGCGGTCGTGTTCTGCCTCATTTACATTTATTACTACAACGGGGGCGATACCGTTTCCTATTACGAATCGTCGCGGGCGCTGGTGAACATGGGCATGAAAAATCCGGCGAACTACGTTCAGCTCGTCTTCGAATCGCCTTCCATGCCGAATTACCTGCTGTTCGATCGCGCCACGGGTTACCCCTGGCCGTATATGTATTTCGATTCGCAGGCGTGGTTCGTGGCAAAAATGCTGAGCCCGGTACTTTTTGTTTCGTTTAAAAGTTATCTCGTTTCCACCGTCATCCTTTCCTGGCTGTCCTTCGTCGGCACGTGGAAATTGTTCCGGATGCTTTGCCGCTATTATCCCGGGCAGGAAAGGGCGATGGCGTTAAGCGTACTGTTCATTCCTTCGGTCTTGTTCTGGGGCTCTGGAATATTGAAAGATACGATCACGTTCTCGGCGGTGTGCTGGTTCATCGTAAGTCTTGACGGCGCGTTTATTTCGAAAATAAAATTCTGGAAGAACCTCGCCATCACTGTCCTCGCCGCATATGTGATGCTTTCCATCAAGCCGTACATCCTCATTTCGCTGCTGCCCGGGGCGCTCGTGTGGGTGCTGTACACGCGTATCGTGAAGCTCAATTCGCGTTTCCTGAAATACATTTCCATCCCGCTCATCTACGCCATCTCGTTCACCATCGGCTATTTCGGCCTGTCGCTGCTGGGCGACAGGCTGGGAAAATTCTCGATCGCGAAAATGCTGGAAACGGCTTCCGTCACGCAAAAAGACCTGCGCCAGGATTATTACCACGGCAGCTCGTTCGACATCGGGGAATTCGAGCCGACGATCGCCGGCGTGGCATCGAAAGCGCCCGCGGCGATCATGGTCGGGCTTTACCGGCCGTTCATCTGGGAAGCGCGCAACGTGGTGATGATCGCTTCCGGCATCGAAAACACGATTTACCTGGGATTGTCAGTCTTGCTGCTCTTCCGGTTATTCTCCGATCCCCGGAAATTTTTCCAGGTGATCCTCGATAACCCGTTCATCATCTTCCTGCTTTCGTACACGGTGCTCTTCTCGATGCTCGTCGGCCTGTCCACATCGAATTTCGGCGCGCTCGTGCGTTTCAAAATTCCGTTCATGCCCGCTTTCGTTTGCGCGCTGCTGCTGCTGAACTATTTCCTGGCGTACCGGAAACAACCGGGGAAAAAACGCGTCCTTCCGGAAGCGGTCAGGGCTTCGTGAAAAATCCTTTGAGCGTGTCGCCGGCCCGGAAAAAATTCAGCAACCCGTTGGCCGCGTTCTTCGCGAAACGCAAATGCGCTTTCTCTTCGATCGCGATCCGCAACGATTCGTCCGAATTCCCCGAACGTGTCGCCGTTCCTTTTGAAAGCTGGAAACGTTGCGGGCTGAAACCTGTCGTGCGCACTTCAAGTTTTTTGAAACCCGCTTCAGCGAGCAGCCGCGTGATCGTCGACGCCGTGTAGTAGGTGAGGTGTTCCGGGTATTCGATCACGTTCCATTTTCCGCCCAGCCTTTTCCGGCTCAGCGAATTGAAATTCGGCGTGGTGAAATAGAAAAGCCCGCCCGGCCGCAGCAGGGAATGGATCTTCCGTACATGTTCCCGCCCGTCGTTGATGTGCTCCAGCACTTCGAAAGAAGCGATCACGTCGAAATGATCCGCGACATCGTAATCCTGGATGGAGCCTTTGAACATGTTGATCCCTTTCGCGCGGCACGACGCGATGGCTTCATCGGTGAATTCAGTCCCGTAAACGTCCCAGCCTTTGCGTTTCGCCGCTTCGAGAAAATGTCCGTCTCCGCAGCCCACGTCGAGAATTTTTCCGCCGCCGGCGGATGTCTTCCGCCACGGTTCCATTTTCTCCAGCAGCTCTTCGTACCGCTTCACCGTCACCGGCGAGACCGACGTGTTGCGCGGGTATTGCGCGTAATGCGCCTGCAATTCTTCCTGCGTGGGAATGCGGCTGCCGAAAACGAGCCCGCAGGATTTGCACTGCACGAGGTAGGCGTGCGCGTATTCTTCCGGGAGCGGGTGCAAGTCTTTCGACTGGCAGAGGAGGCAGGATGTGTGGAGAGCAGTCATCGGGGAGAGGGCCGCGGGATGAATCCCGCGTTGAGCTACTTTTCCATTTTCGAGTTGCGGAGATGCAATTCCCATTTCCAGGCGCTCTCCATCATTTCATCGAGTGTGCGTTTGGCTTTCCACCCGAGGATTTTTTCCGCTTTGGCAGAGTCGGAGTAGATTGCAGCCACATCGCCGGGTCTTCTGTCCGTGATGTTATAGTTGAGTTTTTTCCCGCTTACCTTTTCAAACGCGCGGATGGCTTCGAGCACCGTTACACCTTCGCCGCTGCCGAGGTTGAAGAGGTCGAACTTCGCCTGCTGCGGATTTTCATCGAGCAGGTTGAGCGCCTTCACGTGCGCCTCCGCGATATCGCAGACGTGTATGTAGTCGCGGATGCAGGTGCCGTCGCGCGTGGGATAATCGCTCCCGAAAACCTGCATCCCCGGGTTCTTCCCGATCGCCGTTTGCGTGATCACGGGCACGAGGTTGTTCGGGCGCTGGTTCGGCAACTCACCGAGCTTTCCCGTGGGATGCGCGCCGACAGGATTGAAATAACGCAGCGCAATGCCTTTCATCGCGGATGATGCGCCCATCGCGTCTTCCAGTATTTTTTCACCGATGAGCTTGGTGAATGCATACGGCGATTCGGGTTTGCCCGGGGGCGTGGCTTCATTAACAGGAAGCGTGGAAATATTCCCGTACACGGAACAGGAAGAGGAAAAAATAAAATTGCGGACGCCGTGCTTTTCTCCCGCTTCGAGCAGGTACAGCAGGGAGTTGATGTTGTTGTGGTAATACACCAGCGGCTTCTGCACCGATTCGGGGACCGATTTGTAAGCTGCAAAATGGATCACGCCGGTGATGCCCGGAAATTTTGCGAAAACTTTTTCCACCTGCCTGCGGTCGGAAAGATCGGCTTCGACGTGCGGAATATCTTTGCCGGAAAGGGACCGGAGGCGTTTGTATGTTTCAGCGGAAGAATTGGAATAGTTATCTGCCGAGACCACCGCGTGACCGGTCATTTCAGCCAGCGCGAGAATCGTGTGTGAACCGATATAGCCGGCCCCGCCTGTCACAAGGATCACCTGTTCACTCATTCCTGGTAGATTTTACGGTAAATATCCTCAGCAATTTTGAAATTCCTATGCTTTACCGCGAGCGAACGCGCTTTTTCTTCCATTCCCGCTTTGTCCGCCTGCAGCATGTTGCCCATCTTGTTCACCGCTTCGGCCAGCGCCTGGTCGGAAAGGCTGTACAGCACCACGCCCGCTTTCATTTCATGGATGAGCTTGCTGTCGTCGGAAATTCCGTTCGGGATCACCACGGGCAATCCCATCGCCCAGAATTCCCCGTTCTTGATCGGCGTGCAGTAGCGTTTCCCCGGCACGGGTTTGATCGCCGAAAATGCAAAATCGCCGAGCCCGAGGTACAAGGGAACTTCGCTGTGCGGAACGAATTTCCGGACCACGCAGGCCGGGTCGACGCCTGCATTCCTGCACAGCCCGTCGATCTCCTGTTGAGAGGTGGACGTGAGCAGGAGTACGCGGAAGTTGTCGCCCCAGTGATCGAAACCTTTCCGGAAAAACGTGAACGCTTCATCGCGGAGATAAATTCCACCGAACTTGCCCGCGTAAACACAAACGATCTTGCCTTCCAGCCCGAGCGTTTTCAGCAGCGCAGGATCTTTGCGCAAAACGGGGGAGAACTTCTCCAGGTCGATGCAGGCGGGCTTGACAAGAAAATTATTGCCCGTGTACCCGTATTTCTCCCGCGCATATTCTTTCATTGTCCCGGTCACGCCGATCAGCCACTTTGCATGAAGCGTTTGTTTTTTCTCGAGAAAAAAAAGTATCCTGAACGCCAGGCTGCCGGGTTTCCACGTGCCGTTTTCGACCATCGGTTCTGCATGCGGCTCGTAGCTGTCGAGGATCAGCGGAAGGCCGGTCTTGCGTGAAAGGCGCCAGCCGAGGCCACCCGCGGGCGTGCACCAGGTGTGGATCGTCGTGATCTTTTTGTCGCGCACGATCTTTTTCAGCTGCGAAAGAATGCCGACCGTCGCCATCATTGCACGAAGCCCGAAGGGATGGAGCGGGAAGGAATACTGGTAAATGTCTTCTTCGAGCAATCGTCCCGGCCGGCGTCCTGTACGTTCCAACGTGACAAGATGAATGGAGCTTCCTTTCGGCAGCAGCTTGCGGATGATGCGCAGGTAGGGCAGCGTGTAGGCCTGGATGAGCGGGTCATCCAGCCCCCAATACGTCAGCACGAGAATATGCTCTGGCGTTGCCATCAGGGAAGGTGTTTCAGGATCGCCGCGAAACGACGGGTGAATATGATGCCGGGAAAAGCGCGGATACCGCGCAGAAGGTGTTTGAGCGCCGCACCGCGATACTTTTTCTCCAGGGCGAGATGGAGCGCCATATACGTTTCGCTGCTGGCGCGCAGACGGCCGAACTTCCCGCTGTAATAACGGCGTATGTCCTCGTTAAAAAAAACATGCCGGTAAAAAGATTCGAAACGTCGTTCGATCTTTTCCGGGGTGGTTTGCATGACGCTCCGTCCGCCATGCTGAACGAGGACGGTCGTCACGACGGGCGAGCCGGTCATGCGCCGCGCGGCTGCAACCCGCAGCCAGAGTTCCCAGTCTTCCAGCCCGGAAAGCGCGCGGTCCTCCGAAAAGCGGAAGTGGAGCGCCGTTTCCCTGGTCAACAACACGGCGTTGCAGCCGAGCAGGTTGCCCCGTACCAGGCAGGGGCCGATTTCTTCCGGCAGGCGTATGGTTTGCTCGCGCCCGTCCACCCGGATGCGGTACGACATGCAGTAGGCGCCGGATCCCGGGCGTGACCGGATAAATGCCGCAGCCTGTTCGAGATGATGAGGAAGCGCGATATCGTCGGAGTCGAGAAAACCGATGATGTCGCCGGTGGCGTGGTTCATGCCGTTGTTGCGCGCTGCGCCGCGTTCCCGGTTGCCCTGGTGAATATAGCGGATGCGCGGATCGGTGAATTTCAATACGACAAGCTCTGTATCATCGGTGCTGCCGTCGTCGACCACGAGCACCTCGAAGTTCGCGTATGTCTGAGCCAGCAATGACCTCAGCGCATCGCCGATGTGCGCGGCGCGGTTATAGGTGGGAACGACGATGGAAAATTTCAGGTCAGGCGTCATACAGTTGTTCGAGTGAGCGGATCATGCCTTCAACCTGGAATTCGTCGTGAACGGCTTTTTTCGCGGCGGCTGAAATTTTTTCACGCAGGCTGTTGTCGCTGAGCAGGCGGCCGACCTGCTTTGCAATGCTTTTGCTGTCGCGGAACGGAACCGTCAATGCGTGGACGCCGTCTTTCACGTAATCGGGCGCGATGCCGGAAAGCGTTATTACGGAAGGGATCCCGGCGGCCATCGCTTCGATATAGACCTGGCCGAAAGCTTCGCATTGTTCGTCTACCGGCACATGCACGAAAATGTCGAACAGGCGGTAAAGGGCGATGATGTCCTGCTCGTAAATGATGCGCGTGTAGCTCCCGGGAGGCAGTTTTTCCAGCAGTTTTTCGATCTCGCCGGTAAACGGGCCTTGCGCATTGGCAAGCACCAGGTGCGCCTCCGGGTGTTTCTTCCGGATCTCTGCAAACGCGGGGATGATGTAATGCACGCCTTTCCACTCGATGAAGCGCGAGACCACGCCGATCACCGGGAAGGGCTTGCCGCCGGGAAAATATTGTTGCCGCAGGGCTTCCACGCGTTCGCGTTCCACGTTCTCGAATGCGTCCATTTTGAAACCGTGGTGAATGACGGTGATCTTGTTTGCCGGGACGCCTTCCATGCCGGCGAGAATATGCTTCACGTTCCTGGTGATGGCGACGATGTGCGTGGCAAGGCCGTTGATCACCCGGTCGTATTTTACGGCCTGGGGATGGTAACGGTGGTGGATCGTCGCATCGTGGCGGGTGTGGATGCGTTTGTGTATGCCTGCGAACTTGGCGGCCGTCATGCCCGCCAGCCCGGCCTCGAACAAGTGGGTATGAACGATGTCGACCTTTTCTTTTTTGAGGATCTGCCAGGTGCGGATCATCACACCGGGCATGTCGTATTTGCTCCCGTAGTCAAGGCGGTAGACGGTAAACCCTTGTTTTCGCAGAAAATTTTCGAAGTGTGATTTTTTTTCGTGGAGCAGGATAAACGTGAGGTTGTATTTTTTCCTGTCCAGCAAGCCGGCGGTCCACTCGAACATGTTGGAATGGGAAACCTGGGAAATGATGTAGGCGATGTTTTTCTTTTTCATTCCCGTGTTACGATACGATCAGTAGGTTGTCCAGCATGCACGGCTGCAGGGTGCGCTGCCGGCTGCCGCGGAAAAGCGATCGGGCACCGTCCGGGATGCCGGGGCTGGCAGCGAAGTTGCTCATGTCCGGAGGCTGATGGCGGCAATCGTGCTGCCGTATATCTTATAACGGATCGTGCGCGGAAAGAGTTTCGCGAATGCGCCCGACTCGAAAAAAGCGACGAGAAAGGGAATGCGGAGAACGGCATAAAGAGCGGCTTTGAAAAAAGGCACGCGCAGCTCCCCGGTGTCCCCGGTTTTTTCTCTCAGGCCCGGGTTGCGCGCGAAGATCGTGCGTTTGGAATCCATGTACGCTTTTTGTCTTCGCCCGTAATACCGGAGGCTGATCTGGTCGTTGTGAATGGCCCTGACGCTGCGGTCGAAATAAAGCGGAACATCCCGCAGCAGCGCCCGGAAACCGAAATCCACGTCGTAGCCGTCGCGCAGGCTGACATCCAGGCCGCCTGTTTCCAGGAAAACATTCCGCGGAAAAGACATGTTCGCCGTGGTGATCATGAATTGTCCGAAGCTCATGCGCACCGGTTTTTCTTCCAGCGGGCGAATGCGCTGCCATTCCTCCTCCATATAGAGTTTGTACCGCTGCACGTCCGTAGTGGTGCGGGCGGGGTCGGTATCCGTGCTTCCGCAGAGAATGCTTCCGGGATGCGCAGCATGGAATTCTGCATGGCGGCGGACCGTTGCAGGCGCGGGAATCATGTCGTCGTCGAAAAGGATGACAATTCCTTCGGGCGCAGCGTTCACGCCTGCATTCGTGGCGGCGGAAGCGCCCCGGTTGGACTGGCGGATAAGGCGGGCAGGATAGGGAAGGGCAGGCAGCATTTTTTCGATCGCGTCACCGCTTCCATCCGTCGAGCCGTCGTCGACCACGATCACCGAAAAATCGCGGAAGTCCTGCTGCGCCAAAGCGTCGAGCGTTTCCCGGATCTTGTGGGAGCGGTTGTAAGTCGGGATGACGATGGTAACGGGAGCCACAGTGTTTTCGTGCCTTACGAAGTTACGGATTCTGGGCCAATGAAATTCAGCAACTCAAATCCTCCGCGGCGGATTGGCAATCAGAATTTTCCAGGCGGAATTTCGTTGATGAAGCGGAACAGGCCGGCGTGAGGCTGCATTTACGGCTTCTTTGTCGTCCCCAGTTCACGCATAAAAGCAACGAGCTCTTTCGTAAAGACATCAAGCGCCTTTGCAGACCGTTTAATGAATCCCAACATCTTTTTCAGTTCGTCGGGTGAATCCCGCGAAGTGTCGATCAGGTTCGAAAGGCCCAGGATATTGACGACCGGTTGCCTCACGCGGTGGGAGATCATGAACATCATCTCCTTCATCCCGTTGATGTATTTTTTCAGGTAAATGTCCGTGCTTTTCAGCTTCCTGTTCACCACGCGCAGTTCTGCTGCCCGCTTTTCTTTTTCAAGGTTCTGGAAGGTGAGTTCTTTGTTGGCGATGCTCAACTCTGCCGCCCTTTTTTCTTTCTCGTTATTCTGAAAGACAAGCTCTTTGTTGGCAACCAGCAGTTCCGCCGCCCGCTTTTCTTTTTCAAGGTTCTGGAAGACGAGCTCTTTGTTGGCGATGCTCAGTTCCGCCGCCCGTTTTTCTTTTTCAAGGTTCTGGAAGATGAGCTCTTTGTTGGCGATGCTCAGTTCCGCCGCCCGTTTTTCTTTTTCTGCATCCTGGAAAGCCAGCTTTTCGTTTGCAATGGCCAGCTGATTTGCTTTTTCCTGGTTATCCAGGATTATCGCCTCCAAATGCTTCAGCCTTTCCATAATGATTTTATTAATAATAATTAAATATACGATTTTTATTTTTAATAAAATAATTTAAATAGTAGTTGATTTATTTGTTCGGGGAAGATGCGCCCGGGCCGGCGATTCAGCAGGGAAATTGACGACAAAGGGAAAAGCGACCGGCAGAGACCGAATCACCGTTTCACCGCCACGACGTGGCACCCGAACGTCATCAGCTGCGAGGAAGAGTTCCCGGCGGCGGCAAAACGCTCCGTCATTTCCCGCACTTTTTTCAGCGCCTGGTATTCGAGCCAGCTGGGCTTATCTTTTGCAAATTCCATCGCCACGTGATCGATGCGGCGCAGTTCCTGGGCGAGGAAATCGAAATAATTTCCGTTCATGGAAAGTTCCTGTATGACAAGCCCGGCGTCGGAAAGGTGATGCTCGTAGAAATAACGCGTGAAGCCGGTGGAAAAATGATACGGCGCAAAATGCGTCATGCTGCTGAACGGGGCGGTGAGCAGTAGCGTTCCCCCGCTGCGCAGCAAACGCGCCAGCTCGGCGATGACCTTCACCGGGTCGGGAACGTGCTCGAGCACTTCGGTGCAGAGGATCGCGTCGAAGCTGCCGTTCGGCTCGGGGATCGTGGTGATGTCGGAAACGATGTCGAGCTTGCCGTAGTCCCACGTGTTCATCTGCAGACCGCTTTTCACTTCATCGGGTTTGTAAGCTGCGAAATCCTGGGCAACGTAACGGAGATGGGCGCAATATTCCCGGTACTGCTGCTCACCCGCGCCGGCGTCGAGCAAACGGTAGTTCGCAGGAAGCTTTTTCAGCTGGTCCTGCACCCATTGATGCCGCTTTTCCTCGTTGGTCATTTCCATAGGTCGTTGCGAAGGAAGATGGTATTCACGAATGTGTCGGCGTAAATGCGGTATCCCAGCTTTTCGATTTCGGCGATCAGCTCCTTGTTCTTCGGGCCGAATGAATCTGCAGCGTACGCAACGGTTTCGGCGCAGATGACTTTCGGAAGCGTGCTGCAGTTGTGCATGGAACGGACGATCGTGAGGTCAAGCCCTTCCACGTCGAGGGAAAGCAGGTTTGGAAATTTCCCGTTGCATTCTTCCTCGATGAATGCCGGCAGGCTCATCACTTTCACTTCGATGGTTTCCACGATCGCAATTCCCATTTCAGCCTGCATGCGTTCTGCGTCGGGCCGGGAGAAGGTGGACAGCGTGGGCTGCTTCATGATGTAGAACGGGGCTGTTGCGGCCGCGTCGGAGATGCCGATCGAGAGGTTGCGGTCGCGCGGGCGTTCTTTTTCGAATTTGCGGATGAGGTGCGGGTTCGGCTCCACGTTCCAGCCCGTCGCGCCCTGGCGGTAGAACAGCGCGGTGTTGTTGATGAAGAAAGGGTTGAACGCGCCGATGTCGAGGTACGACGGGCGGCTGACCTGCAGCGCCTGGAAAATGAACTGGATGATGCGGTCTTCCCCGCACTGCGAGTAGCTTTCCAGCGCGGCTTCGTTCACGCCGAGCAGCTTGTTCTTCACGCGCTGGATGGCGTGGCTGAATGTCCCGGGTTTTTCGTTCGGTGTGAAAAGGCGGTTGCTGACGAAGAACAAATCGCCGTCGACTTTTCCGACTTTATCGATCACTTTCGAAAAGCCTCTTTTTTCGAGGAACGATTCAAGGTCTTTTTTCAGCACCTGGTTTTTGTACAATGCCACGTTGCTCGCTTCGATCCAGATCGTGCTGATGCGCGGCAGCAGGTCGCCTGCGCCTTCCAGTAGTAATTTTTCCGCGCCCTGCACATCGGCATGCAGCAGGTCGATGTGCTGGACCTTGTTCGTTTTTGCAAAATCCGCCAGCGTCGTCACGTCTACGTCGACCGTGCTGCTGAACTTCAGCCAGGGATAATATACATCGAGTTTGCCCGGCTCGAGCAGGGAATGCGATTTGTTCCCGAAATCCCATTCCGCTTCGGCTTCCACGCCTTCGGGACGGCCGGAAGACTCGAACAGCTTCATTTTGCCCGGTTTGTCGGCCAGCGCTTTTTCGACGAGATGAATTTTCGGGTTGGGAAATTCTTCCAGGTTCTTACGGAATTTTTCGACGTTGCCGGGATGCGGCTCGAACGAATAGATCGTCGCGTTCGGAAAAAAACGCCCGTAACGGATCGAGTCTTCGCCTTCGCACGCGCCGGCATCCACGATCACGAGCGCGTCGCTGCGATCGAAAAAATGCAGCAGCTCTTTCCCGATCTCCGGCTCGCTTTCGATATAGGCTTTCTTCGACAACATGTATTTTGGTCATTGAGTCATTGGTCATTCGTCATATGGATTTCCAATGACGAATGACCAATGATTTTTTCATTTGTTCCAATCCGAAAAATCCATTCCGGTCAGCTCGCTCAGCCGGCGGTTGTGCGGTGCGTAAAATTCACGCAGTACGTCGGCCATGTGTGGCGGGACCGGGTCGTACTTGCGACCGGTTTTGTTCAGGTTGCGCAGCATCTCGCCCATTTTGTAATCTGTTTTTCCCGGCATCGCCTTACGGGCCAGTTTTTTCAGCGGGTTGTTGTTGCTCAGCAGCCGGAGGATGAACCTGCCGTAAGTTTTCGAGCGGTTCACGTGGGTTTCGTTGAAACGGGTCGACGTATCCGGCGTGAAGGAAGCGTCTTCGCCGATCCATTCAAAAATATCCCTGCAGACCGTCTCCGGATCTGCGGCAAGGTCTTCGTAGCGCACGAGTTTCACCTGCTCGCGGGAAAAGTGGCGGTACAGCATGGCCACATGCTGCTGGTACAGGCTCATCCCCACTAAAAACTCGTACCGCCAGTCTTCCGTACGCCCGTCCCGGATAAGCGGTTCGATATCTTCGAACGAGTGGTCGACGTTGCCGTAATTTTTTTCCATCAGGAAGGAAGAATACGTGCGCTCCACCGGGTTGCGGAGGATCAGCACGAGCCGGCACGCTGGATTGTGCTCCTTCAGCCGCCGGATGCCGCCTTCGTTCACGTACAAACCTGCATTCTTGGCAATGAGCCGCTCGCCGGTATTCACATCCGTAAAATATTTTTTCAGCGCGGCGTCGTATCCTTTCTCATGCTCCTCCGTGTTGAAGAAGTAGCTGAATTCCTTGTGCGGATGGGTTTGCAAAGAAGGATGCTGGCCAAGATAATTCTTCAGCGACGTGGTGCCGGCTTTCTGGGCGCCGATGATCATGAGGGAGATTTTCCGCAATGCGGCCGGGCTGGAGGTCTGGTCCATAGGGAGAGAGAGCAAGATAACAGGAATTGGGGGATTAAGGGAATGGGGGAGTAGGGGATAGGGTTAAAATGTTGGGAAAGAATTATTTGTGCGGAATCATTCATTCATTTCTTAAATCCATTTCCCCAATCCCCGGTTCCCTTAATCCCCCATTCCCCTAATCCCTATTTTTGCCCGATGGAAATCATCTTCGCCACACAAAATCCAAACAAGCTTCGCGAAATCGCCTCCCTCATGCCCGAAGGAATTATTCTTACAGGTCTCGATGCGGCAAGATTTACGGAAGAGTTGCCGGAGACGGGCGATACGCTCGAAGCGAATGCGCTGCAAAAAGCTCGGCATGTGTGGGAAGCAACACGTCAGCCTTGCTTCGCCGACGATACGGGGCTCGAGGTTCATGCGCTGAGCGGGCGGCCGGGCGTGTATTCGGCGCGGTATGCAGGTGAGCAGAAAAGTGCGGACGACAATATCGGGAAGCTGCTGAGCGAGCTGGAAAATTCTTCCGACCGCAGCGCGCGTTTTCGCACGGTGATCGCGTTCATCGACGAAAGCGGGGAACATCTTTTCGAAGGCATCGTGGAGGGAACGGTCATACCGGAAAAGCGCGGCACGAAAGGCTTTGGCTACGACCCGGTTTTCATGGCGGAAGAAATGACGAAAACGTTTGCGGAAATGGAATTGGAGGAGAAGAACAAAATCAGCCACCGGAAGCGGGCGTTTCAGAAGCTGGTGGAGTTTCTCCGGCCGGGAAAGAAATGAGCAATGTCTTCGCCGATGTTCAGACCCGCTTTATTCCGGGATCAGTGTGTACCGTCACCGGCGTGTGTGAAGCGAGGAAGCGGATCATTGTTTCAACGTTGTCGTAACTCTTCCCGAAATCGATCAGCGCCGATCGCAGCACCGGCCGGCTGCCCACTTCCACCATCACCCGTTGCGCGTCGAGCACGCCGATCCTGCACGTGATCGCCTCCCCGAACGACTTCATGCTCGTCCCGGTTTTTGCGGAAATGAGCCCGCTCCGCCGGTCTTCGAAATCGATATGCGCTTCGATGTCGGCCAGCGAATTCCTGCACAGGTCGAACGCGGTTTCATAATCGATCGCTGCGACCACTTTCCGGAACTGTTTGGTGTTGCCCGAATACGGCACAGAACCCGGCACCAGTGTTGGCGCCGTCGCCCGATCCACCAGCCAGATGACCAGCGTGAACAAGCCGCCGAACACAAGTCCCGCCAGCAAACCCGTTATCATGCCCGACAGGCCATAGCCGAGTGCATAGACAATTCCCATCAGCACGCCCGCGGTGATGCCCACCTGCAGCAGCATTTTGAGGTAGCGGTTCATAAATGAAATATAGGACAGATAAACGGGAATTGCACGCGGTTGTTCAAAACGGGAGAAGGGAGTGGAGAAGGAGGAGTAAGTTTGAGGCATGAAACGTTTGAGTTTTCAACAATTCATGAGTAAAAACAAGGGTTTTAGCGATTCCCCCGCAGCCCCGTTTTGGCTATCTTTGTACTGCCTATGAAAATACGTGTTGGCATCTTTTTCGGCGGCGTTTCGAAGGAGCGCGAGATCTCCTTCGCAGGCGGCCGCACCGTTTACGACAACCTCGATAAAGCCCTGTTCGAACCTGTGCCGGTGTTCGTGGACAGCTTCGGTAAATTCATTCTCCTCGACTGGGAATTCATTTACAAAGGCAGCATCCGCGATTTTTACCCGCCGGTGGAAATGGTCCCGGGATCGCCCGGGGAATTCCAGGTGTACGCGGAAAGCCTTCACCCGGATGCAAAGCAGCAGGATGAAATGGCCGCGCGCCTCGGGAAACGTGTCGCCGCGGACGAGCTGAAAGGGCTGATCGATTTTGCGTTCCTGTGCCTCCACGGGCCGTACGGCGAAGACGGCCGCATCCAGGGCCTGTTCGAATACCACGGCATTCCTTACTCCGGCAGCGGCATTCTTCCTTCGGCGATCGGCATCGACAAAGCGGTGCAGAAAAAGCTGATGGTGAATGCGGGCTTTGCTTCACCGCAATTTTTCAGCGTGAAACGGGGCGAATGGTTCAGCGGCGACCGCAAGGCCATTTTTGAAAAAGCGAAAAAAGACATCGGCTTCCCGCTGGTGGTGAAAGCGGCCACGCAAGGCTCTTCCATCGGCATTTCCATCCTGCACAAAGACGACTTCGAAGGATTTGAAGCGGCAGGCAACAGAAGTTTTTTCACGCGTGAAATGACCGCCCATTTCTGGCGCTCGCTCGATGCTTCTGCTAAGAATGAGACCATCCGCGTGCTGGCCGATATCCGCGAAGGCATCGGCATGCCGGTCATTCTTCATGCGAACGGCGAAACAGAAACGGTGCATCATCCCGACCGTTTGCTGGAAAAAACGGAACAGCATTTCGCGAAGCACGATTCACCGTTGTTCTTCGAATCGCTCGATGCGGAATCGGAGATCCTGCTGGAAGGATTTATCGAGGGCAAGGAATTTTCGTGCATTGTCGTGGAAGATGAGCACGGCACGCCCGTCGCGCTTCCCCCGACGGAGATCCGGAAAGGCAAAGAGCTTTTCGATTACCGCTCGAAATATCTTCCCGGCCTTTCCCGCAAGATCACGCCCATCGAGCTGCCCGAGCCGCAGATCGAGGACATCCGCAAAGAATGCGAACGGTTGTTTTCCTCGCTTGCATTCGACGTGTACGCGCGCATCGACGGGTTTATTTCCGCGAAAGGAACGATCTTTCTCAACGATCCGAACACGACTTCGGGAATGATGCCGTCTTCGTTCTTCTTTCACCAGGCGGCGGAGATCGGGCTGAACCCTTCGCAATTTCTCACGTACATCATCCGCACCTCCCTGCGCGCCCGCATCCGCGGCGACAAGAACGCGCGGCGCTTCGATCACCTGCTCGTGCAGCTGGACGAGGCGATGCACCATTCCCGCACGAAAAGCGAAACGAAAACACGCGTGGCGGTCGTGCTCGGCGGTTATTCTTCCGAACGCCACATCTCGGTGGAAAGCGGCCGCAACATTTACGAGAAGCTCGCATCCTCCACCAAATACGCGCCATTCCCGGTGTTTCTCACCGGCAACGAGAACGATCACCAGCTGTACGTCATCCCGGTGAACATCCTGCTCAAGGACAACGCCGACGACATCCGCGAAAAGATCGACAACTGGAAAGTGCATCCTGTCGTGCGCCGCATCATTGACATGTGCGATTCCATCACGCAGACTTACGCTTCACCGGGCGCGCTCGCCGCCCCGCGCCGCATCGGCTACGACGAGCTCGCACAAATGGCCGACGCGGTATTTATCGCCCTCCACGGCCGGCCGGGTGAAGACGGCGCCATCCAGGAAAAGCTCGACGCGCTGGGACTGCCGTACAACGGTTCCGGGAAAGACAGCTCCGCGGTCACGATCGACAAATACACGACGAACGAAATTCTCCGCAACAACGGTTTGCTCGTCGCAGAGCACATGCTGGTGGCGGAAGAAGACTGGAACACGAAACGCGAGTCCGTGCTGCAGGCGATCGACGAAAAAATAAAATGGCCGTTCATCGCCAAGCCGGTGGACGACGGGTGCAGCTCCGCGGTACGGCGCATCAAAACGAAAAAAGAGCTGGAAGCGTTTGCCGATCTCATCTTCCGCAAAGAAGAAGCGTTCGACGTGGTGCTGGCGGAAACGTTAAAGATCAAGCCGAAGGAAGAATTCCCCCGCAAAAAAGTGTTCCTCGTCGAAGAGCTGATCAGCAAAAAGGATGCGAAACATTTCCTCGAGATCACCGGCGGCATGCTCACGAAGTACAACGCAAAAGGCGGGCTGGAATACGAAGTGTTCGAAGCCTCGGAAGCGTTGTCGGAAGGAGAAGTGCTTTCCCTCGAAGAAAAATTTCTCGCCGGCCAGGGACAGAACATCACCCCGGCGCGTTATGCCGTCGACCCGCAAGAACGCCTGAAAATTTCCGAACAGGTCAAGGCAACCTTAGGCAAAGCCGCACGTCTGTTGAATATCCAGGGGTATACCCGGATCGATGCGTTCGTGCGCGTGTACAGCCCTTCGAAGGTCGAAGTGATCTTCGTGGAAGTGAACTCCCTGCCGGGAATGACCCCGGCCACCTGCATTTTCCACCAGGCCGCCATCAACCAGTACAAACCGTACGAATTTATCGACCGCATCCTCGATTTTGCTTTTGAGCGCAAACGCAGACAGGTGCAGCAACCCGCCTGACGAATTATGATGAAGAACCTCTTTGCTTTTCTGAAAAGCCGCGTTTTCCTTATCAATTTTGCGATCGCGATCGTGCTGCTGCCCTTGCTGGTCTGGCTCGTTTTCGCATGGCTCAATTCGTACACACGCCACGAAGAGTTCGTGAAGGTGCCCGATTTCAAAGACCTGAAGGTGAGGCAGCTCGACGATTTTATCGTGAACAAGGACGTGACGTACGAGATCATCGACTCGCTGTGGGACCCGAAGCTGCAGAAAGGCGTGGTGATCCGCCAGGAACCGGATGCGGGATCGAACGTGAAGGAAGGACGAAAAGTTTACCTCTACGTTACCGCCAGCCAGCCGCCGATGATCGAGATGCCGGAGCTGGAGGGAAAATTGTCGAAACGCCAGGCTGCGATCATCTGCGAAAGTTACGGGCTGAAATGTTCTTTCGACTACGTGGACCATCCCGATAAAGATCTCGTGGTGGAGCAGCGGTACAAGAAAAAACACATCGCGCCGAAAACATTGATTGAAAAAGGTTCTTCGATCGTGCTGGTCATCGGCAGGGGCGAAGAAGCAAGCGGGGGAGATGTCGCCATTCCCAACCTCACCGGCCTTACGTTCCGCGCCGCACGCGGGAAACTGATCGACCTCGGGCTCGAATGGCTGCTCATTGCCGATCCCGGCACGAAGGACACGCTCAACGCCGTCGTCTACGCCCAGGACCCGCCGCCTTCCCGCGACCGCAAAATATTGCCCGGCTCCACGATCGACCTCCGCATCGGCAATAAATCGAAACTGGACACCACGAAATAGCCGTAACTTTATTGATCAGCATGAAAAAGTTTTTGTTTGCAGCAATTGGAGCTGTTGTTTCGTCCGCCGCTTTCGCCCAGTCACCGGAGCATACTTCCCCGTTGCGCGTGAACCCCGTGCAGTCCGCCGAAGCGCACATGAACGCCATGCGCCGCAGCGCAGCTGTTTTTCCGGCAGACACGATCATACTTGGCAGCACCGGCATCCACGAAAAATTCTCATACGATTCCCACCGCCCCGACACGTTGCTGTGGGAACTCGATCCTGCAATCCAGCCCAGCCCGACCGGCGTTTACATCAATCGCACCTGGCCCATCGCGCCGGTCAACCTCGGCGTTTGCACATTCGACGGGCTGAAGTATAACGGTGAACCTTACAACGAGCTCGCTTCCGTGAACAGCACCGGCCCCTGCGACGAGCTGATCTCACGCCCGATCGATCTTACCGCATATTCCGCAGGCGATTCCGTTTACCTCAGCTTCTGGTACCAGGCGCAGGGCCGCGGATATGCACCCAACGTGGCTGATTCGTTCATCCTCGATTTCAACATTCCCGCATGGAACCCCGACCAGTTCACGCACACCTGGAAACGCGTGTGGTACATGGAGGGCTACAACCCATCGGCGGCCGACACGAATTTTCACCTCGTGATGATCCGGCTCGACAGCGCGTCCTATTTCACCAGCGGCTTCCGTTTTCGCTTCCGGAATTACGCGTCGCAGTGCGGAAGCAACGACCACTGGCACCTCGACGAGCTTTTGCTGAAGAGCGACCGCACGATGAACGACACGCTCCCGTTCGACGTGGCGTTCGCTTATGAGCCAAATTCCGCGCTGAAAGATTATTGGGCCGTTCCGCACACGCATTACAAGCCGAACGTGCACATGGGAACGAATTACAACGTACAGATCCGCAACAACGATACGGTCAGCCGCAACATCACGTATTGGTATTACATGGAAACCGGCGCCGGCACTTCCATCTACCCGAACGTGAGCGGCGCAGCCAACCCGGGAGGAACACCGCCGTACTGGACCAGCGGCTACGAAAATTATTCCGCCATCAGCAATCCGCCCATCACCGCTGCATTCGACCAGGTGTATGTGAATACCGACAGCACCACGCTGAAGGTGGAACACGTGCTCAAATCGAGCGCCACGCAATTCGACACGGTGACGACGTACCAGAAATTTTACAACTATTATGCATACGACGACGGAACCGCCGAGGTCGGCTACGGGCTTTACGGCTCGAATTCATTGCTGGCCTACCAGTTCACGCTCCCGACAGGTGTGACGGACACGCTGAAAGCGGTGCAGATGTATTTCCTGCCTGTGCTCGACATCAACAACCTTCAGCTCCGCGACTGGACGCTGACCGTGTGGGGCGATGCCGGCGGGCAGCCGGGAACGATCATCTACCAGCAGCGCACGCAGCACATCGGTTTTGATTTTTCATTTGGTCCCGACCGGTTCATTACATATACGATCGACAGCGGAACGGTTGTGCTGAGCGGGACGTTCTACGTGGGCTGGCACCAGCTCGGCCCGGACAGGTTGTACATCGGGCTCGACCTCAATACGAACAACGAGGACAAGATCTTCTACAACACGACCGGGAACTGGTACACATCGGTCTTCGGCGGCTCGCTGATGATGCGACCGGTGTTCGGCGATTCATACAACGTCAGCAGCGTGGAGGAGAATACAATCGCCGAAAATTTTTCCCTTTACCCGAACCCTGCGAATGACCGCGTGACGATCGTATTGCCTGCCGGTCATGAAAAATACAACGTGCGCATGCTGGATCTTTCCGGGCGCGAAGTCGCGGGGATGCAGCAATTGAATGCCGACGGTTCGATGGATGTTTCTTCACTCAGCGCGGGAATGTACCTGGTCCAGCTGTTCACGGAAGAAGGCGAACTGCAGGGCACGCAACGGCTGATCATCTCCGAATAAAAAATCAAAAAGATAAAGTTCCAGATCCCAAAGTTGTTCCGCTTTGGGATCTGGAATTTTTAGTTTTTGAATTTCCGGAAGATCAGTTCATCGAACAAAAACAAAACGCCTGCCAGGTAGCCGAGCGATGCCGCGCGGGCGGGAACGATGTCGGAGAGGATGAGGCAGGGGAGAAAGAAAGACACGGCGATAAAAGCCAGGATAAAAAGTCCTTTCCGGGCGAATTTTCCAAAGCTGAAATGATCCATTCCATATTGCCGTTTTGCAAAAACAAGGAGCAGGAGGATCAGCGCGATCTTCAGCGGGAGATATTCGTAACGGAGGAACGGGAATGCGAGTGAGTGCGCGGTGTTCTTTAAGGCCTGCAACAAGTTGAAATCGGGGAGCCAACTCAGCCGGCTGTCAAGTCCCGGGGAAATAAAATTGATATAGAGCCCGCCGGTCAGCCCCAGCAGCCCGGCCATTCCTGCGGAAAGAATTCCCTGTTCGAACAGTTTCCGCTTGTACGCCATGATGCCGGCAACGACGATCACGGACATGTACATCAATGCATACGTTTCGGACAGTCCGCCGGCGAGGAAAAAAATGAGAAAGGCAGGCAGGCTTTTTACCGTCGTTTTGTGCTTGCTGAAGATCACCGCAAGTCCCCCCATGCCGAGGATCAGCGACAGCAGGTAAACGCCCGTCGATGAGATCCAGAGCCACGTTTCGAGAATTTCTTCGTAGTAAAAGAAGGTGAAGAAAGCCGTGATGAACGCGGCCCAGCCCAGCGCCGCGCGGAAGGAAAGCTGCCGGTCCCGGAATAAAGCCAGGGAATTCCGCAGCAGGAAAGCAAGGGAGACGATAAAGGCAGCAAGAAGAAGGAAGTGATAGGAAAAAAAGTAAACAGGCTCAATGGGCAAAAAGCGGAAAACGGTGCAGAGATAATAATGCGAAAAAAGCCGACCGTTCACCCCGTTGTAAAGCTCCGCGACGACTTCGCGGATGCCGGATCTTTGGAATTCAAATTCGAAATAAAAATTCCAGTCATCTTCGTAAAGGGAATAGTTCCAGGATGCCCATCCCAGCAGCACGAGGAGCGTTGCCACGAGCAGGACAGGAAAGAGGAGAACAGCGCGGAATTTCAAAACAGGCTTTTTTTATCTCCCGTAGAGTTCAGCGAGAAGCCCATGCTTTTTTCGAGAATGAACTTGATGATGAAAACGGGGACCAGCGCGGCGAGGATCGGGATGAGAATATTAAACGCGATGTAGCAGCTGTTGTCGAAGATGCGGCCCTGCAATTCGCAGACCAGGTTCGGAAGACCGGTGTTCGTGAATGCCCAGTAAAAGATGAAGCCGATCGCCGTGAGCACATAAAGCAGTACGAAGATCTTCCAGATGTGACGGGCCTTTTCGGCACGTTCTTCATCCACGTTGTTACCGGTTTCCATCGGGGTGTTTTTTCAAAGCTAAAAAAAAGGGACCGGGGGCGAAAAAAGGGACGGGATATGATAATAATGCGAGTATTCCCTCGCCCCCATCCCTTACGTCCCTCGTCCCTTACGTCCCCCGTCCCTTTCTCTCACAGCACAAACTCCATCTTGATGTCCGCCCTCGCCCACGGCGCGTCCCCCAGCGGGATTTCCGTGAAGCCCAGCTTGCGGTAGAGCTGTATCGCCGGCGCGGAGCCTTTTGTGTTGGAATGCAGGATCACTTTTTTTCCGCCCAGCTGTTTCGCTTTTTCCAGCGTCGCCACGCCCAGGTGCCAGCCGATCTTCATCCCGCGCACCGATTCGTCCACAGCCATTTTGGTCAGCTCGTACGTGTCGTGGCCTTCGTACGTCAACGCGCAGGTGCCGACGATGCGGCCGTTCAGCTCCGCGAGGAGAATGGCGCCCCCGCCTTGCAGGATGTGCGTCTGCGGATCGCTGAGCACGATCTCGTCGGATTCTTCCATGAAAAAACTTTTCGTGATCCAGGCCACGTTCAGCGCTTTGAACGCTTCGCCGTGCTGCGGTCCGAACTCGATGATGGAGAGTTCCGGCGTGATGTGCTTGTGGAATTTTTCGGTGAAAGGTGTCATGGGTGTATGGTGTGTAAGATCAAGTTCCATGAAAAGGAAATCGCGCGGGGCGTCGTTGTACCGGGCAATTTCCCGGAAACCGGACCTGCGGTAGAGTGCGATGGCTTCGCGATGCGCTTCGCGGTCGGTGTCGAGCTTCATCGTGGTATAACCGAGTGTTTTTCCCATGCGGATAATGTGGTCGACCAGCTCGCGGCCAATTTTTTCCCCGCGGTATTGCGGGCGCACGTAAAGACGCTTCATCTCGCAGGTGGACTCATCGAGCCGTTTCAGCGCCACGCAGCCGGCCACGAAACCGTCTTCGTAAGCCAGCAGGAGCGCGCCGCGCGCGGCCGGGGAGTAGAACACGGAAAGATCGCCCAGTTCGGTGCCGGTCAATTGGAACGATACGTCGAACGGGAGCGTGCCGATGTACTCTGCAATGATCGCGCGGGCGGGAATGTCGTTCCCGAAGTCGGTGAATTCGCGGATCTCCATCGTCATGCGGATTTTTTTACTTTCTGCCGTGAAACGCGCGCATAAAACGATTCCTGCTTCAGCAGCGCTTCCGTTTCCGCGATCGCCTTCATGAGGTTGTTTTGTTTTTCCAGCTCCACCACCGCCGCGCGGATCTTTTTCCACACTGGCTCCATCTCCGCCACGAGCGCCACCGCTTTCGGCGTGAGCGAGATCACGCGCCTGCGTCCGTCCGTTTTGTCGCTGGAAGATTTCACCAGCTTTTTCCCCTCGAGCTCTTTCACGAGCATGATCACGGAAGGGTGGGCGAGCCCGACTTCGTTTGCAAGGTCGACCACGCTCAGCGCGCCTTTGCGGTCGAGCACGTAAATGACGGGAAACCATTTCGGCTCGAAGTCGATGCCGTGGTCTTTATAAATGAGCGTGCCGTCTTTGCGAATGGTTTCTGCGAGGCGCTGGAGGCGGGCGGCGACGGCCAGCGGGCCGGTCTCTTCGAGGGTGTTTTGCATTTATGTAGGTAACTATGTAGTTGACTACGCAAATGTAGAAAAAGGAATTGGATTGTCAAATCGGAGCTCGCTGTAATGAGATTTTTACCGCGGAGGCGCAGAGGGCGCGGAGATTCGCGGAGGATTACCCGGAGGCACGGGGACACGGAGAAAAAGCGCAAAGATGCAAAATGCACAAGGGATTTGCCGCAGAGGCGCAGAGGGCGCGGAGGAGGCTCCCGCGTTTCGCAGGACAGGCTGCGGCACGGAAGGATAACTGCAAGGAGCGCGAAGAGCGCAAAGAGTTTTGCTGCAGAAGCACGGAGGGCGCAGAGGGCTCTGCGTACTCTGCGCCTCCGCGGCGAAATAATTTTCGGGAATTTTCGAACCTAATCCTCGTCGTCCAATCTTTCTTTCCAATCGTCGGGCTTTTCATCATAGCCCCGGGATTGCCAGAAGGTATCATCTTCCGGGTTCAGTTGCCTCGAATGATTGTCCAGCTCATCCTGGCTGTATTCGCGATCTTTCGGATCCATTTTATGATTGTTTTGGTTTACAACCCTAAAACAAACGACCGCCTCCGTTCGAAATTTCTCTCTCACAGAAGCGGCCGTCTTGAATATTGAACTCTGCTGCTAAGCCATCTGCATATCAGCACATCTGCACATCAGCACATTATTTTTTATCGTCCTTCACCTCTTCGAAGTCCACATCCGTCACCTCCGAATCTTTCGCGCCGGCCTGGCCGTTGCCTTGCTGTCCGTCGCCCTGCGGGCCTGCGCCGGGATCCCCGGTCTGCGCGCCTGCCGCGTTCATCGCTTCGTACATGCCCTGGACAACCGTCTGGAGCTTGGCGATGCCGGAGTCGATGCCGGGGATGTTTTTCTCGCCGTGCGCTTTCTTCAGCTCGGCAAGCGCATCTTCGATCGGCTGTTTCTTGTCGGCCGGGAGCTTGTCGCCGAATTCCTTCAGCTGCTTCTCGGTCTGGAAGATGAGCGCGTCGGCCTGGTTGATCTTCTCCACCTCTTCCTTCAGCTTCTTGTCGGATTCGGCATTGGCTTCGGCTTCGCGGCGCATGCGTTCGATCTCTTCTTTGGAAAGACCGCTGCTGGCTTCGATGCGGATGTTCTGCTGCTTGCCGGTGTTCTTGTCTTTTGCCGACACGTTGAGGATACCGTTCGCATCCACGTCGAGCGTCACTTCGATCTGGGGCACGCCGCGGGGTGCGGGCGGAATGCCGTCGAGGTTGAACTCGCCGAGCTTGCGGTTGTCTTTCGCCATCGGGCGCTCGCCCTGGTAAACGACGATCTGCACGCTGGGCTGGTTGTCGGACGCGGTGGAGAACGTCTCCGATTTTTTCGTCGGGATAGTCGTGTTCGCTTCGATGAGCTTGGTGAACACGCCGCCGTACGTTTCGATACCGAGCGAGAGCGGTGTCACGTCGAGCAGGAGCACGTCCTTCACTTCGCCGGTGAGCACACCGCCCTGGATGGCCGCGCCGACGGCAACGACTTCATCCGGGTTCACGCCTTTGGAAGGCGCTTTGCCGAAGAACTTCTGCACCGCTTCAACGATGGCCGGGATACGCGTGGAACCGCCGACGAGAATTACTTCGTTGATGTCGTTCACACTGAGGCCCGCGTTGCTGAGGGCAGTCTTGCAGGGCTCGATGGTGCGGCGGACCAGGTCGTCGACGAGCTGCTCGAACTTCGCGCGGGTAAGCGAGCGCACGAGGTGTTTCGGGATGCCGTCGACCGGCATGATGTACGGAAGGTTGATCTCCGTGGTGGCCGAGCTGGAGAGCTCGATCTTTGCTTTTTCAGCGGCTTCTTTCAAACGCTGGAGGGCCATCGGGTCTTTCGTGAGATCGAGGTTGCCGTTCTCCGATTTGAATTCAGCCACGAGCCAGTCGATGATCTTCTGGTCGAAGTCGTCGCCGCCAAGGTGCGTATCGCCGTCGGTTGCTTTCACTTCGAACACGCCGTCGCCGAGTTCGAGCACGGAAACGTCGTGCGTACCGCCGCCACAATCGAACACCACGATCTTCATGTCCTGGTGCTTCTTGTCGAGGCCGTATGCCAGCGCTGCCGCAGTAGGTTCGTTAATGATACGACGCACTTTGAGACCTGCGATCTCGCCGGCTTCTTTGGTGGCCTGGCGCTGTGAGTCGTTAAAGTAGGCGGGCACGGTGATCACCGCTTCCGTTACTTCGGTGCCGAGGTAATCTTCAGCCGTCTTCTTCATTTTCTGAAGAACCATCGCCGAGATTTCCTGCGGTGTGTATTTGCGGTCGTCGATCTGGATGCGAACGGTATCGTTCTCGCCTTTCACTACGGCGTAAGGAACACGTTTTGCTTCTTCGGACACTTCATGATAAAGGTGCCCCATGAAACGCTTGATCGAGGAAACAGTTTTGCGGGGATTGGTAATGGCCTGGCGCTTTGCCGGGTCGCCCACTTTCCGCTCTCCGTTCTCTACAAACGCTACGATCGACGGCGTTGTACGGCGTCCTTCACTGTTGGGGATAACGACAGGCTCATTGCCTTCCATTACCGCCACGCAGGAGTTCGTCGTGCCCAGGTCGATTCCAATGATCTTTCCCATAATAATTGAGTGTTAATGTGTTGATTCTGCCTCCACAATGTCAATTGCTATGCCATTGGAACCACCCCGACGATATTGGCAGAAAACAGCCCCGAAGCTCATGTTTACATGTCTCCGGGAATGACAAAACGGCACCTTTTCGGGGCGCCGTTTTGGAAGAATTTCCTCGTAAACGATTACTGACAACCTGTCACAACGCCATTCCGGTTCTCGAAACGGAGGTGGCAGGAGAACTGTCCGCCGGCCAGCGTGTCTTGCGTGAGCGGGGTCAGCGTGAGGTTGGTTTTGGTTTTGGCGTAGCGGGAAGAAAAAACGCCCAGCCCGCCGTTGATGTTCGTATAGAACGGCTTTTCCTGCACGAGCGAGGACGAAGGCCCGTTGATGGCCATGTAGGTCTGGAGCTCCGAACCCGCTGCATAAACGGTGAATTCGATGAAATCATCCTCGCGTGAAACGATGTTGGGATCGTTCGGGATCACACCGGCGATAAAACGGTAGAACGCATCCGGCTCGAAAAAAAGTTCCTGGGGAATGGTGGCGGTGCTGGATGTTGTTTCCACGGTGCCGATCGTCCATTCCGGGGTCGTTTTGGAAACCGTCACGTTGTTGATGTCGGTTTCGGAATAATGGAACCTGCAGCCGACCTGGTAAACACGCGCATCGGGCGAAGCGTTCCAGGCCACCTGCACGAGCGTGGTGGAAGTGATCTTGACGATGTTGATGCTCGGGCCCGTGGGGCGGGTGACCACAAAATCGTCGAGAAGCGATGTGGTGGCGTCGACCGAATTGCCGGTCTGGGTGTTGTTGACGAGCAGCTTGTAGGTATGGTTCGTGTTGAAGGTGGCCGGCGTGGACAGGGAATAAACGACCTGCTGCGCGCTGTTGAAGAAGCCGGGTTCCTTGGTAAACGTATCCGGCTGAAGCGTGTAGGTGTAAAGAATGTTCCCGTTCTGGTCCATCTGCTGGATGAATACGGAAAGCTGGTTGAGGTAGTTGATGGAATCGTACTCCTGGGCCATCGTGAGCGCATTGTCGGGGCCGAGGAAGGCCTTCTGGATGCGGATGTACTGCTTCGGCTGCGACTGGTCGAGCAGGCCGTAAACGACGGTGGTTTCTTTCCAGTCGTCGAGCACGTCGATCTCTGTACTGCAGGTCCAGAAGAGGAGGGAAATGGAGGCTAAAAGGAAAAGTTTTTTCATTCGGCGAAAGGCTCTTTTGGGAATTTGCAAACATACGAAGATTCAAGGCTCGGAAAATGGTTATTTGCAGGGTGGCGCCTATCGGCATATGAATGGTCGCCTTCAGCCGATTAGTGGTGATCTCCCGGTTTCCGATTGGAAATTTTACCTTTGAAATGGCATCCCCGCCAATACAATGGTCAAGTTCAAACGATCAGTGCTTCTTATGCTGGTCATGCTGGCCGGGGAAAATGCCTTTGCCCAGCTTTCCGACACCGCGCTCTGGAGCCCCAACGGCCCCGTCAAAACGCTGTTGCTCCGTGACAGCCTGCTTTTCGTGGGCGGCGATTTCACGCAGGTCAGCCCCGTCACCGGCCATTTCATCGCCTGCGATTCCCTTACCGCGGATGTCATGCAGCCTTTGCTCCGCGTGCCCGGCACGGTGCACTGCATGGTGAAAGACCAGTACGGACGCGTCTATGTCGGGGGAAATTTCGGCAGCGTTGGCTCCCACAACTGGCGCAACCTTTTCCGCCTCCTGCCTTCGGGCGCGCTGGATACGACGTTCCACCCCGATCCTGACGGCGCGGTGTATTGTTTCGAATTATACCAGGACCTGCTCTTTCTCGGCGGCGATTTTGTAAGCGTCAATGCCGAAGCGCGGGGAAGGGGCGCAGCGCTGAACGTCGTCCCCGGAAACGATTCGCTTACCCCGTTCGACCCCCATGCTGACGGCTCGATCTATGCGCTCTGCTACGATCCCGCCACCACCTACATCGCGGTGGGCGGCGCTTTCGAGGTGATCGACGGCCATCCCGTAAAATACCTCGCGCGGCTGGACGGCTATACCGGCGACATCATTTATTACACGAACGTACCGTGGCAGAGCAATCCCAACGTGAACGGGCCTGTGCGCTGCCTCCAGCAACTCGACACGTTGATTTACGTCGGCGGCGATTTCACGGCGTTCGGAAATTACCAGCGGGTCGGGCTGGGATGCATCAGGCGGCTCGACGGAAGAGTGCATTACCAGGACACCGCAGGCCAGCCGGCATTCAACGCGACCATTAACGGCTTCGTGCGCGACATGATCCTTATCGACAGCACGCTTTACATCGGAGGCAGCTTCAGCACGGTTGATGCCACGTTCCGCAGCAACCTCGCGCGGCTGAATTACAAGTTCGATGTTTTGCCCTGGGCTCCTTCCGCCGCCGGGCCGGTGTTCTGCCTCGAACGCTGGGGCGATTCGCTGTTGTGCGCCGGCGGCGATTTCGAAATGGCCGGGGGCGATACCACGCACAACGCCGCGCTGATCCGCATGGATAACACGGGAACGGTCGTGCAATGGAAAAGCACCGCTGACGGTCCCGTCTATGCGATGATGCCGGCCACGGGCAGCCCGGCGGTGTACCTCGGCGGCGCGTTCACCGGCGCGGGAGGTATCGGGCGAAAGAATTTCTGCGTCATCAACACCGTCACACGCTTGCCTTCGCCCTGGGCGCCCGCGTTCAACCAGCCGGTCGCCGCGCTGCATGCGAATGCTACACAGCTTTTCGTCGCGGGCACATTTTCCGCCGTCGACGGCCAGCAGCGCATGCGCCTCGCCGCGTTCGATCTCGCGTCGCGTTCCCTGTCGGCGTTCAATCCCGGCGTGAACGGCACCGTCCGCACGATGACCGGCGACCAGTCAAGCCTTTACATCGGCGGTAATTTCACCGTGGCGGGCACACAGCCGCGCCAAAACATCGCGTGCATCGACATCGCCACGTCGCTGGCCACGTCGTGGGACCCGGGCTGCACCGGGACGGTCAACAAAATCATCACGGGCGGCGATCAGGTTTATATCGGTGGATTTTACGCCCAGGCCGGTGGAGCGCCGCGTGCCAACCTCGGGCGCGTCAGCACGTCGACAGGCATTGCCGACCCGCTCTGGAGCTGCGACACCGACGACGGCATTTACGACATGGACCTTTATAACGGCTCGTTGTATCTCGGCGGCTGGTTCACCCAGGTGGAAGGGCAGCCGCGCACGTACGTCGCGCAGGTCGACACCGCTTCAGGCTCGGTGCAGCCATTCAGCCCCGGCTTCGGCAGCTATGTACGCACATTCGCGCGATGGAACGACGACCTTTTCGTTTCAGGGCCGTTCCTTACCGTGGGCGGAAATTTGTACCGCCCGAACCTGTGCAGCTACGACCTCGGTGACGCGGCATTCGACACATGGGCGCCCGCGCCGGACGCGATGCCGGAAACCATGCAGGCCTCCCAGGACTATCTCTACATCGGCGGAAATTTCCGGTATGCCGGCGGAGCGTTGCACCCGCGCCTTGCGGCCATCCACATCGCTTTCGTCACCGGCGCGGAAGAGCAGGCACCGCCGGCTTCGCCCGCGTTGAGCATATGGCCCAACCCGGCGAACGACTACGTGAATATTTTAATTACGCAACCCGGTTTCTATGCGCAAGCGGTGCAGGTGTTCGATGTGAACGGAAAGATCGTGACCGGGAAAGGGCAGGAGGCAGGGCCAGGGGTGATTACAGTCAATCTTGCAGGATTGGCTCCCGGTCTTTACAACGTGCGCGTGGTGGGGGAAAATGGAGAAGCCGTTTCGGCGCGGGTGATCCGGCAATAATTTTTTACCGTACGAAATTCAGATCCTGCGTGACCGGGTTCAGCCGCAGCTCGTCGTGCGTGTCCTGGTCAAGGAGATAGCCGGGGAAGCTCGTGGTGGTACGCGCCGAGAAAAGTCCGAAGCCGTCGGTGATGTTGCTGTAGGGCTCGATCCCGTTGGGCGACGTGTTGTTGGCGATGCCGACGGTGATGTACGTGACAAGCTCCATCGCGGCGCCGACGTAGATGAGATCGATCTTCCCCGCGATCCGCCGCACGTCGGGATTGTACGGGATCTGCTGCGCAGCCATCCGGAGAAAATTGCTGCGCTGCGTTGAAACCTGCACGACCTGGTTGCCCGCATCGCTCAGCAGGTCGACAGTCCCCACTTCCCAGTCGACGAAACGCTCTGCGGTCTGCGTCGTATCCGCAATGAATTGTTCGGTGTAATGAAAGCGGATCTTGAACGCATAACGCGACGCATTAACGCCCGAGTTGCTCCTGAACATGATCAGCGTGGTGTCCCATAGGTTCAGCGGCGCCAATGGGTTATTAGGACTGATCATGCCCGTGTGCCCGACGATCTCCGTTTCGGAATGCACGGTGGTGCCTTTTACAAGATCGGTAACGATGAGGCGGTAAATGCTGCCGTCCGTCTGTACCGCAAACGCGCCGCTGTAGATCACCTGGTAAGGCGAAACAAAAATTCCTTCCTCGCGCGGGATGGTCGTGTCGGGCTGGAGCGTGTGCGCCTGGATGAGCTGCCCGTCTTTCCACTGCTCGATCCGCACATTCAACGTGCCCGGCGGAAAGCTGATGGAGTCCTGCGTCTGTGCCATCACCAGCGCATTGCCTTCCCCGAGGAACGCCCGCGAGATCCGGACGTAATGCACGCTCTCGTAAGGATCGAGCAGCGCGTAGCAAACGATCACGGGTTTGTAATCGGCAAGCAGGTCAAGGTCGTTCCGGCATTCTGCAAAAAAGATCAGGACACACCCGAACGTTGCGATGAGGAAATGGCGCATGCGAAAAAGATAATGCCGGGTGACCGGCCGCACGGGAATGCCATCCAAAGATAGGAAAAGCGTTCACGGCTTGCCCATAACGTACACCGGCCCGGCGGGCGTGGTTACGTTGGCATCTTTCTCGAGTGAAATGGCGAAGCCTTCGGCTTTTTCCACGGAAGAAAGCATCATCATCCCGGCGCTGTCGGATACGGTAAACGCGCCGTAGTTCACCGGTTTGCCGTCCTGCATGGCCCAGAGCACGTACTGCTCATCGGTTTTGGTCTGGGGCAACGTCATCGGGTCGACGACCACCATCATCGTTTTCGTGTCCCAGTACACCATGGCTTTCATCGGTTTGGCGGCATCGGTGGTGTTGAGCGCAACACTTTTCGTCATCGGGTTGCGGACGAAAGCGAGGGTATTCTGCGTATTGTCGAGATCGGCCTGCAGACGGCGAAGCTCATCCTGCTTTTTTTCCAGCGCTTCGGTTTGCGCGGCGGAAGATTGGCTGTAAAGCGCTTTTTCGTCTTCCATCTTGTTGATGAAGTACAGGTTGGCGCCGATGCTGAAAAGCAGGACGATTGAAGCAGCCATTGCAAAGCCTTTCCAGCGCGACGACTCGGTCCTGAGCGGGATCACTTTCGGTTCGGGATGCACGGAGGCCGCGCGCAGGATCTTGTCGCGCAGCGCAGGATCGGGCTGAACGGCGTGCTGCGTGGCATAGACTTCAAGCCCCTCGCGGATCGCATCGAGGGCGGCCTGGACTTCGGGATGGCGGGCGCACAGGGCTTCCACCTCCCGCTGTTCCGCCGGGTCTGCAGCACCGAGGGCGTAAGCCTCAAGGATGCCCGAGTCGATGTATTCCTGGGGACTCATTTCAATATTTCACGCAGCCGTGTGAGGGCAGCTTTGACTCTTGTTTTTACTGTGCCGAGCGGTATGCCCAGCTCTTCCGCCGCTTCCGATTGCGTGTAGCCCCCGAAATACAACAGGTCGATCAGCTCGCGCTGCTCGGGCTTTAATCCATCCACGAATTTCCGCAGGCCGATGTGGTCCGTTGCAGTCGAGGAATTGTGCTGCCTGTCAACGCTATATACGAAGTCCTCAATGCTCTGGACTTGCCCTTCTTTCCTGAAGTTTTTCGAGCGCACCTTGTCGATCGCCGTGTTGCGCGCGATGTTCAGCAGCCAGGTGTATAGCCGTCCTTTCGAAGCGTCGTAAGAAGCAGTGTTGTTCCAGATCTTCACGAACGCCTCCTGCAGCACGTCTTCCGCCGTTTCTTTTTCCACCACGATGCGCAGGATCACCCCGTAAAGCGCCGCCGAATAATGGTCGTACAGCACGCGCAATCCCTGCTCGTCACGCGCTTTGAGGAGTGCGACAAGCTCAGGTTCGGGAGGAAGTACAGTGCGGGAAGGCAACGGTGTAGTCGATGCTGGTTAAATACGAAGGTAGGAAAATGTGCTAATGTGATGATGTGCTAATTTGCTAATGGGATGTGCGGATGTGCAGGTGTGCAAATCACTGTTGTCCGGGGAAAATTGTAATAAAAAGAAGGGAGCTCCGAA
>CBIHOC010000030.1:0-67140 GCA_966211705.1 uncultured Chryseobacterium sp.
AATTGTTCCGGGCTTTGTTCAAAATCTTGAATTGCACTTATGACTTGAACTCGGCCATCTGCACACCTGCACATCCTCACATTATTTGGTATCTTTGCGCCCGTTCTACTATCAACCTCCATGGACAGGAAATCAATTATAGGATTCATTCTTCTCGCAGTTATCCTGACCGTATGGATGACCTGGGGCAACGACGACAAGGAGAAAGCCGCCGCGGCGAAACGCACCCAGGATTCCCTGGCAAAGGTCGACAGCGACCGCCGTGCGGTGGAAGCTGCGGCGCGTAAACGTGCGGAAGACAGCGTTCGGGCTATTGTTGCGGCGGATACCACGCTCAGCATGGACTCCATTATCGAGGCGAAAGAGCGCCAGAAATACGGCGTTTTCAGCAGCGTGGCCAAAGGCGATAACACGCCCGTGGTGATCCAGAACGAAAAGCTCAGAGCCACTATTTATCCCCGCGGCGGGCGCATCGGCGAAGTGGAGCTGAAAGGACTTTTCACCCACGACAAAAAACCGCTTATCCTTTTCACACAGGATTCCACGAAGTTCGGTCTCGAATTCTTCGACAAACAGCGCCGGCGGTTCAACACCGATTCGCTTTACTTCAAAGCCGAAGGCGAAAGCTTCACGGTCACCGGTAAAGATTCGTCAGGCGTGCGTTTCCGTCTTTACGCCGACAGCGCCACCGACCGTTATATCGAATACCTCTACACATTGCGCGGCAACAGCTACATGCTGGGCTGCACGATCTCCTTCGTCGGGTTCGATAAAGTATTCCCGGAAGACCAGTCGTATGTGGACCTGAACTGGTCGCTGCAGCCGCGTCCGCAGGAGAAGAGCATCAAGAACGAGCGGAACATTTCCACGGTTTATTATTTGTTCAACGGTGAAGAGGACGCGGAATATCTTGCCGAAACGGAGGACGAGAAAAAAGAGCTGACCGGCGAGCTGAAATGGGTTTCCTTCAAGCAGCAATTTTTCTCCTCCATCCTCATCGCCAATTCCAAATTCGAGAATGGCGCGATCGCGGAAGTCCGCACGCCTTCCTCACCGTTAGCGGTGGAAGCGATGAGCGCAACGCTGCCTGTTCCGATCGGCAGGACCGGGAAGGAAGTTTTCCCGATGCGTTTCTATTTCGGGCCGAATGAATTTTACGAGCTGCGTTCGCACAACCTGAACCTCGAGCGCCAGATCGGCCTGGGCTGGGGCATGTTCGGCTGGCTCAACCGCCACGTCTTCATCCCGGTCTTCTCCTGGCTCGGCGATATTTTACCGAACAACTACGGGCTGGTCATCCTCCTGCTGACGATCATCGTGAAGATCGTGCTCTTCCCGATCGCGTATAAGTCGTTTCTCTCTTCCGCAAAAATGCGCGCGCTGAAGCCGGAGATCGACGAGCTGAACGAAAAGATCAAAGACGACCCGATGAAAAAACAGCAGGCCACGATGCAGCTGTACAAGAAGGCAGGCGTCAATCCCGCATCCGGGTGCATCCCGCTGCTGCTGCAGATCCCGATCCTGTTCTCGCTCATCCGCTTGTTCCCCACTTCGTTCGACCTGCGCCAGAAAGGTTTCTGGTGGTCAGACGACCTTTCCACGTACGATTCCGTTTGGGATTTCGGCTTCAACATCCCGCTGTACGGCGACCACGTCAGTCTTTTCGCGCTGCTGATGACCGTTTCCACGCTCCTTTATACGTGGATGAACCAGCAGATGCTTTCTCCCGGCAGCGCGCAACTTCCCGGCATGAAATGGCTGATCTACCTGATGCCGGTCATGTTCCTCGGGTTCCTGAACGAAACTGCCGCCGCGCTCAGCTACTATTACTTCGTGAGCAACATCATCACCTTCGGACAAATGTTCCTCATGCAGCGCTTCGTCGACCACGATGCGATCCGCGCGAAAATTGAAGAGAACAAGAAGAAGCCCCAGAAAACGTCCGGCTTCATGCAGCGCCTCGAGCAGGCACAACGCAAGCGCCTCGAAGACATGAAAGCGCAGCAGGGCAAAAAAGGCGATCAGAAGGGGAAGAAAAAGTAATGTGCTGATGTGCTAATTTGCTAATGAAACGCCTCCTTTCATGGGGGCGTTTCTTTTTGACGACACTATTCAGAATGAAAAGCCTCCATTAGCAAATCAGCAAATTGTGGCAGGCCAGGTGCGCGGGCCACATCAACACATTCAGAAGTATCGTTTCCCTTCGAGATAATTCTTCACGTAATCGGCAACTCCATCTTCAAGCGACGTGAACGTTTTTTCATACCCCGCTTTTCGCAGCTTGCTCATGTTCGCTTCCGTGAAGTATTGATACTTATCCCGGATATCGGCGGGCGTGTCGATGAACGTGATGTTCTCCGGCTTTTCCAGCGCGCGGAAGGTGCTGCGCGCGAGATCGAGGAAGGTGCGGGCTTTGCCGGTGCCGAGGTTGTAGAGGCCGGAAGCGGGTGTATTCCTGTAAAGGAAAACGATCACGTCCACCACGTCTTTCACATAAATGAAATCGCGCAGCTGCTCGCCGTCTTTGTATTCCGGGTTGTGCGAACGGAACAGTTTCATGCCGCCCGTCGCGGAAATTTGATTGAACGCGTGGAACACCACGGACGCCATTCGCCCTTTGTGGTATTCGTTCGGGCCGTACACGTTGAAGAACTTCAGGCCGTACCAGTGCGGCGGCGTTTTCGACTGCGCCAGCGCCCATTTGTCGAATTCATTTTTCGATTCCCCGTAAGGATTGAGCGGCTTCAGCTTCTCCACCACGTCGTGATCATCGTTATAGCCGTATTCACCGAGACCGTAGGTGGCCGCGGACGAAGCATAAACAAGCGGAATGTTGTTCGCCGTGCAGATCTCCCATACGGTCTTCGAGTAGTTCACGTTCAGCTTGTCGAAGATGGCTTTGTCGAATTCCGTCGTGTCCGTGCGCGCGCCGATGTGGAGAACAGTTTTCACCTTGCCGGCGTTCTCACGGAACCAGGCGGGGAAAATTTCCCGGTCGATCTGTTCGGCGTATTTCTTCCCTTCGAGGTTTTTGTTCTTTTCCGCGTCGGAAAAATCGTCGACAAGAACGAGATCGTTCAGCCCTTCCGCGTTGAGGCGGCTGACGAGACAGGAGCCGATGAACCCGGCCGCACCGGTGACAATGATCATGCTGGTCGTTTTATTGCGAGAAACCGAGATTTCCGCCGGGATAAATGTAAGGAGAAGGCGGATTATGCCCGTGCGTATAACTTTCGATCAGTTCCCACGCCTTCGCCCGGTAGGTGAAGTCAAAATAGTCGTCGCGGGGAAACATCCAGAGATAAGGCCTGAACAAGGGCAGCGTGGAAATGAAAATAAACTTCTCGTAAAAAAAGAAATTTGTTCGATACCGGCCCGTATCCAGCACATCTTTGGAATACCGTTTCTGAACATAGATCCCGGTCGTCTTCAATTCATTCCATGAAAACGACAAAGCCTTCAACGGAGATTTATAGCTGATCCCATCCGGCCCGATCGTTATCGTTGTCAGCAGTCCCCAACCACCTGCAGAAAAGAAAAGGGAGACGATCGTGAGAGAAAATAAAATGACGGGAATAGTGGTCCCATGCCAGGCCGCGTCTGAATTAAGTACGAAAAAGAAAAGAAATATAAAAGGAATAAAGGCCACAGCATATAACACCCTGAACGATTTCCAATTCGTTTTCCGGAAGGAGTAGGTTTCACCCAAAATATTCGGGACAGCCTTCATTCCTTTTTCTTCTTCGGCCATCCTAAAAACCGCGACGTGAAAATAGGGATCACGAAAACGGAAACGGTGAGAATGGAAACATAAAGGTCCGCTTCTTCGCCGTCGAGAAATTTGCTCATTCGGGAGAAAGGGTTGAAATGCGTCCAGAGCGAGAGGCAAAGCTTCAGCCCGAGAATGAGGATAACCAGGAACGCGGCGGGTTCGAGGAAGCGATGTTTTTCCATCAGCTTCACGAATCCCTGCGCCACGAAACGCATGGCAAGGATGCCGATGAACACGCCGGTGCAGATGAGCCAGATGTTGTCGGTGAACGCCACCGCGGCGAAAACATTATCGATGGAAAAAGCAAGGTCCATGATCTCCACCAGCACCACCGTGGCCCAGAACGGCCCGAGCAGCCCGAGCGTGTTGCGGTAGAGCCATCTCTCCTTTTTGTTGAGCGTGTCGTCTGTTTTTTGCGGCGTGGCTTTCGTACGGAAGTAATTCACCCCGAGGAAAAGCAGGTACGCCCCGCCGGCCGCCTTCAGCCACCAGATCTTGACAAGCCACGTGGCCAGCAGCAGTGACAACCCGCGGAACAGGTACGCGCCGATGATGCCGTATTTCAGCGCTTTCGCCCGCTGGTGCTTCGGAAGGTCCATGACCATCGTCGCCAGCACTGCCGCGTTGTCCACGGAAAGCAAACTTTCGATGATGATGAGGTTGAGCACCACCAGCAACGCGTGAACGGGATCGTCAAAAATGTCCTGGAGATGGTTCATAATTCGCCTGCGAAGATACCTATTTGGAGCTGGGTTCCGGGTTCCGGGAACTGGAAAATCTTCTGCATTTTCAAGCGATTACTGGTCCGGGAAGCGTCCCTGTCCTTTTAACAAACGACAATTATTCCAGGAAAATATTCTTACTGATTTCCGGTGTGATGCCGAGCCCGATCGCTTTACCGAACAGCGTTTCCACGGCACGACGGCCTTCGCTTCCGAGGTCGACGGAAAATTGGTTGACGTAGAGATCGATGTGCTTGTACATCACCTCCTCGCTCATCTCCTGTGCGTGGGTGCGCACGTAAGGAAGACTTGCTTCACGGTTGGCGAAGGCGAATTCCACGCTTTTCCGCAGCACGCGGTTGACCGTTCGTTTCACATCTTCCGGCAGGTCGCGTTTGACAACAATGCCGCCGAGCGGGATGGGAAGGCTGGTTGCGCTTTCCCAATATTCCCCGAGGTCGACGATCTTCTTCAGCCCGCGGTCGGCATACGTGAAACGGTTCTCGTGGATGATCAGCCCGGCGTCGCATTTCCCGCCAAGAACTGCCTGTTCGATTTCCGAAAAAACCAGCTCGGTTTTATTCGTCGCATTCGGAAAAGCCAGCCCGAACAGGAAATTCGCCGTCGTGTATTTCCCCGGGATCGCAATTTTCAATTTCCCTGCTGCAATTTCTTCCTGTGAAATTTCCCGCGCCGAGATCAGCAGCGGCCCGCAATTCCGCCCCAGCGCGCTCCCCGCATCCAGCAGCACGTAATCGTCCGCGCAATACGCGTATGCATGGTAGCTCAGCTTCGTGATGTCCGTTTTTCCCGCAAACGCATCACGGTTCAATGTTTCCACATCGCCCAGCTTCACATCGAATTCCAATCCTTCGAGGTCAATGCGTTTATTTACAATCGCATCGAATATGAAGCAATCGTTCGGACAAGGAGAGAATGCAAGAGAAAGTTTCATCCCGTAATAATTTCAAATTTCTGATTGCAATTGTTTAATTGAGTTTAAAACGGCAATCACTGTTGTCCCGGGAAAACCGTGCGCCGCAAATTCGTTACTAAAGGAGAACTGCGACCTCAGGGCGTTTGCTTAGAAATACGGGGCGGGAAAATTAGCGCGGGCATTTTGCGCAGAGAAAACCACGAAGCCCGGGTGGCATGTGGGAAGCGCGGCTTGGTTTTCGAGGAATTTTTCCGCCCCGTATTTCTTGGCAAACGCCCGTCCGGCGCGCTTTTTTGGTTCTTTTTTGTAAAAAAAGAACAAGAAGTAATAATGGCGAAGCCAAACGCTGTCACAACAGAAAATCTTCTTCGGGCAGCATTGATCGGGCAATTGGCAATCGAAAATCATTTTAAAGTCAAATGTTCGTGATGATGTCAAACGCCGTTTCATTGAGATTTTTAATGGCCAGCGCCATGTTCCATGCCTCACGGTTGCGGCGTTCGATGAAGTTGGAAACCGCGCGGACCTGCGCGCAGGGAATTTTTTCGGTCATGCAGCAGTAAAAAAATGCTGCGCCTTCCATGCTTTCCACGTGCGGGTTGAAACGTTTTATTGTTTTCGCAATGCTCGCGTCGTTGCCGTGAGCGGTATTCACCGTAATCCCGTTGACACCGGGAAGACCGAGGATCTTCTCCACCGCCGGAACGGACTGGTTGACGAGCTGTCCCCACATGAACGGGAATTCATTTTCCCCCAGCAGGTTGAGCTCGTGCACGGAAAGAAAATCATCGCCGTCCTCCGCGCCAAGCTCCGCAATGCGGTCCGTAAGCACATGAACGACCTTCCCCGTTTCAAGCGCCTTGTCGAAGCTCCCGCAAACGCCGAAGTTGAGCGCCGCGTCGTATTTTTTCCGCGCCAGCGCCTGCGCAGTCCACGCAGCCGTCGCCACCATGCCGACGCCGGTGATGAGCACATCGATCTCGTGCCTGCCGAACGTATAGCCTTTCATCCGCCGGTCATTTTCCGAAACGAATTTCAGCTTCGCCACCAGCGGCGCGATTTCCATATACGTCGCGGAAACGATGAGAAGATGCATGGAGTGGGATTTGGCTTTGTAAAGGTAAGAAAAGGAGATAGGTCTTAGGTATTAGGTATTAGAACTTAGGTGTTAGGCGTTAATCAACCTAAGTCCTAATACCTAACACCTAAGTCCCTAATCCCCGTATATTTGCACCACAATGATCCACATTACCCGCCGCGAGCGTTTTACCGCCGCGCATCGCCTGTTCATCCCGGGACTTTCCGATGCCGAAAACACGGAAAAATTCGGGGGATGCGCCAACCCGAACTGGCACGGGCACAACTATGAATTGTTCGTGACCGTCAGGGGAGAGATCGATCCGCAGCTGGGATATGTGATGAACCTGAAAGACCTCAGCGGGCTCATCCGCACGCTTATCACGGACAAGCTCGACCACAAGAACCTGAACCTGGACGTGGATTTCCTGGAAGGCGTGATGACGTCTACAGAGAACGTTGCTGTTGCGATCTGGAACCAGCTGGAAAAACCGATCGCGGCGCACAAGGTGAAGCTGCATTGCGTGAAGCTGGTGGAAACGGAGAACAATGCCGTTGAATATTTCGGGGAATAAAAAAAGTAATGGGGTAATTTGTAATTCAGTAATAAGTTACCAATGTTACCAATACCCAAAATGAACTCCGTGTTGCTGGTTACCAATTACTACTTACTCAATTACTAATTCCCTTTTTCCAATGGAAGAAGAATTCGGATACCTTAAGATCGACAAGTACAACGCATCGACAATCGACAGCCTGGCTGCAAAATACCGCGCCATCCTCGAAGAGATCGGGGAAAATCCTGTGCGGGAAGGCCTGGTGAAAACGCCGGAACGCGTTGCGAAAGCGATGCAATACCTGACGCACGGCTACGACCTCGACGCGTCGGAGATCCTCCGTTCGGCCATGTTCAAAGAAGAATACAGCCAGATGGTGATCGTGAAAGACATCGAAGTGTATTCGATGTGCGAGCACCACATGCTCCCGTTTTTCGGGAAAGCCCACGTGGCTTACATCCCGAACGGCTGCGTGGTCGGGCTGAGCAAGATCCCCCGCGTGGTCGACGCTTTTGCGCGCCGCCTGCAGGTGCAGGAACGCCTCACGAACGAGATCCGCGATTGCATCCAGAACACGATGAACCCCATCGGCGTGGGCGTGGTGATCGAAGCGCAGCATTTGTGCATGCAAATGCGCGGCATCCAGAAACAGAATTCGGTAACGACCACTTCGGCGTTTACCGGGGAATTCATGAAAGACACGACGCGTTCCGAGTTCATGCGACTGATCGGGGCGAAATTGCATTAACTTTATACCCTTACTCCGAAAAACCAACCAACGATGAGCTTCTTCACGCCACAGGAAAACAAAAATTCCCAGGGTTATAATCCACAGGGTACTTTTGACGCCCAGGGCAATTTTGCCACAACCGCATACGCCGGAACCGAAGCAGCAAAAGCGTTCGTCGCCCAGGTATTCTCCTGGATGTTCGGGGCGCTGATCCTTACCGCGACGGTTGCCTACCTGTTCGCATCCTCAGACCTGGTCAATTACTTGATTGACCAAACTACAGGCAAGCTTTCCATGCTTTTCTGGATTTGCGCGTTGAGCCCGATTGCTGTTTCACTGGTAATGACTTATGGTTACGAAAAGCTTCCTGCTGTAGCTGTGATTGGCCTTTTCGCGCTTTATTCGATACTCATCGGGGTAAGTTTCTGTTCCATTGTATTCCTGGTCTATGAGCCTGCCGTGCTGGTGAAAGCATTTGCCATGACGGCCGGAGCTTTCGGCATTATGGCCGTGGCAGGTTTTACAACGAAAGCCGACCTTTCAAAAATGGGCAGCATCCTGATGTTCGGGTTCATCGGCATCGTCATCTCGATGATCGCGAACATGTTTATCGGCAGCGATTCATTCGGTTTCCTGATCGACATTGTATGCATTATTGTTTTCACCGGGCTCGTCGCATGGAAAATGCAGATGGTCCGCCAGATGGGTGAACAGGTGGGAACTTCACAACCCAAACTCGCTATTGTGATGGCGCTTCAACTTTACATCACCTTCATCAACCTCTTCCTGACCATCCTGCGCCTCATGCGCCGGTAAGCGATACCCGCTTTCTGAAAAGCCATTCCATTCCGGGATGGCTTTTTTCATGGAGAGAGTAATTGGTAATTGTGTAATTCAGTAATTCGTGCCGGCCCTGTCCACTTTACCCAATTATCATTTACCCAATTACCATTTACCCAATTACCATTTACCCAATTACCATTTACCCAATTACCAATTACCAATTACCTATTTACGCAATTACTTAAGCCCTTATCTTCGCATTTCACCTCTAACCACAATGAAAAAAGCATACATCTTCCCCGGCCAGGGCTCACAGTTTCCCGGAATGGCCAAAGACCTTTACGAGACGAACGCGCTGGCGAAAGACATGCTCGAAAAAGCGAACAGCATCCTCGGCTTCCGCATCACCGACATCATGTTCGGCGGCACCGACGAAGAGCTGAAGCAGACGAAAGTCACGCAGCCCGCCATCTTCCTCCACTCCGTCGTGCTCGCCGCCACACACGGCGATAATTTCCGTCCCGACATGGTGGCCGGTCATTCCCTCGGCGAGTTTTCCGCGCTGGTGGCCAATAAAACACTCGCCTTCGAAGATGCGCTTGTTCTCGTGTCAAAGCGCGCGCTGGCGATGCAGAAAGCCTGCGAAGCCACGCCTTCCACTATGGCCGCCGTGCTCGGCATGGACGATGCGAAAGTGGAAGAGATCTGCGCTTCCATTACAGACGACATCGTGGTCCCGGCGAATTACAATTGCCCCGGCCAGCTCGTCATTTCGGGTTCGGTAACGGGGATCAACAAAGCCGTCGAGCTGCTCAAAGCTGCCGGTGCGAAACGCGCGCTGGTGTTGCCCGTCGGCGGCGCCTTCCACTCCCCGCTCATGGAACCCGCCCGCGTGGAGCTCGAAGCGGCCATCAACGCCACCACGTTCAGCACGCCGATCTGCCCGGTTTACCAGAACGTCAACGCGCTCCCGGTGAGCAACCCGGACGAGATCCGCAAAAACCTTATTTCGCAGCTCACCGCGCCCGTGCGCTGGACGCAGACCGTGCAGAACATGGTGGCCGACGGTGCGACCGCTTTTGTGGAAGTCGGGCCGGGAAAAGTGCTGCAGGGGCTGGTGAAGAAGATCAGCGCGGGCGTTGAAGCGGCAAGTGTTTAGGCGGCAATCGATCTGCGCATTTTAACAACCCACAGCGCCCGGTTAAAAAACTGACGAAAGCACACGCAAGGGCTGGATTTTGCGTTTTACCTTTGGTAGAGTCCGTAAAGGGATTCAAAACCGGCTCACATGAAAAAGATCTTCTTTCTTACCGTTGCACTTTTCGCCGGAATCGCGGCGCATGCACAATTTTTCCAGGGATGGGGAATCATGGCGGGCGGCACGCTCGGCCGTCAATACTGGAACGAGTTCGGCATCCAGACGAAGCACAAATATCTGCTGCGCTACAACGGTGAAATTTTCGCCGAGTTCGGCAACCACCCGACCTTTCGCTGGGTGACGGAATTGCAGTACAACGTGAAAGGCACGAAACGCGAGCTGCCCGACGGATCGACGGAAAAATATGCCAACCAGTACGCGGCATGGAACAACTACCTGATGATCCGCAAGGAGATGTTCTCCATTATTCCTTACGTCAAGATCGGGCCGCGGGCAGAATACGTGTTCAGCTCCCCGCAGAATTTTGAAAAATTTCACATCACCGCTTCAGCCGGCGCGGGCGTGGAATTTGTCGCTTACGGCCCGGTGAAATTTCTCACCGAGTTCCATTGGGTGCCTGACGTGACGGAATCGTTCAACACGGAAGATTTCAAGATCAGGCAGCATGCGTGGGAATTGCGCGTGGGTCTGAAATTTTCTGTGGGCGGGAAAGAGAGCTGCCCGAAGGTGTATAAATAGTTCCGGGTTTTAAGTTCCGGGTTTCGAGTTCTTCAACCCGAAACTTGAAACGTGAAACCCATTAACTCTGAATGTTTCGATTTTTTTTCCTGCTGCTTTTTTTTCCTGGTATTATTTACGGGCAGAAAGCGTACACGCTGAAGATCGAAGAAACAGGAAACGAAGGTGTTCTCAAACATTTAAAATACACCACCAATTTCCCCAACATCACCGACCGTGAGAAAGAGCTGCACAACGTGCTCTTCTCGCTCTGGAACGATGCATACCTCGCAGCGCGCTATGACAGCATCCGCCAGGATTCGCTTTCGCTGACGGCTTATCTCAGTCCCGGGCTGAAGCACAAGTGGGCGAAGGTGAGAAAAGGGAACGTGGATGACGACATCCTTTCCGACATTGGTTTCCGTGAAAAGATCTGGCGCAACCGGCCGCTGCGGTTCAATGAAGCTGCGCGCTTGCAGGAAGACATTCTCACCTGGTGCGAAAATCACGGCTACCCGTTCGCGTCCGTGCGTCTCGACAGCGTGGTTTTTGAAAACGATCAAACGCTGAGCGCGAAATTGCATCTCGACAAAAACCGGTACACGAAGATCGACAGCATCGTGCTGAAAGGAAACCTGAAACTGTCGAAGCCGTATCTCTACAACTACATCGGCATCTCCCCCGGCGATCCGTATGACGAGAGCAAGCTGCGGGCGGTGAGCAAACGATTGAGGGAATTGCCCTTCGCGCGCGAAACGCAGGCGTACACGTTGCTCTTCACCGAAGATTACACGAAGCTGACGATCTTCCTCGATAAAAAACGCGCGGGACAGTTCGACGGCATCGTCGGTTTTTTGCCGGACAGCCGCACGGGAAAAATTCTATTCACAGGTGACGCGCGGCTGAAGCTCCAGAACAGCTTCGGTCACGGCGAGCTGATCGAGCTGAACTGGAGAAGGCTGCAGGAACAAACGCAGGACCTGAAAGCGCATTTCAATTACCCGTACCTGCTGCGCACGCCCGTCGGCATCGATTACAACATCAAGCTCTATCGCCGCGACACGACCTTCATCGACGTCAACCAGGCGCTCGGGCTGCAGTATTTGTTCAGCGCCAACACCAGCATGAGCGCATTTGTAAAGCGGAGAAGCTCCACGCTGCTTTCCACCTCGGGGTTGCAAACGCTTACCGTGCTCCCGCCATTCGCCGACATCAGCACGACCTCGTACGGGCTCGGTTTCCACGACGAGCAGCTCGATTACCGTTTCAACCCGCGGCGCGGCTATTCTTTCACCGTCAGCAGCGACATCGGCAACCGCGTGATCAAAGAGAACGCAAAGCTCAACCCGGTCATTTACGAAAACATCCCGCTGCGTTCCGTGCAATATGGCGGCGATCTCGTGGCGGACAAATTCTGGCCCTTCGGCAAACGCAGCGCCATCCGCACAGGCGTGCAGTCGGCGTTCATCTACAACAGCTTCCTCCTCTTCCGCAACGAGCTGTTCCGCATCGGGGGATTAAAAACGCTGCGCGGCTTCGACGAGGAATCCATTTTCGCGTCGAGCTACGTGATCGGAACGGTGGAATACCGTTTCCTGCTGGAAGAAAATTCCGCCTTCTTCGTTTTCTTCGACCAGTGCTGGTACGAGAACAACAGCCAGGGCACCTTCGCCACCGACACGCCGTACGGCTTCGGCACGGGCGTTACGTTCGAAACGAAAGCCGGCATTTTCGCGATGACCTACGCGTTGGGCAGCCAGGAAGGCAACCCGGTGAACCTGCGCGGTGGAAAGATCCATGTGGGGTTCGTAGGGTTGTTCTGAAAATTTACCACGGAGACACAGGGGCACGGAGGTTCAAATATTTCGCAGGTGCGCAAAATTTTTCGCACCTACGAAATAAATTTATTCTGCAATTCTCCGTGTCCCCGTGCCTCCGTGGTTTTCCTTCATTTCTCCGTACTTCTGCGTAACTTTACCATTCGCATGGAATTCCTCTTTTTAACTGCCGGCATTCTCCTTGGCGCGCTCATCACGTGGCTTTTCCTGAAAGGGAAAATGGCTGCACCGGGCGGCGCCGATCCGCGCGTGGCCGGGCTCGACCGGGACAATGCGGCGCTGATGGCGCAGGTGAATGCGCTGGCGGACGAAAAAAAGCGGCTTCATACTGAAAAAGACGCCGAACGTTCGCGTGCGGATGAGCAATTGAAAGTGTTGCGCCACGAGCTGGAAGAGTACCTCGATCTCGAGCGGGGAAAAGTGGGCGTGCTCACCGATCACCTCGCGCGGAAAGAAGCGGAGATGGAAGCGCTCGAAAAACGTTTAAAAGAACAGAAAGAAGAACTGGAACAGTTGCAGCAGCGTTTCACCAAAGAATTCGAAAACCTCGCCAACCGCATCTTCGAAGAAAAATCGAAAAAATTCACGGAGCAGAACCGCACGCAGCTCGACGACCTGCTGAAGCCGCTGGGTGAAAAGATCAAAGACTTCGAGAAAAAGGTGAACGACGTTTACCTCGACGAAACGAAAGAACGCGCTTCGCTGAAAGAGCAGCTCAGCCAGCTGCACCAGCTCAACCAGCAGATGAGCAGGGATGCGCAGAACCTCACCCGCGCGCTGAAAGGCGAGACGAAGACGCAAGGCAGCTGGGGCGAATTCATTCTCGAAACCATTCTCGAAAAATCGGGGCTGGTGCGCGACCGGGAATTTTCGGTGCAGGCGAGCTTCACTTCTGAAGACGGCAGGAAGCTGCAGCCGGACATTATCGTCAATCTTCCCGAAAACAAGCACCTCATCATCGATTCGAAAGTTTCGCTGGTGGCTTACGAACGTTTTATCGCGGCGGAAACGGAAGATGACCGGGCGCTCGCGCTGAAAGACCATATTTCCTCCATCAAGAAACACATCAAGGACCTCAGCGAAAAAAATTACCACCAGATCTACCAACTGAATAGTCCCGACTTCGTCCTTCTTTTTATTCCCATCGAACCCGCTGCATCCATGGCCCTGCAGGGCGAGCAGGAACTGTACACCGACGCGCTTGGGAAAAACATCGTGCTGGTTGCGCCTTCGATGCTGCTGGCGATCCTGCGCATGACGTCGAACATGTGGCGGCAGGAAAAGCAGAACAAGAACGTGCTGAAGATCGCGGAAGAAGCGGCGGCGATGTACGAGAAGTTCGTCGGCTTTACGGACGCGATGATCGAGATGGGACGCAAGCTCGATGACAGCAAAAAATATTATACGATGGCCATGGGCCGGTTCTCCGAAGGTCCCGGCAACGTGGTGAAGCGCATCGAGAACCTGAAAAATCTCGGGCTGAAGGTCAACAAATCGATCGACGCGAAATTGCTGGAGCGGTCCGGAAACGAAGAACCCGAAGAAGAACCCGGTCAATGAGATTCCTGCGCACGATCCCCTGCCTCGCATTTTCCGCATTGATCGCCGTCGGAATACTCGCCTGCCACACCACCGGCCCGTCCATCGCCGGCAAAAATTTCGCCCCGCATTACGCAGCCAACACGATCGATAAAGTGGTGCGCCCGGCGTATGTGCTGTACAACGTCACCGACAGTCTCACGCGCCTCTACTTCTCCGTCAACGCAGCCGACCTCCTGTACGCCAAAAGCAACACGGGCGACGTCAATTTTACGGCGCGTGTCATTCTCTCCTACGCCGTGCACCCTGTAGGTTATTCGAAAGTGATCGTCGACAGCGGGCACGTGGTGCTGAAAGACGTCGGCGTTCCCGGTGAACCGAAACAATTCAGGGGAAGCGTCGACATGGATGTGACCGGCAACGGAAAGTACTACCTCGAGGTGAGCTTCCGCGACATCAACAAGATGACGGTGAGCTATGAACTGCTGTACCTCGATCACCGCGGGAAAGATTCACGGAACAATTTCCTGCTGACGCACGCCGAAAGCCAGGTGCCGCTCTTCCGCACGTACGTCGATTCCGCCGAGCTGTTCAGCGTCCGTTATTACAACACGAACTTCTCGAAGCTGCTCGTCCGTTATTACAAAAGCCGCAGCGACCTCGCTCCCCCGCCCTACGCGCCTGAACGCCGCGCGCCCGCGCTCCGTCCCGACAGCATGTGGTGGATCGATCTTTCGCCGAACACCGTGCTCACGCTTCCGCGCGAAGGCTGGTACACGTTCAACACCGACTCCACTAACGGCGACGGCATCACGGTTTCCCGCTTCCACGAAGGCTTCCCGGAAGTGGAAGTCGTGCGCCAGTTGCTTTACCCGTTGCGCTACCTGACCGTCCGGGAAGAATACGTGGCGATGGATACGGCTGCAAATACGAAGAAGGCCGTCGATAAATTCTGGCTCGACAACACGGGCAGCGAAGAACGCGCGCGGGAAGTGATCCGCAACTATTACAACCGCGTGGAAGCCGCCAACGAATTGTTCGGCACCTACAAAGAAGGCTGGAAGACCGACCGCGGGATGATCTACCTCGTGTTCGGCCCGCCGCAGAACGTGTACAGGAACATTCATGCGGAGACGTGGATCTACGGCGGGGAAACCGGCCCGGGCAGCCACGCGTTCGTTTTTAACCGTAAAGAAAGCCCGTTCACCGACCAGGAATTTATCCTGGAACGGAACGAGGAACACAAAGAACCCTGGCTCCGCGCGGTCAATTCGTGGAGAACGGGACACGTATACACGCTGCGCTAGTGAGACACGAGCACCACAACGAGGACACGTCCTCCATGATCTACGGCATCCACGCCGTCACCGAAGCGATCCGCGCGGGCAAAGAGATCGACCGTTTATTTCTCCAGGAAGGTTTGCGCAGCGATCTTTCCGCGGAACTCCGGAAGCTGACGAAAGAAAAAGGCATTCACTACACGATGGTACCGGGCGCGAAGCTCAACCGCATCGCCGCCGGGAAAAACCACCAGGGTGTCGTGGCGTTTCTCACACCGGTCTCGTTTGCGCGCATCGAAGACCTGCTTCCCGGGATTTTCGAATCGGGGCGCACGCCTTTGCTGCTCATCCTCGACCGCGTGACGGACGTGCGCAACTTCGGCGCCATCGCGCGTACGGCCGAATGCGCGGGTGTCGACGCCATCATCATCCCCGCCCGCGGCTCCGCGCAGGTGAATGCCGACGCGGTGAAAACGTCCGCCGGCGCGCTGCACAAAATTCCCGTCTGCCGCGAGGACAACCTCAAAGCCACGCTCGATTACCTCAAAGAATCGGGGCTGCGTATCGCCTCGTGCACGGAAAAAGGCAGCACGCCGCATCACAGTACGGATCTTACCGGCCCGCTGGCGATGATCATGGGCTCTGAAGAAGACGGCATTTCCGGTGAATACCTGAAACGTTCGGATGTGCGCGTGTTAATCCCGATGCGCGGAACGATCGGTTCGCTGAATGTTTCGGTGGCGACTGGAATTGTATTGTTCGAGGTGCTGAGACAACGTTCACTTGTACACGATTGAATATTGAAGATTGAAAATTGACTAAACTTCCGATCTTCATTTTCAATATTCAATAATCAATAATTTGATATGCGAGACTTCCCCGGCAGATCACAACTTTTTCTCTTACTGATCATCACGTTCATTACGCGGATCTTTTTCATCTTCGACGGCTACGGCGTGGAGGAAGATTCCTGGGGACTCGTGGTGAATGCGTTCGAGATGAAGCAGACCGGGCATTACGTCGCTTCCCGCGTGCCGGGCCACCCGCTGCAGGAATATGTTTACCGGCTGGTCTACAATGCGCCGGCGTGGGTGTATAATTCTTTCAGCCTTATCGCGAGCCTTTTTGCAGTCGGCTATTTTTACATGGCCTTGCGGAAGATGCAGTTCTCCGGCGCATTCGCGGCAGCGGTCATGCTTTGCTTCACGCCCGCATTTTACATTTCCGGCACGTACACGATCGACTTCGCGTGGTCGATGGCGTTCGTGATGGCGTCGTTCTATTATCTCCTCCACGGGAAATTCGTACTCAGCGGCATTCTCCTCGGCATGGCCACCGGCTGCAGGATCACGTCGGCCGCATTCATGTTGCCCTGGGCGCTGATGCTGTGGAGCTCGCTCGACACCAGCCTGTCGATCAAAAAAATTCTGCGCGTGGGAATTCCTGCTGCGATCGTCGGCGGCGCGTGGTTCATCCCTGCGTATTTGCATTACGGCCCGGGCTTCTTCGATTATAGCGACCAGTTCCCGTACCCGCCGTTCGCAAAGATCGCCTACAAAGCCACGCTCGGCGTGTTCGGGCTCATCGGCATGCTGGCGATGCTCTGGTTCCTCGTACCGGCCTTGCGCAACTGGCAGAAAAAAGAATTGCAGGCGGTGACGCATTTTACGACCGAACGTTTGCTCACCGTGTGCCTGGCGGTGATCGCGGTGTTCACGCTCTCGTACCTGCGCCTGCCGCAGAAATCGGGCTACATGCTTCCCATCGTGCCGTTCGTCATTTTGTTTTTCGGCTTGCTGCTGCGCGAAAGATCGTTCCGGTACATGGCGTATGCGTTCGTGCTTTCACCGTTCCTCTTCAGCATCAACCTCACCGATCCGTTGCGCGGCGCGTCCTCGTCGAAGCTGGCGGTGACATTCCATGCGGCAGGACAGGAAATTTTCATCGACCCGTTGAGCGGACCGGTCTTTTCGGAGCGGTCGAAGCGGCGGAATAAAATGGAATATTGCTCGCGGGTGATCGAAACGGCCGAAAAAATGGACCCTGCAACGCTGGTGATCTCCGGGTGGTGGTACAATGAAATTCTCACCCATTATCTCCAGGCAGGGAAAAAACCGCCGGTGAATTTCCGCTTCTACGTGGAGTGCCGGACGCTCGATTCGGCGCGGGTAAACGGCATGAAAAATTACTATCTTCCGGAACAAAACCTGTACAACGACCAGATGTTCGGGCAAAGCTGCACTGACAGTCTCGCAAAACCGTATCCTGAAAAATGAATCCTGCTTTTCCCCAGAACCCTCCCGCGCGACCATCAGCCGAAAAACGGTTCAGAGGCCTCATCATCGCCGCCCAGATTTTTTCGATCCTGGTTTTCATCGGTGTCATTCTTACGCTCGGATGGACCGCACGGCAGAAGGCAAAACGGATGGCGGAGGATATGGAGGAAATGATGCGCGGGATGGAAGAGGAAATGCCGATGGCCGACATCGATACAGGCTCCGGCGATTACGACATCAGCGCGCAGGAAGCATCGAACGATATCCAGTACGAGCTGATCGAGCTCAACACGCCCGACACGACAAGCAACCGTAATGAAGTGATCAGGGCGCTCGGCTACCTGCGCACGCAGAGCGACGACATGTGCAGCATGATCCGGGAGTTGAAATCGGGTTTCGCCGACACGCTGTATTACGCCACCGATAATTACGAGACATCCGAAAGCTATTTCGTTCACAGCGGCCGCGCCGGCGAGCTCAGATCGCAGCTTTTCGAATACCGTGAAAACATCATCATGCGCATCGGCGAGATCACCACATTCAATTCAAACTCACTGCGAGAGGCGATGCCCCTCGACGATACGCCCTCATCGGATTATGTCATCGCATGGGACGTTGATGAATTTTCGTACTCGCCGACTTCGGTAAACGCATACCTGCATGACCTCGAGATGCAGGTGAGAACGTTCGAATCGACGGCGCAGAATAAATTTCCGCAGACCGTCAGCGATCCGGACGATTATTAACCGGGAATCCAGATGCAACATCCTTCACAGCAGCCTCCCTGGATGCAACCGCCGCAACCGCCGCAGCGTTCTCCGCAGCGGTGGATCATCTGGGGCGTAGTCATCGTTGTAGCTGCCGGCCTGCTCACCTTGCTCATCGTCCGCATTTCAAAACTCGGCCAGGACATCGGCGAAAAAATGGCGAAGGGCGGCAGCCAGGCGCTCCACGTGCTGGATTCGGTCATGTCCGTGCAGCAGGATACGGCGAGGTACAACAAGCTGTACGCGCAGCTGGGTGACGATACGGCAATGGCGGACACGAAAAAAAGGCTGGAACATTTTCAGCAACTTTCGGATGAGCTTTATGACGAGCTTGCCGATCTCCGCAGGCGTTTTGCAGACACCGTCGAAAGCACAAAAGCGAACAAGCTGCTCGACAAGCGCATTTCCAATCGTTTTTTCATTCGCAGCGGCAGGGCTGAAAAGCTGAAGCGGCAGATCATCAGCTATCGCCGCCAGGCAATCCATGAATTACCCCCGGAAGCCGACACGACGGGCCTCAGTATGTTCACGATGCTCGAAGAGCCAAAGAACATGCCGTCGCTGCTTCGGAAACTGGCGCGCTGGGAGACGATGAATTTCGACCAGCCTCCGCATACTGTTTTCATGAACATCGACCGCATCCGCTGGGAGATCACGCTGTTCGAGAACTCCGTGCTGAACAGCTATTCCGGGGTAACCGGTAACCGCGCCTACAGCAGGGCGGACAGCATTTCCGCCTTTGTCCCTTAAAATCGCCCGCAGGTACGGCTTATCGGGCCGTTCAGCGAAAGGATGCCGCACGAGCGGGTGATTCTTTTATTTTCGTCGACTACTATCCCGGATAAAAAAACGATTTCATGAAAAAGATCATCACCCTGGCGATCGCGATCGCCGCAGCAGACGTGGCCGGCGCGCAGGCACAGCGCGACAAGGGCGGGCTGCAGCCGTATTCGAACCCTTCCATGGGGCAGATCAAACAAAAGCTCGGCGATTTCAACGCGAAACCGAAAGAGGCGGAGAAACGTTTCGTGATGGATTACACGAACGTCGACGTTCCGAAATCGATGAGCGAATTCAAAACCGTATTCACCACCGCGCCGATCTCGCAGGGCACGACCAACACCTGCTGGTGCTTTTCAACACTTTCCTATTATGAAACCGAAATCAACCGCATCACGAAACAGGAAGTCCATCTTTCACAGTCCTACATTGTTTACTGGGAGTACGTGGAGAAAGCGAAAGAGTTTGTTCGTACCCGCGGCACCTCGGCTTTCGGGGAAGGATCGGAATCCAACGCAGTAACGCGCATGATGAAAATGTACGGCGTCGTTCCGTACGACAATTACACCGGCCTGAAGCCGAACCAGCCGTTCTACGACCACGTCACGCTTTTCGACGAGCTGAACAAGTATTTGCAAAACGTGAAAGCCAGCGGCGCATGGAATGAAGCGGAAGTGGTGTCGACGTTCAAATCCATTCTCGCTTTCCACATGGGCGAGCCGCCGATGAATGCGACCGTAACGACCGGGAACGTGAAGAAGACGATGACGCCGCAGCAGTACCTCACGAACGTGTGCAAGCTGAACCCCGACGATTACATCGAATTCATGTCGCTCATGCAATCGCCTTACTGGACGAAAGCGGAATACGACGTTCCGGACAACTGGTGGAACTCCGCCGATTATTACAACGTTCCGCTCGACACCTGGATGGAGCTGATCAAGAACGGCATTAAAAACAATTACAGCGTGGCCATCGGCGGCGACGTTTCAGAGGGCGGCATGAATCCCCAGCTCGGCGTGGCGATGGTCCCGTCGTATGATGTTCCGCACGAATACATCGACGAGAATGCGCGCCAGTTCCGCTTCAGCAACGGCACCACGACCGACGATCACGGCATTCACCTTGTAGGCTGGTGCGAAAAGCCCAACGGCATGTGGTTCCTCATCAAGGATTCGGGCAGCGGCAGCCGCAACAACCCGCAGAACCCCGGCTATTATTATTACCACGAGGATTACGTGAAGCTGAAGATGATGACGTTCACGATCCACAAAGACGCCGCGAAAGACGTGCTGGCGAAATTCACCGCTGCGAAATAAAAATTACCACGGAGACACGGAGACACGGAGGAATAACGCTCCGTGTCCCCGTGTCTCCGTGGTTTTCCATACTTTCGTTCACATGAAACGTTGCTGCATCTCTGCCTTCTCGCTGCTCTTACTTTTTTTCGCCGCCTGTGATAAACCCGGCACGATCGAAGACATCAGCTGGATCCTCGGGCAATGGGAAGGCGTGGACGACAATTCCGCCATTTTTCACGAACGCTGGACCAAAGAAAACGCGACGACTTATTCCGGCATGGGCTGCATGCTCACGCCCGAGGGAGACACGATTTTTAAAGAAACGCTCAAGATCAATCTCGTGGAAGGCGTGCCTTATTATGTCGCCACTGTCCCGGGAAACCCGGGGCCCGTGCTGTTCCGCATGGTCAAAGGCGACGCGACGAACGCCGTTTTCGAAAACAAAGACCACGATTTTCCACAGCGCATTGCTTACACGCTCGAAACGAAAAATACGATGAGCGTTCGCCTGGAAGGGATCGAAAAAGGGACGCCGAAGATCGAAAGGCTCCGCTTCGAGCGCATCAACGACGAGATCCTGAAAACGTTCCCGCAGCAGGAAGCGCCGCAGCCACAGCAGCAGGATACTACGGTCAGGATCGAATTCAGGTAAGGAAAATATCCCGGTTTCAGTTGCCGGTTGCCGGACAATTGGCAGTACACACACTGACTGCCAGCTGAACCGGCAACCGGACAACCGTAATAGCCGCCCGATTTATTTTTTATTCTTTTGCCGCCGGGAACATCAGTTCACGGAGCTGCTCCGCGCTCACCGGCTTATCCGATATCGGCGTGGTGATGAAACGCGTGTTCCCGTCGGGCATTTGCTGTTGCGCGTTGAATGCCGGAACGTCCGCGAATGCAAGGGAACCGTCTTTGCCGATGACGAGCAGCTTGTTCTGGTCGTTCGAGCCAAAGATGATGTTGATTGGCTTGCCGATCCAGTTGCCATAGGAAAACGCCTGGTTCCGCCGGGTGTTCACGATGAACATTTGTGATGCATCCAGTTCTTTCCCGTCGGGCGTGTACGCCAGCGCAAAAACATTCTGCGGGTTGTCGATGCGGCGGATCTGGTCGCAGTTGTAGATGCCGAAATTCATCAGGGACAGCGCCTGGTAAACGGCCCCGTTTTGGTTGTTCGCCGGCGCAGCCTGCGCCACCTGGATGTACCTTGTCGTGTTCCTCGGCGCATACGTCGCCCATTCGCGAAAGCTCATTTTCTTTTCCGCATCCGTCATTTTCGGCTGAAGGGCTTTCCAGGTGTTCACGGAATCTTTCGAGATGCGATTGATCCAGCGCTGCTGGCGCACGACACGGTGCCTGATGCTGTTGCCCAGTGATCGTTCACGGCGGCTCAGCGTGCGCTCGTAACCGTTGTTCCGCTGCATACAGGTTTTTTCGTCCAGCGCAACCGGCTTTCTGCCGTACATTTTCACGGGCGTTACCGAATAGCTGCGGTACCCGGAAGGCAGCTTGAATTCCAGGGTGTACGTTGTGCCGCCTTCGTAGGTGAGGCGCATGTCGCAAATGCCGCTGCGGGTGGTGCGCATTTCGCGCAACGTCTTTTTATCCACCGCCTCGTTAAACATCCACGTAACGTTGCGGTAGTACATCATTTCGGGATTGTTGCTGTAACGCACATTGTCAAATATGTGAGTTGTCAGCTTGAAGCAGGTCGTTCCTTTTTCGGAGCTGACGCGGCGCATTTTCCAGCGCGTTGCATCCCTGAATTTTTCTTTTTTCGATTTCCTCTTGCCGAAAGAAAAGTTCTTTGCCGTGTACACGTAGTTCGTATCGGCATAGCGGCGATCAAACGATGTTGTGTCGCCCATACCCGGCGCATATCGCCACGCACGGCTCAGCCGGTCGACAAATATGTCCGCCGCTGCGGAAGCCACGCGCTGGGTCGTGCGGGCGCTGCCGGGCTGTACCGCTTTTTCTTCCACGCTGCCGGTTTGCTCAAGATATTTCCACCCTTCCTTTTCATCGAGCACATAAAAATTATACGTCGGTGCCGTATCCACGACCGCGAATTCCATGTCGACCTTTTTTCCCGGTGCGAGAAAAACTTCCTGCCCGTTCACCGACGCATTCAGTTCGAACATGCCCGCTGATTCAAAATCGCCGGACTGTCCCGCGCTGTCGTATTTCATGGGAATGCCGCTGATGATGATGTCGACAGGATCGCGGAACTCGCGGTAGTCGATCGTCACGTCGCCGGTGATCTTGTTGCCGTTCGCATCGACGAATGCGTTGGCGGGAATGAAAATTTTCGTGCCGGAAGGATATTCGATCAGCCCGCCGGTTTTTGCGCTGGTCGTGTACACGTTCTTGCGCACTTCGAGGCCGGGGATCGGCTGCTGCACGAGCGGGTGTTTGCGGTTGAATACGGTCGCTTTTTGCGGGGCGGGCATTTCGCCGCTTGTGCCGACCATTCCCTGCAGCATGTCGCGCATGATGGTGGCGTGCGCCTGTGCGGTGGCGCGGTCGTAGCATCCATAAGAAACCGTGAGCGAAGACGCGCCGAAACCCAGCTGCGTGGAGGCAACGGCAAACAGCGCTTCCGGGCGCGACGTGTTCAGCGCGTAGCCGTCGGCAAGAGAAAGGTCGTTGTTGCGGAACGTAATGCGCTCCAGGAAACGGAGGCCGGAGAACGACTTCGGAAGCCTGTCAAGGTTATTGGTTTCATACCCCAGCGATTTCAGCCGCGGCATTCCCGCAAGCGTGGCGCACATTTGTTCCGCATCGAGCGCGGCACATTTCACGATCTCCACCTCGTTCACCGAAACAAGCATGCGCACCGCACCGGAAAGAAAATGCACGCCGCAATTTTCCAGCGTCAGCTTCGTCACCGACGGGCAGGCAGCAACAGCAGCAATATCCTGCTCCGCGATGAGCGAATCGGAAATACCGGAGATCACGACATGGGTCAGCGCTGTAAAACGCGCGCCGTTTTTTGTGAGCAGCGCCGCCTCGTTCATTTCCCCGGAAAGCCGGAGCACGGTAATGCCTGCGGGATCTTTCAGCGCTTCACGGATGCCGGGAACGGCAAATGCCGGGCAAGCGCAGCAGATGGAAAATAAAAGGAGAATGCGTTTCATCGTAAAGGGTATTTGCTGTTATAATGCGTAGACGTTGAAAAGATACACCCGGTTGCCTGCGCGAAACAATCAATTATGCACAAGTGGCCAGTATGAAATCATATCAGGTATTAGGACTTAGGTATTAGGTATTAGGTATTAGGTATTAGGTATTAGGCATAAGCGAACAAGCAAACGGCTTCATAAGCTCTACCACCTAAGTCCTAAGTCCTATTCTGTATCTTTCCGCCGTTTCCGGCATTAGGAAGCAAACGAATATCCCAGGGTGAACGAATATCACAAAACCGAAACGGACCTCCGGGCGGAACTGGCGCAGGTAGAAGCGGCCAAATCCGATCCGGCGCGTTTTGGCGTGCTGTATGAGAAGTATTACCGGCAGGTGTTCGTATTCGTGTTTCGCCGGACGGGGAATGAAGAGCACACATCCGACATCGTGGCCAATACGTTCCTGAAAGCGATGGTCGCATTGCCGAAATACACCTACAAAGGCGTTCCCTTTTCTGCCTGGCTGTTTCGCATCGCGGTGAACGAGGTGAATATGTTTTTCCGCAAAACGAAACGGGAGCGTGTCGTAAGCCTTGACAAGTCGGACCTGGGCGCGATGATCGCCGAGAGCGGGGAAACGGATTCCGAAGAGAACCAGAAACTGCTGCTGAAAGTTTTAGGAATTTTACCGGCGGATGACATGCAGGTGATCGAATTGCGCTTTTTTGAAAAGAGGCCGTTCGCGGAAGTGGGAGAAATTCTCGGCATTACCGAAAACAACGCAAAAGTTCGTACATACAGGATACTGGATAAACTGAAACAGCTCCTCACCCGGGCGGCGGGGAGATAACCATGAGCAACTATAAATTCAATATCGATCCCAAAGACCCGCGCGAAGACCAGATCGCGCGGCACAAGGACTTCGGCAAGATCATGCACAATTACCAGCGCATGACGAACCCGCTGTATCGCACGCCCCTGTACCGTTACCGCAAAGTGTTCCTCGTCGTGCTCCTCGTCCTCCTGGTCGCCTGGCTGATCGCGGAATACGGCGATGAGCAAAAAGGTAATAAAGACAAGCACGATACGCTGAAGAAAGATTCCGTACAGGTTGGAGATGTGCGTGAGACAGAACTTCCTCCACGACCATAAATTCAAAGATTCGACCGCTTCTCGTCTCGTCATAAAAAATGACGAGACGAGATCGCTATTCAAAATTCAAAATTGAAAATCATTCTTGTCCGGGAAACTTTTACTAAGACGAAGTCACCGTGTTGACCGAAAGAGCGTCCTGTAACGCTGTAAAATCAACCATTTTTTGCACCATTATTCAATTTTATCTTGGACAACAATGAATTCAAAGATTAAGTTTGAATTAAGCCTTGAATTTTGAATAGCAAGGCTTGCCGCAGGCAAGACGAGCGTTTGAATCTTTGAATTTATCCGGGCTCCGACTATTCCACGAATTTATAACCCACTCCGCGTATGGAGAAGAAGTGTTTCGGTTCGCGGGGATTTGATTCGAAATATTTCCGGAAGTTGAGGATGTAGTTGTCGATGGCGCGGGCGGTGGGAAGTGCGTCGTCTTTCCAGAGCTTTTCGAGAATTTCGTCGCGGGAAACCACTTCGCCTTTGCGTTCCGCCAGGAGGCGCAGCAGCTCGATCTCTCGTTTGGAGAGGGTGACGTTGCCGCCTGCGCCGGACGCTTCGAAGGTGGAGAAATTGACTTTATTGCTGCCGAAAGTCAGCACGTCCGAGGCCGGCGTCGCGGGGCGGCGGGAGCGGCGGACCAGGTTGTGCACACGCAGCAGGAACTCTTCCAGGTTGAACGGCTTGGTAATGTAATCGTCGGCGCCGATGCGCAGGCCCATCACCTTGTCTTCGCCGGTCGCTTTCGCCGTGAGAAAGAGCACGGGCACGTCACGGTCTTTTTTCCGGATGGCTGCGCATACGTCGAAACCGTTGAGCATGGGCAGCATCACGTCGAGGATGACCAGGTCGAACTCGCCGGTCTCGAAAATTTCCACGGCGCTGACACCATCGATGGCGCTCGTCACGCTGAAGTCTTCCAGCTCGAGATTGAGCCGGATGGTTTTGAGCAGGTTTTCTTCGTCCTCGACCAGCAGGATGCGCTTCTTCATCTCCCAAAATTGCAAAAACCTTCGCTCAATGCGCTAACCAATGGTAATCAGGTAGTTGTATAATTTGCAGGCCTTAAATTCCTTGTTTTTTAAAAAATTATTCTACATCTTCACGTTGCCTTCGACCTACCTAAACCAGTTTAACACACCAATCAATCCTCCATGAAAAAGAATTTATTTTCTGCACTGGCCTTTTGTATGCTCTTTTCTGCAGCTTACGGACAGGCGGTAAAGAATAAGGACCATTCGGGTACCCAGGTTCCCGTCCAGCGCTGCGCCACAAACGAGCATGAGCAAATGCTCCAGCAGAAGAACCCTGACCGGGCTGCTGAACGCGAATTGTACGAACAGGCCCTCCAGTCGTATATTACAAATGCGAGACAGGGACAAGGCCCATCCTCGCAGGGCGGAACCATCGTCATCCCGGTTGTCGTTCACGTGGTCTGGTATTCCGCCGCCCAAAACATTTCCGACAACCAGATCTTTTCACAGATCCAGGTGCTGAACGAAGATTTCGGCCGTACCAACCCGGACGCCTCCAACACGCCGTCCTACTGGACCTCCATCGCTGCCAATACCGACATCCAATACTGTCTTGCGCAGCAGGATCCGAACGGACTGGCCACCAACGGCATCGAGCGCCGCCAGATCTCGACCAACGTTTCTTTCAACACGAACGACAACGTCAAGTTTTACGCCACCAACGGCCTCGACGCATGGGACCCCACGCGCTACCTGAACCTCTGGGTGTGCAACCTCGGCAGCGGACTGCTCGGCTACGGCGAATTCCCGACCGGAAGCGTTTCCAACACGTTCGGCCTCGTAATGGGTTACACCTGCTTCGGCAGCAATTACACCAGCTACGGCAGCGGCTTCAACCTCCTGACCTCCTATAACCGCGGCCGCACTTCGACGCACGAGATCGGCCACTGCTTCGACCTGTATCACATCTGGGGCGACGACGGCTCTTCCTGCTCCGGCTCCGATCTTTGCGCCGATACGCCGAACCAGGCCGACGAGCACTACGGCTGCCCGAGCGGCTCGCAGGTTTCCTGCAGCAACGGCCCGAATGGTGACATGTACCAGAACTACATGGATTATTCCGACGACATCTGCATGAACCTCTTCACGCTGAACCAGAAGTCGCGCATGCTGGCCGTGCTCAACAGCCCGCCGTACAACGCGCTGCAGACTTCCAACGGCTGCACGCCGCTTTCCTCGGGACCGAACGACGCCGGCATCGATGCTGTCGTTACGCCCAACGGCACCATTTGCGGGACAACCTTCTCGCCCGTGGTAACGCTGAAGAACTGGGGCGCCAACACGCTCACCTCGGTGACGATCAATTATCGCATCGACCTGCAAACGGTGCAGACCTACTCGTGGTCAGGATCATTGACCACGGGCAATACGGTCAGCGTGACGCTGCCTTCCATGACGACCACGGCAGCGACACACACGTTCACCTGCTACACGAGCAACCCGAACAGCGCCACCGACGGCAATGCGGCGAACGACCAATCGGTTTCCACGTTTACCTGTCTCAGCTCCGGCCAGAGCCTGCCCTACTTCCAGGGCTTCGAAGGCACGACGTTCGTTCCCACCGGCTGGACGCTCAACAACCCCGACGGACTGTTCACCTGGGACCGCACGACAAGCTGCTCGAGATCGGGTGTTGCCTGCGCGCGCATGGACAACTGGAGCTACCAGGGCGGCAATGGCCAGCGCGATGAAATGACGATGCCTGCGCTGAACCTGTCGACAGTCGCCAGCCCGGTGATGACGTTCGAAGTCGCGTACACGTATTGGACGGTTCCGTACCAGTATTCCGACACGCTCGAAGTGCTCGTATCGACCGATTGCGGCGCGACATGGACAACGGTTTACAAAAAATGGGGCGCAAACCTCCAGACCGCCACCCCGCTTTCCAGCGCATCTGCAGCCTGGGCGCCGTCAAGCTCCGCGCAATGGAGAATGGAAACGGTTTCACTGCTTCCCTACCAGTCGTCGAACGCGCTCATGATCAAGTTCCGCAACATCACGGATTACGAAGACAACCTGTACCTCGACGACATCAACATCATGAACAGCACGGATGTTCCCCAGCTCAGCCTCGGCAATTCCGTGAACCTGTTCCCCAACCCGTCGCAGGGTGTCTTTAACCTGAACGTCGCATTCGGCGTGCAGAAAGACCTCGGCGTAACGGTGACCAATTCCCTCGGCCAGGTTGTTACACAGTTTGCACAAAGCAACACTTATGGCGGACTTTACACGCTCGACCTCAGCGAACAGCCCAACGGTGTTTATTTCGTTGAAGTGTATGCCGGCGAAGAACGTACGGTCCAGCGCATCGTGATCAATCGTTAACATTTTTTACGGTTTTTCTGAAACCCCGTCTTCCGGAAAATCGAAAGACGGGGTTTTCCTTTTACCGCACGGGCGTTGGATTTTCCGCGCATAGCTCGTATCTTCGTAACGCACACCTAACCAATACCCTTTCATGAAAAAATTTTTACTCCCGGCGGCCCTGCTGCTGTTTTCGGCTACCGCCTATGCACAATCCAATCGCTGCGGAACCGCTGATTACCTTCAGCAGGTCATCGCTGATCACCCCGAGCGAAAGCAGGCGATGAACCAGGTGGAAGCCTACACCGACGAGGTCGTACGCCAGCACCCCAACGGTTACCGCACCACGCAGATCGTCACCATCCCTGTTATTTTCCACGTCGTTTACAACACCACCGCGCAAAACCTTTCCACCGCGCGCCTGCTCGAGCAGATCCAGGTGCTGAACGAGGATTTCCGCAAGCTCAATGCCGATGCCTCGCTGGTCCCGGCCGCCTGGCAGAGCCTTGCCGCCGACTGCGAGATCGAGTTCTGCCTTGCGAAACAAACGCCTTCCGGCCAATGGACCGACGGCATCGAACGCGTACAGACCTCCACCACCAGCTTTTCGATGAACGATAACGTCAAACACGCTTCGACCGGCGGCGCCGACGCATGGGACCGCAACAGCTACCTCAACATCTGGGTGTGCAACATCAGCGGCGGCATCCTGGGCTACGCGACATTCCCGAACTCCGCTACGGCTGACGAGGACGGCGTTGTGCTGAACTATCGCTATGTCGGCAAAACCGGTGCGTCGGCCCCGTACAACAAAGGCCGCACTGCCACGCACGAGATCGGCCATTATTTCAACCTGTGGCACATCTGGGGCGACGACGGCGGTTCCTGCTCCGGTTCCGACCTTTGCAGCGACACGCCCAACCAGGGCCCGGAAAATTACGGCAACCCGAGCTTCCCGCACCTCGACAATTGCCAGACTTCCGGCAATGGCGTGATGTTCATGAACTACATGGATTATACCGACGACGACGGCATGTACATGTTCACCACCGGCCAGAAGACCCGCATGTGGGCGACGCTCAACGGCTTCCGTTCCGGGTATCTTACGACGACCAAATGCAACGTGGTCAGCGTTTCCGAGATCACGCTCAAAAACATGTTCAGCGTTTATCCTTCCCCTTCGAACGGCGCATTCACACTCTACTTCGGCATGACGTCAATGGACGATTTCGACGTAACGGTTTACAATGTTCTCGGCGAAGTGGTGTATGGCCGTCACTATGACGCGCTTACCGAAGGCGAGCTGTATCTCGACCTCACCGGCGAGGCGCAAGGTGTTTACATCATCGAGGTAAGCACCGCACGCGAGCGTGTGACGCGAAAACTTGTGATCGAACGCTAGGCAAATTTGTTTTCCAGGGAAGCGACCGTCACCGGGAATCCCGTGACGGTCGCTTTTTTTATGCTTCCCGGTTCAAAACACTGGTGAACAATTAAGTACCTTTGCACCATGATCCCGGTACAGAAACCGTCTTCCATCGAAAGCCTGCTCGTTTCTTCCGATTACCCTGCGCATCTCCGCCGGATCGCGGAGAAGGCGGTGCATGGCGAACGCATTACGCCCGATGAGGGCGTGTTGCTGTATCGCGAAGGAGAAGCCGGTTTTCTCGGCGCTGTGGCCAATCACATTCGCCAGCAGCGGCACGGGGATTACACCTTCTTCAACCGTAACTTTCACATCGAGCCGACGAACATCTGCGTGTTCGATTGCAAATTCTGCTCCTATTCGCGGTTGCTCAAACAGAAAGACGGCGCCTGGCAGCTGAGCGAGGAACAGATGCTCGACATCGTGCGCGGCTACAAGGACAAGCCGGTCACCGAAGTGCACATCGTGGGCGGCGTGCATCCCAAGCTGGGCCTCGATTTTTTTGCAGGCCTCCTGGCGAAGACAAAGGCGATCATGCCCGGCATTCATGTGAAAGCGTTTACCGCGGTGGAGCTGGAATACATGTTCCGAAAAGCGAAAGTTACCGTCGCCGAAGGGCTGCAGCTGCTCAAGGACAATGGACTGGATTCCATTCCCGGGGGCGGCGCGGAAATTTTCGATAAGGATATCCGCGAGCAGATCTGCGCCGACAAATGCACGTCGGAAGAATGGCTGGAGATCCATGAAACCGCGCATACGCTCGGCATTCCGTCCAATGCCACGATGCTTTACGGGCACATCGAATCGTACGAGCACCGTATCGATCACATGGAACGCCTTCGCGCCGTGCAGGACCGTACGAAAGGCTTCAACACATTCATCCCGCTTAAATTCCGCAACGCCGACAACCAGATGTCGCATGTGCCGGAAACAACGGTGATCGAGGATATGCGCAACTATGCCGTCAGCCGCATTTACCTCGACAACATCGCGCACCTGAAGGCGTACTGGCCGATGCTGGGCCGCATGAATGCCCAGCTTTCCCTCAATTTCGGCGTGGATGATATCGACGGCACGATCGACGATTCCACGAAAATCTATTCCATGGCAGGCAGCGAGGAACAAAACCCCGCTCTCACCACTGAACAACTGGTAAACCTGGTCAAAAATGCGGGCCGCCACCCGATCGAGCGCGACACGCTCTACAACGTGCGTAAAGACTACAAAAATCACGTTTTCGAAACCGTAAAAACGGCATAATACGGCTTCTGAACGAATGTCTTGATTTTTGAAATTAGACAGTTGATTTACAATCAATTGCAAGAAAATCACCCAAAAACGAATGTCTTTGACTTTTTTGGGCCTGTTCTCCGGGATATAAGCTCCGTATACATTTGTAGTGTGTAATGATTACGGGATTTAGTATTTAGTATTTCATCATTACTGATGGTGCGCAGTTGGGTCCTGTAGCACATCGTCCCGGAATCTGGAAGCCCTCGGTTTCCATACACATTACCCGGTCGAGCATGGGGGAAAACTTCTCGACCGGGTTTCTTTTTTCCATTCGGAGGGACGTAGGTAGGACGAGGGGCGAGGGACGGGTGAAGTTGATCTGTTAATGGTTTTCGCTATTTTCTTTCACCCCGCGTCCTTTTCTCGTCCCCCGTCCCTTTCTCAAGTCTCAAGTCTCAAGTCTCAAGTCTCAAGTCTCAAGTCTCAAGTCTCACATCTCATGTCTATTTTTACCGCATGATTGAAGCGGTGATTTTCGACATGGATGGATTGCTGATCGATTCCGAGCCGTACTGGCGGGAAGCGGAAGCAAAAGTTTTCGGCGGATTGTCCATTGCGCCCACGGAAGAGGAATTCGAACGCATGATGGGCAACCAGATCGGCGAGGTGATCCGCCACTGGCACAACCTGCATCCCTGGGAAAATCCTTCGCTGGCGGAAGTGGAAGTCCTTATCCTCGACGAGGTGGCGCGCCTGGTGAAAACGAAAAGCAAGCTGATGCCGGGTGCCGAAGAAACGATCCGCTTTTTCACCGACCAAAAAATTCCCGTCGCGCTCGCCTCTTCCTCGCCCCAGCGCCTGATCATGGACCTCGTATCGCATTTCGGCATCGGCGGCTCTTTTAACGTCATCCGCTCCGCCGAGCACGAACGTTACGGCAAACCGCATCCCGCAGTGTTCCTCACCACCGCCGAAGCTTTACACACCGAACCATCGCGTTGCCTCGTTTTCGAAGATTCCTTCAACGGCCTCATCGCCGCCAAAGCCGCTAAAATGAAAAGTGTAGTCGTTCCTGCCGGGTTGGCGTACGGTCAAACAAGATTCGACATCGCCGACCTGAAGCTGCCGTCGTTGCTGGATTTTAACGGGGAGTGTTGGGTGAACCTGAACGGTTGATTGCAAAATGCCGATTTCGTATTACGCGATAGGGGTCGACCAATGGTCGACCCCTATGTTTGTATCCATCGGCATTTCGCCACATCACTCCATCGGCCTGTTCTGCACATACGCGCGCCATTTTTCGATCAGCGCCTGCATGTCCGCCGGAAGCTCCGAATCGAATTGCACCCACGCTTTCGTCTTCGGATGCACGAACCCGAGCATTTTCGCATGCAGGGCCTGGCGCGGGCAAAGCCCGAAGCAATTGTCCACGAATTGTTTGTATTTCGTGAACGACGTTCCTTTCACGATCCTGTCGCCGCCGTAGGTGGAATCGTTGAACAGCGGGTGGCCGATGAAACGCATGTGCGCGCGGATCTGGTGCGTGCGGCCGGTCTCCAGCTTGCATTCCACCAGTGTCACGTAGCCGAAACGTTCCAGCACGCGCCAGTGCGTCACCGCATGTTTGCCGTATGAGCCGTCGGGAAAAACTTCCTGGATCTTCCGGTCGCGCAGGCTCCGCCCGATGTTGCCGGTGATCGTGCCTTCGTTCTCCTCGAAATCGCCCCACACCAGCGCGATGTAGCGCCGGTCGTTCGTGCGATCGAAAAATTGCTTCGCAAGAAAAGCGAGTGAAAATTCCGTTTTCGCCACCACCATGATCCCCGACGTGTCCTTGTCGAGGCGATGCACCAGTCCCGGGCGCATTTCATCCGTCGCTCCCGGCAACTGCTGGAAATGCCACAGCAGCCCGTTCACCAGCGTGCCTGTATAATTGCTGTAGCCCGGGTGCACCACGAGCCCCGGCCGCTTGTTGACGATGATGATCTCGTCGTCTTCGTAGGCGATGTCGAACGGAATATTTTCCGGCAGCAGCTCGAACACTTTCGGCGGATGCGGCAGCAGGATCGAGATCACGTCGTGCGGCTTCACCTTGTAGCTCGGCTTCACCGGCTTGTCGTTCACAAGGATGTTTCCCGCTTCGGCCGCCACCTGCACTTTCGTCCGCGAAACTCCCGAGAGCTTGTACAGCAAATACTTGTCGATGCGCAACATCTCCTGCCCCGGGTCCACCGTAAAACGATGGTGCTCGAAAAGCTCATTGTCGGCGTCGGGCGTAAGGTCAGGCTGTTCGTCGGTGGTCATTGTGCAAAAATAGACATGAGATGTGAGACGTGAGACATGAGAGGTCATGTCTTATTTTCATTTTCAGATAAAACTTCAAGAAATCGCTTTTTGTCTCATGTCTCAAGTCTAAGGTCTCACGTCTAAAACAGCACCCGGCACGTCGGCAGCAACGCCTGCAGGCATTGGATCTCGTACGGGTCGATCGGGTTCCCGCGCAGGTCAAGCACCGCAAGGTTCCTGAGGAAACAAATGCTGCTGGTCACGTGCGTGATCTTATTCCCGCGCAGCGACAGGTACGTGAGGTTGCTCATCAGGGAAATTTCGCGCGGCACGGCGGTGATCGCGTTGCTGTCGAGCCACAACTCATTCAGCTGGTACAGGCGCATCACCGGTGCGGGAATGCTGCCGAGGCTGCATTTGTACAGCACGAGCTTGTTCAGCTTCGAGAGCGCCGAAAAATTTTCCGGCAACGTATCGATCACCGTCGTATAGATCTTCAGCTCCGTGAGCGATTTTCCCGCAGCCGAAATACCGCCCGTGATGCAGAGCGTATCCTTGTTTCCCGCGATGCTGATCGATTGCAGGCGTGTGCACCCGTAAATCCCTTCCGGCAAGGTATCGAAACGCGTGTCGTATAATTCCAGGAAACGCAGCTGGCCCCACATGCCGATCGAGTCAGGCAACGTGGTGAGCGGGTTCCCCGACGAGCGGAAATAGGTCACACCCTGCAGCCAGAGAAATTGTGAAGGCAGCGCGCTGAGATTATTATTCCCGATGCGGAACGCCATCACGTTGGTCAGCGACGCGGTTTTTGCAAGCGCCTTTTTGTCTTTGTAAACATCCTGCCCGGTAAGATCGAGCCGGTAGCAGATCGCTGCGTCCTTCACCGCTGTTTTCAGATCGGTGTACACGTATGAGTCGGCCGGCGCAACGGTTTCCCAGGGTGACGCGGCTTGCGCATGCAGCAGCGGGGCAAGCAAGATGGACCCGGCAATAAAAAGTATTCGGGGTTGTTTCATCGTTACTGCCGGATAATTCGTGTTGTGGCAGAGTGACCGCCCGCGCTCAATTCCAGGAAATAAACGCCCGCCGCAATTTCCGTTACATCCAGCGGCAGCAGCGCCGTTCCCGGTTGTGCAAAGCTGACTTGCTGTTCCATGATCATGCGACCTGCAGCGTCCCGCATCGTCAACGTCATCCCGTCCGCGACGTGTGAATTTACGCACACGTACACCACGTCCGTGCAGGGATTCGGGAATGCAGTAACCGTTGCGAATGCATCCGTCTCCACGTTGCCGGTCGACGTTTCCGCCACCTGCCCGTCGCTCGCAACATTTCCCGACAACAGTCCTGCGTTGTTCACCGCGCGCACGTTGAAGTAATACCATTGTCCCACCGTCAGCGTCACCGGCGCAGTCACATTCTGCGAAAGTCCATTCGCCGTCCACGCCACGACATCGGAATCGCCGGAAGTTGTCCCGATCGCAAAAAGGTACTCCTGCACGCCTGAATTCGTGTCCACCGCGGCCGGCCAGTTCGCTTCGAGCTGGAAGAGATTAAACGTCGTGTCAATGTCGGCTGATGTACCGTCGGTGATTATTGCGGGCATGAGCGGCGCCGTCCAGTCAACGTTCACGTCAGCTTGTACCACCGGGGAAACATTGTGCGCGTTGTCGTTCGTCATGGAACGGATGCGTCCGGCAGGCGCGGCTGGATTTGTGTTTTCGTAACGCATGTCGCAGGAAGCGCAGTTCCCGACAAACACGGTTGTCTGCGCGTTGGAATAGCGGGAGCGGTAAACGCGGAAATCATCGATCTTCCAGTTGCAATTGCCGCTGCGGAAAGAAACGTAATCGCCGTTCGCATACGGTGAAGCGTCCGTCCAGCTTCCCACGAACGCGTCATCCTTGTAAACCGCGATCTCGCCGGTAATGCGGTCGTACGTCACTTTCCAGTCATACCATTGTCCCGCGTTCACCGTCATCGGGAAAGATTGTTCGAGCGTGAATACGTCATTCACAACTTTGTAAAATTCCAGCACACTTTGATCGACACGGAACCAGACGAAATACGAATTGCCGCGATTCGTCAGCGACGGGTTATCACAGAAAAAATGCAGTCCCGCACGACGATTGTTTCCCGTGCCCGTAATTTGTCCCTGCCAGTGATAGAGGTAGCGGTTCGACAAATTCTGCGTGAGCGGCGCGTAAATATTGGTGTTGGACGACGTTTCGTCGCTTTGCTCCAATTGTCCCGATGCATTCGTGCTCCATATTCCCGTCACGCCCGTCCACTGCGGGTGGATCGCCGCCTGGTCGAAATCATCGCTGAAAAATCCTCTCGTCTCGTTCGCGCGCCATTCGGTTCCGTTGAATTCACTCACCTGGTAAAAGCTTTTTTCAATTCCCGTCCCGCCCGCGTTATCCGTGTCGGTGAACGTCGCCGGGAAATCCTGCGTGATCCAGCCCGGGGGAACGCTCACCTGCGTCACCGGCGGCATATTGTCGATCACACAATTCCAGGTCGCGGTGAAGCCTGCATTGGTCGTGTTATTGTCCGTATTCACGCGGATGGTGATCGCCGGCCCGGTGGAATTGACGGTTCCCGGTGAATTCGTGCCCGTGTACGCGCCGATGAGCGGGGAAGCGGAAGAATTCCCGTCGTAGATCCACATCGTGTCGTAATTCAGCTCGAGGTCGAACTGGGAGAACGCGAGCGAAACGGTGGAAGCCCCGGTGGGCGCGATCGTGGTCGTATAATCTTCGCGGTCGTAATAATTCCGGTACGGGCCGCCCATGTCCCACAACGTGTCGCTGCACGGAACAACTTCGCAATCGGTGAACTTGTCGCGGATCGCATCCCAGAAATCCGTGTAGCCGTCGTCGTAGCCCAGCGCCCATATTCCGATGCCGCCGATGCCGCGCTGGTTGACCACGTCGAAACGGTACCGCATCGTTTGCCCGTTATCGCACCAGCATTGCCGCCACGTGCTCGACACCTGGTACGGGTAATACAGCGAGAAGCTGTTCGGCTCCCACTGTGGATTGGAATAATAACCGTTCGCGTTGTTCTGCACGACGGTAAACGTTTTCGAAGCGGTATAATTTCCCGTGGTCGCCGAAGGCGCGGTGCCGCCCACAGTTTCCCATTCCCGTCCATAGTAAGGAAGCCCGAGCAGCAGCTTGTTCTGCGGCATGCCCTGCGACAAATAATACGTGATCGACTTCGTCAGCGTGTAATTGTAGGTCGTTTGAAAATTATACAGCGGATCTTCCGGGCCCGCTGTTCCGCTTCCGCTCCAGTAATAATCGTAACCCATGATGATGAAGAGATCGACGTACGGTGAAAGCGCTGCGATGTCGAACACCGCGCTCCAGTCGACAGCGTACAGAGCAATGCTCACTTCCGCGCCCGGGATCGCCGCATGAACCTGGTTGCACAGGTTGATCATGAACGCGGTGAACGGCACGCTGTTGGCCGCGCCCATGCCTTCGAAGTCGATGTTCACGCCGTGCCCGCCGCGCGATTGCAATTCGGAAATGATGTTGGTGATGAACGTTTGCTGCGCGGTGCTGTTTCCGAGAAAGGTAGCGTGGCTGCTGAACAGGGTTGCGCAGATGTGCGCGCGCACGCCGTTGTTCAGTGCGGCGGTGACGGCAGCGCTCGTGCCCCATGCGTACGAAGCGTTCGTGTTATTTCCCGTTCCCGGGCTCACGGAATAATCGAAGTAGCAAAAATCGCTCAGCAGGTTCCACTGGTAATTCGCATAAACGCTTCCCATCCAGTACGGATGCCAGCCGAACACGCGCTTCTCCAGCGTACACGTCCCCGACACATCCCGCGATTGCGGAACAGAAACCACCGTCATGCCTTCTGCCGTGCGCAGGCTGTCCCAGAAAAAATCGTTGCGCTGGCCGTAAGCGGCATATTGCTGCGACTGCTCCTGCATGATGGAAGCGTTCTGCGCCGGAGAAGAAATGGAGGCGACAGACGCGAACAGGGAAAAAAAGAGACGTTTCATGGATCAGGGAAAGATAACAAATAAGTGCGAGGCAGGCGCCGCCGGGCGTTAACACTGCCGGCACACTTATCTCGTCTTCGCCCAGTCGATCACAGCCTGGTAATACGCATCCGCCACTTCGTTCAATCGTCCCTGCTCCACGAACGGCGGATCGCCTTCCGCGGTGAAGCGGGCTTTTTTCGACAGCAGCAGGCATTCCTGCCGGTTGTCCTGGTACAATGTTTCCCCGTAGATGATCGTTCCCTGGATCAGTCGCGTGAGCGAAAGGTTGCGGCAATACACGCCGGGGAAACCGGCAGGCAGGCAATTTGCAACGAGGTAGGTGGCGTCCTTCGGCTTCGCGAGCGGAACTTCGAGCACGCTTTCATATTGCAGCGCGGCGAGACCGGAAACGTAAATGCTTTTTTCCAGCTCGTCGGTGAGCAGCAGGCGGAGGAAGTCGTAACGGCGCTCGGGATCGGAAAGCTCGCCGGGCTGGAAGCTGCCGCCGACAAAGGCCATGCAGAAATTTTTGTTCGTCGGTTTTTTCCAGTCTTTGTTTTTTTCATCCACGTTGAAATGGATCACGATCGAGAGATCGGGATGAAACGCGTTGATGATCTCGGAGCGTTTGCGCAGCTCGGCGTCGCGGAAAACATAACGGAAAATGGAACGGTCGTCTTTCAGCTTCCCGCTTTTCAGCTGGCCAAGCGTACGGTTGCCGGGATCAAGCGCGATGAGCGAATCCAGCGTGCGGGCATAGTCGTCTTTTTTCCATTGTTCGAACGTTTTCCCGAATGCGGTGATGTGCGGCGCTTTGCGCGTGAGCATGACGATCGCACCCTGCGCGCGGAGCTTGCCCGCGAGGATGTCGGCCGTTTGCCACGTCAGCATGCCTTCGGCGAGGGAAATGTCCACGCTGTCTTTTCCGTCGAACGTGCGGAAGCGGACGTACTTGTCTTCCAGCCGGCCGGTGGCGGTGTCGTGCGCGATGTGGCCGGGATCGATGGCGATCTTTATGCCCAGGAGCGGCTGCTTTGGCGAAGGAGGAATGGAAACGTATTCAGGCAGCATGCCGTACTGTTTATAAACGTCGGGCGGGAACGGTCGGCTTCCCTTGTCGCGCATGATCTGTATGGCCTCTTCACGCGGCGCAGTGGCAATGATGTTTTTGTAAACCGGCAGCTCGCTCCACGTCACGCGGTACTCGGGCTGGTCCGCTTTCTTTTCGTTGGCGCCGGCATAAACGGAAATTCCGTAGAGATCGATCTTATAAAACCCGCCCAGCGCGCTGTCGCGGTCGATGTAGCGGTCCATCTTCTCCGTGTAATGGCGCATGAGGGAATCGGCGCCGATCACGGGCATCTGGGCATGAAGGGCCAAAGCAGCTGAAAGGGAAATCAGGCAACAGGCAAAACGCCTCATTTTCGTTTTCTTCTTTTCTCGATATGCACGAACGTTCTTTTGCCGTTCACGTAATCGATGTATTTCCGTTTGTTCCTGTCGCATGAAGATTTTTCAAAACGTGTCCGCTTCCCGTTCCTGTCGAAGTCGGCCCGTTTGTAATACAGCTCGTGGCAATGTTTTCCGCCGATGCCGACCTTGGTGATGCGTACCGTATGGCTGATGCAATTTCCCGTGATCGAATCGAATTCCGTGCGCTCGACTTTTGTCTTTTTATAAAAATTGAACAGGTCGATGTGCCGCGGCGTGCTGATCTTGACCACCGTCACGCTTTTCACTTTTCCGTTGGCAAAGAACTCTTTCTGCTCCGACGGTTTCGGATCGTTCGCGGAATAGCCGTTCTCCCCGCTCAGTTGCAAAGAGAGTGCCAGCGTGAAGGCTGTGAGAAAGAAGATTTTCCTGATAGGGGGCATTGCCTCTAAATTACTAAAAAAAGGGACTGGGGAATAAGGGGAATGGGGGATTAGGGATTGGAGAAACCGAGGTTCTGGTGTAAGTATAATTTGTAAGCCATTGTTATCATCCTTAATCCCTTAATCCCCTAATCCCTCATTCCCCTAATCCCTAATCCCTCATTCCCCTAATCCCTTAATCCCTAATTTTGCCCCATGTCCCTCCACGACCTTTATCTCGAACAGGAATGCACGCTCAAGGCTACGCGCTCAGGCGGCGCCGGCGGACAGCACGTGAACAAAGTGTCGTCGCGCATCGAGCTGACGTTCGATATTCCCGGTTCACGGTTGCTTTCGGATGAGCAGAAAAATATCCTGCTCGAAAAACTGGCTTCGAGGCTGACGACGGAAGGCGTGCTGCGCATCACCGAAGACAGCGACCGCTCCCAGCACGAGAACCGGGAAAACGCGGTTAAGAAATTTTACGCAGTGCTGGAAAGAGCATTGAAGCCGGTGAAGAAGCGGAAGAAGACGAAGATCCCGAAAGCGGTGAAGAGAAAACGCCTCGACACGAAGAAGAAGATCGGCGAGAAGAAGAAACTTCGGAGGGAACGGTTTTGATTCAAAGATTCAAACGTCTTCGCTTCGCAAAGAACTATTCAAAGATTCAAACGCTCCGCTATTCGGAATTACAGGGAGCTTTCCCTTACACGGATCATTCAATTTTGAATCTTTGAATAGTGATGTCCCGGAACGAGACGAACGTTTGAATCTAATCAAGTTCCTTACGGATGAACCGCTCCATTTCTTCAACAGCATCCGGGTGAAACCAGCGGATCTCCGGGTCTTTCCTCCACCACGTCATTTGCCGCTTTGCAAAATTCCGCGTGTGCTGGCGGATCAGCTCGATTGCCTGTTCTTTGCTCGTCTTCCCGTCGAAATGATCGAACAGCTCTTTGTAGCCGACAGTTTGCAATGCGTTGAGCGTTCGCAACGGATAAACGGCGCGGGCTTCTTCTTCAAGACCATTCTCGATCATCACATCCACGCGCCGGTTGATGCGATCATATAATTCTTCACGCGGTAATTCGAGGCCGATCTTGATGACCCGGAACGGAAGCGCGCCGCTTTTCCCGGAACGCAGTTCCGAATATTTCTTTCCTGTCAGCCGGCACACTTCGATGGCGCGGATGAGGCGAGAAGGATTATTCCTGTCGACTTTCTCGAAATATTCCGGGTCGAGTTTTTCAAGCTCTTGCTGCAATGCGGCAATTCCTTTTTCTTCGTAAAGCGCCTGCAGTTCGCTGCGCAATCCTGCATCCTGCTGCGGCAAGTCGTCGAACCCGTTGATCACCGCGTCGATGTAAAGGCCGCTTCCTCCCGCAAGGATCATAACAGGGTGTGCAGCGAATTCTTTTTCAAGAAGCGCGCGCGCCTCACGGCTGTAGCGGCCGGCGTCGATTGTTTCGCTGACGGAATGCGTGGCGATGAAAAAATGGGGAACGGCGCGCTGCTCCTCCGCGGAAGGCTGCGCGGTGCCTACGGGAATTTCTTTGTAAAACTGCCGTGAATCGGCGGAGACGATGGCGGTGTGAAAATGTTTTGCCAGCGCAACAGCTACGGAGGTTTTCCCGACAGCAGTCGGTCCGAGCAGCACGACAAGCAAAGGCCGGGACATCAGAATTCTTCGGCTTCTTTATCCCCGAACGAACCCGGATCAAAATCGCTGCCTTCTTCTTCCGCTTCGCCTCCTGCTTCACCTTCTTCCGTATCTCCCGCAACACCTTCCTCGCCTTCTTCCGTATCACCAGTATGCTCCGATTCGTCGAATGTTTCTACGGCCGTGAATACTTTTTCGGGCGCTTTTTTGTCGTCCTCCTCTTCTTCTTCGTCTTCATCCACAGGCGGAGGCACGAGGTTCTGCTTGTATTGCTTCGGTGCGGCGCCAATGCTTTTCACGCAGACGGGGTAATTCACTTTCGGATCGTCGGCAAGTATTTTCACAAGCTCGATCATCAATGTCCATTTCGCAACTGGATCGGACACGTAGATCATTTTCTGGTGAGGATCGTCGATAAAATCGGCGATGCGGCTTTTCGACATTTGCCGGATATCCTTTTTCTGCCCGCGCGGGTAGTCGTCATCATCGTCATCGTCGTGTGAAGGCGGGGCGAGCGCGATCTCCTGCCCTCCTTTTCGCCACAGGTCGTCGCTCATAAAAAAGGATGCGTCCTTCGAATTATCGAAACCGATCGCTTCCTGGATGGCTCGATGGAAGGTCTCGTATGTTTGCTTACCGAGGATCTCTATCTCGCGGTAAACGTCCTCATGGTCTTCAAAGGCAATCCTGAAACGGTAAACAGCCATAGTTGGTGCTATTTAAGAATGCAAATTTACCGATTCGTACGGGAATGGGAAAGCACTTGTTTTCCGGGCAGTTCCACTCCCCACTCCTCCCTCCCGTCTCCTCCCTCCCGTCTCTTTCCTCCCCTGCCGCGGCGGGCTTCAAACTCCTAACTTTGCGCCCATGCATTCCCACGAGCATTACATGCAGCGTTGCCTGGAGCTTGCCGCAAAAGGCGCGGGCTACGTGGCGCCCAATCCCATGGTGGGCTGCGTGATCGTGGAAAACGGCCAGGTGATCGGCGAAGGATGGCACCGGCAATACGGCGGGCCGCACGCGGAAGTGAACGCGATCCGGTCGGTGCACGATGAACGCCGCCTGGCGACCGCTACCTTATATGTCAATCTCGAGCCTTGTGCGCACCACGGAAAAACGCCGCCCTGCTCCGACCTCATCATTGAAAAGAACATTCCTTACGTGGTGATCGGCTGCCCCGACGAAAATCCGCTCGTGAAAGGGAAAGGCATCCAGCAGCTCATGCTCCACGGCACCGATGTCAAAGTGGGTGTGCTGGAAAATGAATCGCGTCACCTCAACCGGCGTTTTTTCACTTCGGTGACGAAGCAGCGGCCCTACATCATCCTGAAATGGGCGCAGTCGGCCGACGGCTTTATCGATCACGAGCGCGATGAGCGGGACGAGCGCGCCATCATCAGCTCGCCCGAGGCGCACCTGCTCGTGCACCGCTGGCGCTCCGAAGAAGCCGCGATCATGGTCGGCACGAATACGGTGATCGCCGACGACCCGCAGCTTACCGTGCGGCTGACGGAAGGCCCGCATCCCGTGCGCGTGACGTTCGACAGGAAAAACCGCATTCCTTCCACCGCGAAGATCCTCGACGCGACCTCGCCCACGATCATCTTTAACGAAGGCGCTCATTTCTACACCGAACGCGCCGAATACATCCCGATCGATTTCAGCGACGATCCGCTGCCCCAGGCGCTGCACGTGCTGCACCACAAACGCCTGCAATCCGTGCTCGTGGAAGGCGGCGCGGCGCTGCTTGCAAAATTTCTCGAAGCCGGGCTGTGGGACGAAGCCCGCGTATTCGTCGCCCCGAAAACGATCGGCGGTGGCGTGAAAGCACCTGTGACTGAAAATTCACCTGCCCAAGAAGTGACTGTCGGAACTGACCGGTTACTTACCTATTATAATGTATGATTCAAAGATTCAATCGCGCAGGCTGCGCCTGGCGCTATTCAAAGATTCAAAATTGAATCTTGAAGAATCTTGAATCTTTGAATGTTGAATAGCCTCTGCCGCAGGCAGGGCGATTGAATCTTTGAATATGATCTGGTTATTGCTAAGTATCGTCGCAAACACCTTGTTGCTGCTCATCCTGAAAGCGTTCACGCGTTTCGGGATAAATACGTTGCAGGGAATCGTCGTCAACTATTTCGTGGCGGGATCGATCGGGATCATTCTTTCCGGGATTCCGTTTCCCCTGGCGGAGCTTGTTGCGCAGGAATGGTCGTGGATTCCGCCGGTGCTGGGCGCGCTCTTCATTTCCATCTTCCTGCTTCTTGCACGCACCGCACAAACCATCGGCGTTTCGGTGGCGACGGTAGCGAATAAAATGTCGGTCGCGATTCCGGTCGTTGTCGCGATCTTTCTTTACGGGGAATCCGTTACGCCGCTGAAGATCGTTGGCCTCGTGGTCGCGGTGGCGGCGGTTTACCTTACGTCCATTTCACCGGCCCAGGAACCCGGGGTAAAAAAGCCGAACCTGCTCTGGCTGCCCACGCTTGTATTTTTGGGCAGCGGCATCATCGACGCGCTGGTGAACCACGCCAATACCGGCCTTGTGCCGAAAGCGGTGATCCCGTTTTTCATTTCGCTTTCCTTCCTCGTGGCAGGAGTGATCGGCGTTTTTCTCGTTGCGTATCGTGTGCTGCGGAAAGGGGAAAAATTTCAACCGAAAAGTATTGTCGCCGGTTTCATCCTCGGCATCCCGAACTATTTCTCACTCTACGGCATCAGCCGCGCGCTCGACAGCGACATCCTCGAAAGCTCCGCGCTCTACCCGGTGAACAACATGGGGATCGTAGTGCTGGCGGCGCTCGGCGCGCTGGTACTCTTTAAGGAGAAGATCATGCCGGTGAACTGGTTCGGCATCGCGCTTTCCATCGGGGCGATCGCGTTGATCGCGTTCTGTTGATTTCGTTGTTGCTCGACATTTCTTCCCGCCAGGAAGGAGGTATGGAAAACACAATTCGAGGAAGCGTCTAAAAATTCCTGTAATTGAGCTTCATGAACGCATCCAGCGGACCGTCGGCATTGAACAGGGCGGCATCCGGCTCGCAGATCTTTTCATAAACAGGGAACAGCTGTTCGGAATATTCTTGTTTCTGGTCACCGTCCCCGCTTAATTCGCCAAACGGGTAATCGAGATCGCAATTCATCAGCCAATCTTCGATCAGGCCTTTTGCAACGAGCTTCGGGACGCGTTTCGAAGGCTTTGCATAAGTGATCAACCATTTCCTGAAGATAGGCTTGTACTTCCGGTTGTCCCTTAATTTCCGGTCGTCAAGGATAACGTCCAGGTTTTCCAGCATCGTGTTCAGTCTCACCTCGTCGTTTCTGCCCATGGATTTTTCAAGCGCTTTATACAGCGGCCGGCTGCCCCAGCCGTCTTCGATGGCCTGGATCTCATCGGTCCAGTGCATATCAGCCAGGTCGAGGGACAGTGTATTCACAAGAGGGTTAGTCGACTTCACCGCATCCTTCAGCAGCCCGACGATCTCATTCCACTCTTTCTCCAGCTTCTTCATGTTTGCTTTGATCTTATCGAGCTCCACCATCAGCGCATCCATTCCCACATCATCCCAGCCGTCCAGCGCTTTGAGCAGGTTTTTAAAATAAGGCCGGATAAACCCGATCGTGCTGTTGTAGTTTCCGTCGCCCGGCCAAAGGTTGCCGATGCAATTGTGCGCCACGTGCCAGATCGCCTGCAGGGCCCGGTGCTCCGAAGTGAAGGCGCCGTCCATCCCATTCCGGCCCAGCCAGCCGTTCAGTATCTCCAGCCGGTTGTCGTGGTCGCCTTCGGCTTCCTTCAGCAGCTCGTAACCTTTTTCAATTCCTAAACCGAGCGTGCTCGATGAAATGATGTGCCGGCGGTGCTGCCCGTCTTCTATTTCCACTTCATCTGTAGTGGCTTTATCGAATGCCGGCCGCTTACCCAGGTTCTTCGGCCCCATCGAACCTGCACGTTCATTGCGCATCAGCAGCCCTTTGTCCCACAACTGGCTGAACAGCGCTTCCCAGTCATTGAAATTATTATCGCCGTTTTCCAGCCACACGTCCAGCTGCCTCCACATCTTTTTACTGCCCAGCTCTTTGAAGTTATACTCCTTTAGCTTGAGCATCACTTTCCTCCGGAATTCCCTGATCGATTCGTTTCCCGGGTAATCGATATCTTCAATAGTAATCGTGCGCTGGATCGTATGTGCCTGGAGCGCCGGAGCGGGAGGGCCGGAATTCCGTACGCTGTTCCCGGGCAAAATATCTTCACCGGCTTCGTGCCAGCGAACGGCAGGTGAAGGAAACCCGACCTTCCCGTTAGCCGGTGTCGAATCGTTGGATTCCTGCTGTAGATGGTTTTCCCGGCCTTTCATTTTTGATTTACAAACGGATCAATAATAACAACAATATAAGCTAAAGCCGCAATCGCTGCGCTTTTCAATGAACAGCAATACTCCCGGGTGCTGTCATAAATCCCGGAAGCCTTACTTTTATAGCCGGCGCTATGTTGTTAGTTGTTAGTCGTTGAATTCAAAGTTCACGATTCGCCGGAAGAACCCAAATCTCAGAACTACAAACAGACAAACGACAAACAACAAACCTTTGCTCTTCGACGACACATATAAAACCATCGGCTCATCTTCTGAAGGAACCCACAAAGACCGCGGCAGCAAGTTCATCGCGTATGCGTATCCCGTGACGAACGAGCAACAGGTGAAGGACTACGTCGCCGCTTTACGCAAGGAACATTTCAGCGCGCGGCACCATTGTTTTGCCTTTCGCATCGGCGCCGGCAAGCAATTGTTCCGCGCCAACGACGACGGCGAACCCTCCGGAACGGGCGGCAAACCCATCCTCGGGCAGATCCAATCGCACGACCTGACGAACGTGCTCATCGTGGTGGTGCGTTACTTCGGCGGAACGCTGCTGGGCGTAAGCGGCCTGATCGCTGCCTATCGCGGTGCGGCGGCCGATGCATTGGCGAATGCGAAAATTGTGGAGAAGCAGGTGATGGAAACGTACGCGCTGAAATTCCCTTACGACGCGATGCCGGCCGTGATGAAAATCCTCAAGGACGAAGCGCTGGAGCAGCGCGACCAGGATTTCCAGCTGGAATGCCGCCTGAACTTTTCCGTGCGGAAGAATGATGCGGATCGAATTGTGGAAGCGTTGAAGAAAATTTCCGGGGTGACTGTAGTTTTCCTTACAACAACATAGAAAGGTATTAGGTATTAGGACTTAGGCATTAGGTTGGATGCAAAGCTCATACAGGCTTAGCCTAAACCCTAAGTCCTAACACCTACGTCCTATCTCCGAAATAGGGACGCATCGCCTCGAGAAATCCCTCCGGCGCTCCGCACGGTCGCTTTGTTTTCGCATTGATAAAGACAAGCGTCGTCTCCCCTTCATTCAGCTTCTCCCCTTTCGCGTTATACATTTCATAATCGAAGCGCAAACGTGTCGACGGTAATTCTCTGATCATGGTTTTCACCGTCAGCAGGTCGTCGTAATAAGCGGGTTTGAAATATTTTATGCTGAACGTGTACACGGGCAGAAGAATTCCCCCGTCTTCCATGTCTTTATAATTCCAGCCCAGCGCACGCAACGCTTCCACGCGGCCCACTTCATAATATTCCGCGTAGTTGCCATAATAGGAATAACCCATGCGATCGGTTTCACCGTAGCGCACGCGGATGGAAGTTTCGGAAATGAACATGAAGGAATTACGATTTACGAATTATGATGTACGATTTGATAGCAGCTAATTTACATGATAATATTTTGCCTTTGCGAACCTTTGCGTCCTCCGCGGCTTTGCGGTGTAAGCTCTTCACGATCAAATCTGATGGAGCTGATTTTTTACCGCAAGCGCGGAGTTCGCGGAGAAATTTTTCTTTTAAAATTTTCACTCCAAAAATCGTACATCGTAATTCGTAAATCGTACATCCTTTTGTACCTTGTAGCAACATCCCCGATGCGACTGCCGAAGCTTCTTTTCTCCGTCTTTACCAGCCTGCTGCTTGCCGCGGCTTGTCACCGCCATGTACAGGTAACGGCCGTGGAAACAGGAAGCGTGGTGATGGACGGCAAATCCAGTCTCCACGATTCGGCGACGGCGGCCCTGCTTCTTCCTTATAAAGACTCGCTCGACAAACTGATGAACGTGGTGGTCGGCTATTCCGACGCGGCCATGCCCAAAGAGCGGGACAAGCTGGAAACATTGCTCGGTAATTTTGTGGCGGATGCTTGCCTCGAGCGGGTGAACTTATCGAAGCTGCCGGTAAAGGCCGATCTCTGTCTCCTGAACAACGGCGGCTTGCGCTCGTCTCTTCCCAAAGGCCCGATCACACGCGGAAACGTTTTCGAGCTGATGCCGTTCGACAATGAAATTGTGGTGGTCACCTTGTCCGGGAAAAAAACCTGGGACCTGCTCCGCTATCTCGCCGCGTCCGGCGGGCAACCGGCAGCGGGATTGAAAATGGGAATAACCCCGGATAAAAAACCGGGAACCATTCTTATACAAGGACAACCTTTCGACTCCACCAGGACATATAATATAGTAACGTCGGATTACCTTGCGAACGGCGGCGACAAAATGGAATTTTTCCGTGAACCGCTACAGGTCACCACGATCGGTGTAAAGATCCGCGATGCGATACTCGATTATTGCGAGATGAAGGCGAAGCAGGAACAAGCGCTTTCACCAAAACTTGATGGACGTCTTTATTATGAAACAAAGTAGGCGCGATTTTCTCCGTACGCTTACCGGTGCAGGCGCGCTGCTCGGGTCGGGATTTCTTTTTTCTTCGTTTAAGAAAGAAGACGAATACGTGCGCATCGTGATCCTTCACACCAACGACGTGCACAGCCACATCGACCCGTTTCCCGCCAACGATCCGAAATATCCCGGGCTGGGCGGCGTGGAACGTCGTGCGGCAATGATAAAGGAGATCCGCGCGCAGGAGAAGAACGTCATCCTGCTCGACGCCGGCGATATTTTCCAGGGCACGCCTTACTTTAATATGTATGGAGGCGAAGTGGAGATGAAGCTGATGTCGCAGATGGGTTACGACGCTTCCGCGATCGGCAACCACGACTTCGACGGGGGGCTTGAAAATCTGGCAAGGCAACTGCAGCATGCTGCGTTCCCGCTGCTCTGCGCCAACTACGATTTTACGGGCACGCCTATGGAAGGAAAAAGTGTACCTTACAGGATATTCGAAAAAGAAGGGGTGCGCGTAGGCGTCTTCGGCCTCGGAATAGAGCTGGCAGGTTTGGTTGACAGCCGGCTTTATGGAAAAACGCAATATCTCGACCCTATTACCAAAGCAGCAGAACTATCGCATAAGCTCCGGAATGAACTGAAATGCGATATCGTTGTTTGTCTCTCTCATCTCGGGTTCAAATACGAAAATGAGAAAGTCAGTGATCTCGTTCTTGCAAAAAAATCGCTCGGCATCGATGTCATTATCGGCGGACACACGCACACATTCCTCGATAAACCTGTCATCGTCAAAAACCGGGAAGGAAAAGACGTTCATGTGACGCAAGTCGGATGGGCAGGAATACGGCTGGGTAAAATAACAATATCCACCAATAAAAAAACAAGAAAACAGTCGCTGGAAACCGCATCTGTTGTCGTCACCACAAAGTCAAGTGCCTGATGAAATTTTTTTCAAAATTTTTTCGATGATAAATGTCCGGGCACTCTGTTGAAATGATAATTTTGGGACACCCAACTACGATCACACACCTCACTATATAACCGCAGGAGTTCTTCAATGGAGAAAACGCACGAAAAAATCTGGGACAGTTGCCTGAACATCATACGGGATAATGTCAGCTCGCAAAGTTTCAAAACATGGTTCGAACCGATCAAGGCGCTCAAGCTCTCCGGAAACGTACTGACCATCCAGGTGCCCAGCCAGTTCTTTTATGAATGGCTCGAGGAACACTACATCACCCTGCTGAAAAAAACGATCAGGAAGGAACTCGGAACAGATGGGAAGCTGGAGTACTCCATTATTATGGAGAACGCTTTCAGCAACACCAAACCCTATACCGTTAAGATCCCGACCTCCAACCGCCGCGATGTAAAAAATCCTGCGGTGGCGATGCCGATCGATCTCAACAAAAACACGATCCGCAACCCGTTCATCATCCCGGGACTTAAAAAAGTAAACGTCGAGTCGCAGCTCAACCCGAATTACTCGTTCGAGAATTTCGTGGAAGGCGATTGCAACCGCCTCGCACGTTCGGCCGGATGGGCTGTCGCCGACAAGCCGGGCGGCACCGCGTTCAACCCGCTCCTTATATATGGAGGCGTCGGTCTCGGAAAAACGCACCTTGCGCATTCCATCGGTCTCCAGATCAAATACAAGCATCCCGGCAAAACCGTCCTTTACGTCTCTTCCGAAAAATTCACGCACCAGTTCATCGATGCGGTGAAGAACAACAACCAGAACGACTTCATCCATTTCTACCAGATGATCGACGTGCTGATCATCGATGACGTTCAGTTCTTCGCAGGCAAAGACAAGACCCAGGACGTTTTCTTCCACATCTTCAACCACCTGCACCAGACCGGCAAGCAGCTCGTGCTTACCGCCGACAAACCGCCCGTTGAAATGCAGGGCATGGAGCAGCGACTCCTCTCCCGTTTCAAATGGGGCCTTTCCGCCGATCTCCAGATCCCGGGACTCGAAACCCGCATTGCGATCCTCGAGAAGAAGCTGTACATCGACGGCATCGAGCTTCCCCGCGAAGTGGTCGAATACCTCGCCTACAGCATCACCACCAACATCCGTGAACTCGAAGGCGCTTACATCTCCCTGCTCGCACAGGCTTCGCTGAACAAAAAAGCCATCACGCTCGACCTCGCGAAGCAGATGATCGACAAGTTCGTCAAGAACACTGCCCGCGAAGTTTCCATCGACTACATCCAGAAGGTCGTCTGCGATTATTTCGATCTTCCCATCGAGCTGCTCAAATCCAAAACACGCAAGCGCGAAGTCGTGCAGGCGCGCCAGATCGCCATGTACTTCGCCAAGAGCATGACCAAATCTTCACTGGCCACCATCGGCATGCATTGCGGCGGTAAAGATCATGCCACGGTGCTCCACGCCTGCCGCACGGTCAACAACCTCATGGATACCGATAAACGCTTCCGCGCATACATCGAAGAGCTTGAGAAAAAGCTGAGCATCCAGTAAAACATCCATCCCCGACAGGAACGCCTTCATGAAATTCATGAGGGCGTTTTTGTTAATGTGCTAATTTGCTAATGAGATATTTTTTAGCAGGGCAGTTGTACTTCGAAGGGCGAGACAATGTAGTTACATCCGGAGACAGATGCGAAATTCTGCGAAGTGCATTAGCACATTAGCAAATTAACACATTAGCACATTTTTCAGAAGCGGTCCTTCACCTCTTCTTCGAATTCGATACGGTACTTCGTGCCGCCGTTACGCATCACATCGACCTTTCCGTTGATCTGGCCGCTGAGCATCTGGATGAGCTGCATGCCAAGCGATTCGGCTTTGTGGAAATCGATCGTGTCGGGAATGCCTTTTCCGTTATCGGAAACTTCGAGCATGAAACGGCGCGGGCCGATCCTGTGCAGGGAAACGAACAGGTCGCCCTCCGTTTTCTGGTCGAACGCATATTTGAGCGAATTGGAAATGATCTCGTTCAGGATCAGCCCCAGGGGAACGATCGTGTCGATGCGGAACGGGTGATCTTCGATGTCGGCGTGCAGCCGGATGGACTTGTTGGAATCGTATGCGTCGATCAGCGAACGGGTGAGCTCGTCGATGTAGCTGCGGATGTCGATGTTCGCCAGGTTCTTGCTCTGGTACATCTTCTCGTGGATGAGCGCCATGGAATTTACGCGGTGGCGGCAATCTTCGAAAAGCGACAGCACGCGCTTGTCGGTAATGCTTTCGGCCTGGAGGTTGAGCAGGCTGGAGATGACCTGGAGATTGTTCTTCACGCGGTGATGGATCTCCTTCAGCATGAGCGTTTTTTCCTGGTTCTGGCGCGAGATCTCCAGCGTGCGCTCGAGCACTTCCGCTTCCAGCTCCTGCCGCTGGCGCATCACACGACGGGAACGGCCGGAAATAAAATAAAACAGCGACCCGCCGATCGCAAGCACGACAAGCGCGATAAACCACCAGCGCATCCAGTACGGCGGCGGCGGCGGAAGAATAACGATCTGGCAGGATACGGCGGACTTCGCATTCCACTTTCCTTCGGCATTGGAAGCCATGACGTGAAACACATATGTGCCCGGCGGGAGATTGGTGTAGGTGAATTCGGTCGACGTGGTCACCGGCTGCCACGTGGAATCGAAACCGGCGAGCATGAATTTGTATTTCGTGGCCTGCGGGCTGGCCAGGTGAATGCCCTGGTAAAGGAATGTCAGGTGGTTGTGCTCATCATCGAGTTCCAGTTTTTTCGGGAGATGGTACCAGCCTTCTTCGCCCACCCCCGTCCATGACCAATCCGTCGGCTCCAGGAAAAGCCGGATGCCCGTGACCTGGATGATAGGCTCCACGTCGTCCTGCCGGTCTGCCGAGGGATCATAGCGGATCACGCCTTTCACCGTGCCGAACCACAGGCTGCCGTCGCGCGCCCGGCACACCGAGCGGCTGTTGCATTCGATACCGCGAAATCCTTCGTTGCGTGAATAATTTTTCACGCCGAGCACGCGCCCCGTCGCATCCAGCCGCACGCGGTCGATCCCTTTGTTCGTTCCCACCCACAGCTGGCCCGCGGTATCGAATGCGAGCAGGTAAACCGTGTTGGACGCAATGCCGTTGCTTTCCCCGTACGACGCGAACTGCTTGCCGTTGAAGCGCATGATGCAGAGGTCCGTGTGAAACCAGATGTTGCCGTAATCGTCCTCTGCGATGGAACCGATGTATAAGTTGCACAGGCCTTCATCGGTGTTGTAAGAGGTAAACGTTTTGCCGTCATACTTCACCAGTCCCGAGCCGGTTCCGATCCAGATCACGCCGTTGCGCGCTTCATAGATCACGTGCACGAAATTCCCGGCAAGCTCACCCTGCTCGGCGGTGTAATTCGTCATCTCTTTTCCGTCGTACCGGTACAATCCTTTTCCCCACGTTCCGATCCACAGGTTTCCTTTGCTGTCGTAAAGCAAAGCGCGGACGCGGATACCCGGGAGCATCTGTTTTATCGCACGGTCGCCTGCCATGCACGTGAGGCCGCTGCCATGCCCGATCCAGGTATTTTTTTCCCGGTCTTCCGCAAATGCCGCAGGACGGATGAAAGGTAAACCGTTATTGAGAACGGCACGCGAGATGACGCCGTCGTATTTGTACACGCCGTCTTCGGTGGAACCGACCCAGATATTTCCTGCGTGGTCTTCCATGATCGGGAAAACCGTGCCTGTGCCCATTCCCTTGTCGTTACCGTAATAGGTGAACGTTTCGCTCCTCAGCTTGAGCAGGCTTTGTTCCCGCGTCGCCATCCACGTGTGCCGCGTATCGTCTTCGGTGATCATGAACACCGACTCGGCTGTAAGCCCGTTCGATCGGTCGTATCGGATGAAACGGTTTTCGTCGTAATACCTTACCACGAGATTATTCAGCGTTCCGATCCAGGTCGCTTTGTCGGCGGCAAGGAAAATGGCGCGCACTTGTTTTCCCGCGACCATTTCCGTCAGCGCATTTTCTGTGAACGTCCCGGTGGAACGCCTGTAGATGAGCAGCCCGTCATCGAGCCCGAGGTAAACCAGCCCGTGCCCGTCGCATCTCACTGCAGTGACCGCTTTCTGCCTGCCGGGCTGAAGCGACATCGGGACGGGCGTTACCGTTCCGTTTGCAACGCGGAAAAATCCTTCACGCGTGCCGGCCCAGAGATTGGAGTTCTCGTCCACGCACATGGCAAGCAGGTCGCTGAGTGTTGCAATGCGGCGGATGAGCTTTGTCTGCAGGTTGTATTCGAAAATTCCCCCGGGAACACCGATGAGCACGCCGGTTTTTGTTGCAATGAGGCAACGGATGTCGTTATTGTCCAGCCCGTTTTTATCGTCGAACGTGGTGAACGTTTTTCCGTCGTAAAGACTGACGCCGCCCTGCACCGTGCCGAACCACATATTTCCCGACGAGTCTTCCGCCATGCAGGTGACCATCTGTCCCGCCAGCCCGTCTTTCCTCCCGTACTCCCTGAATTTTAACCCGTCGAAGCTGCACACCCCGCCGCCCATCGTTCCCACCCAGAGGTAGCCGCGACTGTCCTGCAGCACGCAACGCGCTTCCGACTGTGAAAGACCTTCTTCCACACCGTAGGAAATAAAATCATACGTCCGCGCTTCCACCCTGCCACAGAGCAGCAGGAAAAAGAAATATCCCGGGAGGGATAATAAAAGAAATCTTTTGTGCCGTCGGGTTCGTTTGTGCATGAAGGGCGCTTCCGAAAAGTACCAAAAAAAAGCCGCGAAGCCAATAGCGGTTGTCGGTTGTCTGGGGTTGTCGGTTGTCCGGGGTTGTCGGTTGTCCGGGGTTGTCGGTTGTCCGGGGTTGTCGGTTGTCCGGTTAGTGATAATGTGCTTTCATCCGTCCATGGTCATTAACTTTGCACATTCAATATTCAACCCCCGACAACCGACAACCCGGGACAACCCCGGACCACCGACAACTGATACTACCTTCATATGAAAATCCTCATGGTCTGTCTCGGCAACATTTGCCGTTCACCGCTCGCGGAAGGTGTGCTGAGGCACAAGCTGGAAGAAGCAGGGATAGCAGGCGTGCACGTGGATTCGGCGGGGACGTCCGACTGGCATGCTGGAGAGCATCCCGACCGGCGCTCGATGGAAAATGCAGCGGCGCATGGGGTGGATATCTCGAAGCTGGTTTCGCGGCAATTCGTGACGGACGATTTCGATCGCTTTGATCGCATTTACGTGATGGACAGCTCCAATTACCGCGACGTGATGGCGCTTGCGCGGCATGCGGAAGATGAGAAAAAAGTGGCGCTGCTGCTCAACATGAAATGGCCGGGAAAAAACATGGCTGTTCCCGATCCGTATTTCGGCGGTGAAGACGGCTTTGAAAAAGTATTCTGCCTGGTGGAAGAAGCCTGCCTCGCGATCGTCGGGGATATCCGGCGCGACAATCAATGATGTAGCGCGTTTGCGAAAAACGAATCACTAATTTGCGCCCGGATGAAAGGCATTCTTTATTTGATACCCGTCACGCTCGGCGAAGAAAGCGCCCCGGAAACGGTTTTGCCTGCAGGCGCGCTCGCGATCGTGCGGCGGTTAAAAAAATTTTTCGTGGAGAATGAAAAGTCGGCGCGGCGATTTTTGAAGCAGGCCGGAACAAGCATTCCCATGCCGGAGCTGGTGCTCTACCCGATCGGGAAACACGTGCCGGGAGAAGAGATGGCCGGGTATTTCACCACGCTGAAGAACGGCGGTGAAATGGGCCTGCTTTCCGAAGCGGGTTGCCCGGGCGTGGCCGATCCCGGCGCGGAGGTGGTGCGCATGGCGCATGAGGCCGGCGTGCAGGTCGTTCCGCTTGTCGGGCCTTCATCCCTGCTGCTCGCGCTGATGGCGTCGGGAATGAACGGGCAGCAATTTCATTTCCACGGCTACCTGCCCATCGACCGCGGCGAACGTTCGCGTTACCTGAAGCATATGGAAAAAGACACGAGGCAAAACGGCACGACGCACCTGTTCATCGAAACACCGTTCCGCAACAATCCATTGCTTGAAGACCTGCTGAAGACGCTCGACGGTCCCACACGCCTCTGTATCGCCTGCGACATTACGCTCCCCACGGAATTCATACGCACCGCAACGGTAAACGACTGGAAAAAATCGAAATCCCCGGAGCTGCATAAGCGACCGGCGGTGTTTTTGATCGGTTGAAATCTCGAAGATTTGCCCGTGCGCGTGCTGCGCGCAAACCTTCGAGATTTATTCCAAAAACTTCACACCCTCTTCAAACAACTCATCGAACCGTTTTTCGAGCTGCGGGTGCGTGCCGCGGATCTTGTCGATCACCGCTTTTGCCCACTCGAGGTAATCGATCCTGCGGCGCATGTCCCAGTCGCCGGGAGGCGCGTAGAGGATGTCATACACGTTGCAGATCTTGTCGCAGATGCGGATGAGGCGTGCATCATGCGAAAGCTGGTGCGCGGAAAAAAGCTGCTGGTGTTTGCGCTCTTCCTTCGTCAGCATTTTATCGTCGGTGAGCTCGAGCACGATCTTCGAAACGCGTTCGCCGAAACGGTCGGTGATCTCGAGCGCAGTGACGGTGGTGTCTTCCACGACATCATGCAGGACAGCGGCGATCAGCACTTCGGTGTCGGAGATCCCGCCGGTGTGTGCGAGCAGGTGCATGACCGCGACGGGATGGTTGATGTAAGGCGTTTTCCCGTCTTTGCGGTATTGCCCGGAATGACTCTCAGCGGCGAAAAGAATGGCGTCGATCTCCTGTTTCATCAGCGCAGCACGATATCGTCGATCACGTTGCCGCCGGCTTCTTCATTCAGCAGCTTCACCATTTTCGATTTCCCGTAGGAAAGCTCTTCGCGCAATGCAGCCGAATTCAGCTCCACGTACAGCACGCGGCCTTCAATATGGATCTTGCGTGTATATTTCGCAATCACGGAACCCATCACTTTTTCCCACCCGTTCAGCAATTTCACCTCGTCGATCTTTCCCTGCAGGCGATACGTATTCATCATCTCCTCGATAGCCTGCTTCAGCGTGTATTCGTTGCTCTTCTTGATCATGGGGATGGGTCTTTCTGTTCCGTAAAATTACGCAATGATCGGGCCGTATTGCCGTCCTGTGGATAATTCGTTACGGGGCAGAAGCGCATTACCAATACCAATCGTAATAACACATTGGGGTCGGCTAATAGTCGACCCCAATGATGCGAAACTCGGTTGCTATTGGTAATGCGTACCTACCGCACCATCAACTTCTGTGACGTCATCCCGTGCGTCGTCTGCAGCACAAGGCTGTACGCGCCGGCGGCGAGCTCCGATGAATCGAGGAAATAATTTCTTTCACCTGCAGCGAACGAACCGTTGTGCACCACCATCACTTCACGGCCGGTCATGTCGATCAGCACGAGGCGGCCGTCGGCTTCCACGGGCATGTTCACCGGGATGCAGGTGATGCCGTGCGAAGGATTCGGGAACGCGGGCCGGAATGCGGGCTGAAGCGCTTCGGGCGTCATCGTTGTCCCTGTCACTTCGAATTTCCACCAGCCTGCGGGCGCGGGCATGGGGCGGACCTGCGTCTTTCCGGAAACAGAAGTTGCGCTGATGTAATAGAACACCGTCGTGCCTGCAGGCTGCGCGGGAATGAATCCCGTCCACGTATTCGCAACAACGTTCGTCAGCGTCATCACTGCGGTCTGCCAGGCTTGCGAAGTATCGGTGGTCCAGTAAATTGTTCCTGATGCAATGCCCGATTTGTGCTGGATGCGCGCGTCGACCTGGTACGGCGTGAGGGTGTTCGTCGTGTTCGGAAGCGGCTGGTGTGAAATGAGCAGCGGTTCTTCCACGCCGATGCAATGCGTGATGCAATGAATGGCGCCGCTGGCCTGGATGATATTGCTGCAGGGAACGCCGACGATGTTGTAGCCGGGCAGCGATTCTTCCCAGATGCGGATCGCGGTGGTGTCGTATTGCTGGTAATACGTGGGAAGAATGACCGTCTTATTCACGAACACCGCATTCGTGTATGTCAGGTAATCGCCGCCCTGGTTGGGGTAATCGCCGGAAGCGTCGGGCGGGGCGGGAATGCGGATGATCTTGTACGGCGTGCCGTAAATGGAATTGTACCCGGAAAGCACGTAAAGAAGATTTGCCTCGATCTGCGGACCATCTGCAACACCGGTGGGATATTCCGACCAGAGCAGCGTTTCTTCATCGAGCAGCTTCATGTGCATGTCGATGTGATGAATGCCGTCGTACGGAAGCGTAGGCATTTTGATGTAGCGGTCGATGCCCATAAAATGCTTCATGATCGTATCGATCTCCGCGATGGTCTTGTTCGGGTTTTCATCCACGACGAGCTCGGAAGAAAATGCAGTGCCGAAACCGTCGGACATAAAGTTGCCGCCGGTGTGAATGAGGTCGTAGGGCGCCTGTGTCGTTTCGTACAGCGGGATGCCGAACTCGCGTGCCAGCACGGCCGGCAGCGTATCGTCTTTCGGGCGGGGACGGTTATAGATCCAGTCCACGATGATCAGCGAATCGACGTCGTTCGTGTAGGCGCAGTTCTGGCCATAATCGCGGATCCAGATGCTGTTATACGGGGCGATGACATAATGGAGGTTGACCAGGGGAACGCTGTAATTCGTGAGATAGGTTTTAACGGTATTCGAATCCGTACATATAATGTATACCTGTGTTTCCTGCTGGGCCGCCCGGACGATCTCGCGCAGCACCGACTGGTAGCTTGTCCACGTGATCGTCAGGGCCTGGATCTCTTCCCATTCGGCCATCGTGCGGACAGGCGAAGCGGGAGGAGTTGCATATCCCTGTTGCTGAATGTTCTGAAGGTAGAACGGCATCTGCTGCTGTTCCCCGGGCGCCATGCCGGCGGGCAGGGAAGCCTGGGCAATTGCCTGGACGGTGAGCGAACCTGTGAAAATGGTGACGATCAGCTTGTAAAGTGGGCGCATGGTATAGGTGTTGGAAGCGTAAGAAAGGTAGAAAATTATCAGCTTTCATCACCTCATGGATGATTTTTTATGGAACTGGACTGTATCTTTATCCCGCCCGCCCGTTATAGGATTGGCAAACACCAGGTCCTGCTGATGGTAATTTCCGGAATTATAGTATATTAGCGGGTCTGGCAAAGACAAAAAAAACACCATGATGAAAAGATTTACCCTGATCTTCGCTGCCGCATTGTTTTGTGCTCCTGCCTTATGGTCGCAGGTCACCACAACCAGCAACGCAACAACCGTCGACTCGCTCGAAGGTTTCCGGCTGGACCCGGCAATAGCGGCGCATGAAGGACACGACCCTGCCGAATACCAGAACATGGTACGCATCGCGCAGCGCGATTTTATCGACCAGAAATACGAGCTGGGCAGGTATGCCCCGGGCTATGTCCCCCCGAACCTCGACCAGAAGCACTATAACCCGGTCGCCCCCGTCGCAGCCTGCACGAACGTAGATTTCGAAACCGGTGATTTCACCGGTTGGTCGGGAGCCATCGGCCAGAACAACGTCAACTCCTTCGGCCCGCTTTCGAACATTACCCCCGGCATTTTCAGCACCACGATAAATGCCGCAGTCAACGATGCCAACGCACGCCACACCATCGTCACCAGCGCTTTCGGCAACGACCCTATGGGTAACTTCCCTGTCGTTCCCCCGATCGGCGGCGGCACCTACGCGGTCCGTCTCGGCGGAAGAACCCCGAACTACCAGGGCGAGATCCTCGAGCAAACGTTTACCGTAAACGCAGCGTCAACCAGCTTCGCTTACCAGTATGCCTGCGTGCTCAACAGCGGCGGCCACCCCGCAACCCAGCAGCCGTATTTCAAGATCGAAGTGCTCGACCAGAACGGGCAACCCATTTCTTCCTGCACACAGCTCTACGTTGCAGCAGGAACTTCATCGGTAAACCCCGGCTTCTACGTTTCTCCGTCCGACCCTTCTACGTATTATAAGCCCTGGACGGCTGTCAACTTCGACCTTACCGGTTACGTCAACCAGGACGTGACCATTCGCTTCACCGTTGCCGGCTGCACACAGAGCGGTCACTACGGCTACGCGTATATCGATTGCTCCTGCTCGGCGCTGGCCGCTTCGGTCAACTTCTGCCCGGGCAACACCACCATCATCCTGACCGCACCGACCGGCTACGGCGGTTACCAGTGGCTCGATCCAACCGGGACTGCGATACCCGGGGCGACGAATGATACGTTATTAGTCACCAACCCAACTGTCGGTGATACATTCTTTGTGTACCTCACATCCGTCGCAGATACATCTTGTCACAACACGCTCCCCGTCGTGCTGCTATACACTGACATCGTAGCCAATGCGAGCTCCACTGATGCAACGTGTTGGGGCGTGCAGGACGGAACACTAAGCGCGTCGGGAACTGTAGGCATACCACCTTACACGTATTCGTGGAATACAAACCCGGTCTCAACTACCGCAAACGTCAATAACGTAGGCGCGGGAACGTATATCGTTACCATGCAAGACTCGCTGGGTTGCGAAGACATCGATACCGTGTACATTACTGAACCGCCGAGGATAGACACTTCGCTGTTCAGCTACGATTTCTGCCCCGGCGACCCGAACATCACGCTCTATGCGCCCCCGGGCTATACGTATTATACCTGGATGGACCCGAACGGCGACACTATCGCGGGCAACTCGAACTACATCATTATCTCCGGTCCGCAGATCGGCGCGGAATACTCCTGCATTCTCTGGTCGCCCCCGGCCTGCCCGATCTACGACTCGATCATCCTGAACATGAGCCCGCCGACGTACTTCTTCATGCCCGATACTACGGTAAACGTGTTCACGCCGAACGGTGACCTGAAGAATGATTATTTCTACCCGTATTACGACCAGACCGTGTCCGGCCAGAACGCATCAACCGGCGGCGGACAACCCGCATACAACTTCGATTACCTGTATGTCGGCTATTACGAGATCTGGGTGTACAACCGCTGGGGACAGGAAGTGTTCTACTCCAACGATTACACCATCGGCTGGGACGGCAAGATCGACTCGAAAGATGCGCCTGCCGGCGTTTATTTCTGGGTGGCAAAAATGACATCGCGCTGCAAAGAAGACCAGACACCGGTTGAGCAAAAAGGATTCGTTCACCTGATCCGGTAAATAAACAATTTCCGGAAAAGCCCCGTTCGTATCCCGGACGGGGCTTTTCGTTTGAAGAAATTTCCAATCAACGCCAACTTTTTCAATTATTATAAAACTGAATTTCAATCGATTATATTTTTTATTTTAGATATACCTAAAAATATATTTCTGTGTGTATAAAATATATTTTACTTTTGTTCCATCGCTATCGTCATGCAAACTCATTCGGAAGAAAATTACCTGAAGGCCATCTGGAAGCTCACGGAGCAATCGGGGGAAAGCGTGAGCACGAATGCCATAGCGGCAGCGGTGAACACGCGTGCGGCTTCGGTGACGGACATGCTGAAAAAACTGTCGGATAAAAAGCTGATCCGCTATCAACCGTACAAAGGTGTGACGCTGACGAAAGAAGGCGGACGCGTGGCGGTGGAGATCGTGCGGAAGCATCGCCTGTGGGAAGTTTTCCTCGTCGAGCAGCTCGGGTTCAGGTGGGATGAAGTGCACGACATTGCCGAACAGCTCGAGCACATCCGCTCGGAAGCGTTGACGGAAAAGCTCGACAGCTTTCTCGGCTTCCCGAAAGTCGATCCGCACGGTGATCCCATCCCGGACAAAAGCGGGAAAATTTCCGGGCCGCAGAACATGCCGCTGTCACAGCTGGGTGAAGGGAAAAAGGGCTTCATGACCGGTGTTGCCGATCACACGCCGGTGTTCCTGCGCTTCCTCGACAAGCAAGGCATCAGTCTCGGCGACACGCTGGAAATTAAAGAAGCGAATGAATACGATCAATCGCTGGAAGTTTCGGTGAATGCAGGAAAAAAGATCCACCTCAGCCACGAGGCGGCAAAAAATATTCTCGTCAGGAAGATCGGCCGCGGAGCCTGAGCATAAAAATTAAAATGAAAAAGCAACATCAATCCCTCCAGGAAGTACATTCCACCGTCGACACAATACGGCGGAAGACAACACTGAGACGCCTGCTGGCCTTCATCGGCCCGGCTTATCTCGTGAGCGTGGGCTACATGGATCCCGGCAACTGGGCGACAGACATCGCGGGCGGCAGCAAATTCGGCTACACGCTGATCTGGGTGCTCGTGCTGTCGAACCTCATGGCGCTGCTCCTGCAAAGCCTCAGCGCCCGCCTGGGCCTCGTGTCGGGCCTCGACCTCGCGCAGGCTTCACGCGCCACCTACCCGCGCGGCGTGAACTTCGTGCTCTGGTTCCTCGCCGAGATCGCGATCGCGGCCACCGACCTTGCGGAGGTGATCGGGATGGCGATCGGCCTGCAGCTGCTGTTCGATCTCCCGCTGCTCTATGGCGTCGCGATCACGGTGTTCGATACGTTCCTGCTGCTGGTGCTGCAGCGCTACGGCATCCGCAAGATGGAAGCCTTCATCATCGGGCTGGTGAGCGTGATCGGACTGGCGTTCGTGGCACAGATGTATTTCGCGAAGCCTTCCATGTCGGGCATTCTTTCCGGCCTGAAGCCCACCGCGCTGAACGGCGAAGCGCTTTACATCGCCATCGGGATCATCGGGGCGACGGTGATGCCGCACAATTTGTATTTGCATTCCGCGCTCGTGCAGACGCGTCTCATCAGCCGCACGCCGAAGAACATCTGGGAAGCGATCAAGTTCAACGTCATCGATTCCGCCATTGCGCTCAACCTGGCGCTGTTCGTCAACGCCGCGATCCTCATCCTCGCCGCGGCTGCGTTTTACAACCATGGCCTGCGCGCGGTGGATTCCATCAGCGGCGCACACCATTTGCTGGAAGGCGTTCTCGGCACGAACCTCGCTCCCACGCTTTTCGCCATCGCGCTCATCGCCGCGGGCCAAAGCTCCACGCTGACCGGCACGCTTTCCGGGCAGATCGTCATGGAAGGTTATCTCAATCTCCGCCTCCAGCCCTGGATGCGCCGGCTGCTCACGCGCCTCGTCGCCATCATTCCCGCGGTGATCACCATTCTCATTTTCGGTGAAAGCAAGATCGAACCGCTGCTCATCCTCAGCCAGGTCATCCTCAGTCTCCAGCTCGGCTTTGCGGTGATCCCGCTCATTCATTTCGTAAGCAGCAAAAAGCTGATGGGCGAATTCGCTGCGTCGCTGTGGCTGACCATTCCTGCATGGATCACCGCGATCATCATCGTTTCACTCAACGGCAAGCTCGTGTACGGCACGATCGTGGAATGGCTTACGGGAAGCGAATATCCTGTCCTGTTGTGGTGCACGGTTGTTCCGCTGGCCCTGGCCACAGCTCTTCTCCTGCTGTGGATCACGTTCCGGCCGCTGATCGGAAAAGCATTGCGGAAACGGAAATTTTCCGGTCCGCACGAATCGACCGCCGGGCTGCGCATTTCTGAAAAAGAAAAATATTCCCGCATCGCCGTGTGCGTCGACTTTTCCCCGAGCGATTCCGAAGCGCTGAGCCGTGCCGTGCAGCAGGGCGGAAAAGACGCGACCTATTTGCTCATCCACGTCACCGAAACCGCCGGCGCGCGCGTAATGAAGGAAGAAGCGGGCGACATGGAAACCCATTTCGACACGAACGCGCTGGAAGAATATTCGGACAAGCTCCGCAGCGAAGGCTACACGATAGAAACGGCGCTCGGCTTCGGAAATCCCAAGGAGCAGATCCCGAAAATTGTGAACTCGTCGGGTGTCGACTTATTGGTGATGGGCGCGCACGGGCACAGCTGGCTGAAGGACCTGCTGCTGGGGACAACGGTGGAGAGTGTCAGGCACCGTGTCAAAATTCCAGTCCTCATCGTACGGAAAGGATAGAAAAAATTAACAGGGAAAAACGCCCATCCGATTGCTATCGGATGTCAAAACCCCAATGAACAATTTTCAACGAGAGATTCCCCTGTGAGTTGAACATTGTGAGTTTGACATTGTTCATTTAAGATTCCGGTGAATGGAAATGTCTGGATGTGGAAAGGATATCTTTTTCTTTATCGGGTTCCTATCCTTTTTATCTCCATCCCCTTCCCTATCCTTTCTTACTTTTGTAACGATGGAACAGGAAAATGATTACCAGGAGGAATCGCGGAAACGCGGGCCGTTCGATGCGCTGATCCCGCGCAAAGAATATTTTTTCACGCCCATTTTGCTCAACATCAACCTGCTGATCTTCGTGGTGATGATCTTTTACGGCGTGAGCCCGATGGCGCCGACGGGAGACCAGCTGATCGAATGGGGCGCGAACTACCGTCCCAAGACACTCGGAGGCGAGCCGTGGCGTTTGTTTACCTCCATGTTCCTTCACTTCGGCGTGATCCACATCGCATTCAACATGTATGCGTTGTACAGCCTCGGCAGCATGCTGGAGCCGTTCATCGGGCGCTGGCGGTTCCTGGTGCTCTACCTTGTTTCCGGTCTCGGCGGGAGCGCGGTGAGCTTGTGGTGGCACGACGACAACGCGGTGGCCGCGGGCGCTTCGGGTGCGATCTTCGGCATCTTCGGCGTGCTGGCAGCTTTACTTACGACCAACCTTATCGATCCATCGGTGCGCGGGCAGATGCTGAAAAGTGTGGCTATTTCGATCGGGCTTAACCTCATGATCGGGCTTTCCGGCGGCATCGACAATTCTGCGCACATCGGCGGATTGCTGACCGGCGCGATGGGCGGTTACCTCTGCTACTTCGACCTGCGCGCGTGGTACCAGCGCAGGATCAAACAGAACACCGGCCTGGTCGCGGCTGTTGTGCTGTCGGCGGGGGTTGTGGTGGGTTTCTGGATGATGACGCCGCCGCCCGCGGCGGATCCTCGTTCCCTGCTGATCCGTTTCGATGAGGAAGATGCGCGCGCGCGCCAATACCTGCGCTCGCATGAATTGACGACCGAAACTTCTCCTGCAGAGATCAAGAAAAAAATCGTCGAGCCCTGGGAGCATTGCGCCTCCATCATCGACTCGCTTGCCGAACAAGGCGTTCAGCTTACGAATGCCGAGCTGATGCCGCTGCTGCGCAAATATGCCAATGCAAGGACTGAAGGCGCGTATATGTATTACCGTGCGGCAAGCGAAAAGGATTCGCTTTACCTCGATAGCGCGGATATTTACATGAACCAGGCGCAGCAAGTCGAGAACCGGATCGAATCGTTGATGGCCCCGCAGGAGAAGTAACTACTTCGCGATCCGTTTGTCCTCTTCTTTCCCGTCTTCTTTTTTCTTCGGCGCAACCGCTTTCGGCTCCTCCCCGATCTTTTCCTTTTTGATGCCGAACAACCTGTAGGCCATGAGCTGCCCGCCTTCCTCCACCTGGTCGGGACCGACGCGCAGCGAACCTTCGGCGACGATGTCGGAACCGTCGCTGCTGAACACCTTGTAGTCGATGATCGTCGCATCGGCAGTTTCGGTAAACTCGAGCAGGGCTGTCGGCACAGAAGAATCGTCTACGAAATCAATGGCGCAGTTCTGGAGGTCGGACGCGATGCGGTTGGCGGGGGAAAGGTTCTGGTTGGCGGAGATGAGCAGCAGCGCGGTGCTGAGCAGCGCGAGGAGAACGAACGGCAATGAAATGATCGCGTAATGGATCTTCTTGCCGGCCTTCCGCAGAAAATACAGAATGCCAGAAATGACGGCGCCGGTGATGAGTAAAAACCAGATCAGTCCGCCGCTGATGGCGCTGACGGTCGCGCTCACATCACCGCTTTTTTTCAGGTTGATGCGCATTTCGAGTTCGGAATAAGGAACAAGCTGCGGGAATGTTTCATACATCTGCAGCGTCCAGTAATCGCGTTCCTTCCCGCTTGTCGCCAGGGCCATTCCCTCGCACGTGCGCGCGTACAGCATCGCCTGGTATTCGTCGCCGGTCTCGGGATCAGCCAGCACCTGTTCGAAATAATCGACGGCTTTCGACTCATTTCCTTCCGCGAGGTACAGCCTGCCGAGGAAGTAGCTGAAATATTTTTTCAGCTTCGGGCGCTTGTCGTTTTCGAGCAGGCGTTCGTAGATGCCGATAAAATATTCGTTCCCGAAACCGTCGATGAGGCTCCACACTTCATCGAACGTGATCAGGTTCTCGGAAGCGAAGATGGGATAGATCACCTGCGCGCGTTCGGGATTTTCCGCCACGAGCGTGACCAGGATCAGCTTCTGCTGGTTGATCTCCGCAGACAGGCGCATCGCTTCGTACCAGTTCACGGGGTTCAGCCAGAACCACCATTCGTCGTTCTCGAAATAATGTTCCCGCGCGAACTGCACCTTGTTCGTAAAGTTCAGCGTAGCCACGGCAAGGTTGTATTGCTCCTGCCCCCACGTCGTGCCGATGTGCAGCTCGTTGAACTTCGCCGCTTTATTGATCCGTTCCTGGCTTTCCGCGGTCAGGCCTTCGTAATGCAGCGCGCGGGCCAGCGCGATGGAATGCCAGCCGTAGCCGGGTGTCGCGACCTCTTCTTTCACCAGCTTGCGCAGCAGCGAGTCGGCTTCCTGCGGGCGGGCGCGGTACAGGTCGAGTGAGCCGCGCATGTAAAAATATTCCCGCGTCCGTTTCTCCGAAGAACCGTCGCGCTGCTCCGCTTCGTGGAAAAATTCATCTGCCGTCCGGAACTCGCCGATCGCATGCTGGAATTCCGCGTAGTTGTTGCTGCTGTAATAGCCGGTCTGCATCAGCACGTCGTAATACAGCTGTGCAGAATCGATCTCGAGCTCGTAGTCGAAGAGAATGGCTTTGTAATGATAAGTGTAGAGATACTGTCGATTCAGGTAAGATGCATCGAACAGCCCGACGTTGAGCGGCATGTCGTTCCGGACCTTCCACAACGCCGAATCGAGATACTTGTGCGCCATCTCGTCGTTCTCTTTCACCGAATTTTTCAGGAACGCATATTTTTCACCCGACGCAGGCGTGTAGACCCGGTTGCGGTGATAGATCCACGCGATCGTGTTGAACGTTTCGATGCCCGTTTCCATCTGGATGTTCCGCGCGCGAAGGCGGAGCAGCACGTCCATCGCTTTCCCCGGCTCCTCGATGTTCTGGTAGCTTTGCTCGAGCCAGTATGCGATGTAGCAATAGTCGCTCTGGTAATTGCTGACGCGGTAATACGAAAAGAAATCGCTCGTGCGGGTGCGCAGCTCTTTGTCGTAATCTTTCTCGATCAGGCGCATCGCTTTCTCCAGCGGCACGATCACCTGCCGGAAGCCCAGCTCGTCGGCAGCGCGGTAGAATTTGAACGCGCCTTCGTACATGTAGCCGATATAGTACGTGCTGTCCATCCGGATGAACTCGCGGGTTTTCTCCAGCGTATGCTCATCGATGAACGACAAGGAGCGGCGGTCGATGTCGATCTTTTCGCGCACGTCGCTTTGCTGGGCAGCCACCGGAAAACGGAGCAACCCGAGAAGAAGGAACAATCCTCCTTTCAGCAGAGCGATATGGATGCGCGCATTTCTCATCCGGCGATACGAAGTTTTGCAAGACGTTCCAGCTCGCGGTCCACAACCTGCTGCAGCGCATTGCGCGACGCTTCACGGTTCCGGAAGATCAGGCGGTGGTGCAGGACGGGCTGGGCCAGCGCGCGGATGTCGTCTTCGATGACGAAATTGCGCTGGTTGACAAGCGCCCATGCTTTGAGGCATTTGATGAACGTGATGCCGCCGCGCGTGGAGCAGCCGAGCGTGATCTCCGGGTGGCGGCGTGTGCCCTGCGCGAGGTTCACGATGGATTTCACCAGCTCGGGATGCACGTAAACGGCTTCCGCTTCCTGCTGCAGGCCGATCACGTCGTTGTAAGTAAGCACTTGTTTCACCGTATTACGCACGTCGCCGATCCGGATGTAATCGTTGTAGATCTCGAGCTCCACGTCTTCCGTCACATAGCCGAAGCTGATCTTCATGAAAAAACGGTCGAGCTGTGCGGCGGGCAATGGATATGTGCCTTCCATCTCGACCGGGTTCTGCGTGGCGATGGTGAAAAAGAATTTGTCGAGGTGGAACGTGCGGTCGCCCACGGAGATCTGGTTCTCCGCCATGCACTCGAGCAGCGCGCTCTGCACTTTTGGGGAAGCGCGGTTGATCTCGTCGGCAAGGAGCACGTTCGTGAAGAGCGGCCCTTTTTTGAAAATGAATTCTTTCTTCTGCTCGTCGTAGATGTGCGAGCCGATCAGGTCCATCGGCAGCAGGTCGGGCGTGAACTGGATGCGCCGGAATGCCACCGTGCCGGTCGTGGTGAGCGGCGCTTCATCGAGGCCGCCGGAGATGGACTGTGCCAGCGTTTTGGCCAGCACGGTTTTTCCCGCGCCGGGATTGTCCTCGAGCAGGATGTGCCCGCGTGCGAGCAGGGCCGTGACGACGTACTTGATCTCCTGCGGTTTTCCGCGGATGATTTTACCGATGTTGTCGGTGAGCGTCACGAGCTTCGCGCTGTGACCGGTGGCCTGTGGTTGATCGTTCATAACGATGGTTGTTGTGCTTCCTGGTGGTGCTCTGCGGGCCGGCGGAAAAACCGGTTGGCACGCGCAAGCCTGAAATAGTTTCCGAGCATGGGGAAAAATCCTGTTTTGCGCCGTACGGCAGGGCGTATCCGTTTCCCGAAATTATTTATTGTTTCCTGGTCCCCGGGCATCAGCTGTCCGCCGGAATATTTCAGGCGCAAGTACACCTGCATAAACCCGGTGAATCCTGCCTGGAAATAAGGATCGATCGTATTCATGGCGTATTGCAGCGGTGTTTCCGTACCGCGCTCTTTCCCTGCCATGTGGAAATGGTAAAGCGCAAGGCGGTAAACACGGTCCGCCTTCACTTTCGGGTTGCCGGCGGAACCTGCGCGCAGCAACAGCCACAACAGCCACATCGACGGAATGAGGAATAACACGACCACAATGCCGCCGGCGATCCAGCCCACGAGGACAAGGATCTCCAGCCACGTCATCTTTTTCTCCTCGACTTTCTTTTCCTCTGCACACCATCGTCGCCGCCCTGGGCGGCGACCTCTATGCCCGGGGGTTGCGGGCCAATGTGCCGGCGCCAGGGCACAGCGCGCAGGATCGCTCCGGATCG
>CBIHOC010000031.1:0-63900 GCA_966211705.1 uncultured Chryseobacterium sp.
GAACTAAGAACTAAGAACTAAGAACTAAGAACTAAGAACTAAGAACTAAGAACTAAGAACTACTATGCCAGCAGCAGCAAGAGCGGGCGACATGCACACGTGCCCGATGCAGACACCCGGGGTTCCGCCGATCCCGCATGTGGGCGGGCCTATTCTTCCGCCGGGATGTCCTACCGTTTTGATCGGCAACATGCCGGCGGCGACGCTCGGGAGCCAGTGCACCTGTGTCGGTCCGCCGGATGCGATCATCAAAGGATCGGCGACCGTGCTGATCGGCGGGAAACCGGCGGCGCGCATGGGCGACACCACCGCGCACGGCGGATCGATCGTGATGGGATTTCCAACAGTTGAGATCGGAGGATGAGCATGAACGACAACCCGCGAAAAAACGATTTCCTCGGAACGGGATGGACATTCCCGCCCGAGTTCAGCAAAACGGAAAAAGGATTGCTCATGTCGTCCGGCCCGGCGGATATCCGCGAGAGCCTGAACATCCTGCTTTCCACCATGCAGGGCGAGCGCATCTTCGAGATCCATTACGGCTGCGACCTTACGCCGTTGCTCTACGAAACGCTGAGCCTCGCCTCGCGAACGAAAATGGGAGAAAAGATCACCAAAGCGATCCTCCTGCATGAACCGCGGATCATCGTGGAGCACACCGACTTCGAAGCGGATTACAACCAGGGCATCGTTTACATCCACATCACCTATCTCGTCCGCAGCACGAACACACGCACCAACATGGTGTTCCCGTATTACCTGAAAGAGGGAACCGAGTTGTAAACCGAAATGAAGCCGCTCGACAACAGGAACAACAACAGGGACATCCGCGCCACCAGCAGGGCCGACAGGAGCCACGCCGCTCTCCGCCCCGCCTACTTCCGCGTGGACGAGCGCACGCCGCAGGACCTTGTCGAGTTTGCCGCGAAGTATTTCCGACTGATCGCTTTTCACAACAGCCAGGGAAGGATCGACGGGGACTGGAGCCCGTTCTTCGAGAACGACCCGGTGGTAGCGCTTTTTCTGATCCGCTCGTACACCGCAAAAGGCCTCCGCAAAAAATACGCGCAGTTCTTCCGCAAGCTGAGCCGCAGCGTCAATGCGGAGTACCGCGAAGAAACGCTGAAGAAGATCACGCAGGACATCCTTACTTCGCTGCGGAAAACCGAAAGCTATTTTGTTTCGGTGGCGCCTTTCCGCGATTTTCACCTGCGCTTCGGCAATCTCATCCGCCTGCGACTCTCCAAAGTGCTGGCGCAGTTCGTACAGATCGAAAGCGTTCTCGCCGGGCTTGACGGCGCGCCGGGAAAAAAGCCGCAGTACAACTATCGCCAGGAGTTCAGCCCGGAATGGTTCGAAGCCGAGGTTTCTTCGACGCTCCCCGAACAAAAAGAAGAGCTTCTTCTTTATCTCACGCGGGCAGCCGACGAACAGGTGTACAACTTGTTCTACTCGCTGAAGGAGCTCCGCGCCGACGCCGGCGATTACCTCGACAAGCAGGTGAAGGAAAGCGGCGAGATCAAAGCGCACATCGCGCTGCTGCTTACGTTCTTCGATCTTTTCCGTCTTGCCCAGGACAAGCTGAACACATTTACGGGAAGGCACCTCGATTATTATTACGACAGCGTGCTCAACATCCGGAAGCTCGGCCGCACATACGGGGAAGCTTACGTGGTAATGAAGCTGGCAGAAGCCGCACCGGAACAGGAGCTGAAAGCCGGGACGCTTTTCCCTGCAGGCACAGGAAAGAACGGCGAAGACCTCCTTTACGCGCTGAAGGAACCGCTGATCGTAAACGCGGCGACGATCCAGCGCATGATCGGCGTGGAATGCAATCATGCCTGGGAGGAAAAAAGCCTCTTGCCCGAGCAGCCGTTCCCGTTCAAAAGTTATTTCCAGGCCGGGCCGGGGCATCTTCCTTCATTCCCGAAAGATGTGAACGTGCAATCGCAGGGATTCGGATTTGCCGCGAGCGCGAAAATCCTTGCACAGCCGGAAGGCGACCGGAAATTTTCGTTCTGCTTCACGTTCACCCACGAGTCGTTCCGTGAATTTCTTTCTTCCTGCAGGAATGTGCTGGAGGAAAGAAAACCGCACGAGAATGAATACGAAGCTGCGCGCCCCGAAATTGAAAAGCTCAACGACCTTCTTCGCAACACGCTGAAGATCTCCTGCTCCGTGCCCGATGGCTGGCACGAGATCCCTGCGGAGAAAGCCGATTTTTTCTTCGGCAATTTCAGCGACTGCCGCCTGCAGATCGACGTGCTGCTCGAAACGTCGGCCCCCCCGGTTGGGCCCGTGGCCGATGAAACGTACGCGCATTCCTTCGCACAGCAGCTCCCCGTTTTCAGGTTCCTGCTGCACAACGACCTTTCGCCGGTTTACACGCTGTTGCGTCTTCCTGTAATTGAAAAAACGGTGATCGAAACGGAAGTGAACGGCATCCGGAACCTTTTGCTCCGGAACGATTTTGGTCCTGTCGTTCCCGGCGCGCCGTTCGAAATGTTCGGCCCGCAGCCGAGGCCCGGCGCATCTTTTTTCGTCGGCCATCCCGCCCTGCTTTACCCGCTCTACGACCTTCGCGTCACGCTCGAATGGTCGGGGCTTCCCGTCGTCAGCGGCGGGTTCGCGGAACATTACCGCGGTTACGATTACATCCGCGACAACAGCACGTTCAAAGCGCTGGTCAGCACGCTCCGCAGCAATCGCTGGATGCCGCCGGAAAGCCGCCCGATGATCGATCTTTTCCAGGATGCGCCCGGCGGCGACAAATCCATTTCACGCATCACCCGGCTGAATAATTTCGATCTCGATACGCTGGAGCTCGACCGTCCGGAAGCGCCGCTCACCGGCCCCGGTCCTTTCACGGGAACCGACATTGCAGGTTTCATCCGCCTCGAATTCTGCTACCCGCCGAACGGTTTCGGCCACGCCGATTATCCCGGCCTGATCAACAAGGTGTCGCAGGAAATGTCGAGGCGAAAAAAAGAAATTGTTCCGCTTCCGAACGAGCCGTACACACCGACGCTGAAAAATGTCCTGCTCGATTTCAAAACACGCCAGGAAATCCATTTCGGCGAAGACGGAAATTATTTCTACCAGCTTTACCCGTATGGAAAAGAAAGTTGCGGCGCCGGGATCAAACGTCTTCTTCCTTTTTTCAACGACGGCAGCACGTTGCTCATCGGGTTCGGAAACGTGGAAGACAACAGCACGCTTTCCCTGCTGACGAAGATCAACGATTCCGTTTCAGCGGTAGCGCCCGGCATACCGGAAGTGCGCTGGTCGCTTCTCGAACGCGGGGAATGGATCACCTTGTCGCCGAAAGCGTTCATTTCGGATGAAACGTCAAAGCTGAAACGCACCGGCATCACGCGCTTCATGTTCCCGGACATCACCACCGGCGATGGCCTGCTTCATGATCCTTCGCTCACCTGGCTGAAAGCGGAAAGCATCAACGGCGTTCCTTTCCTCCCGCTCATCGCGCAGCTCTACACGCAGGCGGGCACCATTCACCTGCATTCCGGCGAGCCGGCAGAAGCGATCCTTCCCGCATTTTCCGTCAAAGCGCTTGCCGACAACAATGCGGCGATCGAGTTCGTGATGCAGCCTTATCCTTCCGCCGGCGACCGCCCGGAAGAAGAGCATGAAGACTGGCACTGCAGGATCAGCGAACGGTTGCGCCACCGCGGGAGAGCGATCACGAGCTGGGATTACGAGCACCTCACGCTGCAGGAGTTCCCGGAAGTGCAGATGGCCAAATGCATCAGCCACGTCAGCGGTTCCAACCTGAAAGCCCCGGGCAACGTTATCGTCGCGGTGCTGCCTTCCACGGACCATACCGGCGACCTCAGCCGGCAGGGATTATTCACGCTCGAAAAGCTGGAGAAGATCGCCGTGTTCCTGGAGAAGATCGCTCCGGGCGGCGTGAAGGTCAGCGTGCAGAATCCGCAATACGAAAAGATCCGTGTGAAGCTGCGCGTGAAATTCGCGGAAGGTTACGATGAGGTGTTTTATTCCCGCCAGCTGGATGCCGACATCAGCAGCTTTCTCGATCCGTGGAAAGAAGGCAGCGGCCTGCAGGCGCGCTTCGGCGTTTCAGTAAGCGGGTTTACCATCCTGAATTACATCGAGAACCTGTATTACGTGGAATTCGCGACCAACTTCAACGTTTTCCACGTGGTGAAAGATAAAGTGATCAACCTGGGCAGCATGGCGGCGGGCGTCACCGAGATCGTTCCGTCCACTCCCGTTTCGATCCTCATTTCCGATCGCGTGCACATCATCAACCTGTTTGACGGCACCACCAGCGACAGCGGCGGGCTCAACGAAATGATGATCGGCACCGATTTCATGATGAATGCCGACCAGGAACTGGAGACGGGTGTCGGCGTCAATTTCGGGAAGATCGGGAAAGATCTTTTCGTCACGGGAGAAGAAGAAAAAAAGCCGGTTCCTGCCGGGACCAAGTTCAAAATGAAAATAAACGTGTAAATGCCGGAGAAATCAAGAGCCAACCTGAAGAACGTTTTTCTCAAGGGAATGATCCCGAAGGACGAGGATTTCCACGACCTGATCGACGCCACGCTGAACAAGGTGGACGACGGGATCAGCAAGAACAAAGGGGAAGGCATTCGCCTGCAGGCCGACGGGCCGAACAACGAGCTGTTCGCGTTCTACAAGAACATCCGCGACCTGAACCCGACGTGGTACGTCAACCAGAAAACGGAAGACGGCAACACGGGATTCAACATCGGCGAACCGAACGGCGGCAGCCGCTTCTTCATCGAGCACGGCGGAAACGTGGGCATCGGCATTACGAAGCCCAACCACAAGCTCGACGTCGACGGCATCGTCGGGATGAAAGGACGCGCCGGCTATTTCGCATTCGGTGAAGTTCCCGCCGACGGAAAATGGCACGACCTGCTTTCCGACCTGAACGAGTACCAGGCTTTCGAAATCATCGCGACGGCCGGCACAAAAGGCGCGCACGCCATCCTGCACGCGACAGCCGTCTGCACGTACGGAAAATCAAAAGGCGGCATCACTGCTACATCGGGTTATTTCGGCCGCAGCAGGAATAAACTCGAGCTGCGCTGGACCGGTTCCTATTTCAGCTACCAGCTGCAGATCCGCAGCAAAAGAAATTATGGCGACGGCGTGCTCATCCGTTACAACATTGCCCGCTTACTCTGATCTTATTTATCATGCCTGTAAAAAAAGAATCCCCCACAGTCGACCTCCAGCTGACGCTCGAGGAAACCAACACGGTGCTGGAAGCGCTGGGACACCTGCCGTTCATGCGTGTCTACCGGGTCATCGAAAAGATCCACCTCCAGGCGCAGGCCGGCCAGCAGCCGAAAATCACGCGCACAAAGAAAAAATAACGCCCGCAAGCCATGGCAGAAGCGCTCACCATACCGAACCGCCCGAGGACACAGGATATCACCGATATCCAGTTCCTTCGTGAAAAAGGTATTGAGCTGCTGCAGAAATATTCGGGGAATGTCTGGACCGATTATAATACGCACGATCCCGGCATTACCATTCTCGAGGTGCTTTGCCTCGCGCTCGCCGAGGTCGGCTATCGTTCCGGTTACGACATCACCGAGCTGCTCGGCAAGCGCGCGCGGCCCGGGAACGACGGCGATTTCCTCCCGCCGGAAACCGTGTTGCCCACCTGTCCCGTCACGCTGGCCGACGTGCGCAAGATATTGCTCGACATCAGCGGCGTGCGCAATGTGCGTCTCCGCAAAAGCAGCAGGTTGCCGGAATTCAGCGGGCTTTACGAAGCGGATGTCCAGCTGACCGACGATGCAGAACCGGAAAAAGCGGAGATCGAACAACGCATAAGGACCACGCTCGACCGCAACCGGCAGCCGGGGCAGGAATTCGTCGACGTCCGTTTTCTCGAAAAAGAATACATCGGCTTCGAACTCGATCTTGAAGTCGGCCGGCGCGTGGACAACTCCGAGTTCTTTCACACGGTTGCATCCGCGATCGAAAATTACCTTTCTCCTTCCCTGCACTTTTTTTCCGCCGACGAGCTGCTCGCCAAAAACCTGGACACGACCGTCATCTTCGACGGCCCGATGATGAAGAACGGTTTCGTCACGACTGACATGCTGGAATCCTCGCGGCTGCGCAGGAACATTTATACATCCGATCTCGTCAGCCTGCTGATGGGCCTGCGCGACGTGAAGTCCGTCCGCAAGATCATCATCCGCGACGATGCGGGGAAGCCGTACCACTGGTCGTACAACCTCGCGCAGGATAAGGTGCCGCGGATCAGCCACGGCAACACGCACATCACGATACGCTACAAAGGATCGCCGGTGAGCAGCCAGTCCTTGTCGCACATGCGCATCAACCGGAACATCCGCAGCATGCCTAAGCCATTCGACACGCACCGGAAGATCTCCAACCGGCTGCAGGAAGACAATGACCGGCTCCGCGAATATTATTCCATCCACAACGACCTGCCGGATACATACGGTATCGGCGAATACGGCCTTCCCGCGTCCTCCACGCCTCACCGCGAGGCGCTCGCGCACCAGCTCCGTGCGTACCTGAGCTTTTTCGACCAGCTGCTTTCCGGCTCTTTCGAACAGCTGAAAGCCGCGCGCCACCTGCTCTCTCCCGTTCCGCTCAGGGCCACTTACACGCCGGGAGACATCCGCCACCTCAATGGCGGCGAATACCTTTACAAACCGTTCGTCGACAATTACCTCGCCGAGCACATCACCATCAGCGATCGCCGGCACCTGCTCGACGAATGGAAAACATACATCGATGATAATGAAAGCGTCATCCATTCGGTGCTCCATTCTTATCTTGAAAATCCCACGACATTCCTCGATCGCCGCAATCGCGCGCTCAATCATTTGCTCGCGCGCTACGGCTACGATTTTTCATTTTTCGAATACGTCTCCGGCTTCAGCGATGAAAAGCTGATCGATTACAAGCAGGAGTTGCTTTCTGCGCTTCCGCGGAACGATAAAAAGCGCAATATCTCGGAAGCTCCGCGTGAGAACCACATCACCGGCGCAGAAGTTCCCCTTCCGGGTTTCGAGCTGCGGCTGGCGCTGCTGACGGGCATTCGCACGACTTCACGGAAAGCGCTCACACCTCCCGCGCGAAACATGTTCACCGCTGCAGGCAGCGAAGGCGTCACGGTCGACGTCGAAGTATTCGGGGCGGAGCTGGACGAGGCGATCGACATCCTCATGGCTACCGGCGGGAAAAGAGAGATGTACGTTGCCGAAGGAAGCAGCCTCCTGCTCCACGATTACGACCTGGAACCGCGGGCGCGGTTCACGACGGAAGCAAACCCGGAAGCGCTGGCCGAAAAACTCGTGGATGCCATCCGTAAAGCCGACACCGCATCGGAAGGTTTCCATTTCATCGATCATCTCCTGCTTCGTCCTTCCGACGAAATGGAATGTTTCGGCTTCGACGTGCTGTCGGGTAAGCTCCCCGTGTTTACCTGTGCGCCCGCACTCGACCGGGAAACAAGAAACCGTGAGATCGAAAATTTCCTGGCCGGGGCGGATAACATGGAAAATTATTCCGTGGTGGAAACCGCCATGCGCCAGTTCCGCATCACGTACCGCGCGTCGGACCTGCTGCGGGGGCAGCTATTCTACAGCACGCGCGAAGATGCGCAGGCTGCGATCGGCGAATACGTTTATTCGTTTAAGAACACGGACCGCGAAACGATCATCGATCCCTTCACGTCCTTCCGCGACCTGTTCCCGGACACAGACGATCCGTTCTCGGGTATCGTCACGTTCGCGCTTCCTTCCTGGCCTTCGCGTTTCAGCAACAAGGCTTACAGGAAATACATCGATGAAGTTTTCGCCAGGGAAACGCCTGCCCACCTCATCGTGAACATCCGCTGGCTCGGTTTCGGACAAATGGAAGCTTTCGAAGACGCTTACGCCGCATGGCTCGACATGACAACACAGGCCGGCACCGGCCAGGCTGAAAAGATGCGGCGGCTGACAAACCTGCTGAACCTTCTTGCCGGCTGATGAGCTCGCCGACGACATACATCAAGCGCGCCGTGCTCGACATCACGATGCCCGAGGCGTATCGTGACAAAGGTTACGAAGACCGGCTCAGCAAAGCGATGTTGTCGGAGCTGTACGGGTTTATCGCAGAAGAGATCGACAAAGCTTTTCCCGGTAACGAACGCGTGGTCATCGATTCGCTGACACTCGAACTCGGGCCGCTGCGATCCGTCAATTCAGAAAAAGAATTCGTGGAGAAATTCCGCGAGATCTTCCCGGAAGTTTTGCGCAACACGTTGCCCGAACAACCTGTACGCGGCAGCCACGTGGAAATGCTCCGGGAATTTTTCGAAAAAGGAAATTTCCCCTGGTGGGCGCCGCAGGATGCCGCGAACGATCCTGACGAGCTGATCCGGTCGCTGGGGAACGAGGACATGGAACGCCTGGCAAAATGGCTGCGTGAAGCGCTCGCGCGACCTGCCATTCGCGACCGGGTTGCGGGCCAGCTTCGTACTGCCACGCTGGAAAAATTGCTCAACGTGCTGCTCGGGAAAAACGGGGCTGCAATTCAGCAAACTATTTCTGCAGCGCTCGGCTCGCTGAAGCGTTCAGGAATTGCGTGGCGGACCGGAACGAGGCAGGAAGAAACGAAATGGCTGCTCCTGCAGGTGGCGCGGCATAAAGAAGAAACAGTTTTCGAAACGCGGAATGTTCTTGCGGCCCTGGTTGCTGAAATTTCGCAGGACACGCAGGTGCTGGTCCCGGAGCTTGCCGCTTCGATCGCCCGGCATGCCGGCAGCGCGGTGCCGCAGGACGTAAGAACGACGTTCGCCACTTTGCCGCAGGAATTGCTCCCGTCTTCACGCGATCACGAAGACAGTGCAGCGATCAATGAAGAGAGACCGGCGCGCAGTCCCGCGCTGCAGGTGTTCTCCCATTTCGTGATGCATGCGTCGATCCCGCCGGCGCTTTTTCGCGGCGATGAACAGGAACTCGTCCGGCTGCTCGGCACGTTTGCGAAAAAAAACAGGAGCGCGCTGCTGCTTCATCTTCAGCCTGCGCTGCAGGATCCGAAACTCCTGCTGCGCATGTTCAGGCAGTTGGACGCGGAGCATGCTGCCGCGTTGTTCGACGTATTTTTTCCCGGGCATCGCGGAAATGCCATTCCTCCCGCGCGGAAACTGCTCCGGGATCTATCCGGAACGGGAACATTTTCCGTCGCCCCCGCATCACAGCCGGCCATGGAATTCACGATCGCCACGTTGCAGCTGTCGGGGACGTTCCGCCTGCTTCACCGCGACACGCTGCCTGTATTGCTGCGGCCATTCATCAACGTCGACAGGATCGACACCGGGGAAATAGCTGCTTCACGCGCATTCACGTCGTTGCCGGAACCTGTTCAACGGATCATAACCGAAAAAGCGCAGGAAAAAAAGCGGCGTGAACAAAAGCAACCTTCTTCTGAAACGAAGAATGCAGGTAAGGACAACGGCGAAAATAACATCGGATCCGAATCGCTTCTGCAGGAGCCCGACGATGCGGCTGCATTTCTCAATGAACGTTTTCTCGCCGACTTGCTGGCGTATTACATCCGCGGGCAGCATCTTCCCTGGTGGAGCAAGGCTTTGCGCAAGCGGGCAGGTTTGCTTCCCGGCTCTTTCAACCCGGAAAACGAACGCGAATTTTTCTCCGCTGCGCTCGATTATTTCGCAACGCACCACGCTCCTGCGCTAAAGCGATTTTCCAAAACGATCACCGCCTTCCCGGAAACACTTCACCACGCAACCTGGCTTCTCCCCTTGCCCGACCTGCTGAAGATCGCGGCCGCAGCGCTTGACCGGGAAGATTTCAGGCTGGTTACAATTGCGCAGGCATTGCTGGAAAAACTTCGTGCAGAAAAAAACAGTACCGTTGCTCCCGGCAGCGCAGTGCGCGATCTCGTTGCGATCCTGCTCCGGCGCGCAACGCATGGAAAAGGAACGGGAGCAGAACCTGTTTTTCGCGCTTTCATTTTCCAGCTGGTCGCTCAAAAAGAGATCGCCCCGGCTGAGCTGGCCCGGCTACTGGATTCGACCCTGCTGGCTGAAGGCGGCACGAAACCGGAACAAGAGCATTACGCTTCGCTCATCGCGCAGCTCAACATCAATGGTGAAACGATCGTTGCGCAACAAAACACTCCTGTTCCGCCGGAAATTGTCATTCCCGAAATTCGTTTCCGTTCCTCCGCGTTAGCGGCGCTTGCCGAAAACATCCTATCGGGAAAAATAGCGCAGCTGCCGCCCGTCAACCCGCAGGAGCTGGAAGAGGCGATCCTGTTCAGCGCAGCGCACAACGAACCGTTTTTACTGCTGGTGAAAAATGCGGTAAGCGCCGATGCTCCGGCCGCGCGCTGGCTGGCGGACCTTTTTTCACCTGCTTTTGCACGGAAGCTGTTTCTCCTGCTGACCGCCGATGCTGCGGCATTACGGCTGGCTGAAAAAACGATCGGGCTGCTGCAGGATGCGATCGGAAGCACGACCGGCAGGAAAGAGCTGTTTTTCCTTGCTGCGCGGGTTGCGCTCCGCAGGAAAAACCAGCCGGCGAACGAATTCATCGCAGCGTTTATACGGCTCGCCGGCGAAAGTTCCGAGATAAAGGAACAAGCGCTGCAGGCTGAGCTGATCGCTTCGGTTGCGGGCGAGCTGTTCCGGGCAGAAGAACGTACGCCTGCTTTGGCAGCAGAAGCAACAGCAACGTTTCAACAAACGGAATTCGAAGCACCGGCACATCCGCTGGCTGCCGATGCGTTCCTGGAGGAATTGAGCGGGAAACTTTCGGCCGCAGGCGAAAAGGCATCGCCATTTTTGCCGGAGGATGAAAAACTTCCGGTCGGCGAAATTGCGCAAGCTGATCAGCAGGAAACATCTTCTTCCATTTCCCCGCAAACGGAAGCTAAACCGGGAATCGCCGGCGATGATGAAGTTCCGCCGGGAAAAGAAATACCAGGTGTTTCACCCCGCGAAAAAGAAACACCTGCTTCCGTTGCTGCTGCGTGGCAGATCGCCGCTGAAAATAAAACGGCGTTGTTTTTCCGTACGCTTTTGGGAAATACGGATGCAGCCGGGGAAATGCAACTGCGTGTAACCGGTTTTGTCCGGGAAGAGCAGAAAGCGCTCCTTGAACGTTTGTCAGCGCAGGAGCCGCTCACCGCCGCAATTACCCGGGCCGCGCAAGAACGTGCATGGGAAAAACTTGCAACGTTCGTGGAGGAAAAAATTGTTCGGGCGATCCGGGAACAAACAGCAGGCGCGACGGAGCAGGAAATTTCCGGGGAGAAAAAACAGGTCGATGGAAATGGTATTGCCATTTCGGAAGAGCATAAACCAGGAAGCGGGACGGTAAAAGACGAACCCGAACAGGAAGTTTCCGGGCAAGAAAAAACAACCGGTGAAACTGTCATTCCCATTGCGGAAACGAATGAAAAGACCTCGCAGCTAAACGACGAACCCGAACAGGAACTTTCCGGGCAAAAAAAACGGATCGACGAAACAGCCAGTGCCTCTTCGGAAATAAATGAACAGGAGACCGGAACAGGGAAAGTTTCCGGGCAGGAAAAAACACCCGATGAAACTGTCGTTCCCACTGCAGAAGCGAAGAAAAAGACAGCGCCGGTAAACGACGAACCCGAACAGGAAGTTTCCGCGAAAGAAAAACCGGTCAACGAAACCGGAACCGGCGAAAGTGCTTCCGGAACCTCGGAAACTCCGCATAAACCAATAACCCAGCAACCCGAAAGATCTTCCCGCGATAAGCTTCTTCTCGACCCGGTATTCCTGGTGAATACGCTGATCTATTTCCTGCAGCACCGGCAGCTTCCGTGGTGGTCGCCTTACAAAAGCACGGAAGAGCTCGGCAGGTTTGCCGCACTTGTGATCCCCGGCAACCGCCCGCTTGTAACGCATCATCTCGGCCAGTTGCTGGCTGACGATGAGCTGAAGCGTCTTGTTTCTTCGCAGCTGGGAGAGTCGCTCCACGAGGATTCCGTCCTTTGGGAAAAACAGCTCGGCACGGGCTTCGTCATCCATCTGCTGCAACATTTGCTGGAAAAAGAAGTCCAGGATGAAACGCTTCGTTCGCTCCTGCAAACCGGCGGGCAGCTCATTTTCCTGTCGGAAGAGCACTTTGATGAAGCAACAGCGGAGCGCTTGCTGATCAGCCTTCTCGCCGAGATCGAAAAGCACAAACCTGCGGTGACTTCTGACGTTTTCTTCGTAAAACAATTGGACCATCTTGCATGGGAAGAACTCGTCACAGAAGCCGGGAAATCTTTTGCAACACTATTGGGGGCCGGGACAGGTGACATTGTTAAAACAACTGTCATTTCAAAAGACGAGCGGGCTGCAGATGAAGTACAACAAAAAACGGAAGAAGAAATTTCGCCGGGAATAAAGCAGGATACAGAACAAACCGAACCGGAAAAACGGGAACAGCCTGCAACAAATGAATTTCAGCAGCCCACCGGTTTCGAAGCCGAAGCGCACGCCTTACCGGGAGAATCTATTCTGAAACCCGGGAAAGAAGACGTGCATGATCCGCAAACCACAGAAGAAATTTCTTTACAGGCGGAATACAACCGCAATCAACCAGGTGAAGCAAGTGAACTGTTCAGCGAGACGGCTGCGTCCCACGAATCGAAAAGACAGGTTGGCGAAGATCCGGGAATGAATGTACCCGGCACGCCGGAAGAAGAAACCGGGAAAACAGAACGCCGGCAGCAGGAAATCCATGTTGCGAAAGCGATCGCGCAGTTCCGTGAGCGGGAAACTTTTTCCGCATTGCTTCAGCAGTTGAAAGAAAAATCCACGCCCGGGCAAAAACGAAGCGCAGGAAAAACCGGGGATGAAGCCGCGCACGTCGCATCCGTGTTGTCCCTGCTGCAGCCGATCGAAGAGAACGATTTCGTTCCCGCAGGCCGTCATTTACCGGGGCTGGCAAAACTATTTCCCGGAACCGTAGAGCCGGAAGAATTGCTGCAGGCAGTTGTCACGCTGATCGCATTCATGAACGGAACAGGAAACCGCCAGGTGCTCAACCGCATCCTGCGTCAACCCGGGGCTGCATCTTCCGCATGGTCCGGCACGCTCACCAGCCTGCGACGCAACGCCGCCGCACCTCCTGTTCCGTCGCTCCCGCTCCTGTCGGCCGAGTTGCTCGGAATTTCCGAAAGCATTGCGCCCGATTTGCTCCGTGCAGAAAAAATAATGCAGTGGAACAATTTGCTCGCGCGGACGCTGACATCGGTGGCTGCTGCCGGGCCCGTGCTTGTTGCATTGGTTGTGCAGGAATTGTCCGTCGCCACCGGGAAAACGACGGATGAGATCGTGGCGCTTGTTTCGGAAAAGCTGGAAGCGCTGAAGCTGGAAGAAACGGTCCATACGCTCACCGGGAAATACTTCGAAGAAGCAAAAGGCAAAATGGAGTTTTTCGGTGAAGCTGCGCGAAACCCATACACCAGCATGTTCACGGGTCTCCGGCAGCGCCAGGCGGAACTTCATGACAGCGGCCGCCCGATCCGCACCGTGCTGGCGGAAAAACTTTCAAAAACCCTGGCGGGCGACCCTGCGTTCCTTTCTTCGCTGGAAAAATCCACCCGCGACATGGCCGCAAAACCGGGCCCACAGCCGAAACCGTTGCAAACGCACGAACCCTGGCTCTACCCGCTCCCGGAGGAAAAGAAAGGAGAGCCGATCTACGTTTTCAATTCGGGGCTGGTGCTGTTCTGGCCTTTTATCGGCGGGCTGTTCCGCCGCCTGGGCTACATCGAAGGAAAAGAATTCGTGGACGTGGAGAAACAAGTGCGCGCCGTGCACCTGCTCCAGTACATGGTGGATGAAAGCGAGCAGCCGCCCGAACACCTGCTTCCGCTGAACAAATTGTTTTGCGGGCTTCATCCTTCCGCGCCGCTCGACCGCTGGATCGCGCTCACGGAGGACGAGAAAAAAGAAGCAGGACTTTTTACAGCTTCCGTCAAGGCGAAATGGGAAGTGCTGAAGCATACGTCGCTTGAAAATTTCCGGAAAGGATTTGTCCAGCGCGAAGGATTGCTCTACTTCAAAGACCCGAATTGGGAATTGCAGGTTCAGCGGATCTCGATGGACATGCTGCTGCAAAAATTGCCGTGGGGATTTTCAACCGTCAAATTTCCCTGGAACGAGGGAATATTATTTGTCAAATGGAAAATATAAATGCCAACACCGCCTCGCTGGAGAACGAGCTGGAATGGTTTTACAATGTGCTCCAGGCGAGAATGAAATCGTACTTCGGCGGCGGGGAACCATTCAGCCTGAAGTCCATGCCGCCGCCCACGCTTGATGCGGACGATTCCATGTTCTCGCGTTTCGTCAGGCATTACCGTTTATCGCCTGCCGAGCGGCTGATCCTGATGCTTGCCTTCGTGCCGCACCTGCGCCCGCAGCTGCTCGACCTGTTCTACGCGCGGAACACGGATTACGATCGCGGGTTCACCGAGTTCGGCGGCGTGAAGGGCGCCAACCACGGCGGTTTTATTCCTACGGGCGAAACCGCTTCGTTCGTGCTGGGCGGCAATTCGCTGCAGACGCGTATCCAGCTGACCGAGCTGCTCGGCGCCACGCACCCGTTCGCGCAGCACAACATCCTCCGACTCAACCCTGCACCCGACGGCGAGCCTGTGCTGGCGGGCGTGCTGGAGCTGAGCGATGAATATATGCAGCTCTTCACGATCGGGAAATACAAAAAGCCCACGTTCAGCAGCAAGTTTCCCGCGCAGCTCGTCACCACGAAGTTCGGGTGGGAAAGCCTCGTGCTCGATCCCCACACCCGCGAAGAAGTGGACGAGATACTTTCGTGGGTGGAAAACCAGGGGATGATCCTCAACGACTGGGAACTTGCCGGAAAAGTGAAGCCGGGCTACCGCGCGCTGTTCTACGGCCCGCCGGGAACAGGAAAAACGCTCACCGCAAGCCTCATCGGGAAGCAGAGCGGGCGCGACGTGTACAAGATCGACGCGTCGATGATCGTGAGCAAGTGGGTGGGCGAAACGGAGAAGAACCTTGCGCGCGTGTTCGACATGGCGGAGAACAAAGACTGGATCCTTTTTTTCGACGAGGCGGATGCGCTGTTCGGGAAACGGACAGACACTTCTTCTTCGCAGGAACGTTACGCCAACCAGGAAGTGAGCTACCTGCTGCAGCGCACGGAAGATTATCCCGGCGTGGTCATTCTCGCCAGCAACCTGAAAGGCAATATCGACGAGGCGTTCACGCGGCGCTTCCAGAGCATGGTGCATTTCCCGATGCCGACGCCGGCCGAGCGGGAGCTGTTGTGGAAAACCATTTTCGGCAACGGCCTTGAACTAAGCGCGGATATCGATTTCAAATCCCTCGCGCGGCAATATGAAATTTCAGGCGGCAGCATCATCAACGTGCTGAAGCATTGCGCGATCAAAGCTTCGCAGCGGAAGAAACGCTCGGCCACGCTGGATGACGTGCTGGCGGGGATCAGGAAAGAGCTGGCGAAGGAAGGGAAAACGGGGTAACGATCCGGACATTTTATCATGCACGAACAAACTTCCGATCCTGCGAACAAACGATCTGCCGCCGCCGAACCCGGAAGACGCGCAGGCAAACCGGCACAGGCGCAGTTCAGTGACAATCGCCCGGAAGCCATCGCTCAACGGAAATTGCGGGAAGCGATGACGAATAAAGAAACGGCGCAATTGCAGGAAGGGGGCGCAGGGCCGGAGCTGCAAGGCTTCATTGCACAGCTGGAGCAACTGGCGGCCGATGCAGCGTTTCTCGGCGCAGAACAAAAAGGCATTAAGGAATTGCGCACGCTGCAAAGCAAAATCGAATACCTCAACACCGTAGCTGCAGGCAATGATGAGCAGCTGAAGCGGCAGACGCTGGCCGGGCTGAAAACGGAATTCGCAGCGGCAGGCTTCCCTGCAGGAGAACGATCTGCAGGCGGTCCCGCAGTTCAGCAGCAAACGGATGATGCCGTGCAGCGGCTCACGGGAACAGAGATCGCGGTTATTGTTGTGGTGGGAACGACGGTGCTGTCTGCGTTGTGGACTTTCGTAAGGCACATCACCGCGCAACGTCCCACCACGAGCCTCACGCTCGCCGGCATACAATACGACAACAACGAGGACCACCCGGCCTCGTTTGCCTCCGTAATTGCGCAGGCAACGCTTACGGCACCCACGCAACGCGTATTTTACGACATCCGCTGGGACGGCGCCGTGGTGCCCGCGGGCGACCACCTGGGACAGCAGCCCAACACACCGGGCGGCTGGGTCGAGGACTTATCGGAAGATGGAGAATCCGTGGGTGACCGCAACAGCCCGTTGGCACGGTATTTCGATGGCCCGCTGGGGAACGGGGCCAACCGTGCGACAGGACTTTATTTTTATTTCCGTGACCCCATCGCGCAGGATGGCTTGCTTACGGGCGGAAGCTGGTGGTTCCGTTTAAGAGTGGTAGACAATAATAACAGGCAGCTCTCATCGTCGGAAGTGGAAGTGCCGTGGCAATACCCGTAACATTATGTAATCCCGTTGATGATCGAGAGCAGGTCCTGGTTCGCCGTATTTATGCTGTTCCTGGCTTCTGTTTCCGTTTTACCGGCGTAGGTGGTGCCCACCAGCAGATCCGTCTGGTTCAGCAGCAGCGGGGAATTCAGGAAGTCAGCAACCATTTTCTGGCATTTCAGCAGGTGGCCTTTGACCTTTCTTTTTACAGCCATCGTGATCCGCCGGCTTCCATCCAGGACGAAATTATCCAGGTACAGGAACACGAAATGATAGGTATCCGAGAGAAAAGCAATATCCGTGGAAGTGCCGGTGCGCGGTGATTTTTCAATTTCCCAGACGTGCGTTTCGACTTCCATCAATCCTTTACGGATCTTATTCAGTACAACGGACTGGTTTCCTTTCCCGCTGACGTTTTTCTTTGTCCATTCATTTCCCAGCTCATACATCAGGAGGTCATCTTCACTGGTGACGGGATCGGGCGTCATGAGGTATTGCCCTACGTGGATGAGCTCGTGCCGGATCGTGCTGTAAAGCTTCGGAAGGTTGTCAAATGCTTCCTTGCTGAAGGTCATGGTCATGCTCGTGAACGCATTTGTCTCGCCGGTTTTCCGTTTATATTCCGTCCGCGCAGTTTGTGACAAAGAAGAATTATAAACGACCGTGATCGTCGACTTCACATTATCGAACGACTGTTTAAAATTTACCAGTTCGTCCTGGGAGATCGCCGTATTGAACACCCCCTGCCCGACGAGGTAGGTGATGATCTCTTCGGCCACACGTTTGCGGTTCGTTTCCTGGGCCATGTCCGTGGTCCACTGTTGGGCTTCAGCATCGGGAAGCTCGGGAACGACGGCGCTTGCAGTGGTTGAAGGAGCCACGTCTTTTTTGACGGTGTTCCCCGCGATGGCCTGGGAAATGCGTTGCTGCAGTTTCTGTTTGATATCCTTGTCCCACGGAGTTGGATTCATCAGCGCGTCGAACTCCTCCCGCAGGTCGACACTCGCTTTGTAGAGGTCGTCCTGCGTAGACCCGTAATTCGTGTTAAGGTAATTCCAGAAATCCGGCTCCACTTCCTTATCGGTCCCTCCCACCTCGCTCCCGTTGTAGGTGATCTTCGTCCGTTGCACCGGCGCATGGAATTTCCCGATGTCCTGCCCGAAGAGCGCACTCAGCGGCTCGTCCTGTTGTTCTTCCTTCGCCCTCAGCTGCAGCGGCGGTTTCAGGGCGACGCCGTTCTTTCCCGGCTTCCCGGCAGAAGAATGTACCCGGCGATCGCTTTTATCCTGCAACGAATGCATCGCTTAATTTACAAATGACGCGGGACTTCATTCATTCATCCGCAAGCGGAATTTCCAACAAGTTGTTCACGACGAGTTATTGCCACGCAAAGGAAATTGGATTTCAGTGACCGGGCGTATCTTCTGCTTCGTCGCTTTTGTTCTCCGGGAATTTCATGAGCTCACGGCATCGAAGCGATTGTTTCCAGCTGCGACCTGATCCCGAGCGCCCCTTCATGCGCGGGTTCCAGCGCCAGTGTTTTATTCACGTAATCCATCGCCTTCGCATCTTGCTTCAGCTGGAAATAGCATGCCGCCATGTTGTAGTACACGGGCGCCGCCGCTTCGTACTGGTCCAGCGAGTGTGTGAAAAATTCCAGCGCTTCGGGATACAGGTCCATCGCGTACAGCAGCATCCCGGCATCGAACGCCAGGTCGTGCTTCTCGCCGATCGGGAAATAATTGTTCCACACGTTGCGGATGACCGGCAGCATGTCGCTTTTCGCTGCATCGTTCGTGTTTTCAAGCAGTGATAATAACCGCGGAATGCATTGCAGGAAAATGTCGGCATCGTACCCGCCCAGGCGCAGGTGCGCGAGGACGGCCGGCAATGACATGACGACGAGGGAGCGCAGGCTGTGCGATTTGACCACGAAAAAATCGTCGGGCCCGTATTGCTCCACGAAATGATCGTAAGCCTGCATGGTTTCCCTGTGCTCAGCCGCACCCGGCAGCGCCAGTATCGTGCCGACATTGATGCTGTGGTGACGATGCTGCGTGAACAAAGCGACAGCCTGCTGCCGTTCGTAAAAGCTGAGGATGGCGTGGTAATTCACCGAAAGCGAAAAGCTGCCATGCTTCGCGATGAACGGCGGCGACGGGCTTTGCACATCTTCCGGGCGATGGTTGCCCTTGTCGCAGGAAAGCAGGAGAAAACCTTCGCGGGAGAGCGCTTTCAGCCGTTCGAGGCAGCGCAGACCGGTGTGCGGGAAAAGGAACCAGCTTTCGCCCGGCGCGCTGCGGTACGTTCCGAGCACGTCGTTCAATCCGCGCTCGGGATAATAGTCGCCGGCGACAACCTGCGGGCGGTAACCGATCTCCAGTTTTTCAAGTTTTTGCGCGGGTGATGCGTCCACCGGCAAGTCCGGGAATTCCAGCTCCACGTGCACGTCGTGCAGCTTTTGCCCGTTCACGAAAAACAGGTCCTGCGTAATGCCGTCGAAAAAATAATTGGCGATGACGATCAGCGGTTGCGAAAGACTGCCGGCTGTAATTTTTTCACCTGAATGCACGAGCTGCAGTTCCGTATCGTTTTCCGCATCGAAACGCGCGAAGTCGAGCAACCCTTTCTGCGCGAACGGTTGCAGGCGGGAATGTTGCTGCCAGTAAGTGATGTTCGGGCCGGCGAAATCGCTGAGGATGTAGCACCACGACGGGATTTCGAATGCGGCCTGTTCGCAGCGGGAAGAAAAATAGTTCAGGAAATGAAAGGCGAAACGTCCCGATCCCGCGCCGAGCTCCAGGAGATAGATCTTCTCTTTGTTCCCGGGAAACAAACGTGCGCGGTCGCGGAAAAAACCGAACACCGTTTCCGCGTAAGCTTTGGCAACAGCGGGATTGCTGGTCACGTATTGCGGCACTTCGCCCTGCTGCCAGGCTTTGATACCCTGCGTTTCGAAATAGTCGCGCTGGAGCTGCCAGAGCGGGGAACGGGAGAAGAGCGTGCTTTGCGCCGGAGCCTGCTTCATATTAATAAATACCATTTATATCCGCATGCACAATCGTGTAGGTGTTCCCTGCGCCTGCCGCCTCGATGATCAAATTCCACGTGATCGAACCATGCCGGATCGCCGCCTTTGAGCCATACCCCCTGTTTCCCAGCGTGCCCGCAGCCACAGCCGCCGCAGCAGCCGCGAAAAGCGAAGTCCGTACCGCAGCCATCGAAGCGCATCCCGCAGGCATCCCGTTTCGCGCGACATACGCCGTGACGTGCCGTTTTGCAGACGAGCCAGCAGCGGCGGCGCCTCCCCCGCCGCAGGAGAAATTGTAAACGCCGCTCGACCCGGGACTATCGTCGAACGGTGCGGCCTCGGCAGCACGCCTTGCTTCCAGTTCCTCTCTCAATTTACCGTCGTCGCCGCTGCCCAGCAACGCTGCCCGGTCCTCCGCGGAAAGTGTGGAGGAAAACAACCCGCTCCCGGAAGCTGGGCCGGCGGCGGCAGCTGTTCCCATATCGTGATCATTCTCCGCTTCCTTTTCCTCTCCCCTTGCCCGGTCCTCTTCGAACCGCATGTCCCTGTCGGGCCTGGAAAGTATGGGAATAAACTGGTCGACATATTTCTCCGCCTCTTCGTATGTTTCGCAATCGAAAGCATTGCGCAGAACTTTGGGAAAGGCTCCGTGTGCAGGAAGCGCGCCCCGTTTTAACGCGTACGTCTTCAGGTCAGCTTGTTCCTGTTCCGTCAACATCCGCTGGATCACCGCCGGCGTGTTGTAAGCACCGTTTCTCAATTGCATAAGCGGCTTCGACCCGGGGATTGCCGTCTCTCTTCTTTCCCGGCGGGGAACCTGGAATTGCGCAGGCGGAGTTCCCGTTCTTTCCGGGAATAGGTTGAGATGCTTGCCGGGCGCGGCCATGCCGGGCGGGCTGAACCCTATTCCTTTTTTTCCCGGCGGCACCGGCTGGCGGAATTTTCTTTGTTCATTCTGCTCGTCACGGGAAGAAAGTGGGGCCATTATTTCGTTTTAAACGTTCGAATGATGCGGTCCGGAGTAAGCTATAACGGGAACACAAAATATCACTGCAGGACCTGGTCACCCCATCGTATGCCTCAGCTTGAGAATGAAATGTTTCGTCGACTTATTGTAAAGCATGCTGTCGACCGCCGGGCCTTTTCCATTATCCTGCTGGTGAAAATGATTGCCGCGGTCGCGAAGCTCGTCGTAGAACGCTTTTCCTTTTTCAGCGGGAGTGGCCCCGATCTGCGCCCAGAATGCAGGCTCCGCTTCTTCAGCCGCAGGCGCGGTTACAGAATGGTTCGCTTCGTTGAATGAATGGATCCGTTCGTCCCACGGCTCCAGCAGGTCGCGGCTGGCGGCGTAGTTGTCCTGCACGTGAACATCCTCGTGCGTTTCCACCAGCGCGGCAAATGTTCCGTCGCTGGGCGCGCCGCTGACGGTAAGGCGGATGGCGGTTGAGGGATCGACGTAGGACGGGTAAACCGGTTCGTGGCCGCGCATGTTTTTCACCGCTTCGTTCACGTGGGCGATGTCCGTCATCACTTCCCATGGTGGCGCGGACGGCAACTCCATGCGGTACGACAGCGCGTTGATCGCTTCGGCCGCGATCGAGAGCCGCACGGTTTTGTCTTCCTGCGGTTCAATATTGAATGCCGGCGCGCCGAGCGCGGTGCGTGAGTTGCCGGAATTCAGCTGCGTGCCGTTCAGTTGTGTGAACGTCGTGCCGTAATCCCGGAAGCGTGTCACCGTTTCCGCCTGGTTGATGGTCCGCTCACGTACACCGTCGGGATAAAGGATCATGCGCTGCACAGCATCCTCCTGCGCGGAAAATGATTTTGCGTTAACAGAAACGGGAGAAAAAATATCGTCGCCGGTTGCCGGAGTTTCCATGCGTTGCGCAGGAGGCGCATATGCGATCCTGCCGCCCGCTTTTTTACGTTGCGGTACAGCCCTGTTTTTTTTACCGGTAACCTGCCTGTACATCGTTACGGTTTGAATTTCCCCTGCATGATTTTTGATCCCATCACGTCGGCTTCTTTTTCCAGCGAGGGATTATCATTCACCGCCTGGCCGTTGACGCTCGTCGTGGGCTGCACGCGGCCCTGGTGCTGCTGTGCAAGGTGCCAGATCTCGTGTCCGCGGTCGCGGTTGTCGCCGATGAGCGCCTGGCCTCCGACGGCCATGGAACGCGCGCCGACATCCTGGAGCCGGGAATCGGAAGGCGACGTGTTCTCCACTTTTGCGCCCGAGGAATGCAGGTCGACCGCGCCGCCGGTGAGCTGGCGCACGGTCTCGTTTTCGGAAACGGAAATGCCGTTGATGCTCTCGTCTCCCTTCATCTGGATGGAGGAGGCGAAAGAAACCGCCTGGGTGGAAGAGCCGGAAAGCACTTCATTGTCGTCACCACCGTTTTTGCGGAACTGGGCGGGCGCAGGGAATCCGACGGCATTTTTCCCTTGTTGCCGGGAATTTGATGAGGCAGAAGAAGCAGCCGACGTTTTCTTTTTCATAGAATCCATTTCTACCCGGCGTTATGAAAAGTTGAACCAGTCGAGTTTGTCCCTGACATCGATGAGCAGTTTTTCGAGCGTCTCGATATCTCCCCTGTCGATCTTTTCCGGGTCGGGAATATTGTATGCTTTAGCCAGTTTTATTTTGACGCTTTCGTCGCGGCCCAAACCGGCAATTTGTTTGATGATGCCGATTTTTTCCAGCGCCTCATGCACATCATGCGCATCTTCAAAGCCCGGCGCGCCGGCTATTTGCTGTATGGCTACATTGATAAAATAAACCTGGTCGCGCTTCGCGAAATGACGCCCATCGTTAATATGATCGCGCGCATTTATTTTGCGAAGCTCCAGGTCGTTCATGCCGTTTGCGCCTCCCAACATTTGCGCGGCTTCCCGGATGAGTCCGAGTACCTGAACTTGTAACACGCCGTCGATGAATACATCGCTGAGACGAAGGTTCCATTTCCGTTTTCCGAACAACTGTTTAACGTCGGCGGTTAAACGCTCTAGTTTCTTTTCCACTCTTTGCTGCTCCATTCGCCACGAATTTCTCAGGCGCGTTGTAATGGGATCGAACGTGCTGCCTTCGTAAGCAGAGTGGAACGATTGTTTTCCAGGGCCGTACATCTGGAAGAACAGCAAGCTCTTCATATACTGGCCGTTCTCCTTCAGCTCCGTATCGAAGCTGGTTTTGGCAAGGGCAAGCGCGTCGCGCAGGTTGCTGCTGACCTGCTGCTTTTCGTCAAGCACTTCGCTGTAAAGCTTGCCGACAAGCTCCATCGCCTGATCGCTGTCGTTCATCAGGGCAAGTTGTTCTGTCGTACGGGACACATATTCGCGGAATTCCCCGAAATCCAGCAACAGTTTGTTGAATATTTTACGGATCGCCCAATCGCGTTCAGGAATGCGGTTATAATTTTCAAGCGTAACGCTGTCGTCCCCGTCGCGGGCCATTACGGATGCATAATGAACAAACCAGCTGTCCATAAGCGATTTTGCTTCGGTGCTGATGAGCTGCTGCGACACGTCTTTTCCTTTATCCACGTTCTTCAGCTCCGCGATGGCGTTGATATAATCTTCGGTGGGAATTCCGAACCGTTTGTCAAGTATGTTTTTAGGATAAGAGGAACTGATCACATAACCTTCACCGGTTTCGGGACGAGCGTATTCGTTCAACCCCAGCTGTTCCGCCTGCTCTTTTTTCACGGATGAATGCATCCTGAGATAACGTTCCGGCCCTTCGTCCTCTTTCTGGTATTTCAGCGGGTCGCGTTCCTGGTTGGTGTCGGCGAGATGGTCTCTCAGGCCGGCCGGGTCGGCCGTATAAGGATGGTCGGAAAGATAATCCCGCGTTTTCCCGGTCGGCTCTGCAAATTTGTTGCGCTCACTTTCCACCTGGCGCAAAGGATTTCCATTTTTCAAAAACACCAGCGCGCGACCTGTCGATCCGAGTATCTCGTTCAGCACTTCATTGCATTCGTCGGAAGCCAGCCCCCCGATCCTGTCGAGCCCATTCCGCCAGCTGTTCCCCTGCTTTTTCCCCGGGACAGTTCGCACCAGTTCCTGGCCGTTATCCTTTACGCGCACACCGCTGCCTTCGGTTTCGAGAAAAACCGACGCACCTGCATTTTCAAGCTTATCGTTGCTTTCCTGCACAAGGGAGGGTTCGGCGAAGAACTCCTTCGGCTGGGCTTCCGTATGGTGGACCGCCATGCGCCGGTTTTCGGATATTTTCAGTTTGGGCGCGGAATCGCTCACCGTTGTGGTTTGCCGATCGCCGAACACAGAAGTAGTTGTTGTCTCCGGAACCTCGCCGGTAAAAGTCGTCCTTGATTGCTCATACGAAGCGCCAAACCCGGAAGGGTCCCACCCGATCTGCTGCGTTTCCAGCGTTGTTTCTTTATTGATCCCTGCAGGCTCTTCAACCACATAACGCTGTACAACCGAAGAAAAGCCGATTGTTTTCCCGGCGTTTTTTTTCTGAATGGAACGATCGGCAACGGCCCGCCGCCGGGCGACAGTGGCAGATTCCTCAGCAGGAAGATTAGCCTTACGCTTCATCAAGTGGGTTTAGAGTGAAAGCGCAAGATGTTTTACTTCAGCTCCTCATCCAGCCCGCCCGCCATCTGCGCAGGCTCGGCGCTCATCGAAAGTTTTTCTTCATCGGGCGTCGCACGCTGGATCGCATCGTCCTTTTTCTGAACAGGCTCGACGGAGGCAAACGATTTGGTCGCATTTTTCCCGGAAGCGCCTGCAGCAGCGCGGAGCTGGCCGGTGGATAAATTGCCGGTTGCTTTTTGTTTGATTCCCATAGCTGGTGGTTGTCAATCGGTTATCTAGTAAATGTAAACATATCCCGAAAAGCATGGGACGGCCTGTTTATATTTTATCAACAGGTTCTTGCGTATTGCGCGTTGGTCACCAGCTCGTTATCGTGTCGCAATTGTTCACCGCGGTAAAAGCATCCTTCACGCCGAGCCGGGCAGCACGCGTAAAATCATCACAAGCCTCCATTTTCAACCCTTGCCGGTACATGAGGCGGCCCCGCAGCAGGTAAGCCTCCCCGAACACGGAATCGGCGGCGATGCTTTCATTCAGGTCGAGTATGGCCTGGGTTTCATTGCCGGGTTTCTGTTGCCTGGCGCGTTCGAAATAGGCTTCCGCGATATGGTTCTCTTCGGTCAGCGGAGCGGCTTTTTCTTTTGCCAGCAGGTAAGCGTTGATGGCTTCATCGAACCTGCCGAGGCGGAACAGCGCATTGCCCAGCCAGAGATGGGCGATCCCCGAATCAACAGCCAGTGTTACGGTCTTCTGCAGGTCCAGCGCCGCAGGCAGGAAAGCGCTGTCTTTGTAAAACGCTATTCCGCGGCGGAGGTGCGCTTCCATATTATTACTATCCAAACGGATCACGGCCGAATAATCCTGGACGGAGGCACGAAAATTTTTCAGGCGGAAATTGCAATAGCCGCGGGCGTTATAAACATAGACGCTGCCGCCTGTCCGGGCAAGCGCGGAGTCGTAGCCGGAAATGGCCAGCGTGTAATTCCCCAGCAGGCGGTGACAGTCGGCCCGGGGCTGCCAGGCGGAATAATAACCGGGGTCGAGACGAAGCGTATTGGAAAAATCGGCGATGGCGTCGTTGTAGCGGGCAAGGCGGAAACAGCAAATTCCCCTGTTATAGTAAATCGCCGGATCGCCGGGCAGATCTTCAAGCAGTTGTGTGTAATAAGCAACAGAATCCGTAGCATCTGCGCCGGGGGGCGCCGCCGTAGTGCATCCCGTGCCGCTCCCGGCCAGTACCGATGCCGCGATAAGCCCTGAAAACAGCCAGTTGAAAGAGGCGGAAGCTTCCTTTAGTTTTTTATTCACGCGGTAAGGAAATATACACGCAACAAATTTTCTAAAAGTATCAATTTTAAGCTATTTTTAACGGCTTCTTCAAATTCCTGTTTACAAATTTTCTGCTTTCAATTTTGCCGGTCCGAAAAGCCAGAACATACTTCTTTTGCATTGCAGTTTTTTTCCTTCTTGTGCCGGTTTCAGCATGGTCACAGGAAAAGGAAAAAACAGCCCTACCCGATTCCCTGCCGAAGTACGAGGTCTTCCTGAAAAAAACCAGCGTCTACCTTGATCTCTGGCAAAAGCTGATGATTCCCGAATTCTTCCGGCTGAAGAGCGAAAAAAAATATCTCCCGGCTTATATGCGCGGTGCGAAAGGCGTTCACCAGTGGGAAGAAGAACGCTACATGAAGGCGCTGCAATCGGTTCCACAAAACTACCTGAGCGAGATCCAGTGGGGCGCCCGGCATAACATTTCACTGGAGGAGGGCCCGCCCATCGCGGAAACCCGGAACGGCAAACAGGTCGTTTACGGCTTTCACCCGTTCTGGATGGGCAATGCCTACTACAATTACTATTTCAAACTGCTGACGCGCATCGGCTATTTTTCCTACGCGGTCGATCCTTCCACCGGGCGCAGCCGCTCCCCGTTCATGGCCCACAGCTGGAGAAACTCGGCGCTTCACCAGAAAGCCCACGACGCCGGCTGCAAGGTCGATCTCGTCGTCACCAATTTCGGCGCAAAGAACAACGCGTTGTTGCTGGGCCCCGCAGGTGAAACCGCACGGCACACGCTCATCGACAGCCTGATCTACCTGCTGAACATGGAAGTTGTAACACCGGCCGATACGTTCTACCGGGGCAACGGCATTACACTCGACTTCGAAGGAATGCCGGATGATGCTGCGGTAAGACGCGGGCTCACCGGGTTCATCAAACAACTGAAGAAACGCGCGGAAGCATCGCGAAAAGGTTCGCCCGTTTCCATCCAGCTGGTGCTTCCGATATGGTCGCCCGCACAGGCGTACGAGTTCGATTCGCTCAAAAAATACGTCGACCTGTTTATTATCTGCGGTTATGATTATTATCTCGGGGGAAGAAGAATTGCCGGCCCGTCTTCCGTGCTCGTCGCGGATTCCTCGCAACACCATTATTCCGTCGATTACAGCGTCAATGCTTATCTCGGGCAAGGATTGCCCGCCACGCAGACCATTCTTTCACTTCCCTGGTACGCGAAAAAGTGCCGGACAAATTCCGAAAAACCTTACGCGATCTCGTTCGATCTTTCCGCCGACAGCGCCGTCACCATTCTGCCCTACTTCAAAGCGCAGATGACCGTGGCCCCGCTGCAGAAGCCCATCATCGACACCAACAACGCCGTTTATTACCCGCTCTTTGCAAAAAAAGGATGGGAGCAGGTGTGGATGGAAGACACGATAACGCTCGGCAGAAAGTACGATTACATCCTTGAAAAAGGTCTCGCCGGTACAGCGGTGTGGGCGCTCGGGTACACGGACCGCTCGCCGGAAATGTGGAGATTGCTTGCCGCGAAATTCGGAAGCAAGACGCCGCCGCCAGGCGAAAATAAAAAGGACGAGAAAAAGGATGAAGAGAAAAAAGATACTTCAGAGGTCGTTCCCGGCATGACGGATGCAGACACGCAACTGCACGCGATCGTCGTTCCTCCGCCGGAACCGCTGGCCGGGAGCAAACCGGCGGTCGAATACCCGCAGGTGGTCCCTGTCCGTTACCCGGAGAAGAACTACGGGCTGGTGGCCATGTTCTGCCTCATCGCGCTCACCGGCTTCGCGCTGATCGGGTTTATCGTTTCCCTGTTCTACGAATCCGTGCGGGAGGTCGTTTTCAGCCGCGATTATTTTATCTACCTCGTCACGATCGTTATGATTACCGCGCTGCTCCTGCTGCTCCGCGCATTCGGACTGATCGATAAGAATTCCATTGTCTTCGTTGCGGGTGCGCTTGCCGGCGCGGGGCTTGTCACCATCCTGTTCCGGCGCATGAAGAAAAAACGGACCGAAGAACCAACACCTTAACCGGGCGCTGCCTTTGCTTATGAGCCTGACAATATTGGCCATATCCGCTTTCGTTGACGAAGACATTACGATCATCGAGCTGCTCGTACCGTTGCTGCTGCTCGGGCTGATCGTGGTCGCCTCGCTGCGTGCGATCCGTGAGTGGAGCGAACGACTGCACGGGCGTTTTTTCCGCAGGAATTACGTGCTCGTCATCGGCATGTCGCGCATTGCGCTGCAGGTCGCCGCGCAGCTGCTGGCCCAGGGGCGGAAAGTCGCCATCATCGCGCCGGGCAAGCTGAGCACCGACGCGGAGATGCTCCGCAAGCGGGGCGCCTACGTGCTTTCCGCCGCAGAAGCCGGCACTGTCATCCTCGAGAAAGCCGGCCTGGCCAACGCCACCACCTGCCTCGTCGCCACCGGCAGCGACAAGGAAAATCTCAGCACAAGCGAGCTGCTGCGCGAGCTCAAGCGAAAGCAACCTTCCCGGCAGCAGATGCGCATCCTCGTGCAGGTCGACAACAATTACACGGCCGATGTGATGAAGGATTACCTGCCGCCGGCCTGCCTGCAGGGAAATACGGAGCTGATCCTGTTCAACGAAAAACGGCTCGCCGCGCAACTAGTGTACGACCTCAACCCGCCGTATCTTTTTCTCAACGGCGGAACGCGCCTGCAGGATGAAGAAGCCATCTGCGTGCTCGGCCTCAACATGGTCGCCGAGCTTTTCCTCGTGGAAAACGCCATCCTCAGCCAGTATCCCGGCGAACGCAAGCTGAAAGTGCTGCTCATTGCGCACAACGCGGAAAGCGGGCTCAATGCAGTGTTTGCGCGGCGGCCTTACCTGCAAACCTATCTCGACATCGTTCCCGTGGAGCTGGTCAACAGCACGTTCGCGCCTTCGGCGGAATGGAGCCGCAAACTCACAGACGCATTGCCGTCGATCGATTCGGTCTATGCGTTCGGCGACGACGATTCCCTGCTGTTCCTGCAGACCATGCATTTCCGGCAGTTCCTTTACACGCACACCCGGCAGGCCCGGCGCGTGCCTGTCACCATCTGCATGCCCGAAGCGACCAGCATTTCCTCCCTCATCGTTCCCGCCCGGAAAAAACGGGACGATGTGCCTTCCGTGAACGACCTCAACATTCATCTCTTCCATACGATCGGCGATACGTGCACGGTAAAAAACCTCATCGATGAGCGGGAGCTGACAGGATTGCTGGCAATGGCGGTGAATTATTTTTACGCCGTGCGCTACGAGTTCGCCGATGTGCTCCGCGACGAATTCCGCCAGGCGAATACATTCAACGTTCTCAAGGATATCGAGAACCGGATCGTTGCATTTCACCCGAAAACCGCGGCGCCGCTGGCCGAGCTGGAAGCGCTCGTGATCGACGCGCTGGTCGCCTTCACCAAAAATTCGCAGTACCGCATCCGGAAACATTTCGGCATCCGGGAGCGCTGGCACGGCCTTACCGAACGCCAGAAAGACGCGAACCGGTATGTCGTCCGCCACATCGGCAACAAGATCCATTACCTTGAAAAAAGCGGCACAACAGACTTTTCACGCGAGGCGCTCGAAAAGGAAATGCACATTCTTGCCCCGCTCGAGCACAAACGCTGGTGCGCTGAAAAATCGGCCGCCGGCTTTGTCGCAGGCGAATTTCCGGAGGACGACAAACCGCTGAAAAAGCTGCTGAAGGACGTGCTGAAAGTGCACGACCAGCTCGTGAGCTTTAAACAGCTCGACGAGACGAACCGCAAAAAAGACCTCGACGTTTTCCTCATCCTGCCGATGCTGCTCGCCACGCGGAAGCGGCTGATGGAGGTCAAAAGCAACTGAAAACATGAAAATGAATTTCGGGAAAGACATTTTCATCAGCTACGCGCACATCGACGACGAGCCGCTCGTGGAAGGCGAACGCGGGTGGGTTTCGGAATTTCACCGGAGCCTGGAGATACGGCTTTCCCAGCTGCTCGGCTACAAACCGGTGATCTGGCGCGACATCGACCTCGACGGCAACCATGTTTTCAGCGACGAGATCCTGCAGCAGTTCCCGACCATCGCCGTGATGGTGTCGGTGATCTCGCCGCGTTACGTGAAATCCGAGTGGTGCATCCGCGAAGTTTCCGAATTCATCAAAGCCTCGGAAAAAAACATCGGGCTGAACGTGCGCAACCGCTCGCGCATTTTCAAAGCCATCAAAACGCCTGTCAGCCTCAGCCAGCACCCGTCGGAGATCCAGGGCGTGCTCGGCTACGAATTCTTCCGCTTCGACGCGGACGGGAAACGCGTGAACGAGTTCAGCCATATTTTCGGCCCGGAAGCGCAGCGCGCCTATTGGGCACGCCTCAACGACATCGCACACGACATCTGCGCGTTGCTGGAAGAAATGAAAAGCACCGTTCCTTCCGACGCAGGCGACACTTCCGCCATGAAAGAAACCGCGCCGGCCCTCCGCAAAGGAAAAATTTACCTCGCCGAAACCACGCGCGACCTTTCGGAAAGCCGTGAAGCCGTGAAGCGCGAGCTCACGGAACATGGCTACGACGTGCTGCCCGATCGCAACATGCCGCTGGATGCGGAGGAATACGGAAGTACGGCTGCGGAGCTGATGGAGCAATGCGAGCTGCTCGTGCATTTCCTCGGGAAAAATTACGGCATCGTCCCCGAAGGCACCGACAAGTCCGTCGTTCACCTCCAGGCCGAAGCCGGCGCCGTAGTGTGCAGGACAAGATCCATCCCGCGTCTCGTATGGCTCGCGCCCGGCAGCGAAGGCAGCGATGCACGGCAGGACGCATTCGTCACGCAGCTCAGGACCAGCGAAAGCCTGCACGTTAACGCCGACATTATCGAATCGTCCATCGAAGACCTGAAGTTCGCGATCCACGACAAGCTGGAAGAGCGGCGGAAGAAAGAAACAAAAGTTTCCGGAGCTGCGCCGGGCGCTGCTGCTGAAGAAGGCACGCGACGCATCTACCTCATCTGCGACAAAGAAGATCTCGAAACGACCGGCCCGCTGGAAGACGCGTTGTTCCGGCAGGGGCTCGACGTGATCACGCCGGTGTTCGAAGGCGAGCAGGCGCAGGTGCGTGAAGACCACCAGGAGAACCTGAAGCTGTGCGACGGCGTGATCATCTATTACGGCAAAGGCAACGAGCTCTGGCTCCGCGCCATGATGCGCGACCTGCTGAAAGCGGTCGGCTACGGGAGAACGACGCCGCTCGACAAAAAAGCGGTTTACATCGCGGGGCCTTCCACACCGCAGAAAGAACGTTTCCGTTCGCATGAAGTGACCGTCATCAACGGCATGAACGGGTTTGATGAAAATGCGCTGAGCGCTTTTACCGGAAAACTGAGAGCATGACGAACGACAGCAACATTGCGGGAACATTCAATCCTTTTCCAGGACTCCGCGCATTCGAAGAAGAAGAGGAGCATCTTTTTTTCGGCCGGGAAAAGCAGGTGGACGAGTTGCTCGCGAAATTATCGCAGCAACGTTTCCTCGCTGTGATCGGAAGCTCCGGAAGCGGGAAATCATCGCTGGTGAGATCAGGGCTTTTGCCTGCATTGTTCCGCGGATTTATGACGGGCGCCGGATCTTCCTGGAAGATCGCGGTGATGCGGCCGGGCAATGCGCCGATCGCGAACCTTGCTGCTGCGCTGGCATCATTTGCAAAACCAGGAGACGACCCCGGGTTCGACGATACGGCAAGCGTGATCATCGAATCGACGCTGCGCAGGAGCCGGCTCGGGCTGGGCGACGCGGCGGAAGAAACGTTGCGCGGGAAAAATGAGAACGTGCTCATCGTCGTCGACCAGTTCGAAGAACTTTTCCGTTTCAGCCGGTATGAGAAAGAATCGAACCACGGGGAACGGGATGCGCTCGCATTCGTCAACCTGTTGCTCGAAGCCGCTTCCCGGCCGGGGTTGCAGCTGTACGTGGCGATCACGATGCGTTCCGATTTTCTCGGCAACTGCACCGAATTCCGCGGGCTGCCCGAAGCGATCAACCGGGGATTGTATCTCATCCCGCGCATGACGCGCGACGAGATCCGCAGCGCCATCACCGGCCCCGTAGCGGTCGGCGGCGGCACCATCACGTCCATGCTCGTTTCCCGCCTGCTGAACGACGTGGGCGACAATCCCGACCAGCTGCCGATCCTCCAGCATTCCCTCATGCGCACCTGGCAATACCGGCAACAGGAAAAAGATCCCGCTGCGCCGCTCGACATCCGCCATTACGAGCAGGCCGGCACCATGAAGCACGCGCTTTCGCAGCACGCCGAAGAAGCTTACAGCGAGCTGGATTCCGAGCGGCTGAGGGAAACCTGTGAATCGATCTTCCGCTCGCTGACCGAAAAGCGGCCCGACATGCCCGGCACGCGCCGTCCCACTTCCATTGCCGACCTCGCCGCGATCGCGGGAGCAAGCGAAGAAGAAGTGATGCGCGTCGTCAACGTGTTCCGTTCTCCCGAGCGCTCCTTCCTCGTTCCGCCGCATACCGTTCCACTCGCCTCTTCCACCGTCATCGACATTTCGCATGAGAGCCTGATGCGCGTGTGGGAACGGCTCGTGCAATGGGTCGAAGAAGAAGCGGAATCGGCGGAGATCTTCCTGCGGCTGGTGAAAGCAGCGCAGCTGTACCAGAACGGGAAAGGCGGCCTCTACCGCAGCCCCGAGCTTGATTTCGCGGTCCGCTGGCGCGACCAGCAACACCCGACCGAAGCCTGGGGCGCGAAGTTCAATTCCGCATTCGGCGAAGCAATGGCATTCCTTTCGGAAAGCGAACAACGTCACAGGGAAGAAGAAGAGCAAAAGCTGCTGCTGCAAAAACGAAAGAAAAAGAGGGCGATCGTTTTCACCGTTGCAGGCGTTATCCTGCTCTGCTCCCTGTCGGCCGGCATGATGTACATCGTCGAAGAGAACACGCTGAAAGAAACCGCACGGATCGTCGACGAGATCGACGAAGCGCGTTCTCTGTCGCTGAAAGCCTCCCACCTCGCCGATGATTACCGTGATTCTTCGCGCATGCTGCAGGCTTCTGAAATGGCGCTGGAATCGTACGACATGCTGAAAAGCCTGTACCCGGCAGACCATTTCCATCCCGACGTGGTCAATTTCCTGGCGCTCGACAAGATCTTCTGGGCGGAAAAACAATCGAACTTTCACATTACGGAAGAGGATACGATCAGCGCGATCATTAACCTTTATGCGCCCGGCCGGGCAGCTTTCATCACGCAGGACAAGCTGTACGTGTTCGGCATGGATCCCAAAAACGGCCTTACCGCTTCGGTCGTTCCCGTCAGCGGGCACTTCGACCATCTCGCCGTGAGCTCCGGCGACCAGTACATTGCCGCGGGTTCGGAGAGCGGCAAGCTTGCCATTTTCAGCAGGACAGGCAATACCTTCCGCCAGGAATCCGCCTCGCCCGATTCCTCCGGCGGTGCGGTTATCGGCATGGATTTTTCGGGAAGCCGCATGCTCACGGTCGTCAGGCGCTCGCCCGGAAAGCTGGCCGTGGAGCTGCTGGAGCTGCCCGCGTACGAGAAAAAAAGTCAAAAGGAACTTCCGCTCGACGACAATGCGATCGTGCTTGTCAGTCATTCCCGGATCGTGGTCGCCGGGGGGCAGCAGATCGTGGTTTACGCCATCGAAGCGAGCGGCGCCCGTCTCATGAAAACCATCACCGGCCTGGACAGCCCGGTGAGCGCCGTAGCGGTGAGCGCCGACGGCAAGTGGATCTCCTGGGGCACGAAAGACGGCGATGTATTTGTAAACGAGATCGGATCAGCGGGCAATACCGGCCGGGAGCTGCCACGGCTCTCGCACGCAGGCGAGATCACATCGCTGCTGTTTTACACCGAGCTGGGCGAAACCGATAGCGGGAAGATCGAGGTCCCCTTTCTGGCATCGGGCGGATGCGACGGGCAGGTCGTAATGGTTCGGCTGATGGACGCGCTCAGCAAAACTCCGAAAGAAGATCCGCTCATCATCATTTCCAATCTTTCCCGGATCAGCGAGATGGAATACAACACGGGCGCTTACATGATGATCCTCAAAGACGGCCCATCGATCTCGGCGCACATCATCAACATGCGCCTTCTCGTCGCCGAAGTCAGGGCGATCCGCGATTCACTGCAGCGGGTGGTCGGCAAACAATGATTTCCGGTTGCCTGTTACTATATTGCCAGGGGAAGTGTGGTGATTTGCGTCAAGAAATGGAAGAAAGATTGCTGAATAGAAAAGGCCGCGCAAGTTTATACCTGGGCGGCCTTTGAAAACTGCACAATCCTGTTATTTCGTCTTCATCATTTTTTTCGAATCCACCACTTGCCCGTCTGTTACCAGTGCATATGTATAAATCCCGTTGCTAAGGTCGTCAGCGAAAACATTGATCTGCCCGTCTCCGTGACCGGTAAGCTCTACAGCTTTGATCAGTTTGCCCTGTGCATCATAAAAAAGCAATTGCGCTTTCTGAACATTGTCGGGTAAGAAATAGGTTATTGTCGTTTGTTCGGCGAACGGATTGGGGATATTCTGATTAAGGACGACATTCTCCGAATTAGTCAGAGTGACCTCTGTTATAATCGTGCCGGGATTTTGTGTCCGCATATTGGAAGTGCAGCAGGAAGAAATCTGGCTCTGCAGGCTGTCGAGTTGTTGCTGTTGCTCTTGCATACCTTTAATGAGGATTGCAATAAAGGCGTTGTAGTTAAGGGTTTTGTAATTAAAAGCAGGATAAGATACGTTTCCCGCCGTATCGTATTGGGCCGGGAAGGCGGCTTCGCTCACAAGTTCTGGAAGCACAGTTTCAACGTCCTGGGCAATCAGTCCCCATTGCTTTTCAGTCGGTAAGTACATCTGGGGATGAACAATTGTATCGAAAAAAAAGGTTTTAGGATGGAGAAGCGCAATAATACCGGTAGCATCAGGAATTGAATCGATATTTTGTTTCAGGTTAATGTCGGACGTGAAATTATCGGTTCCGGTTCTTACCACATCACCGTTAAAATATCCTGCAAAGTTTACCCCGATATTTATAGGCGATTCTGCGTAAATCGCATAATTTGTTTTACCATTCTTTGCAACAAATCTTCCGGCAATATTGATTGCATCGTTAGCCGCAAGGCCATCTGCCAGTCCCTCTACAGCACGGTTCTCTTTTGACCCATGCGCAAAGAAAAAGCCTGCCGTATATCCCAGGTCGCTTGAAGTCGGCGCGACCGGGATAACCTGTGAAAACACTCCGTATACGATACGTGTGGGCGACTGATCCATGTTGGTTACATGAATTCCTATTGTTCCAAGAGTCGAGCCGGAGCTTTGCTCTACAATAAGTTTTGCCCTTGTTGAATTCGTGCAGTTGGTTCCGATGGTGACTTTACTTGAAAGTTGCGGATCAAGAAAACTAAGAGAATTACCGTTCAGGTCAATTCCGGACGGAGCTCCCAGAACAGGAGGAGCAGTGCATGGCCCAAAACCGCCCGAAGAGCCCGTCACGTAAACAACGTCACCATTTGCATCGACGGAAAGCACCCCCTGGTTTGCTAACGGTGTTGCAGGGGTCGAAACGCCATACCGGAGATCAGTAAAACGCAAACCGCTGGAACCGCTTGCTGAAGGATTCGACGGGGAAAGTGCGAGCGAATTTATTTCTACCGTATTGCCCGGTGTTCCTGTATTGATGCCGACGAAACGGGGCTTATTCAGCGGTTGTGTATTGTCTGTCGGAAGAATGATCAGGTTGCCGGCAGCGGAAGTGTACATGTCGGTAAAAATCCCGGTACTGGCCGGCGCGCCGGGGTTCTGTTGAACCTGCGTGATCCGGAATGAAGGTGTATTCGGTGAAACGCCGGGATCACGGAGAATTTCCAGGCGACGGGCGGGATCTTGCGTGATCGTGCTGCTATAAAAATCTCCGATCCCAAGATAGCCCCTGATCGGCGACCAGCGGCCGACTTCAATTCCGTTGGGGCCGCCGCCTTGTGAAACAGGAGCCGTTACGTTGTTGGTAAAAATGAACCGGAGGTAATCCGATCCGAAATTCGGGCCATCGTCAGACCAGGCGATCACAGCATCTTTCCGGTTCGGACTTTCATCTTTCAGCCCGACAAACAGCGCGTCGCTGTCCCACTGGTTGAATACACCGACCCGCATCCATGGGCGCCAGCCTGCGGCGAATGCGCTGTTGGGATTTGAAGACGGAGTCGCACCATCGATATGCAGCATGCTCAAAGGGAATCTCCTGTTGATCCCGATATAGCCAGCGTCAAAACCTGCACCACCTTTGACCCGAAGGCGTTCAAACGTGTTGTTCGTATAAAAAATCAGGTCTCCCGACAAACCACCTGTTGTACTGTTGCGCATGCAGAAATCGTTCTGGCCTCCTCCCGGTGCAATCCCGGTAAAAATTGCGCCTTTCTCTGTTGTAGTTGCAGCCGTTGCGCCGGTGTACATTGCCCAGGCGTTGGACTGACTATTGGGGCCATCGGTGCGAAAGACGTTGCCTGGTGTAAATAAAGTTGTCGCTGGTAAAAGCAACGTATTGACATGCAATGCTGCTCTTGGGCCATTAGGAGTTGTAAAATTTCCGATTCCCAATGCTTGTGCGTTGAACCCTGGTACTGGATTGATCCGTCCCCAACGCTGACCCGCGTTTATTTGCAGATCGATTACTTGAGCGAAGCTGTTCGACCCAGTTATGCAACAAACCGTTGTGGTCAATATCAAGTATGTTCTTTTCATGTGTAGGGGTTTTAGATTTTACTTTATGATTATTTTCTCTATGTGATAGCTTCCTGCCGATCGTACTTCAAGCATATACATGCCTGTGGAGAAATGCTCAACACTAAAACTGGCAGTTTGAACGCCAGCTGCATATTGCCAGTGGATCACTTCTTTACCTAAGCAATCAATTAATCGAATATCAGTTTGCTCCTGCCAACTCCATTTCAAATTGAGAATATCCTGGCTAGGATTAGGGTAGATGTTTATATGTTCGAATGGGTCAGCATCAGCAACGGAATTAACTGAATCACAAGGAATTACTTCTACATTTTCAATTAAATAATAGGCATACATGAACCAAGGCGCTCCGGTCATATTCACGGTATCCGTTAGTGCATCCTCATTGAAATTTCCAATTATCATGTGGGTTTCGGAACCAGCGGCCACAAACGAATCCAATACTAATGTCCAGGAATTTTTATTGGTCAAAGGATTGGAACTGGCATTATTATCTATTTGAGGCGAAACCTGAAGCACAGTGTCAATTAACAATGTTGTTGGCGAGTCGGCGAAATAAGCACCAATACTATTCGCAGCATAAACTGCGCTATCTGCCAGACGTACATAGAACGAAACACGATAGCATCGACCAGAATTAAGCGTGTCTGATAGCGCTATTTGAATATATTCTCTCTTGTTCCGGCAAGCAGGCGGATTTATAGGATCGTACGAATAAGTTAAAATTCCCGCATACGCATTTCCGGACAATGCGGGCTCATTTCCGAAATATGTATTTGGCGTGCCGTATCCCGCAGTTCCACAAAAATTAAAATAATCAGGTGTTGCATATAATGTCGGATTAGACCAATATGTTGAATATTCGATCTGTCCACCGTTATTTGGACAAGTATCATAAACCTCAAAACTCGGGTTCGGAACAAGATTCTGCTGAGCAAATGCGTTTGGAACAACAAGCGTCATTATGCAAAAGATTAATAGTCGGCGAATCCTGTTCAGCATAGAGCTAATATATGCAATTAGCCCTGCAAGGACAAACTTAGTTCTTTTGGCAATTCATGTCAAATATGACATGATACTTTTTTCAACTACGGTCAAATTTGACCGTGTCGAAGAAAAATCAACTTACTGAAATTCAACAGATCGGGATCAATATCCGTCGTTTGAGAGAAGCGCAGGACATTTCCCGGGCACAACTTGCTTTTGAGATCGATACGACCGAAAGGCAACTTAGCCGTATTGAAAGCGGGGAGATCAATAGCGGTATCATGAACTACATTAAGATCGCCCGCGTGCTGAACGTTCCTTTTTCGGATCTATTGAAAAAGGTGAAATTCTGACTACCTCTCTTGGGCCATTAAGAGTTTCCAAATTCCAATTGCAGATTTCCGATTGAAATAAAAATAGCCGGCCATTGATAATGCGGATCAAAGGGCAAACGATCCTGGTGTTCCGTCAATTCAGAAAACGAAGAGTCCCGTAGGGACGGCCTGTTTCTAACAGAAAAGAACCTTCTCCCACAAGGGCCGGGCGGGCGTCCTTAGTCGATAACAGATCAAGGTCGCCCGCCCGGCTTTTTCATGGAGAGGTCGATCGGCATTAGAAACAGGCCGTCCCTCCGGGACTTGTATCGATGTGAAGGATTGAAATTACCCTTTGATCCGCATTGACAATTCTTGTCAATCACAAAAATCAAATTCCAGCACACAATTGGAAATTGGAAATCGGCAATTGGAAATTTTTAATCGAAGAGATATTTTCCGCCGAAATTGTAAGACAATCCTGCTGAAAGTCTTCCCGCGGTCTGCATGTTCAGCTCGTGCACATCCTGCCAGAGCGGGAACTGGTAACAAACGCTGAAACCGATCTTCTTCCGGTAGATCTCTACGCCGGGGCCGCCCAGCAGCATGTTCATGCCCGTGCCGGGATACAGGTAAGTGCCGATCTCCAGCCCTTGCGTGAATTCCTGGTAAAGCTGTACCTGGGGAAGGAACAGCCAGTCGTTTTTCTGAAACTGGTATGCCCCAAATGCGGTGCTGACGGTCGACGGGCGGATCTGTTCGTCGTAGTTGTTCATGCCGCTGTATTTCCCGAGCGCGGTGATTCCATATCTCCAGTTTTTCAGCGCACCGGAATAGGTGACAAACGCAAACCCGTCGACACTTCCCGTTCCGCGCTGGAGCATGACCGGCAGGCGGTCTCCGTCGGGGTACGTGGAATTGCAGGAACCCGTGGGCAGCTTGATGCCGAGGCCAATGATCAGCCGGTGACGGAATTTTTCGCTGTCGAGCTTTCGGATGGCGTGAAAGCCGGTGAAGAAGATGATGTCGCCGAGACCGAAAACTTCTGTTTTTTTCCCGAGCGCTTTTTGCTTGTTCTGCACGAACGGGATTACCAGGTTCACTTCCACGCGCGGGTGAAGGAAATAACGCGTGCGCGCTTCGATCACTTTGAACGATTCGTAATCCGAAGGCTGCATGATGTCGGGATCGTGGCTGCCGTGAAGCGGTGAATACGATCCCGGCTGGGCAAGACGATATGCGCCTGCGGGGAAAAGGCTGGTTCCCTGGTTCATGGCAGGATACCCGTTGAACACGCGGTAACGGTGCGCAACAGCAAATGAATTCTGGTTGTCGAACGGCATAATGCCTGCATACGCGCCGCAAATGTCACACGCATCCAGGGCTACAGGAAAACCGGCGAAAAACAGCAGCGCTGTGATCGTTCCTGCGCGCAGCCAACGTGTAAAAAGAAAATTTCTTTTCATCGCTCAAGGGTTGTATGTGAAAACTTTTTCCTGTGAAATTAACCGGGGCCCCGCTGCCGGAGCCCCGGAAAAACTACAACCTGCCAAAACGAACCAACGTTTATTCCTCCTGGCAGAAGAATCAGGCTGCAGCATTGATTGTGGAAATATCCGCTGAGAATAAACCGCCCCTTTCCCGCTCCAGGCAGGATACCGGCGATGAGTAAGGAAAAGGAGAATATTCTTTGGGGTAACATTCGGAAACAAATGTACCCTGAACGATAAACGCGTTTGCTGATCCCCGTCAGCTACCTGTATGACTGGTATTATATCCTGATTCTATGATGCTACTCATACAACCCCGCATGAATTACGGCGACATTTGCAAACACTAATCCTCATCGATCCCGATGCAACCTCATTCGTTTCACATTCCTGTCATGGGTCTCGGCTACACCATTGATACGCCATTAAAAGTCGCCCGTTTCGGAATTTCCTCCGTCGTATCGATCATCGAAGATGACCTTGTCGAAAACATGCGTGAAGTGTGTTGCCGGAAAGAGCAGGAAGAATACACCCGCATTCCCGATACCGATCCCGATCACCGCGCCAAACGCATCACCGCTTACCTCGACCTGCTCGACAGGATCGTGAAGAAGCAGGTGGAGCGCATGCAGAACATGTCTTTCGACGAAGAAAACGACCTTGTCAAATACTTCGAGCTGCTCGGCAACGCTTCACCGCTGCGTGAAATTTACGCGTCCATGCGCAGGGAAACCAATCTCCCGGCACGGGTGATCATGCAGCGTTTTCTCCGGGAACAGGTAAAGCCCGGCGATATCGACGTGAACATTATGACCAAGCTGGACAGGCCTGCTTACGATAAAAATGATGACCTGCTGCCGCCCGAATATTCCGATGCGCTGGCCGCGCTCAGGGGCTTCGCGAAAAGCGGGTTGAGCTCATCCATCGTATTTTCCGCCGGACTGAACCCGCGACTGTACAGCTATTGCGAAACATTCCCCGATTTCTTTCCCGGCGCCGCCGGCGACCCGAAGAAAAAGATCGTGCTGAAAGTGAGCGATTACCGCTCGGCGCACGTCCAGGGAAAATTCCTCGCCAAAAAAGGACTGCTGATCTCCGAGTTCCGCATCGAATCGGGATTGAATTGCGGCGGTCACGCGTTTGCAACGGAAGGACACCTGCTCGGTCCCGTGCTGCATGAGTTCCGGCAGAAGCGTGCTGCGCTTGCTGCTGAATTGTTCCAGGTCTGCCAGGCCGCCCTCCTTGAAAAAGGACGTCCCCAATACGTCGAGGCGCCTCACCTGAAGATCACCGTGCAGGGCGGCATCGGGACGACCAACGAGGACCGTTTCCTGCTCGAAAATTACGGCATCGACGGCACCGGCTGGGGAAGCCCGTTCCTGCTTGTGCCCGAAGTGACGAACGTGGACGATGAAACGCTGCAACAGCTGGCCACGGCAAAAAAAGAAGATTATTTTCTCAGCTACGCCTCGCCGCTCGGCGTTCCGTTCAACAATTTCCGGAAGAGCTCGTCCGAAGCGCAGCGGAAAGCCCGCATTCTCGCCAACCGCCCAGGAAGCCCGTGCTACAAGGAATACCTCGCGTTCGACACGGAGTTTACGGCAAAACCGATCTGCACCGCTTCACGGCAATACCAGAATTTAAAGATCAAACAGCTCGACACATTACATCTCGATCCGCTACAGCACGAGAAAGCGCTGGAGCAGATCACGGCGAAGGATTGTCTCTGCGAAGGCCTCGGCGCGGCGGCGCTGATCAAAAACGGCGCAACCGACAAGCTGAAGCTCAAAGCCGTTACCATTTGCCCGGGGCCCAACCTCGCCTACTTTTCAGGCGTCTTTTCCCTGAAAGAAATGATCGATCACATTTACGGGCGAACCGTGCTGACCAATAGCCTGCCCCGCCCGCACATGTTCGTCAGCGAGCTGCAGATGAATGTCGATTTCCTGAAGAAAGAACTGACTTCGGCACAGGAGCTTGCACAACCCAAACAAGAACGCCGCCTGTCGGACTTCAGGGAAAACCTGCTGAAAGGGATCGAATATTACAAAGCGCTCCTGCCTTCGATGAAGATCGAAACGGAAAATTTCAGGAACAACATGAATGCCGCCTTCGACGCGATCCGTGAATCCCTGCTGAGTCTTTGTGCCGAACCTGTCGTCAAATAACACCGGCGCCGGCCGCAAAGCAGTAGCGGCGTGGCTGTTCACCGGTTGCCTGCTGATCTTCCTGATGGTGCTGCTCGGCGGGATCACACGCCTGACGCAATCCGGCCTGTCCATGGTGGACTGGAAGATCACCGGTTCCCTGCCGCCCATGAGCGACGCCGCGTGGGAAGCGGAATTCAGCAAATACAGGCAATCGCCGGAATTCAGGCTGGTCAATGCGCATTTTACGGTCGGCGAGTTCAGGAAAATTTTCTGGTGGGAATATGTTCACCGGATGACGGGGCGGCTGACAGGACTTGTTTTCCTCCTGCCTTTCGCATGGTTCGTCATCCGGAAAAAATTTCCGAAAGGATTTTTCGCGAAAAGTCTTGTATTGTTCGGGCTCGGCGCCTGCCAGGGATTGCTGGGGTGGATCATGGTGAAAAGCGGCCTCGACAAAGTTCCCCACGTCAGCCACTACCTCCTCGCCGCGCACCTCGCCATGGCGTTCACCACGTTCGGGTTCACATCCTGGTTTGCCCTCGACCTGTTCTACCCGGAAAAAAAACGGCAACCCGCATTTTTGCGAAAACCCGCCGTGCTGCTGCTTTTCCTCGTCGGCGTGCAGGTGATCTACGGCGCTTTTCTCGCGGGGCTTAAAGGTGGATATTTGTTTCCCACCTTCCCGATGATGGGCGATGCGTGGATCGCGCCGGAAGTTTTCGGGCAAACGCCCGGGTGGAAAAATGTTCTTGAGAACGGCGCCGGCGTCCAGTTCATTCACCGTGTGCTGGCAATCCTGGTTGTGCTACTGACCGGCGTGATCGTTTACCGTTCGCGGAAACTGGCTCCCGGCGCTTTGCCGCGGAAGATCGCCGGGTGGCTGGCGGGCGCGGTGATGCTGCAATTTACGCTTGGCGTGCTCACCCTGCTGCTGCATGTGCCGGTGGCCATCGCTTCCGCGCACCAGGCCGGCGCATTCCTGCTCTTATCGCTCGGCATTTTTCTTTTTCACAGCCTATCCAAGGGCCAGCGCATTGATGATCGCAAAGACCAGCATGCCGATCCCGATCCCGAACGATCCGAGGATCAGCGCAAGGCCCGTTTTGAACCTGACACGGTTAGGAAATGAAATGACGGCTCCAAAGATCAACGCGATGAAAAGCCAGAGCAGGGAAAAAGCGAACAGCATGGTCGAAATGTTTGGCCACAAAACTCACGATCGGCGGCGCAATCCGCTATGATGCAGGCAACATGACAAGCTATGCCGGAACATGACGGAAGGTGATGCGCATCATATTTTCGCACGATGCAGTTCATAACCGCCCTCTCACGAACGAAATACCTTAGGCTGATTAAAAATTAACCACTGAGATTACAGAAGACATCCAATACCTGTATGCACAGCGTACACAGGGAAAACATTCTCCGTGTACGCTGTGAAATATCTCTGTGAACTCAGTGGTTAAGCTTTCTCCGGATGAAAACAATCTCAATCCCAAAACGAATTCAATTAACCCGATGAAGATCAAAACGCCTTCCTCCTCCGAAACGATCAAAACCGAAGTGGTGTGCCCGAACGACACGAATCCCATGGGCATGCTCCAGGGCGGGCGGCTCGTGCAATGGATGGATATTGCGGCAGCGGTGTGCGCGCAGAATCATGCGGAAAAGATCTGCGTCACGGCGCTCATCGAAAACGTCACGTTCAAAAGCTCGGCGCGCGTGGGCGACATCATCACCATCAGCGCGAAGATCACGCGGGCATTCACCACTTCAATGGAAATTTTTGTCCAGGCGAATTCCAAAAACGTGCTGAGCCAGCGGAGCTACCTGATCAGCGAATCCTATTTCATCTTCGTGGCGCTGGACGATCACGCGCAACTGACGCAGGTGCCGCAGGTGAAGCCGGTGACGGCTCTGGAAAAGCAGCGATACAGGGAAGCGTTCGAGCGAAAAAACAAGTTGGGCGGAAAAAAGGCCGGCAGCAGGAAAAATTAATCGACCTCGCGGAGCAACGCAGTGAAATGCCGGAGCGCCGGCGCTTCATACGTGATCTCCAGCCCGCGGATCTCGTTCCGGCGCTGGTAGACGGCGATGACCACTTCAGCCACGTAATCGATATGGCTCTGCGTGTACACGCGCCGCGGGATGGCAAGGCGCACCAGCTCCATCGGCGCAGGAACAAGCTGCCCCTTTTCATCGTATTTCCCGAACATCAGCGAACCGATCTCCACCGAGCGAACGCCTCCTTCGATATACAACGCGCCGACCAGCGCCTGGCCGGGATACCGGTGCGGCGGAATGTGCGGCAGCAGTTTGCGCGCGTCGAGGTAAACGGCATGACCGCCCGCAGGCTGCATCACCGGCACGCCGGCCGCGACAAGCTTTTCCGCCAGGTATTCGGTTGTGCGGATGCGGTAATGCAGGTAATTTTCATCCATCACTTCTTTCAGCCCGATCGCGATCGCCTCCAGGTCGCGTCCTGCAAGGCCTCCGTAAGTCGTAAAACCTTCCGTGATGATGAGTAAGTTCCTGCACTGCTGGGCCAGCTCCGCGTTCTGGAGGGCGAGAAACCCGCCGATGTTCGCGAAAGCGTCTTTCTTGGCGCTCATCGTGCAGCCGTCGGCATAGGAGAACAGCTCGCGCGCGATCTCGGGAACAGCTTTCGCTTCGTAGCCCTTTTCGCGCTGCCTGATGAAATAGCAGTTCTCGGCAAACCGGCAGGCGTCGATGAAGAACGGGATGCCGTGCTTTGCGCAGATGGCTTTCGCCTCACGGATGTTGGCCATGCTCACCGGCTGCCCGCCGCCCGAGTTGTTCGTCACCGTGATGATGCACATCGGGATGTTTTCCGCGCCTTTCTCCGCGATGAATTTTTCAAGCGCAGGGATATCGATGTTGCCTTTGAACGGCGCAGGAACTTCCGGGATCTTTCCTTCGGGGCACAGCAGGTCCACGCCTTCCGCCCCGGAATGCTCGATGTTCGCGCGGGTCGTGTCGAACAACGTATTGCTGATGATGTATTTTCCTTTTCCGCCGATGATGGAGAATAGTATCTTCTCCGCCGCGCGCCCCTGGTGCGTGGGGATCACGTAAAGCATGCCGGTGATCTCCCGGATGGTTTGCTCGAAACGGAAAAAGCTGTTGCTGCCTGCATACGATTCATCGCCGATCATCATGCCTGCCCATTGTGCGCTGCTCATCGCGCTCGTTCCGCTGTCGGTCAGCAGGTCGATCAGCACGTCATCGGCGTGGACAAGAAAAGGGTTGAAAGACGCGGCGCTGAGAATTTCCTGGCGCTGCTCGCGCGTGGTAAAATGGATCGGCTCGACCGATTTTATCTTGAATGGTTCGATGATGGTTTTCATAATGGATGCCGGATGGGATTAAAGCGCAAACTTAGCGTGTACACGCGACGCAGAAGGTGACAAAGATCAGTTCACGGAAAGAAGCATACTGTGATCCTTGTCATAGCCGGTTCTGCGCCGCACCGATAATTTTACACCCTAACCTTGAAAACCATGAACCCCGATCATAAGCTGGAAGAAGCGCTCGCGGACAAAGATCCTTTCGTACAATTCGAGAAGTGGTACAACGAAAATCCACGCTTCAACGTACGTGAGCCGGAAGCGATGGTGGTGTCCACCGTAAATGAATTGAACCGCCCGTCCGCGCGTGTCGTGCTGCTGCGCGGCTTCGATCGCAACGGCTTTGTATTTTACACGAATTACAAAAGCCGCAAAGGCGCGGAGATCAGCAGGAACCCTTATGCGTGCCTCACCTTTTACTGGCCGGAAGCCGGGCGCCAGGTGCGTATCGAAGGAAAGCTGAATTTCCATTCCGCAGAAGCTTCCGAAGCGTATTTCCAGAGCAGGCCGCGTGAATCCTGCATCGGCGCATGGGCATCCACCCAGAGCGAAACGATCGCGTCGCGTGAAGAGCTGGAGAAAAAAGTAGAACAGTTTACGCGCGACTTCGACCAGAAACCCGTGGAAAGGCCGTCCTGGTGGGGCGGGTACATTCTCGTCCCGGAATATTTCGAGTTCTGGCAGGGCCGTGAAAGCCGCCTGCACGACCGGCTGGCGTATTCACCGGGTGAGGGAAAAAACTGGAAGATCCGCCGGCTCTCGCCCTGATCAGGTCGTCACCACGCTTCGCGTTGCGGCTTTGAGCGGCAGCTCGACGGTGAACGTCGATCCTTCTCCCGGCGCGCTTGTAAAGCTGATCTTGCCGCCCATGATCTCGATGTATTTCTTCACGATGTTCAGCCCGAGGCCGGTGCCCTGGATGTTGACGGAATTTCGCGCGCGGTAGAATTTTTCAAAAATATTGGGCTGATCTTCCTGCGGGATCCCGATGCCGCTGTCGCGGATGGCGATGCGCACGCTGTCGCTGTCCGCATTCACATCCACAAAAATGTCTTTTCCTTCCGGGGAATATTTGATGGCATTCGAGATCAGGTTCAGCAGCGCGTTCTTTACCAGCTGGCGGTCCAGCCACACCTCGCGGGGGCCGGAATAGCTCAGCCGGATCGACTGTCCTTTCTGGGCAACGCTGCGCATGTCTTCGCAGCTGTGCTGCAGTAGCTGCTCCAGGTCGAACGCTTCCGGCGCACAACGGATAATGCCCTTCTCGAGCTTTTCCAGCGACAGGAAATCGTTGAGTATCTCGGTGAGGTTGTTCACCGCCGATTTAATGCGTTCGATGTGTTTCTTCCGCTTGTCGAGGTCGGCCGCCGAATCGTACCTGCCGATCAGCGAGCTGGAAGAAAGTATGGTGCCGAGCGGCGTGCGGAATTCGTGGGAAGCGGTGGTAATGAAACGCGACTTCAATTCATTCAGTTCTTTTTCCTTCTCGAGCGCGTTCATCACGTCGCGTTTGGATTCGGCGAGGCGCTGTATCGCATCTGCCAGCTCTTCCGTGCGCGCGCGCACTTTCGATTCCAGTTCGGAATTCAGGTGGGCCAGCGCGTCAGATGTTTGCTTCAGGCGTTCATTGGCAAGCCGCAGCTCGAGCTCGCTTTTCTTCCGGCCGGTAATGTCCACGATGAAGCTCATGACGAACTTTCCCTCACCGGTTTCGAAAGGGCTCAGGCTCACCTCGACCATGATCTCGGTCTTGTTCTTGCGGATGCCGTAGAGGTCCTGCCCGTGGCTCATCTGCCGGGGCGCGGGGTTCTCCATGTAATCGTGCCGGTAAGCGATGTGCTGGCCGTGATAGCGTGCGGGAAGCAATATCTCGATCTTCTTGCCCGGCAGCTCGCCCTTTTCGTAACCGAACATACGATCTGCCGCAGGATTGCTCCGTTTGATCACACCTTTATCGTCGGAAATAATGATCCCCTCGGTGGTGTATTCAAACAGCGAATTCAACATTTCAAGCTCGCGGCGCATACCTATAGGGTTAGCTTGCTAAAACACTGCACCAGTTCCATTTTCTTTCCTCCTTCACGCAGTATTGCTGAACACCTGCTCTTCCGGCCTGCTCCGGTGATAACGGGCATCGAAACACAAACCGATATTCCGGAGAAATCCTTTTCCTTTTTCGGTAACGGCGAGCGAGAACGGGGAAAGTTCCAGGAGGCCGTCGTCTGCCATGCCTTTCAGCCGTTCCTGCGCATCTTCCAGCGCGGGATATTGCCCGAGATCGGCCAGCCAATCCGTTTCACCTTTGCACATCACGTTAAGGATATGCTTGCGGAGCACGAGGTCTTCGTCCGTCAATGTGTGACCGCGGAAGAACGGCAGCTCGTTGTTGTCGATCGCCGCATTCCATTCTTCCAGCGATTTGATGTTCTGCACCATCATGGAGCCTGCATCGCTGATGGCGGAAGGCCCGAGGCCGGCCAGCAGGGAAGACTGGTGTTCCGTGTAGCCCATGAAATTCCTGTGAAGCTTCCCGGTGAGAGAAGCGTTCAGCAGTTCATCGCCCGGCAATGCAAAATGGTCGAGCCCGATCTCCTGGTATCCCGCAGCCTGCAGGAGCGCGCGCCCGCGTTCGTACAGCGCGCGCTTGGCTTCGCCGGCAGGAATGTCCGCATCGGTGTAAGCGCGCTGGCCGGGACGCATCCAGGGTACATGGGCGTAAGAATAAAAAGCAATGCGATCGGGGCGGATGCGCACTACTTTTTCAATAGTTTCAGTGATCGATTCTAGCGTCTGTGCGGGTAGCCCGTAAATGAGGTCGAAGTTGACGGACGTGTAGCCGATGATGCGGGCAAGATGCGTTACCGCTTCCACCTGCTCCACCGATTGCGTGCGGTGGATGAGGCGCTGCACTTCGGGATTAAAATCCTGGATGCCGAGGCTGAGCCTGCGGAAGCCGAGAATGAAAAGCGTTTCAAGATGCGCGGTGGTGGTGCTCGCAGGATGGGCCTCGAAGCTGAGCGCAGCGCCGGGCTCGATGATCGACGTGTCGCGGATGGCGGTGATCAGCTTCGCAAGGTGTTCGGGGCTGAAAAATGTCGGCGTTCCGCCTCCGAGGTGCAATTCCCCGATCCGCGGCTTTTCACCGAAAAGATCGACATACATCTGCCATTCCTTCACCAGGCGGCGGATGTACGGCTCTTCCACCGAATGATTCTTCGTGATTCGCGTGTTGCAGGCGCAATACGTGCAAAGGCTTTCGCAAAAAAGAAGATGGATGTAAAGGCTCATCGGGTTGCGGCCCGCCCGCGATGCTTCCCGCGCAGCTTTTTCCCATGACGCTGCACCGGGCTTTCCGGGGTCCCAGTACGGGACAGTCGGATAGCTCGTATAGCGCGGGGCTGCTACATCATACCGGGAAAAAAGGTTCTGGATCATGAGGGATTAACTTCACAAAAGTACCTTGACAGGGGCTTTTGCAGGCTGACGATTTTCATATCCGTTATATGATCTTCGTCACTTTTTGAAAATTGCCGGGGAAAGAAAAAAACCTGGACAGCCTTTTACTGATTGTGGCAGCATACCGGCTTTTCCGTGGCGAAAGACGGGCTCACGTATGGAATCCCGAGTCCCAGGCCGCGCAGGATCAGCAGCATGGCCATAACGCCCACAACGACCGGGACCGCCCGCCTCAGCTTTTGCCGGAACGCAACGGTGAGATACGTCCCGAAGGAGGAAAGCGCAACCAGCGCGGTGCTTGTTCCCACGCCGAAAAGCAGCATGAACAGCGCGCCTTCCATCATCGAGCCTGTGGCAGCAGCGCCGCCGAGCGCGGCATACACCAGCCCGCAGGGAAGTAACCCGTTCAGCAAGCCGATCAGCAGCAGCGTGCCGGGTTTGCGCCGGCGAAAAAGTTTCCCGAGAAGCCCGCGGATGCCCGTGTACATGCGATCGAGCGGGCCCGGAAGCCGCATGCGTTTTCCCGCCAGCCCTGCGATAAGCGCCGCCAGGATGATAACGCCTGCAGTGATGGAAAGCAATTGCTGCCCGCCGGCCCACATCAGCGTTCCGCCCGCGAGCCCGGAAATGGCGCCGAGCACGCTGTAGGTGACCGCCCGGCCGGAATTGTACAGCACGATGCCGGTTGCCCGCGATGCCACGGTATTCCCGGCGGACGGGAGCGCGAGGGCGATCGGCCCGCACATGCCTGCGCAGTGAAGGCTGCCTGCAACACCGAGAAGCAAAGCGGTCAGCATTTTACGGTATGTAAATGGATCGTTCGTAATAATAATCTTCACCGCCTGAGCTCCAGCTCAGCTTCACGTCGTAAAGCCCTGTGAGCAGGTTTTCCGTCGAAACCAGCTGCATGCCGTCAGCGCCGGGGCGAAGGTCCATCACCACATCTTTGGATGCGTCGGAAGCCCGGTACAACCTGATCTTGCCGGTGATGCCTTGCTGCATCAGCGTGTCCGGGAATTGTATCTCGATGGCTTCCGCATTCGCCGTGATCATGGGGACCGCGCCGAGATCCTTTACAGCATTCGCTTTGTCGATCTGCTGCTGGAAGCGAAGCTCTTCCTGGTAATAATCGGAAGTGACAAGCTCCACCTTCTCCCCCATCGTCCGCACGATCATAAAAACGATCATCGCAACGAATGCAACATAAACGATGACAATACGGATGCCCCAGCTCATTGCTTGTTGGTATCAGGTTGAACGTTCATTCCCGTTTTTGATCCGCGATTTACCGGGCCGAGGAATGTGGTGGAAACGGTTTTCAGTTTCCGGTCGCCCGACCAGACGCCGATCTTTATTTTCGTTTTTCGTTCATCGATGTTGCTGCGGTCCCTGATGATGAAAAAGTTCGTTTCACCTTTCGATTCTTTGTGCACGCTCATCGCTTTCCCCACCATCTGGATCTCCCCGTCGCCCGATTCGATCGTGAACGAAAGCGGCAGGTCCGCCTGGGTTTTATTGATGACACGAATGGTGTACAGGTTGCTCACGCGGTTGTTGTCCTGCTCCTGGAACAACTGCCCGCCGGTGCGGAGCACGGTTACATCCACGTCGGAGCGGCTGATCAGCAGGAATGCAAGGACGCCGATGAGCAGCACCAGCACGGCCGAGTAGGCTTTCGTTCTCCCGGTCATGCGGAGCGGCGTGTTGTTTTTGATGCCGGTTTCCGACGCGTAACGGATGAGCCCGGTGGGACGGTTTGTCTTTTCCATGACCGCGTCGCATGCGTCGATGCAGGCGGTGCAGTTGATGCATTCCAGCTGCGTGCCGTTGCGGATGTCGATCCCTGTCGGGCAGACTTTGACGCAGAGCGAGCAGTCGACGCAATCGCCGGTGGAAACAGCGGGTTCATTTTTGCGGATCTTGCCGCGCGGCTCGCCACGCACATAATCGTACGCGACAACGATCGAATTCGGATCGAGCATCACACCCTGCAGGCGGCCGTAGGGACAGACGATGATGCAGGCCTGCTCGCGGAACCACGTGAACACACCGAAAAAGATGAAGGAAAAAACGAGCATGGAAATGAACCCGCCGATGTGCGCGGAAACCGGCTCCTGCACGATCCGGATCACTTCATCCGAGCCGATGATGTAAGCCAGGAAAAAATTGGCGATGATAACGGCAAGCAGGTAAAACACGCCCCATTTGATCGCGCGTTTCGTGATCTTCCGCGTGTTCCACTCTTGTCTGTTCAGCTTGCGCTGCTGCTCGGCGTCACCTTCGATAAAATATTCGATCTTCCGGAAGATCATTTCCATAAAAACGGTGTGCGGGCAGACCCACCCGCAGAAGACGCGGCCGTACGTGATGGTGAACAACACGATGAACACCATGAAGGTGATCATGCCGATGCCGAAAATGATGAAATCCTGCGGCCAGAAAACGACGCCGAAGAGAATGAATTTCCGCTCGAGCACGTTGAGCAGGAAAAGCGGGTTGCCGTTGACCCGGATGAACGGAAGCGTGACGAAAAGCAGCAGGTACACGACGCTGAGCATCGTGCGTGCTTTATAATATTTGCCTTTGGGCTTTTTCGGAAATATAAAGTTCCGCTTGCCCGAAGAGGTCACTGTGGCGATGGTGTCGCGAAATGCTTCTTCACCGCCGTCCTTAACCCCTGCTCCTGAAACAAACGCTTCGTGTGCCATGTGATTAGAAGTTATCTCAAAAATGAAGCATGCCTCTCAAAACAAAAACCAAAGCAAAAAATCCAAAACCCAGACTTCAATAAATCATTGGCTGAAAGTTGCATCGACGAGTTTTTGGGATTTCGGTTTTGATTTTTTTTGAGAAACTCCAAGTTATTTTTCCGGTGCCACCGCGGATTTCCCGGGATCGCCCGGTTTTTGTCCGGTCGTGTCGGCCGGCGCCGCTCCGCCTTCCATGTAAATTTCTCCCTGCGGCTCTTTCGCGTTCGGGGGATTGCTTCCGCGCCTGGACTGGATCCAGCTTACGATCTGCTGGATCTGCACGGCGCTGATGGTTTTCTCCCAGGCGATCATCCCTTTATCCGGCCAGCCGTATTTGATCGATTTGAAAATGTCGGCCGTGCCGCCTTTGTGCAGCCAGTAATCGTCGGTCAGGTTCGGCGCTGATTTTCCTTCCGCAAAATCGCCATGGCAGGCGGTGCAGTTGTTCGCTTTGAACAGGTCTGCGCCTGCGCTGATGGAAGCGTCATCGGTAAGCCGCTTCACGTTGGTTTCGTCGACGAGACCGGCATGCGTGCGTTTGTATTCGGCAACCTGCTGCTCTCCCGCTATCATTTCGCGCTCGTATGCTTCGATCGAAGACTTGCCGGTATGGAACACGTGGTAGTTGAGCATGTAAATCACCGCGATGACGATGGTGAGGTAAAAACCGTATTTCCACCACGGCGGGAGGTTGTTGTCCAGCTCGCGGATGCCGTCGTAATCATGGTCCAGCACAAGCGACGCTTCCTGCTCAACAGGAACGGTCCCTGTCATCGCGCGGACGATCGCGCTGTCGACGATCCTGCGTTTCGGCATTGCCGCTTTTTTGTTCTCATCCGCCAGCAGCGACATTCCCGAGCGGTACAGCATGGCGAAGATGAGCACTTCGAACGCCATCACGACCATCATGACATAGAACGTCATCGCGCCCATGCCCCAGTACGTGAACGGCTCTTCCACCGGCTGCGCTTCGGGAGCTGCGCCGGCAGCCTGTGCAAACAGCGGCCCGCAGAGCAGCAGGAACAAAAGTGTTACCACGGCCTTCGAAACTTCGGCGGGCGCGTTACCTTCCGCAGTCTTCGCCGGGCTTCCTTCATTGCTGTCGCCTTTTTTCTTCCTTGACAACCGGTGCGCAGCGGCGCCTTTCACAAATTCCGCCATCGCAACGATCGCGATCATGAGGAAGATCACCACGCAGAGCATTACAATGAACACGCCGTTGGTGAAGAGCGAATTTGATTCGGCGGTTTTCGGCGCTTTTTCCTGGGCGTTCAGTGAAATTTCCAGCAGCACACCCAGCGCCGGGAGCACCAGTTTTTTTGCATTGAGGTTGAACAGTTGCATATGCGTGTTCTTTACCGGTTATAATTCCGTTTCTTCCTTATTGTCCTTTTCGATCGGCAGCGCCTCCAGGTACTTCAGCTTTGTCTTATCCACTTTGACCACGTACATTCCCAGCACGACGAAAAATGCAAAGAAGATGAGCAGTGAAATCATTGGAAAGATTTCAACGCCGGCGATGCTTGTGAGATAGTTGATGAATTTCATGGCTGCTTATTTTTCCGCTTTTTTAACGGGTTTGCTCTTGATGTCGGTTCCGATGCGCTGCAGGTAAGCGATCAGCGCTACAATTTCATCATCCGCCTCGAGGGGCGTCAGCTCTTCCACTTTTTTGCTCCTGAGGTTGGCCACGATCTTTTCGCCCTGCTTTCTCGCGTCGGCAACGGATTTTTCCGCGTAACCTTCCGGGTACGGCACGCCGAGCGTTTGCATGGCCCTGACCTTATCCGGCGTCACGCTGAAATCGACTTTCGATTCGAACAGCCAGGGATAAGAAGGCATGATGGAACCGGGCGACATCAGCGTCGGATCGTACATGTGGTTGTAATGCCATTCATCGCCATATTTTCCACCTACACGATGCAGGTCCGGGCCGGTGCGCTTGGAGCCCCACTGGAACGGGTGATCGTAAACGAACTCGCCGGCTTTCGAATATTCACCGTAGCGTTCTGTCTCGTGGCGGAACGGGCGGATCATCTGGGAATGGCAGGTGTAGCAGCCTTCGCGCACGTAGATGTCGCGTCCTTCCAGCTCCAGCGGCGTGTACGGCTTCACGTTCGGGAGCGTGGGAATGTTTGATTTCACCAGGAACGTGGGAATGAACTCGATCAGTCCGCCGATCGCGACGACGATGAAGCTCAGCACCATCAGCTGCACCGGGCGGCGCTCGATCCAGCGGTGCCAGTGCTCTTTTGCATGCGGCTTTTCGGTTTTCGCAAGCGCAGGCGCCTGGGCTTCTTCGTTCGCGAGGAACGAACCCGCTTTCACCGTCTTCACCAGGTTGTAAGTCATGATGATCACGCCGGTGAGGTACAGCAGTCCGCCGAGCGAACGCAACGCATACATCGGGGCGATGTGTGTAACCGTTTCGAGGAATTTGTTGGTAAGCGTGCCGTCTTCATTGAACTCCTGCCACATCAGGCTTTGCGTGAGGCCCGCCCAGTACATCGGGATGGCGTAGAACAGGATGCCGAGCGTTCCCAGCCAGAAGTGCGCGCCTGCAAGCTTTTTCGAATACAGCTGCGTGCGGAACATTTTCGGGATGAGCCAGTAGAGGATGCCGAACGTGAGGAAGCCGTTCCACCCGAGCGCGCCCACGTGCACGTGCGCCACGATCCAGTCGGTGAAATGGCCGAGCGCGTTCACGCTCTTCAGCGAAAGCATCGGGCCTTCGAACGTCGCCATGCCGTAAGCGGTGACGGCCACGACCAGGAATTTCAGCACCACGTCCTCGCGCACGCGGTCCCACGCGCCGCGCAAGGTCAGCAGCCCGTTGATCATGCCGCCCCACGACGGAGCGATGAGCATCACCGAGAACACGACGCCGAGCGATTGCGCCCAGTCGGGAAGCGAGGTGTACAGCAGGTGGTGCGGGCCGGCCCAGATGTAAAGGAAGATCAGCGCCCAGAAGTGAATGATGGAAAGACGATACGAGAATACGGGACGGTTGGCCGCTTTCGGGAGGAAGTAGTACATCAGCCCGAGGTAGGGCGTGGTGAGGAAGAACGCCACCGCGTTGTGGCCGTACCACCACTGCACCAGCGCGTCCTGCACGCCGGCATACCAGGAATAGCTTTTCAGGAACGTGACGGGAATTTCAAAGGAGTTCACCACGTGAAGCATGGCCACCGTGATGAACGTCGCGATGTAAAACCAGATCGCTACATAAAGGTGACGTTCGCGGCGCCTGATGATGGTGCCGAACATGTTGATGCCGAACACCACCCAGATGAGCGTGATCGCGATGTCGATCGGCCATTCGAGCTCGGCGTATTCTTTGCCGGTGGTGTAGCCCAGCGGGAGCGTGAGCGCGGCGGCCACGATGATCAGCTGCCATCCCCAGAAATGCAGCTTGCTCAGCATGTCGCTGAACATCCTCGCTTTGCAGAGGCGCTGCAGGGAATAATACACGCCCATAAAAATGCCGTTGCCGACGAACGCGAAGATCACCGCATTGGTGTGCAGCGGGCGCGTGCGGCCGAACGTGGTGAAGCTCAGGCCGAGGTTAAGACTGGGGAAAACGAGGTCGAGCGCCACCCAAAGGCCGACGATCATGCCGACGAGGCCCCACACGATGGTTGCGTAAGCGAACCATTTTACGATCGTGTTGTCGTAGCTGAATTTTTCGAGGTTCGGGGTTGACGGGCGCGCGATCACATCATCGCCGGCGCTCTTTTCAAGGGTTGAATCGGTTAGCATACGTGGGTTGAATCTTTATCTTTTTCAACGGTCGGTTTTATTTCGTCTTCGAATAAGATCCGTACGGAAGGCGTGTAATCGTCCTCGAACTGCCCGTTCCTGGCGGCGATGATGAACGCAACCAGGAAACCTCCTGCTACAAGGAGGCTGGCGGCGATCAGGATGAAAAAGGTGCTCACGGGATTGGAGGTTCAGGGTTAAAAGAACGGTTCAAAAATATAGATGTGCATTCTGACAGCGTATGATGCGGCACAGCACGCAATATGATCCACATCATCAAATCGGCGGTCTGAACATTCTGCGCGCTGAAAAGCGGACCGATAATGTCGTAACCAGGATTACAGTAAACGAGCTGGCAGGCATCAGGATCGCCGCGACGAGGGGTGATAGCTCGCCGAGCACGGAGAAATAAATGCCGGCCAGGTTGTACAGCACGGAGATGACGAAGCTGGTGATCACCACGTTGCGTGCCACACGGGTGAAGGAAAGCAGCTTTGCAAGATCGCCGAAACTTTTGCCGTCGAGGATCCCGTCGCAGGCAGGGAAATAATTATTCATGTTGTCGGAAACCGCAAGCCCCGCATCCGCCTGCATGAGCGCGCCCGCATCGTTCAGCCCGTCGCCGATCATGATGACTTTTTTTCCGCCCGACTGAAGTCTGCTGATGTGATCGAGCTTTTCCTGCGGCGTCCTGGAAAAATGCAGGTTGTCGCCGAAGACCGGCTGAAGCGTTTCTCTTTCCGCATCGTTATCGCCCGAAAGCAGCTCCACGCGGTAATTTTTCCGGAGATCTTTCACCAGGCTTTGCAAACCGTCGCGGTAGCTATTGCGGAAAATAAATTTGCCGCGCACCTTCGAGTCGATCGCCAGCCACACTTCCGGCCCTTGCCGCCCGCCCGCCCTTCCGCCGGCAAAATCGGCGGAGCCCAACGTATAATAGTGGCCGCCGGTCTCGCCCGTGATGCCTTTGCCGCTGGTTTCACGGACGTCGCGGACGGCTGCGACAGCTTGTTTTCCCAGCGACGCAACAATACGCCTGCTGAGCGGGTGGCCCGACTGCCCGGCAACATTGCTCACGGCAATTCGTTCCGCCTCCGTCAGCGGTGCGCCTTCGAAACGCACTTCCACATCACCGCTGCTCGTGATCGTCCCCGTTTTATCGAATACGATGCAGTCGGCCGTAGCAAGCCGTTCGATCACGGAAGCATTTTTCAGGTACAGCTTTTTCCGCCCCAGCCAGCGCAGCACGCTCCCGTGCGTGAAGGTCGACGCCAGCAGCAACGTGCACGGGCAGGCCACGATGAGCACCGCGGTGAACACATCCGGCGCCACCGATGCGTCGATGAAGAACCATACGCAGGCGGCTACGAACGCGAGGAGCAGCACGCCCGAGGTAAACCAGCGGTTGATGTTGTCGATGTAGGTTTTGTGTGCGTCCTGCCGTTGTTTACTGAACGCATCGTTGTTCCAGAGCTGCGTGAGGTAGCTGCGCGACGTTTCCGTCAACACTTGTAATTCGCACGCGCCTTCCGTTTGCCGCGCCCCGGCGAAGATCTTGTCCCCTTTCACGCGCAGCACGGGCTGCGCTTCGCCGGTCACGAAGCTGTAGTCGATATACGTGCGATCGCTCAGCAGCACCGCGTCCGTCGGGACCAGCTCGTGGCTGCGGATGATCACGTTGTGGCCGGGTTTCAGCTGCGTGACCGGGATGCTTTCTTCTTTTTCGCCGTTGCGTACAGAAACCGCGATCGGGAAATACGATTTGTAATCGCGTTCGAACGACATGCTGTCGTACGTGCGGTCCTGGAAATATCTTCCCGCGAGCATGAAGAACACGATGCCGCTCATCGAATCGAGGTAGCTCGTGCCGCTGCCGCTGATGATCTCGTAGGCGCTGCGGAGGAACGTCACGCCCACCGCAAGCGCGATCGGCGCGTCGATGTTCAGGCTTTTGTGGCGGAGCGCTTTGAAAGCGGAGATAAAGAAATCGGACGCGCTGTAGAACAAAACAGGGAGCGAGAGCCCGAGGCTGAGCCAGGCGAAATACGTTTTCAGCTGCGGAACTTCGGCGAAGTCGCCGCCGCCGAGGTATTCCGGGAAGCTCAGCATCATGATGTTCGCAAAACAAAAACCCGCCACGCCGATCTTCAGCACGCGCGGGTTGAAGCCCCGCTTCTTCTCTTTCACTTCCAGGTCGCCGAGGCTGATGGAAGGCGAATAGCCCGTTGCCGCCATCAATGCCGCGATCTCGCTGAGCTGTATCCCTGCTTTTTTAAAGTCGACCGTCACTTCCCGGCGCGGAAAATTTACCGTGGAAGAAATGATGGCGGTATTGAAGCGGTTCAAATGCTCGAGCAGCCAGATGCAGGAATTGCAATGCATGAGCGGGACGTGGAACGTGACCCGCGATAAATTTTCATCTTCGAACCGGACCAGCTTTTCGCGCACGCCTTGTTCATCCAGCGCGGAATACACGGTGCGACTGGCGGCGGCATCTCTTGTAATGCCTGGCGTTTTGGAAATATCGTAGTAGCTGCACAGCTCGTTTTCCTTCAGCAGCTCGTACACCAGTTTGCAACCTTCGCAGCAAAACTTGTGACCGTCGACGACAATTTGCCCGGAGTTACAGGCGTCCCCGCAGTGGTAGCAGGATTCCAGTTCTTTAATGACCGGGCCTCGGGTGGGATTCATCTGGGATAAGCGAAGAAGAACGCTGTGCAAAATTGTGCAACATGTTTCGCCGTTTCTATGAATGTTTTCAGGATGTTTAGTTTATTTGCGTAAAAAAAATTTACCCCGGCGGCACGTTTTTAAAAATTGTAGCGGCGCGAGGCCTCGCGCCTCTACAATGATCCCCCAGGTCTCCGTGGTTATAAAAAAGCCGCGCAGGTTTGTACCGGCCCGGCTTTGGGGAAATTGTTTAATCTTGTTATTCCGTCTTCATCATTTTTTTTCGAATCCGCCACCATATATTACCTTGCTGTTAAAACCTCGATCGCCATGAAAAAAACAGTACTCCTCTCGTTTACAGCATTATCACTTTCAGCGGCCGCACAAAACGTTTTTTGGACTGAAACTTTCGGCACGGGCTGCAACCAGGGGGCTTTCGCGGGTTCCTACACAGGCACCAACGGGACATGGACAACTGCTGCTACAGGGACCAACGATACGGAGGCCAATCAATGGTTTGTTTCGGCAACTGCACCAGGTATGGCGCCGGGCAGCTGTGGTGGCAACGGGTGCCCCTTTTCATCGCTCACCGATCAAACATTGCATATTGGGTCCATCGATACTACATGGAGTGCCGCCGATCCAGGGGCTAACTATCATGCGGGCGGGATGTGCGGTACGTCTGTATGTGTAACCACCAATATCCGCGCTGAATCACCAGTGATCAACTGTTCGGGAAAAGCAGGCATTACCCTTACGTTCAATTACGTTGAAAATGGAGACGGGGCCAACGATGACGGAAGCGTTTGGTATTATGATGGAACCGTATGGTCGTTGCTTGTTAATACTGCAAAAACGGCGGTTAATTGCCCCCTGTACACTGGCCGATGGACCAGCTTTTCAATCGCTCTTCCTGCGAACGCCGATAATAATCCCAACGTGAAGATCGGCTTCAACTGGACGAACAATGACGACGGCATCGGCACCGATCCTTCGTTCGCGGTCGATAGTGTACAACTGCTTTTTTTGATCACGGGAATTGAAGAAGTCGCCGCCTCTGCGCAGGTGATCGCTTCGGGCAATACGATTCTTGTAAAAAGCACGGCTCCCTATACGGTCACATCAATCACCGATGTCAGCGGCAGAAGCATTAGCTATGAACGCGAGGGGGATATCTTGAGCGTTAATGCTTCGGAAGGCATTTATTTTCTGACACTCCAGGTTGGCCAGTCATTGATCACGCGCAAAGTATATCTCCAAAGAGAGTGATATAATTTCCAGCAAAGGCAAAGACTCCCCCTGCCAACCTGTCCCCTCGCCTCCCCGTCTCCCTGTTGAATTGTCACACCTTTTGCAAAGATTTGTGAAGAAAGCCGCCTGCTCCTGCATTGGAACCGGATTTGCTGCAACCTGTTGTACCTAAACAACCGCAAAATGCTTTTCGACCCGATTTACATGGTCATCCTTGTCGTCTTCATGGTGATCGGCCTGCTCGTCCAGTTTCGCCTGCGCAACGTTTTCCACACTTACGGAAAAGTTGCGATGCGCGCGAACATGAGCGGGAAAGAAGTGGCCGACAAAATGTTGCGCGACAACGGCATCTACGACGTGAAGGTCACGTCCGTGGAAGGCCGGCTGACCGACCATTACAACCCGCAGAACCGCACCGTGAACCTTAGTCCCGACGTGTACGACGGGCGTTCCATCACCGCCGCCGCCGTCGCCGCGCACGAATGCGGGCACGCGCTGCAGCACGCGCAGCTCTATGGGCCGCTGAACCTGCGTTCGAAGCTCGTGCCGCTTGTGAATTTCGCCTCCGTGGCCATGAACTTCATCTACATCGGGATGATCTTCCTGGCGTTCTCCTACCAGCTTTACAACCAGGCGCTCATCGCCATCATCATCGCGCAGTCGGTGATCACTTTATTTGCGGTGGTTACGCTGCCTGTGGAGATCGACGCGAGCCGCCGGGCGCTGGCCTGGCTGAACACGACGGGCATATCGCACGGCGAGGAGAAAGCGCATGCCGAAAAAGCCCTCCGCTGGGTCGCCATGACCTACATTGTTGCGGCCCTGGCGTCCATTGCGCAGCTGTTTTACTTCATCATGCAGCTGAACCGTAGGAGTGAATAAAAAACCTGCTTTTTTTCCATTTCCACTTGCGGAATAGGAAAACTATGACTTACATTTGTATCGTTCTGCCGCCCGGCAGGACGATTTAAGAAGGGCAGCGCTTTTGGGGTTAGGCGTTGCCCTTCGCTTTTTTCCTCTCCCGTGTTTTTCTCGGCTCAACCGATTTTCCGAAACGATCTGCCATCGGAGCGACGAATCGTGTTCCGTATTTTTTGATGACCCAGTTGTGGATAGGGACGAGTTCGGGGGTGAGTGGTTCCCAGCTATGCGGTTTGTCGGCTTCGCGAAGTTGAAGAACATAATGAAACACTTTTTCACCCGGAGCTTCAAAAGCGAAGCCTTCGCGAGCAAGTTCACGGAATAATTTTAAAAGTAATCTGTCACGTTCGTTCAGGTCTGCCGTTTGCTGGTAACGTTCGATATGCTTCCCTACCGTTTCCACCATTGCAAGTGCCTCGTCGGGTCTATTTACTTCGATCATGGTCATGATGCGCATAAAACGAATGTTTACTTCCCAACCCAATTTATCACGGGTAATCTCGAATTTTTGGTTCAGCAAACGTGCGCAATCCCGGAATTCTTCAAGCATAAAATGACAACAGGCTTTATAATACAGCATCATATCGCGCCGGAAATCCCCGGTAACTTTTGAGTCAGTTCCCGACAGCTCAGTTGCAAGTTCTTTGGCACGTTGATAATCGCCCTTCATAAAGACAGCATCGACCTCAACTCTTTTGTTAATCGCGAAATTCAAAGAGGTGCTTTCGAAATATTCCCTTGCCTTATAGAGATATTTAATTGCCGAATCAAAGTTGCCAAGTTGCATCTCAAATTCTGCGATATAACCATACCAGATGCCAAAACGCACCTTTCGGCCGACTGTACGGTTTTTCTGCATGTATTTGATCATTGAAATGGCAACTTCTTTCGCTTCCCTGGATTTCTTGTTGGAATGTAAGAGTGTCATTTCAAATGTCTTGAGAAAAAAACCTAACGATTTTGCTTCTGTTTCGACGAAATATAATCGCAGTTCCTCAATCGCATTAATAAGGAACTGTTCATACTTAAGTTTATCAGCCTTGGAATTGAACACTGAAATTTGCGCTAATTCCGTATTAAGATATTGCGCTCGCTGGGTGTACTGTTTACATTTTTCATAATATGCAATTTCCGAATTCATTTTTCTGAAAAAATCAATCCCTTTCCGCAGACCGTAAGTCAATTTACGAATATGCATTGCATCTAGAAGGATCGGATAAAACTCATATTGCTTCGCTGTTGAAATAATATCCTGGATCATTTCCATACCTACAGTTTCACGCAAAGGGGTAAAGCGAAGCAGTTCGTAAAGGATCATCTTCTTCCTCATACGGATCTGAATCGGATGCACTTCATCGAGGTAAATGTCCCGGTTTGTATTAATGTCAATTAAGAGAGAATCCAGTACTTTTATATAGAGCCTATTTTTCAAACGCTCAATGCGACCGTCTGGTATGCTATTATACAACTTGAGTGAACAGGCTTTGACCGTGGGGACTTCGATTTTGTCTTTCAACAATATCTCCGCCAACTCCCAGCTTTTAGTATTCGGGTCGCGGGTAGAAAATGATATTAAATACTTCTTGAGCACCTTCACTTGTTGAGGATCAAGCGAGTGCAATAATTGGTGAAGTCGTTCCATCCGGCAGCAGGAATTTCAGGTTGAAAATAAGGATTTTCCCGGAGCGAATGTCTTGGCATCCTGATTTTGTCGTAAAAAATGGGGAGAAAACGCCTCAATTTTGTATCGTTAAATCACACACGTACAACTTCAATCACCTTATCAAAAAGACCTACCAATGAAAAACAAACTTCTTCTCCTGATCGCTACTGTTCTTCTCGCAGCTTCCCCCCTGCTCGCTAACGGTCCGATCTCCGAAAGGCCTGACAGCAAAGGAACAGAACAAAGTCATTGCGGAGTATATGACGACCAGATCAAACAGTACATGCTTGGTTATGGCCATGTCATTATTGAAATCAGCTCGATCGAAGGACAATGCGATGTGATTGCTTACAGTATTGAAGACAGAAGGTTTATTGTCCATATTTCCGAAGGAGCGATCATCGGTTACGAGGATTGCGGGTTTTAATAATTTCAGGACAACGATTAATTTCCTTCGAAATAAAAACATAGCTCATGCTAACCTATTCACAATAATCGAATAAGTTACCTAATAATTTTTAAATTTTGAATTGAAAAAGTGTTGCTTTTTCAGGACGAACGTCCGGGGTGCGGTACGGGAAAAATCCCGGATCGCACCTCTTTTTTTGAGGGGTTTCCAATAGTACGACAATTTCGGCAAGAGAAATTCAACATTTTAAAATAATCGTTACCTGGTCAGTTTTCGTCGTTAAATGGAAATTCACGGGGAAGTCTCCGGGGGAAAACACCCCTTAAAAACAGGCGAAAAAACATTTTTTTAATTCATAGCTAAGGTTAGATTGCGGGCCGTAAACTCCGGGAGCGCCTGTCATGCAGTTGCTGCGACTTGACACATCTCCCCTATTATTTTACCTTCGCCACCCTTCCGGAAAGCTAACCCCGGAAACAACCACTACCAAAAATCCCTTATGGCCGGCAAACCCACCTTCGCGGAACGCGTCCGCTATTCGTTCGAAAACACGTTGTCGAAAGGCCCCATCGCCATCATCGGCTGGCTGGCGGTGCTTTCTGTCGTAATTGTCGGGCTGGCGGTGGCTTGCATTATCATTTTCGCTGTTCCGGCGGACCCGGAATCGGGTGAACAATGGGGCGCCATCGAGGCGGGCTGGAACAGCCTCATGCATGCGCTCGACGCGGGGAATGTGGCCGGCGACAAGGGCTGGGGACTTCGGGCTGTGATGCTCTTCGTGACCATCGGCGGCATCTTTATCGTGAGCACGCTCATCGGTACGATCACTTCAGGACTCGAGAGCAGCATCGAAGAAATGCGGAAAGGCCGCTCGCGCGTGATCGAAAAAAACCAGACGCTGATCCTGGGCTGGTCGCCGAAAATTTTCACGATCATTTCGGAATTGCTCATCGCCAACGAAAACCAGTCCAGGCCGCGCATCGTGATCATGGCGGACCGCGACAAGGTGGAAATGGAAGACGAGATCAAATCGAAATTCCCGGATACGAAGAACACGAAGATCATCTGCCGCACCGGCAGCCCGCTGGACCTCGACGACCTGGAAGTGGTGAGCCCGCACGAAGCGAAATCGGTGATCGTGCTCTCGCCGGAAGAAGCGACCAGCCCGGACACATACGTCATCAAGTCGATCCTCGCGCTCACGAACAACCCGAACCGCAAAAAAGATCCGTACCACATCGTGGCCGAGCTGCGCGACCAGAAAAACATCGAAGCGGCCGAACTGGTGGGGGGAAATGAAGCGTCACTCGTGCTTTCTTCCGACCTCATCGCGCGCGTGACCGCGCAGACCTGCCGCCAGTCGGGCCTGAGCGTGGTGTACACGGAGCTGATGGATTTCGACGGCGCCGAAATTTATTTCGCTTCGGAAAAAGCCCTGGCCGGGAAAACCTACCGCGAGGTGCTCTCCGCGTACGACGACTCCGCCGTGATGGGCATCATGCGCAAAGACGGCAGCATCCTGCTGAACCCGCCGATGAACACGCAGTTCGAGGACGGCGACAAAGTCATCGCGATCTCGGAAGACGACGACACGCTCGTATTGAGCAAACAGGCGCCGCCGGCCCCGGATGCCAGCCTGATCAGCATCGGCGAGCGCACCGTGCAGGGAAAAGAGCGCACGCTCATCCTCGGCTGGAACGAAAAAGGCCCCGCGATCATCCGGGAGCTCGACAACTATGTGGCGCCGGGCTCGGAAGTGCTGGTAGTCAGCGAAGACGGGGCTTCTGAAGAGGAAGTGAAAGCGCTGGCGAAAACACTGCAGCGCCAGGAGCTGGATTACCGCCATGCCAACATCACCGAGCGCGCCACGATCGAAGCGGTGAACGTGACTTCATTCAACCACATCATCCTGCTCTGCTACAACCACCTCGAGGTGCAGGAAGCAGACGCGCAGGTGCTGATCACGCTGCTCCACCTTCGCAACATCGCGGAAAGCACCGGGCGCGATTTCGGCATCGTGAGCGAGATGCGGGACATTCGCAACCGCGCGCTCGCCGAAGTGGCACGCGCCGACGACTTCATCGTGAGCGACAAGCTGATCAGCCTGCTGCTTTCACAGATCTCAGAGAACAAGCACCTCGAAAAAGTGTTCAAAGACCTCTTCGCTGCGGACGGATCGGAAATTTACCTGAAGCCGGTCACCGAATACGTGAAGCCCGGAAAGCCGATGAACTTTTACACGGTGATGGAAGCCGCCGCGCAACGCAACGAAACCGCGATCGGCTACCGCATCGCATCCCAATCCTCCCTCCCTGAAAAAGCATACGGCGTTGTCGTGAGCCCCGTGAAATCGAAGAGCATCACGTTTACGGCGGAAGACAAAGTGATCGTGTTGGCGGAGGATTGACCTTTGTACATTATTTTCTGCCTTTGCGAAAAAAGTGGCGGTGGCGGTAGGCGGTGGCGGTAGGCGGTGGCGGTAGGCGGTGGCGGTAGGC
>CBIHOC010000032.1:0-60428 GCA_966211705.1 uncultured Chryseobacterium sp.
GTTTTTTTTCTCACGTCTCACGTCTCACGTCTCATGTCTCAAAAATGGTAATAGATGAATTCATTTGCGCTGAACTGCCCGATCGTGAATAACGCCACGAACAGCAGCACGTAAAAAACCGGCCTCCACCAGCGATCGAAATTTTTCAGTCGGTTCAGCCAGCCGTGTTCCTCGTTCAACTCTTTCAGGAAGAGGAAAACGATCATCGTCGCGCCGAGCAGGAGCGGGAAAAGATCTTGCAGCGCTCGTAATTCCATGAATGCAACACCTGCATTCCATTCAAAGCTGAAAATTTTCGAATAGATCACGCCAAGATCGTTCATGGAATTTGCCCGGAACGCGATCAAAGAAATGGTGTGGAAAATAAACAGGTAAATCCATCCAAAGAATCGCCGGCCGCCGCCATCACTAATTTCTGCTGCTTGTCGCTCACGGTTCTCCCGCGGCCTGCGCACCAGGATCTCGAGCAAATAAACAACGCCATGCATCGCGCCCCAGGCGACGAACGTCCATTTCGCGCCGTGCCACAGGCCGCTCAGCAGGAACACGAGAAAAATGTTGAGCAGCCAGCGCGGGTAGGGGACTTTATTTCCGCCCAGCGAAATGTAGAGGTAATCGCGGAACCAGGTGGTCATGCTGATGTGGTTGCGCGACCAGAACTCGTGCAGTGAGCGCGAGAGCAATGGCCGTCTCCAGTTCAGCCGCAGCTCGTAGCCGAACATGCGCGCCACGCCGGTGGCAATGTCGGAGTAGCCGGAGAAATCGCAATACACTTGCACCACGAAAAAGAACCCGGCGATGAGCAGCGTCAGCCCGTTGAAATTTTCGGGACGGTCAAAAATGGGCGTCACGAATTCCCCGAGGCGGTCGGCGATGGCGATCTTTTTGAAAAATCCCCAGAGGGCAAGGCGCGTGCCGGTGATAAGCGTTTCGCTGCGGAGGAAATGCGGTGTGCGGAATTGCGGCGCAAGATGACCGTACCGCTCCACCGGCCCCGCAACGAGCTGGGGAAAGAAGGAAACGTACAGCGCGAACATGCCCGGGTTGCGTTCCGCTTTCACCTGCCCACGGTACACGTCGATCGTGTAGCCCAGCGACTGGAACGTGTAAAACGAAAGCCCGACGGGAATGAGGATCGCTTCCAGGTAGTGCGGCATGCTTCCCGAAACTTGCGAGGTCGTCCATTCAAACGTATTGTAAAAGAACGCCGCGTATTTGAAGCCCGCAAGACACCCGAGATTGCTCACAACACTGACCAGCAACCACGTTCTCTTCGAATCTTTGAATTTTGAATCTTCAATTTTCAACGCCGCATACCAATCGACAAGCGTAGTTCCCGCCAGCAAGATCCCGAACCAGGGATTCCAGCTCATGTAGAAGTAATAGCTCGCCGCCAGCAGGAGCATCCACCTCCACCGCTGCGGCAGCAACCAGTGCAGCGCAAACACCACCGGCAAAAACACGAGGAAGTGGAGGGAGTTGAAGGTCATTGCTACGCGCAAAGCTACGTGAATGTGCTAATCTGCATATCTGCACAGCACATTAGCAGATTAGCACATTAGCAAATTAGCACATTATCTTTGCCTCTCATGCAGCTCTTCACCATCCCCAACATCATTACGCTCCTTAACCTCCTCTGCGGGTGCCTGGCGATCGTTTTTGCGTTCCAGGGAAATCTCGTGTGGAGCGCTTACCTCGTGGGGATCGCGGCGGTGCTGGATTTTCTCGACGGGTTCGTGGCGCGGGCGCTGAAGCAGTTTTCGCCGGTGGGAAAAGATCTCGATTCGCTGGCGGACATGGTGACGTTCGGTGTGGTGCCGGGTGTGGTGATGTTTCATTTGCTGAATGCGGCGATGGTTCCGCTTCCATGGGCGGATGGCGCTTTTGTGCCCGGGCCGGATCTGTTCGGGTCGTTGTGGGTGAGCGGAAACATTCCCACACAACCGTTATGGATGAAAATTCTACCGTATACCGCATTTCTCATCCCGCTTTTTTCTGCCCTGCGACTTGCGAAGTTTAACAACGACACGCGCCAGAGTGACTCCTTCATCGGTGTTCCGACGCCTGCGAATTCGATCCTGATCTGCTCGTTCCCGTTGATCCTCAAAATACATGAATCGTCAGCCGGCGCAGGTTGGACGATGTATCCGCCACCGACGCTGTTCGATCAGCAGGTATATGAAGTTCTTCTGAACCCCTGGTTCCTCATCGGCGTCACCATCGTGATGTCTTACCTCCTCATCGCCGAGCTGCCGCTGTTCTCGCTGAAGTTTAAAAATTTCGGGTGGAAGAAGAACGAGATCCGCTACAGCTTCCTCGCTGCGTCGCTGGTGCTGCTGGTGCTGCTGAAATACATCGCGCTGCCGCTGGTGATCGTATTGTACGTTTTGCTTTCGGTGGTAAATAATTTGATGAAGCGGAAGAAGGTTGCTTCGTAAACGATTTTTTATAAACCTCGAAGGTTTGCATGCGCGTATGCCCGCGCGCAAACCTTCGAGGTTTATAAAATTTAAATAACCCCCGCGATGAAACTGCTCTTCAGCATCCCCAACTTATTTTCCCTCGGCAACCTGCTTTGCGGCTGCATCGCGACGCTGAACATCATCGAAGCGAATTTTTATCCTGCGGCGATCCTTGTCGGCGTTGCCTGCGTGTTCGATTTTCTCGATGGATTTGCGGCGCGGGGGCTGAAGCAGGGTTCGCCGATGGGAAAAGAGCTGGATTCGCTGGCGGACATGGTGACGTTCGGCGTGGTGCCGGGAATGGTGATGTTCCAGCTGATCCGCTTCGGGACGATACAGCACATGGACGATTACAGCAGCTGGATGTTGCCGTTGCTGCCGTACGCGGGCTTTCTCATTCCGCTGTTCTCGGGCCTGCGCCTGGCGAAGTTCAACGTGGACACGCGGCAATCGGAATCGTTCATCGGGCTGCCGACATTGGCGAATGCGATCTTCATCATGGGCATCCCGCTGGCGCTGGGAATGAACCAGGCGACATTCGCCGGGTACCGGGAACCGATAGCGATGAGCCCGGAGGACAACATCAGCTTGTATTCGTACCTGCAGCGTAACGGGCCTTACGTGGCCGACAGCAATTTCACTACCGACAGCCTTTTCCCGCGCCTGTACGAGGCAGGCGAGCCGGCTTCCGTTCGTTTCCCGCTGGTAACGCCTGCTCCGGCCAGTAACAGCTTCTGGGATTGCGGCGAATACCTGGGCGACGGGCAGATGTCTGGGGAGGGAATTATTCACCTGCGGGAAATGCTGCTTCAGCCCTGGCTGCTGATCGGGATAACGGTTTTGTTTTCCATCCTGCTGCTGTCGAACATCCCGATGTTTTCCTTCAAGATCAAATCGCTGAAGTGGAAAAGGAATGAAGCACGATACATTTTTCTCGGGCTATCGATCGGGCTGGTGGTTTGGCTGAAGCTGATGGCTGTGCCGCTGATCATTGTGTTGTATATCCTGGTGTCGATGGTGAACACGATCGAACAGCGGAAAGCGAAAGGGAAAAAATAGACCAAACCCTCGCAGGGTTGCGCGCGGGCATGCGCACCGGCAACCCTGCGAGGGTTTGGTTACTACCGAAGGAGGAATCAAAATTGAAACGGGCAGGCGGTACAACGAAGCGATGCAGTTGATTATTAGCCCTGATTGAGCGCTTTACCGCGTAATAGCGAAAGCAGGAGCACAGTGAATTTAACGCACCGCAGTTCCGCTCCGAATTCTTAAATTCGCACTCGAAATCCCATTCATTAGCACATTAGCAAATTAGCACATCAGCACATTCCACATGAAATTCAAAGCAGAAATCGACGTGATGCCGCTTAAGGCGCTTCTTGATCCCCAGGGCAAAGCGGTAACGGGCAGCATGAAGAACCTCGGCCTGCCCGAGATCGAAAACGTGCGCATCGGCAAGCACATTACGCTCGAGATCGAAGCGGCGTCGAAAGAAGCAGCGTCCGCAAAGGTGGATGAAGCCTGCAAAAAGCTCCTGGCCAACCAGATCATGGAGTTTTACGAGTTCGAGATCACCGAAGCCTAGCTTAAAGTCCCAATCCTGCCTGGGGTTTGAGTTTTTGGCCTTTGGAATTTAGGCTGCCGTTTCTTCCATATGTAAGGTTTTGGGCCTTTTTCGCTTTCCCCGCGGCGCCGGGTGAGATACGTTTGCGGAAAGGTTTCAGCCATGTTCCTGTTTTCCGCATTGCTTTCCGTACCGGTTCCAACTGCGCCCTGCGCGCGGAACGCCGATTCTTCCACAGGCGGGGGCATTGCCGAGCGTTTTTCATTGCTACCTTCGCGGCGTGAAATTCTACCGTTACCCGCTTTCCGTGATCGCTTATGCGCTGCTGGGGATTTACCTGTTCGCGGCGGCGTATCACAAGCTGGCGGACAAGGTGATGGAGGATTACTGGCTTTACTTCCCGGCGGGAGCGGGCATTTACCTGCTAATCGCGTTCGTGCTTTCGAAGCTGAACATCCAGTGGGAATGGGATGTGGCGATCCAGGTGGCATTCGTGCTCGGGCCGGTGCTCTGGTACGTGAACCAGCGCGAGCCTTACAAGCGGCCGGAATATATTTTCGTGGTGAAATCGGGCTACACGGGCCCGCTCGACATTTACTTCAGCCAGGCCGAAGATGCGAAGACGCACGTCCGCAGCACGGCCGATACGCTTTATTTCCGGTTCGACGACCGCGGCGACATCCAGCTGAACGAGGAAGCGGAGTACGTGGAGCAGTCGCTGGAGAAAAATCTTTTTTACCTGTACGACGACCGGACGAAAAAGCGGGTCACGTTTGCGCCCGACACCTTGCGGCTTCCCGCCGACACGACGAAACCGGTGCTGATCAAACTTGCGCCGGAGACGGAAAAAGGACGGATGAACGTGCTGCACTACCGTCTCGGGTACCCGCAACAGCTGCGATAACGCCGGTTTGCGGGAAGTCCGTTCCCGCAACAATTCACTGCATTTTATTCACCAACCCCTAAACCGCACATCCATGCGACAGCTCCACCTGTTTATCCTGCTTGCGCTTCTTTCTGCGCTTCCTGCACGTTCACAGCGTCCCGTGCATTTCATCCAGGCACACGGCAATGCCTCGGTCAACAAAGAGCAATACATGGCCGGTTACGGTCTCGGCTGGCGGCGCATCGTCTTCAGCGTGAGCGCCGGCAAAGGCACCGGGTTCGACGGGCAATTCGTGAAGCCGGGAGAATGGGCCAACAAGTACGTGCGCATGGAAATGAGCGACAGGACCACCGTCGAGCCGGATGAGGAGCCGGCGAATTCTTACATCGAGGAATGCAGCTCCACGTACGAGGTGAAGATGGCGCGCCTCGGGTTCACTGTTTTTGTTCTGAAAAATGAAGCCCGCGGCCGCAACCCGTTCACCGGCCCGCATTTCGGCGTTGATGCGGTGTTTGCGCGCACGCTGGAACGGCAAAGCCTCACGTACAAATCGAACACGGCGGAAACGCGCTACAGCTATTCCGGCGAAAACCGGTTCAACGAGCTCGGCGCTTCCTCGCACGTGGGCTGGCAACTGGCGTTCATGCGCGATCATCTTTTCGTCGACCTGCGCGCGGGCATTACGTTCTACTACCCGTTTACGAAGGAAGTCAATCTCAAAAGCCCCTACACCGGCAACCGCTTCGAAGGACAAGTGACATTCAGCTGGCGCTTCGGGAAAGAAAACGATGCGGAAATTGAAGACGGGGAAAAGGCGATTGTGCGGGAGAAGATTTAGCATCATGCATTGTAGAGACACGAGGCCTCGTGTCTCTACAATGCATGTAAATTATTATGAACGCCAACCGCGACCCGCCACCCGCCTCCGGCTCCCGCCACCGCCACCGCCACCCGCCTCCGCCGCTCCGCAGCAGGAAATATCATCCTCCCGCCGATTTTTCCTACTTTTCCCGCAAATGCGACGAAAGACCCTTTCCTGTCTCGCTTTGTTGATTGCCGCCACAGCCTTTGCCCAGGGCCCTTCGCATTTCGTGCAGGGACATGCCAACGCGTTTATCGACAGGCAGCTGTTTATGGCAGGCTACGCGATCGGGTGGCGGAAGGTGAACATCAGCGTGTGCGCGGGAACGGGGAGCGGGACGGACGAGCAATACATTTCCCCGGAGAATGCAGAGAACCAGGCGATGCTCGGGGACATGAGCGCCAGCACGACGGTCGAGCCGATGAATGAGCCGGTGAACAGCTACGTGGAACGCTGCTCCTCGACCTACGAAACAAAAATGGCGCGTCTCGGGTTCACGGTTTTTTTCCGGAACAACGATACCCTCGGCCGCCGTGCGTTCACCGGCCCGCATTTCGGCGTGGAAGGAATTTACATGCGCACGCTCGAACGGCAAACGGTGGTCTATAAATCGAAGTCCGACGAATCGCGCTACACATTTTCCGGCGGAAATCTCTTCAACGGCATCGGCGCGGCTTCGCATGCGGGATGGCAGTTCGCATTCTTACGCGAACGTCTCTACGTCGACCTGCGCGCGGGCATCACGTTCTATTACCCGTTCATGGAAGAACCCAACCTCAACGGCCCCTTCGCCGGCAACCGCTGGGAAGGACAGGTCACCGTAAGCTGGCGTTTCGGCGGCGGGGAAAAGGAAGAAGAAGTGGAAGATGGAGAGAATGGGAAAGTCCGGGAGAAGATTTGACATTGAGGAGCGGCAGTTGGCGGTGGCGGTTGGCGGCCGGAATCATTCCTGGGGCACAAGGTCTCGTGGCTCTCAGGAAAAATGAAATTTCATATAACGCAAAACTGACCGCCGCTGCCAACCGCCACTGCCAACCCGCCACCGCCAACCGCCGCTGCCAACCGCCACTGCCAACCGCCACCGCCAACCGCCACCGCCAACCGCCACCGCCAACCCGCCACCGCCAACCGCTACCGCCAACCGCTACCGCCAACCGCCACCTTTTTTCAAGGTAACTGCACATAAACACTCTTCTCGAACGGTGTCCATGGCGCAACGCGTATCCCTGCCGCTTTAAGCGCCTGGCCCGTCCACACGTTGCAGGTGCGGAATAAATTGTAACGGCCTTTTGCATCGTAGAACGCATCGTAGCTGGTGTACGTGGGAGCGTTCACGTATTGCGCGCGGCCGTTCTTTTCTTCGAAGGAGGCGCGGATGTAAGCGCAGAGCGCGATGTAATTTTCACGGCTGATGCGGAAGGAGCGGCAGCGCGGACCGGTGGCCGGGATCTTTTTGCGCCAGGTGACGTGCATGGCCGAGGTGCTCATCCAGAACATGGCTTTGAAGGCGGTGCTGGCTTTCAGGTCGGCCCATGTCGGCGTTTCGATGTAAAAGCCTTTGTCGCCCCAGCCGAACGAAACGTAGCCGTACGTGCTGTCCGCGCTTTTCGTGTCGCTGTAAGGAAGCAGTTCCTTCCAGTTGTAAAGCTCATTCTGCGCCGGGACGAGAATGTCGGTGTGCACGCCGTTGGAAGTAACCGCGATGAGAATGCCGTCGTCCGGGGATGAAAACCCGCGGTTGGCAGGAATGCAGCAGCAAATGCCGGCGACGATGAAATAGAGGGAAAGAAAAAGCAGGATGCCGATAAATGTGCGGAAAAGAATTTTGCCGCTGCGAAGAAGTATCTTGCTCATCGAGGGAATTGAATATTGAAAATCAGCTTGAATTAATCTTCAATTTTCAATCTTCAATTTTTTTAATCCTGCGGCGGATCAGGCGCTGAGGAATACGCTACTTTTTTCGGCTTGAGCGTTTTCGGGAAAATGACGTTGATGAGCGCATCGTCCGGCGTGAGCAGCGTGGCGGAAATGCCGTTGGTGATCGTCATCGGGATGTCGTACTTCAGCTTGGGCTTGTACGCTTCGTAGGTGCCGTCGGCCAGCTTGCGGTGCATGGCAACGATCTTCCCGTCTTTGACTTCCACCTTGCCGGTGTAGCATTGCGCGTCGTCGCCGTTGCGCACGGAAATGATCACGTCTTCGTGTACGCCGTCTTTCACTTCTTCGGCGCCGCGCGCTTCGAAAATCTGCTCCCAGCGGGTGTAGCAGTTAGACGGTTGCTGCGGTGCATTCTGGGCATACGATCCCGCGGCAAGCAGTATCGCCGCGATGCAGGTGTAAAAAGCTTTCATGAATGAGGTCGGTGTTGTCCGCCGCGGCGGAGGTGTGATGATAAAGATAACAAAATCTGTGCCGGGAGAAATGATTGGGAATTAGGCTTTTGTAAAAACACGTTCATCGGGCATTTCACGGGTTTGGGCTAACTTGTATAAAAGACAAGCATCATGCGCACGCATTTCCGAAAGCACAACCTGCCGGTGGAGAAGATCCGCCGCTACCTCGAGCCCGGGCCCATCGTTCTCGTTTCCTCGGCATGGAACGACCAGCGCAACATCATGACCATGGGCTGGCACACCGTTATGGAATTTACGCCGTCGCTGATCGGCTGCGTCATTTCAAATCGTAACCACAGCTTTGAAATGGTCCGCCGGAGCAAGGAATGCGTCATCAATATTCCCACCACCGCGCTCACTGACGAAGTGATCGGCATCGGGAACACAAGTGGAGAGGAGATTGACAAGTTCGACCATTTCGGGCTGACCGCCGGCAAAGCGAAAAAAGTGAAAGCCCCGCTCATCCGCGAATGTTACGCCAACTTCGAATGCAAGCTCTACGACGATCGTCTCATCGGCAAATACAATTTCTTCATCTGGAAAGTAGTGAACGCGCGCGTGGCGAATTCACCGGAGCACCCGCAGACGCTGCATTACACGGGCGACGGGGTGTTTATGGTTTCCGGAAAGATCATCAGCCGGCGGAGGCAGTTTTTGCCGGGGATGCTGTGAGGGACGCGGGCGCCGGTGCTGCCTGTGTTTTTTCCTTAATTTGCACGTCAGTGCCAATTATATGACGACAGACAAACTAAATAAAATGTGCGTCAAAGGATCTCAAAACAAGTCCATATTATTTAATCCAGTCTAATGGAGCAGGCAAGCGTTTTGTCGCTTCGTTCCAGGACAGTGAGAAAGCAATTTTTTTTCTTTCATCCTTTATTGACAATGCTGAATCATAGACTTGGATGACCCCGACAGGATGAAACAGGAAACCACAGCCAGCAGCACACGGCTTCCATCGGCAGATGGGAAGAACAGTGCCGAAGTTTCGTTTCGTCCCCCACTGCAATTTCGGAGCGAAACAGCCTCCCCGGCGTCACCTGAGGATACCGATAGTCCCTCTCTTTTTTCGTTCAAAAGTCCGCAGCCGTTCCAGCGAAAGACGCCGCCAGAATCGCTTACCGTCCGGCAGGCGCCTGTGACGATGCCTTTTACGGCCACGATCCAGCGGGCGAAAGAAGTGGTTGCGCCCGGCAATGCTACCACGATCCCGGATATGACAGCCGGGCAGGTGCAGACGTTCGAGGCGAGCAGGACGCCCCAGGATACGCTGGATAACATGCGCACCATGAACCTGCTCAACGGCCTCAAGGGCATTCCCCCGCTCGACGAGATCGGCATTTATTATTCCGAAGACGCGGCCATTTACGGACAGGCATTCTATGACGATACAAAAGATCCGAAATACTGGATCCTGGTCTATAAAACGGCTTTTGAAAAAGGATTGCCTGTTGTATACAGCACGCTGCGGCACGAACTGATCCACATCGGGCAGTATTACAAACAAATAAAGGCCGCCAACAATGAAGCGCTGGATACGGATATCGTATTCGATTCAACGCTCGACGATCGGGAGAGCTACAAGCCTGCAGCCAACGCAGCTTCGGAAATAGAAACCTATGCATGGGAGATTTGCAATGCCGGGAGTACCGGCGTCGACAAATCGTATCTCTATACCCGCGCCATCGGGCTGGAACAGCACTGGCCGCAATTAAAAGCGCCCGGGAGCGGTTCCGCCTTATTTAAATCAACGATCAACGGCTGGAGAAATAAAGTCAAAGGTCTGCGCGACGCCGCGATCGTAAGCTTCGATGCCGTCATGGATCCCGTAAAATGGCCCACCCATGATTCTGCACATACCTATGACGCGGAACTGCAGCGGGTGGCGCCGGCGCAGGATGTGGAAATGTAATGTGCAGATGCCAGATTGCAGATGTGCACAAATGGCCCGCGCATGGTTAGATGGTTTATCAATAAAAGTATATAGTTGCCTGAATTTAATTACGGCTCATTCTCCGGCTTCGGCTTGTGGGAATGGGCTGTAATCATTTGTAAACGTTTGTAAACACTTATATCCGCATAAACATTCCCTCACATTTTGTTTCGGCGAAAAAATAAAATTCCTTTGCGCCCGGAAAAATTTTCACGACAGGTACAGATTTTCAGTTAGTGTTTAATCGGAGTTTGAATTTTAAAAAAGGAACGAACTATGTCATTGGTAAAAACATACGGCTGTGCCGTATACGGGATCACCGCAACCACCGTCACCGTTGAGGTCAACATCGACACAGGGATCAACTTTCACATTGTCGGGTTGCCCGACAGCGCAGTGAAAGAAAGCCAGCAACGCATCGACGCGGCGCTGAAGAACAACGGGTTTAAAATTCCCGGCAAAAAGATCACGGTCAACCTCGCGCCCGCCGACATCCGCAAGGAAGGCTCGGCGTATGATCTTCCCATCGCCGTAGGAATCCTCTGCGCGTCGGGGCAGATCGAAGGCGTCTCCGTGGCGGATTACGTGATCATGGGCGAGCTGGCGCTCGACGGCATTCTTCGTCCCGTGCGCGGCGCATTGCCCATGGCCATCCATGCGAAAGAAAGCGGCTTCAAAGGAATCGTCCTGCCCGCCGAAAATGCCCGCGAAGCCGCCGTGGTGGACGGGATCGACGTGTACGGCATCGACCATCTCAGCGAAGTGATCGCGTTCTTTGAAGGCAACTCGCAACTCGCGCCCGCGAAGGTCGACCTCGAAGCGGAATTCGCCCGCTCCGCAAATCCTTCCGACGCCGATTTCTCCGACGTGAAAGGACAGGAGAACATCAAGCGTGCGCTCGAGATCGCCGCGTCCGGCGGGCACAACATTCTCATGGTCGGCCCGCCCGGCGCCGGGAAAACCATGCTCGCCAAACGCCTCCCGGGAATTCTTCCCCCGATGACGCTGCGCGAAGCGCTCGAAACGACGAAGATCCATTCCGTGGCCGGCAAGACCGGGAAGAACGCCGGCCTGGTGACGAACCGGCCGTTCCGCGCGCCTCACCACACGATCAGCGATGTGGCGCTCGTCGGCGGTGGCGGGCATCCGCAGCCGGGAGAAATTTCCCTCGCGCACAACGGCGTGCTTTTTCTCGATGAGCTGCCGGAATACAAGCGCAGCGTGCTCGAGGTGATGCGCCAGCCCCTGGAAGATCGTGTCGTGACCATTTCCCGCGCGAAATTTTCCGTGGCCTATCCCGCGGGCTTCATGCTCGTCACGTCGATGAACCCGTGCCCGTGCGGCTACTACAACCATCCCGACAAGGAATGCGTATGCCCGCCCGGCGGCGTGCAGCGTTACCTCAACCGCCTCTCCGGCCCGCTGCTCGACCGCATCGACATCCACATCGAGGTGACGCCCGTGGGCTTCGGTGAGCTGAGCGACCGCCGTCCCGCCGAGTCCAGCGCCGCCGTGCGGGAGCGCGTCGTAAAAGCGCGCCTCGTGCAGCTGAAACGTTTCGAACATCTCGACGGCATCTACTGCAACGCGCAGATGAACGCCAGCCAGCTCCGCCACGTCTGCGCCATCGACGAAGCCGGCCGCCTCCTGCTGAAGACCGCGATGGAAAAGCTGGGCCTCTCCGCCCGCGCCTACGACCGGATTTTAAAAGTAGCCCGCACGATCGCCGACCTTGAAGGAGCCGGTGAAATTGCTACAGAACATTTGGCGGAGGCGATACAGTACAGGAGCCTTGACAGGGAGAATTGGGCTGGGTAGCCACAGATTACACGGATTACACAGATTGATTTATGGAATCAGCCATCAAGAAAGAGTTTCGATATAAGGACATTACTTATAAAGTGATTGGAATTTGTATGGAGGTCCATCGGCAACTCGGGCATGGTTTTCTCGAGGTGGTTTATAAAGATGCCTTGCAGCATGAACTAAGAGTTAACGGAATTGCGTTTATGCGGGAAAGAAAATTTGAGGTACGATACAAGGAAATTATTTTGCCTCATTTTTATGTAGCAGATTTCGTGATCGGGGATGAGATCATCCTGGAAGTAAAAGCACAACATGGAATAGTCGATGCCAATTATAAACAAGTCATAAACTACCTCGCTGTAGCAAAGTGCCACTGCGGCCTACTCATTAACTTCGGCGAGCCTTCCCTCAGTTACAAACGAATTGTTCTGTGAAAATCAATCTGTGAAATCTGTGTAATCTGTGGCTATGCTCCCTCCTTCTTCTTTTGCTTCCGTTCCTGCTTTTTCTCATCCTTATCCTTCCGCACCACATCGACCAGCTCGGAAATGACGCCTTTGCTTTTGACCACGATAATGCTGTTCGACAGCACATTTTCCTCGTAGCCGAGCCGCAGGTTGAGCTCGAAATTATAGTCGATGTTCTTTCGTTTTTTCAGCAATGTGAACGCCGTTGCGCCCACTTCCTTCAGCTGGATCTTTACCGGGAACACCACTTCAGCCGTGCTGTGCGGCGGGATGTCGATGCTCACCGGCTCGGTGCCCTTCACCCAGGGATGGCCCGCAACGGAGAACTGGTACGTGATGTCCTCCGACCGGAGCGCGAAAACGTTTTTGTTCTCGATGCGCGTGTGCACGTAAAGTTGAAGATGGCTCAACCCTTCCGGGTCGATCTCGATCTTCGTCACTTTGGCTTCGGGAATGTGAACGAGCGGCAATTTCCGTTTTACGGTGATGTCGAATTTCCGTTTAAAAACAAGGTCCGTGTAAAATGCCGCGCGTATTTCGTAGTCCACGCTGTCCACGCCTTTCGCCTCGTTCGTCTCCAGGATGTTCACCAGCTTTTCCGTGTACAGCGTTACGGGCACGACGATCCAGCTCGTGTCGGCGCCTTTCACCGTTACCGATTCCCGGTGACTGCTTTTGGCAACGCTTTTGCCGGTGATGAAGATCTCGTAGCTGATGCTGTCTGCCGTAAAGCCGACCGGCATGGGATTATCGATAAGAAGGCTGGCGGTCACATCCGTCTTCTCATCGTCCATGTTCGTGACGTTGAATACGGCCAGCTCGAGATGGGGAAGGATAAATGTTTTTTCCGGGTCCGGATCTTTCAGGTAACCGAGGTAGCGCACGAAAAAAAACGCGCCGATCAGGATGAAAGGCAAAATGATGATAAAAAGGAAAATGCGTTTTACGGCTCTCATTCCCACACGATATCTCTTGCGAAGTTTTGAAAATCCCGTGCGCGACAGCATGACGACGGTCAGCGGCTTTTGCGATGCAGGTCAGATCGTGAAAGCTCAGCGGGCCGCGGCCCGTGGCGAAAGTCGTATCTTTTCCCTCCCAAGGGCATTAAGAGGCTGTTTAAAGATGAATCTTAAACAGTCTCTGAGTCCAAATTGATATAAAGATCCCGATGAAATATTTTTTGAAAGGAACAGTTGCCGTTCTTGCCGTAACCGTCCTGCTTCTTGTAACCGGCTCCTTTAAAAAGAAGGGTGATTGCCCGCGGTCGGCGCAGGTTGTTCTTTCCCGGATGAACCATCTGTACGTCGGCGTCGATAACCCGGTTGAAATTGTTCCCACCGGTGTACCCAAAGACAGCCTCGTTGTTTCGGTAAACGGTGACAGCGCCGGCATCACCGGCTCAGGCGGAAGCTATATCGTAAGGTTGCACAAATTCAAAAAAGCGACCATCAACGTGAGTTATAAAGCGGCAAGCGGAAAACTGGTTGAGTTTTGCAAAAAAGAATTCCGGCCGAAATACGTTCCCAACCCGGTGCCTTATATCTGTAATGTCGCACGCGAAGGAGAGCTGACGGTGGACCAGGTGAAACGTGAGCTCGGCATTTTCTCAAGAATGACGGATTTCGATCTCGATGTAAGCATGCGGATCAGTTCGTTTAAAATGTCGGTCAATGAAGAAGGCACGTGGAAAGAATATGCTGCAGAAGGTCCTTCGTTTACACCCGAAATGAAAACAGCGATAACATTTGCTTCTCCCGGCGACAAAATCCTGTTCCACGATATTGTTGTCAAAGCTCCGGAAGGCCGCAACCGCAAGATCGGCGGCATCATCATTACGGTAAAATAACCGGGCTTACTTCAGCGCCGACAGCAGCCCCGGGTGCACCGTTGGCCGGTCCGGCAGGTGTCCGTACACTTCCTCGTAGCTGTAGCGGCAGAAATCCATGTTGGGATACTCCTTCGCTTTCGATTTGACGTAGTGAATGAACTGGTTGAAATTCCGCTCCTTGTTCAGGCCGTCTAGGAAGCCGATGTATTTGTCGTAGTCCGTGAAAAAGTCTCCTGCCAGGAGATAATGGAACACTTCGTATGCGTTGAGGAATTTCGTGTACTGGTCGTCGTCGACGCCGAAGTGCGAAAAATTCAGCATCGCCGGGTCGTAAAACATGCGCACGAATTTCTCGATGAGCCGGTATCCGCCGTTGATGTGCGTGAACGTTTCCGCGAATGCTTTTTCGCCCGCTTCGTTGCCCTGCCTGAATTTCACGTCGAGCGCTTTGCTCACGCGGTCTGCCATTTCCATCGCCACGTAAATGCCGCTTGAAAAAATAGGATCGAGGAACGCGCCCGAATCGCCCACCATGGCATAATTCGCGCCGTATTTCTGCTCTACGTAGTATGAATAGTCGCCGATCACCTGCACGGCATGTTCCAGCGTCGCGTTCGCCAGCACCGGCTGAAGGTTCACGGCTTCCGACACTTCACGGAGGTAAAGTTGTTTCGCCCAGTCGTCACCCCCGATCAATTTCTTTTGCCCGCGCACGTACGAATTGTTCAGCGTCACCCCGATGCTGAGGTGGTTTCGTCCCACCGGTATCACCCAGATCCAGCCTTTCTTTTCACCGCCGAGATAAATGATCTTGATCAGGCCGCCGTTCAGCGCCCCGTCGTACGTCGTATCCGTCCAGTGCGAAAAGAACGCAACCCGGTCGAGATCCTGGTAAGATTTTTTACAGTTGAACATTTTTCCCAGGAAAGAACCTTGCCCGCTGGCGTCGATGAGAAAGCGCGCAGTGAAAATTTTTTCCGTGCCGGCATTGTCCGTCACACGCAGCGTAACCTGTTCCGGGTTGTCCAGGCGAGCTTCTTTCACCATGTGCTCTTCGAGCACCACGGCGCCGCATTTGCGCGAATGGTCCAGCAGCGCTTTGTCGAAAGGGGCGCGCAGCGTGTGGTACGACATCTGTGCGCCGTCCTCGAGCACCTTGTCGAAGCACCACACCGATTGCCGTTCTCCGCCGCGATCGATAAAATTCACCCCCGGCTTTTTCGTCGCGAACTTCAGCACGTCATCAAGCACGCCCATTTCCTTCATTTTGTAATAGCAGAACGGGATCAGTGACTCGCCCACGTGGTCGCGCGGAAATTTTTCTTTTTCAAGAACAACCACCGAATAGCCGAGCTTTGAAATATAGGTCGCCGCCGAAGAGCCCCCGGGCCCGCCGCCGATGATCGCAACGTCGAAATTGGTTTTCATAGAATGAGGATTGCTTTCTAAAGATACTATCAATTCATAATGTGCAGGTGGATGATGCGCAAATTGGGGTGGTCGGGTTATTCATTTTCCATACTATTCACCTGCACATTGGTCGGTGTATCTATTTTCACCTCCCTCGTTATAGGAGAAAATCACTTCGATGAAATCTCGCGCCCTCCTGTTTCTCCTGCTGCTTGCTGCACCTTTATTTGCCTGCAGCGACCACATCTACCGGCTCGCGCTCAACCAGCGCTCCACGTATAATCCGGCAGCGCTCTGCCCATATTGCGGCGGCTCCTCTTTCGCATCGGGCGGCATCAATTCGGGACCTGCCGGCATGGGTTATTTTTTTTCCGGCGGGAATGACGGCGACAACCTTGTCCACGGACCGTGGGACGTTTCCTATACCCATGTCAAAGCGCCGTTGTACAAAAGCAATATGCTCGCGCTGCGTTATGCATACCAGTTCGATATCGGCGCCTGGCATGGTGCGGCGGGAGTGCGCGCTTCGCGTTTGTTCGTGCAGCAGCAGGTCGTGGAAGGAGCAACCACGAACACATACAAAACCGGCGCCTACGATTTCGATCTCGGTTTTATGGTAACGAACCTGCGCGGATTTTACGCCGGCGTCTCCGTGCTTCACGCGCTCAACCCGTCGAAGGACCTTACCACCGAGACCGGCGTGAATTACCGCATCGAAGCCAATCGCTCGTACGTTGCAGTTGCCGGTACCGCGCAAGACATCGGCGGCCCGTTCGACATCATGCCCGACATCGCGCTCGTGTACGGCAACAATGAAATGACCATGCAGCCCGGTCTGATGTTGCGCGTGAACCGCAGCATCGGCGCCGGCGCCGGGGTGATCGTCGGCGAAGGACGGCAGCCCATGTGGGAATTGCGCGCAGGTTATACCAGCTCCGTGTTCAAATGGATCTGTTCGTTCTCACCGTCCCCGCAAGGCTGGACCAGCGAAACCGGCGTCGTCGTTCGTTTCGGACAGGTGGAATGCACGGGCGGCGGCCCGCCGAAAACGAAAAAAGAAAAATACCGGCACGACGACGATTTCAAAATGCACCGGTGACAATTTGATACACCGAAATTGTGAGGCGCGAGGTATCGCGCCTCTCGCCGTTTACAAAAAAGATTTTCAAAAATGCAGCCGGTGATTATTCCAGTGTCATCTTCGTCCCGGTTTTATCGAGGTAACGGTAAAACTGCCCGCCGCGTAGCCTTCGTGTAATGAGCCTTCCTTTGTTGTCCATGTATGAGAACTTGTAGACGGGATAAAACAGCGTATCGTTCTTATATCTTATTTCCGGGATGGTGACAGCGTGTGTCGAATCGCTGAACAGCCAGAACTGTATGTTCAGCGCAGTGCCGGGAGAGTTGTCGAAACGGGTAAAGAGCGTGTCGGTTGCATACAGTTCGTCGAAATGGGTTGTAAAGCCCCGCTCGCTCATCCTGTAATTCTTTTGCCATTTTATGATGCTGTCGGCGTGCGCTTTCTTTTTACGCACACACCCGTAGTTGCCACCACGGCCATCGCCTGCAAACACGTAATAAAAAACAGAGTCAGGATACGGGTGATACGCCCGGGGATTGATCGCGCCGCTGTCGAGGGAAATGGAATGTTGCTCTTCTACGGTGATGCGTATGGGCTTCCCGGTTTTATTCCTGACCAGGATACTATTTTCGTGCGGCTCATCCGGGCTCGTGCCCATCGCAATTACCATGAAGACAATTATCCCGCCGCCCGCTATCACCGGCCGCAGAGAATAAGAACCGCCCTCACTTTTCACAGCAAACAGTTTTCGCACCGTCACCGCTGCTCCGCCGAAAAGAAGTATGAAGATTACGTCGGTCCAATCGAACGTCCCCGGAAAAATGTGAAGGCCCTGGAGAAATTCCGGCATTAACGCAGCTGAAATTGCAGGCGCAGCAACGATAAATGTTCTTCCGCGCAACGCAAACAGCAAAAACAACACCAGCGAAAACGCCCACAGCCCGTCCGGCAGCGAATACACGATCCAATTATCGACCTGTGCGTTCTGGAATTCCGGCACCCATTCGAAAAAGATGCGCCGCGAAGGACTGAGGAAGAGATAGATCGCCGCTCCCGCCAGCAACGGCAGCATAATCCATAAGATCGCCACGATCGTTTTCCTGTTTGGCTGCATACCCGGCTTTTTCCGAAATGTAGTCCAAAAGAAAAACGCCCCGCAAGAATGCAGGGCGTTTTCAGAAAATTTGGGATTTCATTGTTTGTCACCTTGGGTAGCGACGCGAGGCATCGCGTCGCCGGCGCAGCCGCATTATTCCGCCAGCACAATAATTTTATTCTTGTGCACCTCAGCCACGCCGCCTGTGATCTCGAAAGTCTGCGTCTGTTGCTGCAGGTCCACAACCTTGATCTTTCCCGCTTTCAGCGTTGAGATCATGGAAGCATGCTTGTTGAGCACGCCGAAACGGCCTTCCGCGCCCGGCAGCACGACAGATTTCACGTCGCCGCTGAAGAGCTTTTTGTCCGGTGTGATAATTTCGAGTTGCATCAAAAAAATTTTATCCGAGAGAAAAATTATTTGGGCCGGATATTATCCGGCCCCTTTTTTAGTTTGCTTCCGCCATCATTTTCTTACCCTTCTCGATGGCATCTTCGATCGTGCCCACGAGGTTGAACGCAGCTTCCGGGTATTCGTCCACTTCCCCGTCCATGATCATGTTGAAGCCTTTGATCGTTTCCTCGATGTTCACGAACACGCCTTTGAGGCCGGTGAACTGCTCGGCAACGTGGAACGGCTGCGAAAGGAAGCGCTGCACGCGGCGTGCGCGGCTCACCACCAGCTTGTCCTCTTCCGAAAGCTCGTCCATGCCCAGGATCGCGATGATGTCCTGCAGCTCTTTGTAGCGCTGAAGAATGTTCTTCACGCGCTGCGCGGTGTTGTAGTGCTCTTCACCGACAACCGCCGCCGTAAGGATACGCGACGTGGAATCCAGCGGATCCACGGCCGGGTAAATGCCCAGCTCGGCGATCTTACGCGACAATACGGTCGTTGCGTCAAGGTGGGCGAAGGTCGTTGCAGGCGCCGGGTCGGTCAGGTCATCCGCAGGAACGTAAACGGCCTGTACGGACGTGATGGAACCGCGCTTGGTGGAGGTGATGCGTTCCTGCATGGCGCCCATTTCGGTGGCCAGCGTGGGCTGGTAACCTACTGCGGAAGGCATGCGGCCGAGGAGTGCCGATACTTCGGAGCCGGCCTGCGTGAAACGGAAAATGTTGTCGATGAAGAAAAGGATGTCGCGTCCGCCGGATTTTTCATCCCCGTCGCGGTAGTACTCGGCGAGTGTCAGACCGGAAAGCGCCACGCGTGCGCGTGCTCCCGGGGGCTCATTCATCTGCCCGAACACCAGTGTGGCCTGCGATTTTGCAAGCTCGTTCATATCCACTTTGGAGAGGTCCCAGCCGCCTTTTTCCATGTCATGCTTGAACGCTTCGCCGTATTTGATAACGCCCGATTCGATCATCTCGCGGAGAAGGTCGTTTCCTTCGCGCGTGCGTTCACCCACGCCGGCAAACACCGAGAAACCCGAGTAGCCTTTGGCGATGTTGTTGATGAGCTCCATGATCAATACCGTTTTGCCCACACCGGCGCCGCCGAACAGGCCGATCTTTCCGCCTTTGGAGTATGGCTCGATCAGGTCGATCACTTTGATGCCCGTGAACAGTACTTCGCTTGCCGTGGAAAGGTCTTCGAAGCGCGGCGGCTGGCGGTGGATCGTATAGCCGCCCTCGTTGCCTACCGGGCCGATGCCGTCGATGGCTTCACCTACTACGTTGAACAGGCGGCCGCGGATCTGCTCGCCGATCGGCATGCGGATGGGGGAGCCGGTTGCGACAACTTCCATACCGCGGGAAAGACCGTCGGTGGAGTCCATGGCGATGGTACGGACCGTGTCTTCACCCACGTGCTTCTGGCACTCGAGGATTACTTTTTGTCCGTTCGGGCGTGTCACCACGAGCGCGTCGAGGATGTTGGGCAGTTTGCCGTCGTTCTGGTCGAAGCTGACGTCGATCACGGGACCGATGACCTGGGCGATTTTTCCGTTTTGCATAGTATAATGAGGCGTAAATAGGTTCTTGAAATCCGGCGCAAAAATACAGGTTTTTATCCTCAAAAGATTCTCGCCTGTTAATAAAATGGGGAAAAAGGATTCGCGGAAATGCTGATGTGCTGAAATGCTGATGGCCGGGAATAGAAGTTTAATATTCAAATAACTGGCATATAGCGCATTATAGGTAATTTATGGAATGCGGGTAATAGGCGATATTATAATATCCCGGGCTTGCCACAACGCCGTAAAACCCCAGCAGCATTTCAGCACATCAGCATTTCATCACATCCTTACCTTTGCCCCCGGTGAACGTTTATAACCACATCAACGAATTCCGTCCTGTCAAAAATCCCGTCGTTACTACCGGCACGTTCGACGGTGTGCACCTCGGCCACCAGAAGATCCTCGACCGGCTGAAAGAAACGGCCGCGCGCATCGGCGGGGAAACGGTGCTGCTTACTTTTTTCCCGCACCCCCGCATGGTGCTGTTCCCCGATCACCGCCAGGTGCTGCTCAACACGCTCGAAGAAAAAACCGAACTGCTCGAAAAAGCCGGCATCGATCACCTCATCGTCCATCCCTTCACGCGCGAGTTTTCCATGCTCAGCTCGAAAGATTTTATCGAAGGCGTGCTGGTGGAAAAGCTCGGCACGAAAAAGCTGGTCATCGGGTACGACCATCATTTCGGGAAGAACCGCGAAGGCAGCTTCGAGCATTTGCAGCGGTTTGGCCCGGTTTATGGATTTGAAGTGGAAGAGATCCCCGCCCGCGAGATCGATCACGTCGGTGTCAGCTCCACGCGCATCCGCAACGCGCTGCAAACCGGCGATGTGCAAACCGCGCGTGCATTCTTAGGTTACAATTACCCGCTTTCGGGTACCGTCGTCAAAGGCCGCCAGCTCGGGCGCACCATCGGCTTTCCCACCGCCAACCTGCGGGTGAACGACCCGTACAAGCTGGTTCCCGCCGACGGTGTGTACGCCGTATGGGTGAAACGCGGGAATGCCGTGCACAAAGGAATGATGAGCATCGGCATGAACCCCACGGTCGACGGAAAAGAACGCACGATCGAAGTGAACCTGCTCGACTTCGACGCCGATCTCTACGGTGAAACGCTCACGCTCGGATTTGTGCAGCGCCTGCGCGACGAAGAAAAGTTCGACGGCCTCGAAGCCCTGAAAACGCAGCTGGCGAAAGACCGGGAAATGACGCTCGCTGTTTTGAAATGAAGAAAACCCCGAACGCGGTCCCTGCGAAATTCATTAGTGCGCGATTTGCCCCGAAGCATTGAAATGAAGAAGAACTTCCGAACGCGGTCCCGGCCGAAATTCGGTAGTGGGTCAGTTTGATTTATTTTGAATTCAAACCCTCGCAGGGTTGCGCGCGGGCAACCCTGCGAGGATTTCAGAATATTAATCTTCAAACTGATCCACTACCCGAAATTCATTAGTGCGCGATCTATCGCGCACTAATTCGTATATTTATTCAGTCTATGACCCTTTTTCGTTTCATCTTCTTCACTTGCCTCCTGGCTTTTCCCGCCATGTCGCTGCGCGCCCAGGTGGAGCCCGCAAAGCTTTACCCGTTGCTTGATTCCACCACGCTCGACACGATGGCCGGTTTTACAGATTTGGCGGAAGCGATGAAGAACCCGGAGAAAGTGGTGAAGCTCGTGCTGCGGAAACAAAAGCTGAAGGCGTTCCCGAAAGAGATCTGGAGCTTCCCGAATTTACAGTACCTCGACCTCAGCAAAAACCAGATCACCGAATTCCCCGACACGCTCGGGCAGTTAAAGAACCTCCAGGTCATTCATCTCTCCCGGAACAAAATCGAATCTCTTCCCCGCGAGATCGGCGAACTGCAGAATGTATTCCTCCTCGATATCAACCAGAACGACCTCGTCATGCTTCCCCCGCAGATCGGCAAACTGAAGAAATTGAAATACCTCGACCTCTGGGGCAACAACATTTCCACCTTCCCCGAAGAGCTCAGCGACATCAGCGAAACCCTGCAAGTGCTCGACCTGCGCGTCATCCTCATCAACCACGACGGCCAGGCCCGCATCCGCAAACTGCTCCCGAAAACCACGATCTACATGGATGCGCCGTGCAAGTGCAACCAGTAGGATGTGCAAATTAAAAATGTGCAGATGTGCAGGTGTGCAAATGTGCAGATAGGTTATCCATCACATCACTGTTGTCCGGGATAAAAAGCTTCACAAAGGATTTTGGCCGCACAAACTTTCCCCGGGCAATAATCACATCTGCACATCCGCACACCTGCACACCTGCACATCCGCACACCTGCACATCAATTTGTTCCGCTCACAAAAGGCTTCCCTCCGAACTTCACCGAAACCATTCCCAGGAAATTAATTCCCGCCTGCGGATAATAATAGTTGTAATAGCTCGTCTGCCCGCCGTAGATGTAACCGTACGTATAGCCGTTCGACGAATACAACGTGTTGAAGAGGTTGTTCACCAGCAGGCTTACGGTCAATGATGACGTGCGGGGTTTCTGCCCCGGGTTGTTTTCCGGTCCGAACACATTCCAGGAAAGGTTCAGGTTGGCGGTGAAATACGGATCGATCTTCCGTGTTTCGTTCGACGTGTTGTCGAGGTATTGTTTGCCCACATATTTACCCTGCAGCGCAGCGCGGAAACCTCGCGGGTGCTGCCATGCGAGCTGCATGCCGCTGATCACGGCAGGGGAGAAGGCGAGATCGGTCGACCCGGTGTAAACGTTCTGCACCTGTCCGCCGTTGTCGTAGTCGTCGAGGAACTCGCTGAATTTCTCCACCTTGTTCTGGCTGAACGTAGCGTTGGCAAGCAGGTTGAGCTGCTTCGTAATGTTCCATCCGAATGCGACCTCGGCGCCGCGGCGGAAGCTCACCGGCACATTCTCACGGGTGTATGCGCCCACGTCGTTCACGCGGCCTGTCAGCACGAGCTGGTTCACGTAATGCATGTAATACAGGTTCACGTCCGCGGCAAAAATTTCCGAGTGGAATTTCCATCCCGCTTCGGCGTCGTACAACGTTTCATGCTCCGGCCGGCTTTCCGGCGACGATTCCGTGAAGTCGTTGCGGTTGGGCTCTTTGTTGCCGGTGCTGAATGAAGCGTAAAAAATATTCCGCGCATTGGCATAATACGTCACGCCCGCCTTCGGGTTGAAAAAGCTGAGCGCCACATCCTGCGGAAGCGGGCTGCCCGTGCTGTCGAGGCCGGTGAAGCTGTAGTTCACGTTGCGGTACTGCAGGTCGACGAATACGTTGATCTTTTCCGCCGCCTGCCAGTTCAGCTTCGTAAACACGTTCACGTCCGTTTTCGTCGCGTTGTCTTTATAATAACGATGCTCCGGCGCCGTGCCCGCGGGAAGCACTTCGGCCCAGATCACTTCGCCGTAATGGTCGCCGTCGTACCGGTTCGCCGCGCCGCCGATCGTGAGCCGGATATTGCGGCCGTTCGTGTAGTTCGCGCCGTAAGTGATGCCGTAAAACCAGTTGTCGAGCCATTTGCGTCGCACGAGGTCCGTCGTGTACAACGTGTCGGAACCGATCACCGGGTTGAGCAGGTTGTACGAGGAGAAGCTGTTATCCTCGCGGTATTCTTCGTAAAATCCTTTTCCTTTCGTGGCATGCAGAGCCCAGTTGAACGTCCATTTTTCATTCCCGCGCGCGATGAAATGCAGCTGGTAATAATCCTGGCGGTAATCGTCCACCTGGTTTTCATAATACCGGATGTTCCCGTTCGCGTCGAAATACATGCCTGCCGGGTTGAACGTGCGGTTGCCGGCTTTCAGCGAATCTTCGGGAACGCCGTACCACGCCTGGTACGTACGCTCATGACCGGAAAACGTGATCGCTTTTACCGTCAGCCGGTTCCCGTAATATGCGCCCGACGCATACCAGGAGGCGAGGTCGGACGATGCGCGGTCGATATAGCCGTCGGACATTAAACGGGAAAGGCGCGTTTCAAAGCTCCATTTGTTGTTCAGCAAGCCTGTTCCTGCTTTCGCCGTTGTGCGCCACGTGTTGAACGATCCGCCCGAAACGGTCAGCTCGCTGTACGGGTTTTTCGCCAGCGCATCCGTTTGTAAATTGATCGATCCGCCGAACGCGCCCGCGCCGTTCGAAGATGTTCCCACGCCGCGCTGCACCTGGATATTCTCCGTGGAAGAAGCGATATCCGGGATGTCCACGAAGAACGTTCCCTGCGATTCCGCATCGTTCACAGGTATGCCGTTGATCGTCACATTCACGCGCGTGCCGTCCGAGCCGCGGATGCGGATGCCCGTGTAACCTACGCCCGCGCCCGCATCGGAAGTGGTGACCACCGAAGGCTGCAGGTTCAGTATGTAAGGCAGGTCCTGCCCGTAGTTCAGGCCCGCGATCTCTTCTTTCGAAACGTTCGTGTACGCCATCCCGCTGCCGTTCTCGGCGCGCGTCGAGCTTACGATCACCTCGTCGCGCATGTAAACTCCTGTCAGCATGGTGATCGCGGGCGCCGTGTCATTCGGCAACGTGTAGCACTTCTTGTACGTTTCGAAGCCCGCCATTTGCACGGTAAGACAATACTGCGGGCCGGCCACGCCGCGCAGAACGAACTTTCCTTCCATGTCCGTCTGGGTCGTGTTGTACGTCCCGTCCACGTGAACGACGACAAACGGAAGCGCCTGCCCGTTCGGATTTTTGACAACACCAGAAACCTGTGATTGGGTAAATGCGGCGAACGGCACGACAGCTGCGGCCATTGCACAAAAAAACTTTTTCATTTCAATTTTCCTTTGCGATCCGCGGTCACGTGAAACACGTTCCGTGCCGGCGGATCCTGTTTCCCTACGCAAGTATGAACTTGATCAGGTGTGCGGTTAACAGCGTCTGGGATGCTGCCTCCGCCGGGTATAATCTCAGCCCTGCCGGTATTCTGACAGGACACCCCTTTGAGGATCGTCGCAAAGGTAAAAAAATGTACGAGGAATGATTTACGATTTGTGAAATCCGGCATTTTGCGCGTCTTTTGAATAGCTATATCCCATTCAAATGATCCGGGCCTCACTCATGCTTGCTTTGACTTTGCTCTACAGCGTGCCTTTATATTGCCAGGCGGATACGGTGAAAACATATAAGGAAAGCAAATGGGGCTTCGGCGGGGAGCTTGGCCCTTGTACCGGCATGTATTTCCTGTCGGGCGATGCGAAGCAGAAACTATCCGCGGGCTGGTGCTATGCCAATGCCGGGGTAATCATTTCGTACAGCAGGATGCACTTCATGCTGCAGATTGGAGGCGTTTCGGGCTCGATCAGGGAAGAGCTGCCGTATGGCCCGGAGTGGAAAAAAGAAAACCATTTCGGTTCTTCAAATCTCCAGTTGTCGGTAGGATATGAGTTGCTGAACGAAAGGCATTTCAACATTATTCCATTCGTCACGGGCGGCATGACAGCGTTCAATACGCGACCCGACAGCACCGGCTCCAGCGGAGTGGCCACGCGTTTTGTTGCGCCGTCGTACGCCATTGGCACAGCGTTCGACTTCAAGCTGAATTTCCCCATGTTTAAAAAGAACCGGGAGCCCGGCGTTGTCTACACGATGGGATATTTGTACCTGAGAGTGATGACAGGAATTTACCCTACCTATTTTCATCCCCTGGACATGAACGGTAGCCTGGGTTTTGTAAATGTAAGCCTGGGTTTCTACTCCAGTGGCCGGCAGGCAAAATAATTCCGACGGGGGCTGTTTAAAATTAACCACAGAGATTACAGAGGACATCCAATATCAGTATACACAGAGGACACAGAGGAAATATTCTCCGTGTACCTCTGTGAATACCTCCGTGAACTCTGTGGTTAAGATTTTTCGGGTGAAATTTAAACAGCCCCTGGGAGTTATAAATCGGTAGTCGGCAATTACTCCACGCCGCCAAAATGTTTCTTGACAGCATTAATGGCGTTGAGCAGCCGCGCTTCGTAACGACCGGAAATGATCTCGTAGCTCAGCTTATTTTCTTCCAGCTCGCGCTTATACATATTAAAGAAATAATCGCGGCGCTGGGGATTGATGCGCACGGGATCCGCAACCCACGGGAGGTCGTTCGAAGTAAGAAGGTAAAGGTCGTAGCGATGTTCTTTGACCTGCGCGCTCAGCCATTCGGGGCTGGAGCTGAACACGTCTTCGCTCCACACTTTCGCGATGATGAATTCCGTGTCGGTGAACAGGAAGCGGTTGGCCTGCAGCGCGAGCTGGTCTTCCTCCTTCACCTGGTGCTCGGCAATGCGCAGGATATCCGCCGCGGTGTAATCGCCGGCGTGCATGCTCATGTATTCGCGCGCGTATTCGGGCACCCACACCGTGCGGAAGCGCAGCGCGAGCGAACGGGCCAGCGTGGTCTTGCCGGTGCTCTCGGCGCCGAGGATGGCTATGCGGCGGACGGGCTCAGCTTTTTTCTCCATTTCAGGAAGCCGTAAACGGCGATGATCGTAAAAATAACGTTCAGCAGGGCGGTGGCATGCGCGCCGCTGCGGAAATACAGCACAATGTACGCCGCATCGATCACGATCCAGAACAGCCAGTTCTCGAGGATCTTCCGCGCCGTCATCCACGTCGCAACAAGGCTGAACGCGGTAAGCGTGCCGTCGAAATAGGGCTGCTGCGAATCCGTGTACGTGTCGCTCACCCAGCCCAGCAGCGCCGATGCCGCCGCGCCTGCCAGGATCGCAGTCGTCAGCGTCAGCGCATTCCCGCGATGCAGCACCGCGCCGCCCCGTTTTTTTGTTTTCCCGCTCAGCCATGCGTACCAGCCGTAAGCGCCCACAAGGCAATAATAAACGCTCAGCCCGGCATCGTTGTATAATCGCAGATCGTAATTGTACCACACGTAAATGCCGGAACTGATAATGCCGAACGGCCAGCACCAGGGATTCTCCTTCGCGGCAAGGACCACGTAAATAAGCGCGGTGACGATCGCCACCCAGACTGCAGCCGGCGTGGACGCGAGAAATTCATCGAAGCTTTCTGTAAACGTTTTCCAGTTCATTCCACGGGAATGTTCAGCTCACGACACTGGTCCATGATCGCAACGAATTCTTCTACAGGATCCCCGCGTTTCCAGATCGAGCTGTATAGCGCGACGCCCGCAAATCCCAGCTCGCTGCAAAGCCCGATCGTGTCGCGGCCGGTTCCGCCGCGCGCGATGATCGGTATCGGGGATTTCGAAAGCGCGGCGCGCAGGCTGTGCCCGTTGTAACCCGCGTTGAACTTGCCGTCGACCTGGTTGAAGATCGTGCCCAGCATGACGTAATCGAAACGGTCTTTGTTCTGGTAAATGCTCGGCAACCGGTGAAACGAGGTTGTGACAATGAGGCCGGGCTTGCGGAGCTTCAGGAAGCGCAGGCGGATCCACGTGCGCAGCCTTTGCTTCTGGTGCTGGCGCGTGAGGTGAATGCCGCGCAACGCATAGGTTGACGCCAGCTTGTGATGGCTGTGGATAACGATGCGCCCGTGAAAGTGCGCGGGAATTTCTTCGATGTATTTTTTCATTTCCTTCGTCCGCATCGACGGCTTGCGAAGGTGAAACGTTTCCAGTCCGTGCTCGAACAACGCGGTAACGACCTTCGGTTCGTGCTCGCCGGTTTTGGAGGGAGAAATAACGATCAGCTTCATGCTAGAAGGAATGAACGGTTTCGCAAAACGAAGGCAATAGTTCCGGGTTTTCCTCCAGCACGTTTCCCGCTACGATCACGTCAGCGCCCGCCCGGCATCGGCCCGCCATTTCTTCCGGCGTACGTAGTCCGCCGCCCGTGATCAGCGGAACCGAGATCGCCTCCCGCACCGCCGCCACCATTTCAGGCGGAACAGGAAGCTTTGCGCCGCTGCCCGCTTCCAGGTAGATGAGCTTCATGCCCAGCTGCTCGCCCGCAAGCGCCGTGCACACCGCGATCGCATTTTTGTCGCGCGGAATGGGGAACGTATTGGTAATGTAACTCACCGTCGTCGAAGCCCCGCTGTCGACCAGCAGGTAGCCCGTGGAAATAATTTCGAGACCGCTCTTCTTCAGCATCGGCGCAGCCACCACGTGACGGCCGATCAGCAGCTCGGCGTTGCGGCCGGAAAGTACGGAGAGCAGGAGAATAGCGTCAGCCGCAGGCGCTACCTGCATGACGCTGCCCGGGAAAAGAACGACGGGAACATCGGAAGCAGCGCGCACCATGGCAATGCAGCTTTCAAGGCTGCCCCCGTTCAGCAGGCTGCCCCCGATGAAAAAGAAATCGGGCGGAGAAATTTTTGCGAGTTCGAGCAGGCGGGGAAGCTTCGCAGTTTTGTCGGGGTCGACAAGCACAGCCAGGCTTTTTCTTCCCTGGGAGCGGCGCTGGACAAGCTGTTCGTAAACGTTTTTCATTCAACGTGGCTGTTCCGTCCAGGCCAGCATGCATTCCCTGAACCGCTGGTAGCGCACCTCGCGGGTGAGCGTGGTTCCGTTGTGCGTGAGGGTTGCAGCAGCAACGCCCGGGAGAGTGTGTTCTGCTTTATGGACAAATATATCCCTTCTGAGCGAAACATTTTTCTGGCCGTACACTTTGTAGACCGCTTCCTTCACGCACCAATAAATGTGCAGGCGCTCCATGTCGTTTCCCGCAGCCGCAAGCTCCGCCTCCGACAAAAACTTCGGCGCGATCGTTTCGATCTTCGGGCGCACCGTTTCCATGTCGATCCCGCAGTTCACGTCGTCCACCATCAGCGCAATGTAAGGGCCGGAGTGGGAGAGGGATAGGAAAAAAGCCCCGTTCAGCGGCCACGGTTTCCCGTTCGGGTCGTACCGGATCTGTTCTCCCGGTTCCAGCGTTTCCAGCAGCGCGCGCGTGGCAAGGAACTGGCTGCGGCGGTACGCATGCGTAAAAGAGGCCAGCAAAGCCCGTTCTTCCGCCGTCGGCACGTAGATGCTTTCCAGCTCCTCCGCAGTCTCCGTCACTTCCCAGATCCCGATGAACGCGGCGGCATGTATTTCCCGGCGATGGATGAGCGGCATGGGTGAAAGTTTACGCAAATGTAACTGACTTTCGGAGCGAACCTGAAAAGCATCGGGTCTCCAAACCTCAAAGGGTTGCGCGCGGCCAGGCGCACCGGCAACCCTTTGAGGTTTACTCAACCCGAAACTTTTCCGCGTGATGGGATAGCAGCAAGCTACCGTGTAGCGCGTATAGCCCGGCCCCCGTCCCGAGTCCTCGGGATCAGGGGCACGCCCAAAGCTCATGTAAATTTTTGATTACCAATACCCTGCATCAGTAAGTCCATTAGCACATTAGCAGATTAGCACATCAGCAAATTCCCTCCCCCGGAGATTTTGTATCTTTGCCATCCTTCTAAAAAATCACTACACATGAGCAACGTCACAACCGACAAGCAGATGAAGTACAAAGTCAAAGACATTTCCCTCGCTGAGTGGGGCCGCAAAGAGATCAACCTCGCCGAAGCTGAAATGCCCGGGCTGATGGCCCTGCGTACCGAATACGGCGCAAGCAAGCCGCTCAAAGGCGCCCGCATCGCAGGCTGCCTGCACATGACCATCCAGACGGCTGTGCTCATTGAAACGCTCGTCGAGCTGGGCGCGGAAGTGACCTGGTCTTCCTGCAACATTTTCTCCACGCAGGACCACGCCGCCGCAGCCATCGCCGCTGCAGGAATTTCCGTGTACGCATGGAAAGGAATGACCGCCGAAGAATTCGACTGGTGCATCGAGCAGACGCTTTGGTTCGGTGACGACCGCAAGCCGCTGAACATGATCCTCGACGACGGCGGCGACCTGACGAACATGGTGTTCGATAAATATCCCGAGCTGGCTGCCGGCATCCGCGGACTTTCCGAAGAAACCACCACCGGCGTTCACCGCCTTTACGAGCGCATGAAGAACGGCACGCTTATGATGCCCGCCATCAATGTGAACGACTCGGTGACGAAATCGAAATTCGACAACAAATACGGCTGCCGCGAATCGCTCGTGGACGCCATCCGCCGCGCGACCGACCTCATGCTTGCCGGTAAAGTTGCGGTTGTAGCCGGCTACGGCGACGTAGGCAAAGGCTCCGCCCAATCCCTCAGCTCACAAGGCGTGCGCGTGATCGTCACCGAGATCGACCCGATCTGCGCGCTGCAGGCGGCCATGGACGGCTACGAAGTGAAGAAGATGGACGACGCGGTGAAACGCGCCGACATCATCGTCACCGCGACCGGCAACAAAGACATCGTGGTGGGCCGTCACTTCAAGGCGATGAAGCACAACGCCATCGTTTGCAACATCGGCCACTTCGACACCGAGATCGACATGGCGTGGCTGAACACCAACTACGGCAAGACGAAAGACGTGATCAAGCCGCAGGTGGACAAGTACACGGTGGAAGGCAAAGACATCATTGTCCTTGCAGAAGGCCGCCTCGTGAACCTGGGCTGCGCCACCGGCCATCCCTCGTTCGTGATGTCGAACTCCTTCACCAACCAGACACTCGCCCAGCTTGAGCTGTGGAACCACGCCGATAAGTACGAGAAGAAAGTGTACACGCTTCCGAAGCACCTCGACGAAAAAGTGGCGCGCCTGCACCTCTCGAAGATCGGCGTCGAGCTCGACACGCTCACGCCCGACCAGGCAGAATACATCGGCGTAAAAGTGGAAGGCCCGTTCAAGACGGACTTGTACCGCTACTAGAAGTACGAATTACGATAAGGTAAAAAACCTCGAAGGTCTCCAGCGCACGTGCGTCGGAGACCTTCGAGGTTTTTACCTTTTTTCAATTCGTTACGCGCAGCACCGTTCCGTCGTACGTCGTCCGGTACATCTTCAGCGGGATGACGGCGTTGCCGGAGATCGGGGATCCGTCGCTCATGAGAAATTGCGAGCCGCAGCTCATGTCCTTCAGGATGACGTTATTCGACGTGTCCACCACGACGATGGATGCGGGATCGTCGGGTTTGTACGGGCAGGTGCGGTCGTATGCCATGAACTCGCCCTGCGATTTGCGGTAGATGACGATGCCCCTGTTGCCGCCTGCAAAATATTTCCACCCCGTCACCGTGCTGATCGCGGTGTTCTGCTGATCGTTCACGTAGATCGAAAGATTGACATAAACTTCCGGCACGCCCTGCGCTTCCTTGCCGCACATGGTGAGCAGGAAAGAGGAGCAAAGCAGCACGGTGATTTTCAGGAGGCGCATCTTGCTTACAAAGTTAATCAACCCGGAGGAGAAAGCGGCAGGGGTTAGTGGCAGTTGGCAGTGGCAGTTGGCAGTGGCAGTTGGCAGTGGCAGTTGGCAGTAGCAGTTGGCAGTAGCAGTTGGCAGTAGCAGTTGGCAGTGGCAGTTGGCGGTAAAAAATAGTACAATTTCTTGCGCTTCAAAACGTTTAAAAATATACCTGTAACATTCAAAACAATATGACTGCCAACCGCCACTGCCAACCGCCAACCGCCACTGCTTACTGCCACTCGTCCGAAATGCGTAATTTTGTCCTGACATGCTCACCTCATCCATAAGACGCTTTTTCTTCATCACGGTTGCCTCCCTGCTGCTGCCTCTTTTCGTAGTGGCGCAGACCGAAGGCGGCGGCGGAGGAGGAGGCGGAACGGAAGCAAAAACGCCCGACAGCAAAGTCGAGCGCAAGATCGCCAAGCGCAAGTGGAAAGAAGAGCGTAAGAAGCAGATGCAGGATGCAAAAGCGAAGAAGGAATATCACAAGCGCTACAATACGAAAGAGACGCGCAAGCGCATGAAGCGCAACGAGAAAAAAGCGCGCAACACGAATGAGCACCGGCGCGAGTTCTTCGTAAAACGCTGGTGGAAAAAAGTCTTCCACTGAGAGATGTGCAGATGTGCAAATATGCAGATGCAGATGCACGCACATGCCTATACCTAATGCCTAACACCTAAGTCCTTTTTCACAAACAGCAGCGCAGGGAAACGAAACAATTCACCAATCCCACCCATCAGCAATTCAGCCCATCAGCTCCCGATATTTATCGGGATCAGCACATTACCACTTATTGCTCCGTGTTGTCCGCTTATTGATGAATCGCAGCCGGGGAAAAGAAACACTGTTGTTTCCTTTGTTTGTGTACTCCCAATGATTAAGTTTGCTTATTCATACGTTCTTTATTCGTCAAGTGACGAAGACCCGGCGCCTCCTCCCAGGCACTTTACCAGGGAAGGCGAAAAAAACGTGACCGGGCAGGCTCGATAAGAGCTTGCCGGTGACTGCCCAGGCGGTATTTTCATCCTCATTTCCCGCCTCCGCTGCAACATCCCCCGCAGCGGGTTGACAAGCTGAATTAACATCCGAACCGATGCGGTCAAAACCGCTCCACGCCTTATTTTACGGGTGTCGGAGAGGTTTCTTGACTTGTAAATTTTTGTTAAAACTAAATTTGCAAGCCAGAAATAAAACTTTCTATATTTACCGACTTTATTTTGCGCGACCTATACAACAACCCGAAACCTGAATAACATGCTGCGAAAATTCTACGTTATCCTTGCCGTCCTGTTGGCAAGCGTGACCGGCGCTTATGCACAAAGTGGCGGTGCGATCAAGGGGAAAGTTATCGATAAAGCGACAAGGGAAGGGATCCCGTTTGCAGTGGTTACCGTATCCATGAACGGCGTTACTGCCGGCGGTACGCAAACCGACCTCAACGGTGAATTCCAGATCAAGCCGCTTTCTGCCGGCGTCTACTCGGTAAAAGTGCAATACACCGGTTACCAGCCGGTCGAGATCAAAGGTGTTGTCGTTTCTGAATTGAAGACAACCTACCTGACCGGCGACCAGCAGATCCAGCTCGCTTCTTCGAGCGTAACGATGACCGAAGCGGTGATCGTGGATTATAAGGAACCACTTATTGACCCGGATACGAAATCGGGCGGAACGGTAACCCGCGAGGAATTTCTTGCGATGCCTTCCAAAAACATTAACTCCGTAGCTTCCACCACAGCGGGCGTTTACCAGTCCGACGAAGGCGAAGGCATTCAGATGCGCGGCCAGCGCAGCGGCGGTACAACTTACTTTATCGACGGTCAGCGTGTCATCGGGTCCGCTAACCTTCCGCAACAATCGATCGAACAGGTCAGCGTTATTACCGGTGGTATCCCCGCGCAGTTCGGCGATGCTGCGGGCGGTGTCATCAACATTACCACACGCGGACCGCAGAGCCAGTTCTTCGGCGGCGTGGAATTGATCTCTTCGGAGCTGCTCGACGCTTACGGATACAACTTCGTAGGTTTCAGCGTCGGCGGGCCGATCTGGATGAAGCGCGACTCCGTCAACGGCGACAGCCCCATCCTCGGTTTCATCCTCTCCGGTGAATTGTCCCTCGAAAAAGATCCCGATCCCTCCGCGATCGGTACATATAAGGTAAACGACGAAAAGCTCCGCGAGCTGGAAGCAGCACCGCTCCGCCCGTCGCCGAACGGATCGGGTTTCGTCCGCAACGCCGAATTCGTTCACCTCGACGATCTCCAAAAGATCAAAGCGCGCCAGAACGTAGCATCACGCACCTTCCGCCTCAACGCGAAGATCGACTTCAAGCCTACGGATAACCTCAACATCACCTTCGGCGGATCGATCGATTATAACAACCGCCACGATTACATCTATACTTACGCGCTGTTCAACCCGGCCAACAACCCGATGGTGAACGAAAACACGTGGCGTGTTTACGCACGTCTCACCCAGCGCTTCGGATCACAGGGCGGAGATGAATCGTCTTCAAACATCAAGAATGCATTTTACACTCTGCAGGTCGGCTACACACAATACAAGCAAGTCACGCAGGACGATACCCATAAAGACCGTTATTTCGACTACGGCTACATCGGGACATTCAACCAGTACAAGACCCGCACCTTCATGCCGGGCTCTGTGATCATTAACAATGACACGCTTTTCGGGTATGTGCAGACCGCTTATTCCGACTCGGCGATCACCTACGCTCCTTATTATATCGATGCAAACGGAAACCCCGTTTCTCCGAATGAGCTTGCAAACAACTACACCAGCTACGTTTTCGAAAACCTCGGCGATTACATCGATCCTGACGGCACCCCGGGAACCGGAGACGAATATTACACGATGGACGGCAACGGAACCGTGGTGCAGGCCAACCTCGGCCTTCTCAATGGTGACCGTCCGACCGACGTTTATTCCACCTGGCTCAATACAGGTCGTCAGTATCCGAGCTACATCATCGAAGATAAGACGCAGTTCCGCGTAGCGACCAGCTTCTCTGCCGACATTAAAGACCACGCCATCCAGGTCGGTTTCGAATTCGAGCAGCGCAACGAACGCGGCTACTCGCTGGCTGCTTCCGGCCTCTGGACACGCATGCGCCAGCTTGCAAACTACCACCTCACACAGCTTGATCTCGCGAACCCGCAGCAGTTTGACTACGGCACGTATGACGCGTTCCTGTATGACCGTTATTATGACGCCAGCCAGCAGCGCTACTTCGACGCGCAGGTCCGCGCCAAGCTCGGCATGGCGGTGAACAGCACCGACTGGATCGACATCGACGCTTACAGCCCGGATTTCTACACGCTCGACATGTTCAGCGCAGACGACATGCTGCTCGACGGTAACAACATCGTTTCCTATTTCGGTTACGACCACACCGGCAAGCGCCAGTCAGGAACCGCTTCATTCGACGACTTCTTCAACAAGACCGATGAGAACGGCAACTTCGCCCGTACGATCCCGGCTTTCCAGCCGATCTACATGGCCGGTTACATCCAGGACAAGTTCGACTTCAAAGATCTGAAGTTCAACGTCGGTCTCCGTATCGACCGTTTCGACGCCAACCAGAAAGTGCTTAAGGACAAATACCTGTTCTATGAAGCGAAGACGGTAGGTGAAACCGGCGGGCAATTCTCTCACCCCTCCAACATGGGATCTGATTATGTTGTCTACGTCAACGATGCGAACAACCCGACATCAGTTCTCGGTTACCGCGACGGCACCACCTGGTACAACGCACAGGGCAACGAGATTGCCGATCCCCAGCCCATCGCACAGGGCACCACGACCGGCCAGATCACACCGCTCCTGGTCGACCCGAACAATAAGACGTTGAGCTCAAGTGCGTTCAAAGATTATGAGCCCCAGCTCAACTTCATGCCGCGTATCGCCTTCGCGTTCCCGATCTCTGAAGAAGCAAACTTCTTCGCACACTACGACGTGCTGACCCAGCGCCCGACCGACGGCTACCGCCTCGATCCTATCCAGTACTACTACATCCAGAACCGCGTTGGTCTCTTCAACAACAACCCCGACCTGAAGCCGCAGCGCACCACCGATTACGAGCTTGGCTTTACCCAGACGCTCAGCGCCCGCAAGAATGCAGCCATCACGCTGTCTGCTTTCTACCGCGAAATGCGCAACATGATCCAGGTTGTTTCCGTGAACTACGCTTACCCGGTGAATTACCTCACCTACGGCAACATCGACTTCGGTACGGTAAAAGGTTTCACGGTTGCGTATGACCTCCGCCGCACAGGTGGTGTTCAGCTCACCGCGAGCTACACCCTCCAGTTCGCTGACGGTACCGGCTCGGGCGCTGCAGAAGCACAGAACCTGCTCGCTTCCGGCCAGCCCAACCTCCGCACCACGATCCCCCTGGATTTCGACCAGCGCCATGCCATCGTAGCGAACGTCGACTACCGTTTCGGTTCCGGCGCCAACTACCACGGCCCGGTTTGGACAACCAAAAAAGACAAGTCGGTCAGGCTGCTCGACAACGTAGGCGCTAACGTCGTGTTCCGTGCAGGTTCCGGCACCCCGTACTCCCGCCAGTCCAACGTGACGCCGCAGGGCCAGTTCGGTGTAGCCAGCCGCCAGAACCTCGAAGGCTCGATCAACGGCTCTCGCCTGCCCTGGCAGGTGCGCGTCGACCTCCGCATCGACAAGAACATCGATCTTACCTGGGGTGGAGACGCAAGCGGCAACGGTGTGAAAATGGCCAACCTGAACATTTACCTCCAGGTGCTGAACGTGCTCAACACGAGGAACATCCTCAACGTTTACCGTTACACGGGCAACGCTGCTGACGACGGCTATCTCACCGCCGCACAGACACAGGGGCTGATCAACGCACAGAACGATCCCCAGTCGTTCCGCGACCTCTACTCGGTGAAGATCAATGACCCCACTTATTACAGCATTCCCCGCCGTATCCGTATCGGCGTAATGCTCGACTTCTAAACAGAACGCGTGATTTTTTCCAATACAGAAAAGAAAACAGTAACTCATCAAAAAGGAAGCAAAATGAAAATCAAGCGTAAACTAATCGCTTTCCCTGCCGCAGCAATCTTCTGTTTCGCGGTTTCTGCTGATGCCAGGGAGAATGGAGCAACCGGTCGTTACGGAAGTAATTCCAACCGGGTGACCACGCAGGATCAGCTGGCGGCTTCCTGTACGCCGGCAGCTGCAAAGACCGACCTTGACATCAACAACGTACGTACCACCATCATGACCGGTGGTGATATGTGGTGGGACCTCAACACCGCCCGCTATGAAGTTCCGAAAGGCGGCGACGCCCACTCGATCTTCTCAGGCGCGCTCTGGGTTGGCGGACTTGATGCCGGCGGACAGCTGAAAGTCGCCGCAATGACGTATCGCCAGACCGGTAACGACTTCTGGCCCGGCCCGCTCGATACCCTTTCGGTGTCTATCGAAGGGTCCACCTGCGCTGCATTCGACAGGCACTGGAAAGTGACCCGCAAGGAAGTGGACGACTTCGTGGCTTACACGCAGGGCACGGGTCCTTCAGGCTACACCGTTCCCCTGGTCATCCAGAACTGGCCCGGTAACGGCGATGCCAGCCTCGGCCAGGGCCACTACCTCGCTCCTTTCGTGGACGTGGACGGCGACGGTTTCTACAACTGGTCGGCCGGAGACTTCCCGGGTTACGATGTAAACGGAACCCTCGGCTGCACCAAATTCCAGCTGTTCGGCGACCAGTCGCTCTGGTGGGTGTTTAACGATAAAGGAAACATTCACTCCGAAACCGGCGCTGCCTCGATCGGTCTTGAAGTTCATGCGCAGGCTTTCGCGTTCTCCACGAACGACGAGATCAACAACATGACCTTCTACCAGTACAAGATCATCAACCGCTCCACCGTATCGCTCAACCAGACGTATTTTGGTCAGTGGACGGACGCCGACCTCGGTGCTTACGACGATGACTATGTAGGCTGCGATGTAGCCCGCGGTCTTGGCTACACCTACAACGGTGACCAGAACGACGGCGCCAGCGCGCTTCCGACAATCGGCACTTATGGTGCGAATCCGCCTGCTGTTGGTGTCGACTTCTTCGAAGGACCGGTCGCTGACCCGGGTGATGCTATCGACAATGACCGTGACGGAACGATCGACGAGCTCGGCGAACAGATCATCATGTCGAAGTTCACGTACTATGAGAATGACTTCTCCGTTCGCGGTAACCCGGAAAACGGAACACACTTCTACAACTACCTCACCGGTTTCTGGAAAGACGGTTCACCGTTCCAGTACGGCGGCAACGCTTACAACACCGGCGGAGTGATCTGCGACTTTATGTTCCCGGGCGATTCCGATCCGACAGGTTGGGGCACCAACTTCCAGCCCCAGGCTCCCTGGTTCGAATCCGTTAACCCTTTCGACCGTCGTATGCTTCAGTCTGCCGGACCCTTCACGCTTCAGCCCGGCGCGGTAAACTACATCACGGTAGGTGCGGTTTGGGCGCGTGCAGCCAGCGGCGGCCCGCTCGCATCCGTGGAGCTCATGCGTACGACAGACGACAAGGCACAGCGCCTGTTCGACAACTGTTTCCGCACGCTGGACGGCCCGGACGCACCGGACGTAACGATCCAGGAACTCGATAAAGAGCTTGTGCTGTACCTCACCAACAAGCCGAACTCCAACAACTACCTTGAGCGTTATGAAGCGTTCGACCCGGGTATCGTTTATTCTTCACTCGATCCCGCCCTCGCGAACATCGATACCACGTTCAACTTCGAAGGCTACCAGATCTTCCAGCTGAAAGACGCTACCGTTACCACGGCCGACCTTTACAACCTGGACAAGGCGCGCCTTGTCGCACAGTTCGACATCAAGAATGGTGTTGCGACGCTCGTCAACCGCGAGTTTAACCAGGCGCTGAACGCCGACGTTCCGCAGGACATGACGATCGAAGCCGACGACGAAGGCATCCAGCACTCGTTCACCATTACGGAAGACGTCTTTGCAAGCGGCGACCGTCGCCTGATCAACCACAAGACGTACTACTTCATGGCGATCTCTTACGCTTACAACGAATACCTGCCGTACGCCGACGTTTCATTCGATCCGTTTAACGCGCTTAACCCGTCGAACATCGGCCAGAAGAAACCGTACCTCGCAGGACGCCGTAACGTGAAAGTGTACACCGGCATCCCGCACATCACTTCTCCTGAAGCAGGCGGCACGAACCAGGTTTCCACCTACGGCAGCGGTCCGAAGCTCACCCGTCTTGAAGGTTCCGGCGGAGGCAAGAACCCGCTCGACATTACGGAAGCAAGCGAGAATGCAATTGTGTTCTCACAGCCTGTGGGATATGTGAATGGCTCCGGCTGGACCGGAACTACCGCCCGCGTCGACAATCTCCAGTATGAGAATGGTCGCGGACCGGTTGATATCAAAGTGATCGACCCGCTGAACGTTCCTGAAGGTGATTTCACGCTGCAGTTCGTTGACAACCCGTACACAGGATACACGGTAAAAGACACCGCGCACTGGATACTCAACCAGCTGACGCCCACAGTCCGTTCCTGGAGCTCCGATACGACAATCACCATCTGCAGCCAGTTCTCGAATGAGCAGATCATTCCTGAGATCGGTCTTTCCGTAACGGTTTGCCAGGTGGATCTCCCGGGATTCGGCCTGAACCCCGACAACAACGGCCTGCTCGAATCCTCGATGACCTTCTCCGATCCTACAAAAGATTGGCTGAGCGGTGTTGTCGACGACGACAGCCAGTCGGAATCCAACTGGATCCGTGCCGGTGACCGCAACCTGACGACGACCGGTCCGTGCGATGTTGCATTCAACGACCGTTTTTACAGCGGCGACCCGATCGACGTTAACGGTGACTACGAAAAAGTTGTGAATGGCCTGTGGGGACCTTACCGCCTCACCGCGGATAACGCCACCACGAGCTCGATCTGCTACTTCGCGGGACCTGCTTACAACCACACGCCGACCATGCTGCAGACCAAGCTCGAAAATATCGCGAGCGTGAACATCGTCTTCACCAACGACCGCAGCAAGTGGACCCGCGTACCGGTATTTGAAGTCGGTCCGAACCCCTCGGTCAACTCCGGCTCGACCGCTCCGTTCTTCCTGCGCAACTCTCCGTCAGTGGACAAGTACGGCAGCACCACCAACACCGGCGGCGGCGTGAACAACTCCGATTACATCAACGCGACCGGCATGAGCTGGTTCCCGGGTTATGCCGTGAACCTTGAAACCGGTGAGCGCCTGAACATGGCGTTCGCTGAAAACTCGAGCCTCGTGGCTGAGCGTGGACGCGACATGCTCTGGAACCCGACCGCCAATGAGCGTTCTACGTTCTTTGATCCCCTGTTCGGCGGGCAGCATTACATCTACGTATTCGGTCATAACGGAAACACGACGTATCCGTCTAACTATACCACAGCGGCTTATATCGGCCACCTGCGTGACGTTCCTGCTTACGATGAAGGACGCATGATCATCGACATCATGACAACCGGAACTACGAGCCAGGTCACCACCGAACGCACAGAGATCTGGCGTGACGCGATGTGGGTGAGCATCCCGATGCTGGACGAAGAGTTTGAGGACTGGAACTTCAATTACAGCGCGGGCGGACAAGTTCTCCCCAGCGATGTAAAAGTCAAGATCCGTGTTGCCAAGCCTTACCGCCGTGCGCTTACCGCTGTCGTTCCCACGGGCACCAACCCCTGGATCGCGAACGACACGCTGTTCGTTTCACAGAACGGTAACCACCCGATGTACGCGTTCAATACGGCCGACCTGAAAGTGACGACGAACGACGAGGTTTCTGCGAAAAACGCGCTCGAGCTCATCAACGTTGTGCCGAACCCGTACTATGCGTATAGCGGTTACGAAACGAACCAGCTCGACAACCGCGTGAAGTTTACCAACCTGCCGGAAAAATGCTCCATCCGCATTTACACGGTAAGCGGTACGCTCATCCGCAAACTGACCAAGGATTCGCCGCAGACCTCGCTCGACTGGGACCTCAAGAACCAGGCGGGTATACCGATCGCCAGCGGTCTCTACATCGTGCACGTCGACGTGCCGGGTGTGGGCGAGAAGATCCTGAAGTGGTTCGGCGTGATGCGCCCTGTCGACCTCGACAACTACTAAGCGAGAAGGACCGCATGAATTTTACCAAATTGCATTAGACCTAACTCTATGAAAGCGACAAATAAAATCATCATCCCGGTTCTCGCTGCAGGCCTTATCCTTGGCTCGGCAGGTACGGTAAACGCGGGCAACAAAGACCGTGCGGGGCAGGCCGGTGCGACGGAACTGCTGATCAACCCGTATGCACGCAGCTCAGGCTGGGCAGGTGCGAATACGGCCGGTGTTCACGGGCTTGAAGCCATGTACCTCAACGTAGGCGGTATGGCATTCACCCAGCGCACGGAACTTATGTTCTGCCACACCAACTGGCTCGTCGGCACGGGCATCGGCATCAACTCCTTCGGGTTCACCCAGCGTGTCGGTGCTACCGGCGCGATCGGTCTCGGCGTCATGTCGATGGATTTCGGCGACATCCAGATCACCACAACGGATCTCCCGGAAGGCGGCATCGGTACGTTCCATCCTACGTACACGAACATCGCCCTGTCGTTCGCGAAAGGTTTTTCGCAGAGCATTTACGGCGGCGTGGTTGTTAAAGCCATTTCCGAATCGACGGCTGACGTTGCTGCACGCGGCATCGCCCTCGACGCAGGTATCCAGTATGTCACCGGGAAATACGAGCAGGTGAAGTTCGGTATCTCTCTGCGCAACGTCGGCCCCCGTATGCGTTTCGCAGGCGACGGACTCTCGTTCAAAGGTGTTGCCCCGTCCGGCACTTACGCCATGACGCTCGAGCAGCGCTCTGCAGATTTCGATCTTCCGACGCTGGTCAACATCGGCGGTTCCTACGATTTTTATTTCTCGAAGGACAGCACTTCAATGAAGAACCACCGCATCACCGCAGCCGGCAACTTCACGTCGAATTCCTTCTCCCGCGATGAGTTCAAAGTGGGCCTGGAATACGCCTGGAAGTCCATGCTGATGATCCGCGGAGGTTATACCTACGAAGACGGCATCACGAAAGACGATGAGCGCACAACCTGCTTCACCGGTCCGAGCTTCGGCGCCACGTTCGAAGTCCCCTTCGGCAAACGCGGCTCCACTTTCGGGATCGATTACTCCTATCGCATGACCGACCCTTTCCAGGGTGTACACAGCTTCGGGGCCCGCATTAACCTCTAAGCAAATGCTCCTTCTCATTGGATCCGAAACCGGATCCAATGAGAAGGATTAATAAACTCCCCATAATGCAGTTGCCGGCCTGCTGTTCTGCATAGGTTACGGCACGTTTTCTCCTCCCCACGCAGAACTACCAGTACAGGAACGTCCCCAACGTTCAACATCCCCGGCCTTTATCAATACACGGATAACCCACGGCTACCCGGGCGTTGCTGAAACGCAGCACCTGGTCCATAACCGGAAGGTTCCGCAGTCGTTTTGACCATTTGCAGGGTCAAGACCAACATCCCTCTTATTTCAACATCCCTCGTTGCACCCGTTCAGGCGTGATGCCCGGCTGCTGCTTTCAGGAACGCGTGATTTGCCAATACAGAACTGAAAAAAGTAAACTAACGAAAGGATGCAAAATGAAAATCAAGCGTAAACTAATCACCCTGCCTGCCGCCGCCATCTTTGCCTTTGCGGTTCCTGCCGGTGCCAGGGAGAATGGCGCCACAGGCCGGGCCGGGGGGAACTCCGCGCGCGTGACCACGCAGGATCAGCTGGCTTCTTCCTGTACGCCGGCGTCTGCAAAAACGGATCTCGACATCAACAACGTTCGCACGACCATCATGACCGGAGGTGATATGTGGTGGGACCTGGGCAATAATGCTAAGTATGAAATTCCGAGGGGTGGCAACGCGCATTCCTTGTTCGCCGGCGCGCTCTGGATCGGCGGTCTCGATGGCGGAGGGCAGCTCAAAGTGGCGGCGATGACCTACCGCCAGCAAGGCAACGACTTCTGGCCCGGCCCGCTCAATACCGCACAGGTTTCCATCGATGCAGCAACGTGCGCTGAATACGACAAACACTGGAAGATCACGCGCAAGGAAGTGGAGGATTTTCTCGCATGGCGCGAAACCGGGGCGCCTGCAAACTACGTCGTTCCGCAATCGATCCAGACCTGGCCAGGGAACGGCGAAAGCGGGCAGGACCATTACCTGGCGCCCTTCGTGGATGTGGACGATGACGGCTGGTATAACTGGCAGGCGGGCGACTACCCGGCTTACAATGTGGACGGTTCGCTCGGCTGCGACAAGTTCCAGATCTACGGCGACCAGACCTTATGGTGGGTGTTCAACGACCGCGGCAATGTTCACTCGGAATCAGGCGCCGAGTCAATCGGCCTGGAAGTGCACGCGCAGGCATTCGCATTCTCCACGAACGACGAGATCAACAACATGACGTTCTATTCTTACAAGATCATCAACCGCTCCACCTTAACCATGAACCAGACCTATTTCGGGCAATGGACGGACGCCGACCTTGGCGCTTACGACGATGACTTTGTAGGTTGCGATGTGGAGCGCGGACTGGGGTATACGTATAACGGCGACCAGGACGACGGCACAAGTTCCCAGCCGGCGGTCGGCACTTACGGCTCGAACCCGCCGGCCATCGGCATCGACTTTTTCGAAGGGCCTGCTTCCGATCCGAACGACGGCATTGATAATGACCGCGACGGTTTGCTGGATGAAGATGACCGTCCGGCTATCCCCGGTTTCCAGCCGGAGCAGATCATCATGTCGAAGTTCGTGTATTACGAGAACGATGCTTCCGTGCGCGGGAATCCCGAGCTTGCCTTCCATTATTACAACTACCTGTCGGGCTTCTGGAAAGACGGTTCCCCGTTCACTTACGGCGGCAATGCTTACGGGGGCATGCGCACGTGCGATTTTATGTTCCCGGGCAACTCCGACCTGTTAGGCTGGGGAACCGACATGCAGCCGCAGCAAGCGTGGAACGATCAGCCTCCTGCGGCCGACCGCCGCATGCTGCTCTCGGCAGGTCCTTTTACGCTTCAGCCCGGCGCGGTGAACTACATTACGGTCGGCGCTGTGTGGGCACGCGCATCCAGCGGCGGCCCGACAGCCTCCGTGGAACTCATGCGCAAGGCCGACGACCGGGCACAGCGCCTGTTCGACAACTGCTTCCGCACGCTGGACGGCCCGGACGCGCCGGACCTGACGATCCAGGAGCTTGACAAGGAACTGATCCTGTACCTCACGAACAAACCGACCTCCAACAATTACCTCGAGCGATACGAAGATTATGACCCGGCGATCGGTTACACCACGTATGATCCGACGCTTGCCAATATCGACACCACTTACAACTTCGAAGGTTACCAGGTCTTCCAGTTGAAGGACGCAACGGTGTCGACATCCGACCTGTACAACCCCGACAAAGCGCGCCTCGTTTTCCAGTCGGACATCCGCAATAATGTTGCGATGCTGGTGAACCGCGAGTACAGCGAAGCGATAAATGCCGACGTTCCGATGGACATGACGATCCAGGCGGACAATGAAGGTCTTGAGCATTCGTTCTCGGTCACTGAAGACGTTTTTGCAAGCGGCGACCGCCGCCTGGTCAACCACAAGACCTATTATTTCATGGTGCTGTCGTACGCTTACAACGAGTATTTACCGTACGGCGACTTTACGTTCGAACCTACCAATCCTTTCAACCCGTCGAATATCGGTCAGAAAAAGCCGTACCTCGCCGGTCGCCGGAATGTGAAGGTGTATGCGGGCATTCCGCATTTCACGTCGCCGGAGGCAGGTGGCACAAACCAGCAGTCGGGCTACGGCAGTGGTCCGAAGATCACACGCCTTGAAGGTTCCGGCAGCGGCCCGAATGTGCTCGAGCTTACCGAAGCCAGCGAGAATGCGATCGTGTATGCACAGCCGGTCGGCTATATCGCAGGCTCCGGCTGGACGGGAACCACGGCGCGCGTGAACCATATCCAGTATGAGAATGGCCGCGGCCCGGTCGAAATAAAAGTCATCGACCCGCTCAACGTTCCGGAAGGGGATTTCACCATCGAGATCATTAATAACCCCTCAAGCGGTTACGTGGTGAAAGATACAGCCCGGTGGGTCCTCAGGCAGGTCAGCCCGGAGGTTCGTTCCTGGAGCTCCGACACGACGATCAACATTTACAGCCGGTTCAGGAATGAGCAGATCATCCCGGAGATCGGGCTGTCCGTATCGCTCAGCCAGGTACAGGCTCCCGGCTTTGTGCTGAACAGCGCTGCGGTGGCGGAGTACAACCCGGACAAGAACGGCTATCTCGAATCGTCAATGACGTTCTCCGATCCCACGAAAGACTGGCTGTCGGGCGTTGCCGATGATGACAGTCCGTCGGAGTCGAACTGGATCCGCGCGGGAACGGTGAACCACTTGCCGATCAATCCCTGCGATGATGCGTTCAATGATCGTCACATCATTATTTCACAGACACCTTACCCGATCGACCCGGAAGGTGATTACGAAAAAGTTGTCGACGGCCTTTGGGGACCTTACCGACTCACTGCGGATAACGCGAGGACATCTTCGCAGTGCTACTTCGCCGGGCCTGCTTACGCACATAACCTGACGATGACGCAGAACAAGTTTGAGAATATTGCCAGCGTGAACATTGTCTTTACCAACGACAAGTCGAAGTGGACACGCGTACCGGTATTCGAGGTCGGCCCCAATCCTTCGCTTAACGAAGGACAGGTCGAGTCGCATCTGCTCCGCATTGCTGCTTCTGTCGACAAGCAAGGGAAAACGACTGCGCAGGGCGGTAATCCTGCGGAGGCCGACCTGGTCAGCAGCACCGGAATGGGTTGGTTCCCCGGCTATGCGGTGAACGTGGAAACCGGTGAACGCCTGAACATGGCGTTTGGCGAAAACTCCGGCCTTGTTGCCGAGCGCGGGCGTGACATGCAGTGGAACCCGACCGCCAATGAGCGTTCGACGTTTTTCGATCCGCTTTTCGGCGGGCAGCATTACATCTACGTATTCGGGCATAATGGCAACCAGGTATATCCCGGTAACTTCCCGGCTGCCGACCTGCAGAACCAGCTGAGAGACGTGCCGGCTTACGACGAAGGACGCGCGATCATGAAGATCATGCAATCTACCGCGAGGTTGACCGAGCGTACGGAAGTCTGGCGCGACGCGATGTGGGTGAGCATCCCCTTGCTCGACGAGGAATTCGCAAGCTGGAATTTCAGCTACGAAGGCCAGGTGCTGCCCTGCGATGTGAAAGTCCGCATCCGCGTGGCCCGTCCATACAAGCGCGCGCTTACGGCTGTGGTCCCGAATGCAAGCTCGCCATGGATCGGGAACGATACGGTGTTCGTCGCGCAGAACGGCAACAACCCGCTGTACGCGTTCAACACGGCCGACCTGAGGGTGACGACGGGCGATGCAGTTTCTGCGAAAAATGCGCTCGAGCTCATCAACGTTGTGCCGAACCCGTACTATGCGTATTCCGGCTATGAAACGAACCAGCTCGACAACCGCGTGAAGTTTACCAACCTGCCGGAAAAATGCTCCATCCGCATTTACACGGTAAGCGGCATACTCATCCGGAAGCTGACCAAAGATTCGCCGCAGACCTCGCTCGACTGGGACCTCAAGAACCAGGCGGGCATCCCGGTCGCCAGCGGTCTCTACATCGTGCACGTGGATGTGCCGGGGGTGGGCGAAAAGATCCTGAAATGGTTCGGCGTGATGCGCCCTGCCGACCTCGATTTTTATTAGGCGGGAAGGAACACTTGAAATTCACCAGTTGCCCCGGACCGGCCCGTTAACCCCGGGTCAGTCGGATTTGCGCCGGAAGGCGATTTTTACTACATTTGTCCATATGGAGAGTCCCGCCTTGGCTTAGCTGAGGCGGGATTCTCCTTCTATTTTACCAAATACTCGCGTCATGTCGCAGATAACTTATTTTACGGAAGAGGGCCTGAAAAAGCTTAAAGACGAGCTTCATTTCCTCAAAACGAAGGAACGTTCCAGCATTTCAAGACAAATAGCCGAAGCGCGCGATAAGGGCGATCTTTCGGAGAATGCCGAATACGATGCAGCAAAAGAGGCGCAGGGCCTGCTGGAGCTCAAAATTTCCAAAATGGAAGAGATCGTCAGCAATGCCCGCATCGTGGACGAATCGCAGCTGGATACCACTAAAGTCTTGATCCTTTGTAAAGTAACGATCAAGAACGTGAAGACAGGCCAGAAAATGACCTATACGCTCGTCCCGGATAATGAAGCCGACCTGAAGACCGGCAAGCTTTCCATCAGCTCTCCCATTTCAAAAGGGCTCCTGGGCAAAAAAGTAGGCGAGGTGGCGGACGTTACCGTTCCCTCCGGCGAAATGAAGTTCGAAATCCTCGACATTTCCCGGTAATGGCCAGCATTTTCTCCAGGATCGTAAACGGGGAAATTCCCGCATACAAGGTCGCTGAAACGGAGAACTGTCTTGCTTTTCTTGATATTTCCCCGCTTGTTGAAGGCCACGTGCTCGTCATTCCCAAAAAGGAAGTGGACCAGCTTTTTGACCTTGACGAAACGCTCTATTCGGAGCTGCAATTGTTTGCCCGGAAAGTGGCGGGGGCAATTAAAAAATCGATTCCCTGCAAACGTGTCGGCGTGGCTGTGATCGGCCTGGAAGTTCCGCATGCGCACATTCACCTCGTTCCGCTGAACCAGATGAGCGATATTAATTTCTCGCGTCCCAAAATGTCTCCTTCGGAAACTCAGCTGGAGGTGACGGCGAAGAAGATCCGTGAAGCGTACAGCTCCTTACCGCGGGATTAATCCAGCAGTAAGGAACTCTATTTCCCCATTCTTCCGGGATTATCCGATAAAAAGCTGTTCCAGCTTCCGTATTTTTTTCCTGCGCCGGCGGGGCCGTTGTTCTGGAAATGATGACATACGGCTGCGGCGAGACCGTCGGTGGCGTCGAGGAATTTCGGGAGGTCTTTGAAGACGAGCAACTGCTGGAGCATGGCGGCGACCTGTTCTTTGGACGCGTTGCCGTTGCCGGTGATGGACATCTTGATCTTTTTCGGGCTGTATTCGAAGATGGGGACGTTGCGGTTGAGCGCGGCGGCGATGGCTACGCCCTGCGCGCGGCCGAGCTTGAGCATGGACTGCACGTTCTTGCCGAAGAACGGCGCTTCGATCGCGAATTCGTCGGGCAGGTGGCGGTCGACGAGCTCGAGCGTGCGTTCGAAGATCATTTTCAGCTTCAGCGCGGGATCGGGAATTTTTTCCAGGCGGACGACGCCGCATTCGGAGAGCGACATTTTGCGGTCGCGGATGAGGATCACGCCAAAACCCATGATGTTTGTTCCCGGGTCGATGCCGAGAACGACTTTGTCTTTGTCACGGGAACTGCCGGGACGTAAATCGGGCGGGGAAATCTGCACGGCCTTTTGTTACATTTACCCTGTTCGATGGCGTTTTTAAAGCACCCCAACAGGTTCAGCGTTGCATTAAAGGTAGCAATAGTTTTGCTGGCTGCGGGCTACGTCGTGCACCGGTTTTTATTCACAGACGATAAACATTCGATCGCAGAACATTTTTCAGCGGCGCTTTCTTCCGACCCGTTCACGCTTCTTCTTGTCGTTTTGCTGATGCCGGTAAATTGGCTGCTGGAAGCGTGGAAGTGGAAGCTGGCGGCGGGACAACACGTGCGCATCGGGATCGGCCGGGCGCTGAAAGGCGTGCTGGCCGGCGTTACGATCGGGACGGCGACGCCGAACCGCGTGGGAGAATTTGCAGGAAGAATTTTTATGGAGAACGGCGCCGACCGCGTTCAGCTGCTGCTGCTTTCGTTCGTGTGCAGCTTTTGCCAGGTGGTCGTCACGTTCATCGCGGGAATGGCCGGGCTGGCGATGATGGAAAACAAAGCGGGACTTTCGGATGTGCAGCTGATCTTCCTCTTTTCGGCGGGAGTGATCTTTACCTGTTTGCCGTTGCTGCTGAAATTCATTCCCGAAAAATGGAATGCGCGGACGAAGGCGTTACGCGAATTTCCCGCGAGCCTTTTTACGCTCGTGCTGCTGCTGTCGGCAATCCGTTATTCCGTTTACGTGACGCAATTCATCCTGCTGCTTGAAATTTTGCGGCCGGAAGGTTTGCCGGTGCTCCCGCTGGTGGCGTGCGTGATGACGGCTTACCTGGTGGTGACGATGATCCCGACATTTTCGTTCACGGAAGTGCTGGTGCGCGGCAGCATAGCCGGTTTCGTATTCGATGGACCGGGCGGGCTGGGTTATCGCGTGGGTTTTGTTGTGGCGGTTGTGCTGTGGACGATCAACGTGGCGCTGCCTTCGCTCGTGGGAATCGTTTACGTGTTCCGCCTGAAATTTTTTAAGCAGGAAAAATGATCCAGGTGTTTCTCATTCTTTCCATTTTCATTCTCGCGCTCTACGCGCTCCTGCTGCTCGTTCCGGGTTTCGCTTTTTATGCAGGAAAAAAACCACGCGCATCACGTCCCCGCACGTTCATTTCCGTGCTGGTCCCGGTGCGGAACGAAGCGCAGCATCTTGCAGCCTGCCTGGAAAGTCTCATCGCCCAGGATTATCCCGCCGACCAGTTCGAGATCATCGTGATCGACGATCATTCGACGGATGACACGGCAACGATCGCCGCGCAATTTTCAGAAAAATTTCCCCGTCTTACCGTCATTCATAATTTGCCGGGCGATCATGGTAAAAAGAAAGCGCTGACGTCGGGCGTGCGTTACGCCATGGGGACGCTCATCGCCACTACGGACGGCGATTGCATCGTTCCGCCGCGGTGGCTGCGTTCGGTCGCCGTCCTGTTCGAGCAGGAGTCGCCGCTGTTCATCGCCGGGCCTGTCGCTTACAGGAAAGGCGGAATTTTCCGCGACCTCCTTGCGGGCGAGCAGGCCGCGCTGCAGCTTGTTTCCGGCGGAGCGATGCGCCTCGGTGTTCCGCTCATGTGCAGCGGCGCGAACATGGCGTACCGGAAAGATTTTTTCTTCGCTGCGGGCGGATACGAAAACGACCTTCACGCTTCCGGCGATGACATGATGCTGATGCTGAAAGCTGCGCGGGCAAAAGGCAGGCTGCGCTATCTCGCCACGCGCGACGCGATCGTGCTGACGGCAGCGGCGCGCAGCTGGGGCGATGCGGTCCGGCAGCGGGCGCGCTGGGTCTCCAAATTTTCGGCGTACCGGTCGGGAATGATCGGTGCGACGGGCATCGTGGTTTTTCTCGCCAACCTTTTGCTGCTTGCTGCGGGCACCGGCTTTATCGCCGGGATCGTGCCGGGAGACATGGCCCTGGGCATCGTGGCGGGAAAGTTCGGGGTTGACCTTTTGTTGTTATCTTTAGCCGTTCCATTTTTCCGGGAACCCCAGGTCTTGCTTGCCGCCGTTCCGGGTGAATTCGTTTACCCGGTTCTTGCATTCTGTTCGGCGCTTGCAGGATCTTCCGGCGGATACAGCTGGAAGGGCCGGAAGTGGAAAACCTGAAGCCTCAAGGTAAATGAAGAAAAACGGGCAGGAGCGTTCGTATTCCCTTGCATCATTTGCGTGGCAGCGGCTTCGCCGCGACAAGCTGGCGATTACCGGCATTGCCATTATCGCCGTCGCGATCCTCATTTCCATCCTCGGCTATCTCATTACTCCCGATTCCAGCACCGATGCCGACACGCACGTGGACGAGATCAGCACCAGGCGGCCGGGATTTACCTGCAAGCTGTTGAAGGAGCGGAAGCAGACAGAGCCTGAAGATGCGAATTTCCTGGAGGTAATGCTCTTCGGAAAAGTGAACGAGTACGAATACCACGCCATCGCATCATACTGGTTCGACGGCGAGTACGTGCTCTGGAAAAAGCTGGAAGAGGATACCGTTGTCGTTGAAAAAAAATACGACGAACAGGGCCATTTGCTGGGAGGTTTCGATAAAAACGGCGCATTGCTGATCGAACGCCAGAAACTGGTAACGGTGTTGTATGCGGTCAATCCCTCGATGCCGGTACGCGAAGACACCGTGAATGGCGGAGCTGTCGAATTCTATGCGCTCGGCGAGACCCACAAGATCCGTAAAACCATTGCAGAGTTGCGCACCGAGCTGGAGGATAACGTGTTTGAACGTTACTACATCTTCGGCACCGATCATTTCGGGCGCGACATGTTGAGCAGGATGATGATCGGTACGCGCATTTCACTTTTCGTAGGTCTCGTGTCCGTTGTGATCTCGCTCTTCATCGGCATCCTGATGGGCGCGCTGGCGGGATTTTTCCGCGGGTGGGTGGATGATGTCATCATGTGGTTCATCAACGTGGTGTGGTCGATACCGACGCTGCTGCTGGTGATCGCGATCACGCTGGTGATGGAAGATGGAATTTTCCCGGTGTTCGTTGCGGTGGGCCTTACCATGTGGGTGGAACTGGCGCGGGTCGTGCGGGGACAAATACTCAGCCTGCGTGAAAAAGAATTCGTGGAAGCGGGCAGGGCGCTCGGGTTTTCGAACCTGCGCATCATCATGCGCCATGTGCTGCCGAACGTGATGGGCCCGGTGATCGTGATCTCTGCGAATAATTTTGCTTCGGCGATCCTGATCGAAGCCGGGTTGAGCTTTCTCGGCATCGGCGTAGAGCGCCCGACCCCTTCCTGGGGAATGATGATCAGCGAATACGAAACGTATCTTCTCACCGGCGAAGCGTACCTCGCCATCCTTCCCGGCCTTGCGATCATGATCGTGGTGCTCGCATTCATGTTCGTCGGCAACGGCCTGCGCGACGCGATCGATACGAAGCTCGCCGGCGAAGACCAGATCATGACTTGAAAAAATTACGAAGTACGATGTACGAATTACGATTTTCAGGAAGTCATACTTTCTGCAGACGTATTTTTTTTCCAAATGTTTTTTTAGGTTCTTAATTCGTACATCGTACTTCGTAATTCGTAAATCCTTCTTGGAATATTGAATCTTTGCGGCTAATTTAGCGCAACACACACGGACCCGTTTTACGTTAACACATACTTATGCACATTGCAATAGCCGGGAACATCGGTTCCGGGAAAACGACCCTGACCACACTTCTTTCCAAGCAATACGGATGGCAGGCGCATTACGAGGATGCCGATGAAAATCCGTACCTCAGCGATTTCTACGAGGACATGCAGCGCTGGTCGTTCAATCTCCAGATCTACTTCCTCAACAGTCGTTTCGCCCAGGTGCAGGATATCCGCGAGTCGGGCCGCAACGTGATCCAGGACAGAACGATTTACGAAGACGCGCATATTTTCGCCCCGAACCTGCACGCGATGGGATTAATGACCACGCGTGATTTCGAAAACTATTTTTCGCTTTTCCGCCTGATGGAATCGCTCATCGCCCCGCCGGACCTCATCATTTACCTGCGCGCATCCGTGCCCACGCTGGTTTCACAGATCCAGAAACGCGGGCGCGATTACGAGAACGCGATCCGCATCGATTACCTCAAGCGACTGAACGAACGGTACGAGGCGTGGATCTCCACGTACGAATCAGGCAAGCTGCTGATCGTGGACGTGGATGAAAATAAATTCCACGAAAATCCCGAACACCTCGGCGAGATCATGAACAAGATCAACGCAGAGATCAACGGGTTGTTTTAAGGGCTTTCTGTGAAAATGAAACGGATCATCCTGTTTGTTTTCACACTCCTCCCGGCTATTTCATCCGCACAACAAATCCTTCCCCTCGTCGACGGAACGATCGGGGCGGAGACTGCCCTGCCATCCCGTATAACGAATGCAGCGATCGTCGGGCTGGGAGAAGAAAGCCATGGCGCCGCCGAAATGAATCTTGCGCGGGCCAGTCTCGTAAAGCGGTTGCACGAAGAGCATGGGTTTGACGTGCTCGCATTCGAATCTCCTTTGTATGAAGCATACGTGTGGGGAAAAAACGATACGGCTTCTCCCGGAGAGCACCTGGCCGGAGGAATTTACCGCATCTGGCACACGCCTGATCTCCTCGCTTTGTTTGAATATGCGCACGCTTCGCGGAAAACCTCGCATCCGCTTTACATCACAGGTTTTGATATCCAGATCGCTTCATTGTATGGGGCGAAAAGCCGTCCCGGGTTCCTCCGGCAATGTTTGCTGCCGGCGGATTCTGCTCTTGCCGAAAAAATTTTCAGCATGGATGCCGAGCTGGCCAATGATTCCAATGTGCGTTTCCGGGAAGGCGAGAAATATCCGCATCTGCCGTTTGCTCCCGGCTCGAAGTGGCGCGAACCTTATATCAGCACGTACCTTGAAGCTGCTGCTGCGCTGGATGAATTGATCGGCCGGGGAATAAAAGATACTGCGCATCGCCTCGATGCGTTGGTGGCGGCGCAGGTATTGCGCTCTATTGCCGCAAATACACAGAGTTATGTGAATGAAACGCCTGTAGCGACTTTTTTTCGCGATACGGCAATGGCGTTGAATGTACGTTTCATCCGGGAGCAGATGTATCCCGGGAAAAAACTAATTCTCTGGGCGCACAATACGCACCTGTTCAAAAATAATGCGACGATAATGGATATGCCATACGGCAAAACAATGGGAACATTTCTTTACGCCATGTATGGTCGATCCTATGTTGTCGTAGGTAGTTTTATGGGCGGGGGAAAAGCTCACCGCACCAATCGTACAACATATGAAATCCAGGAGGCCGATAGTCTTGATGGAATGGTTGTGAAGATGCGGATGGTGCGGAAGGGGAATTATTTATGTGTGTTGCCTGAAAACTCCCGGAAAAAGTGGAGATGGATTGGTGAAGACAAGGCGTATATGCATTGGGGATTGTACCCGGTTCGTTTCCGGCTGCGGGACCAGGTGGACGCTTACCTGTTTTTTCCCGTGGTGCATCCGCCGACATACATTGACTAGGTGTTTTTCGTCCTTGTCATTTTATTCTTCCATGTTTCTTTTTCTGCTTCTCCGTCACCAACTTATACGCCGTCGTCAACGCATCTTTGAACATGTCTTTCCTCACCTTTTTCAAATCGACAAACGTCGCGCCTTGTTTTCCCCATCCGCCGGGCACAGGAAAAAATACGCTTTCGTCATACGAACAAAAAACCGATTGATCGATCAGCGATAACCTTACCATGGCCCTGTTTTCTTTTTCCCAGAGCGTGGCGAAAACTTTTTTATTGACCCTGAACGAAGGGATTCCGAAATGCGGTTCTTCCACGGCGTCGGGGAAGGAGAGGGCGAGCTTGCGAAAAGCATCCTGGCTGATCATACAGGCAAGTTATAAAGAGAATCTTTGATTATCGACCCGCGAAGTTCAGTATAAGCTGTTCCAGCAGGAAAAAAACGGCCAGCATAATGAGAACAACGAGCATCGATACGAAACGCATCTTCAGGCTGGAGATTTCTTTTGTCGAGGCGAGCAGTATGGCCAGCGCAGCTTTTACCTTTCCGCGGTTGATGAAAAGCACAGCGATGAGCAGCGAGAGATAAATCGACGCGCTCAGCAGCGCTCCGCGTGGAATACCGAAGCAGGCGTCGACCACGATAATATTCACGAGCACCGGGAGCAGGACCGCAATGCCGATCAGCTTGGTTTTGTCCCACAGCAATAGTGCTGCGCCGGCAATCTGCGTGATGCCGATGATAAGCACGTAGCTGTACGAGTACCCGAAGAAGGTCCACGCCAGTTCGAAACCGCTGAGCTGCTGTAATGTTTTTGCGCTGAGGGGAGCGGGAAGATGGCCATTGCGGTAAAATTGTCCTCCGAATATTTTTCCCCAGCCATAAATGTTGAGCAACAAAAATACATACCACCGGGCGGCAAGCTCGAAGTAAAACGTGGCGGTTCTTTCGGAGGGGCGCATGATAACGGGCGTGCTGCAAATTACAAAAACAGTAAAGCCCCCCGGGACCCGGGAGGCTTTCTGCTGAAATTAAACTATTTAATGATGCGCCGCACAAGTCGCGCCGCAGTTCTTCTCGCATTCTGCCTTGTCCTTGCAGCCTTTGCTGCAGCCGTCCATGCAGGCGGATGCGGTCGCGACGTGGTGGTCGCAGGAAGCTTTGTCCTGGCAGCATGCTGCTCCGCCGGTGCCGGCGAGCTTCATGCATTCCGCTTTCTCTTCGGGCGAGCAAGCCATCTTGTCGCACATCGCAGCGCACTCTTCTTTCGTCATGGTTGCGCACTTGCTCATGTCGCACTTCATTTCGTGTTTGTCGCAGCAGGCAGCGTGGCCGGCCGTCATGTCGCCGCCGTTCGCCATGTTCGGAACTGCGATATAAGGAGCGATAACGAGTGAAACGATGGACATGAGCTTGATGAGGATGTTCATCGAAGGACCGGACGTGTCTTTGAACGGATCGCCGACCGTGTCACCGGTGACCGAGGCTTTGTGGGGCTCCGATTTTTTGTAGAACGTTTCACCGTTGATCACAGCGCCTTTCTCGAACGATTTTTTCGCGTTGTCCCATGCGCCGCCGGCGTTGTTCTGGAAGATGCCCATGAGCACGCCTGAAACGGTTACGCCTGCGAGCAGCCCGCCGAGCATTTCAGCAGAAGAGGCGTTGGCGAACATGCCTTTGAACCCGAAACCGACGATGATCGGCACCAGCAGCGCAATGGCGCCCGGCATGATCATTTCGCGGATGGAAGCTTTGGTGGAAATGGCCACACACTTTTCGTATTCGGGCTTGGCTTTGTATTCCATGATGCCCGGGATCTCGCGGAACTGGCGGCGAACTTCATTCACCATGTCCATTGCCGCACGTCCCACCGCAGCGATCGCGAGGGAAGAGAAAATGAACGGGATCATGCCGCCGACGAACAGCATTGCGAGCACCGGCGCCTTGAAGATGTCGATCGAGCTGATGCCTGCTACGCCTACGAATGCGGCGAACAGGGCAAGCGAGGTGAGCGCTGCAGATGCGATGGCGAAACCTTTGCCGGTTGCTGCGGTCGTGTTGCCCACTGCGTCGAGGTTGTCGGTGCGCTCGCGAACTTCCGGGGGGAGCTGGCTCATTTCAGCGATACCGCCTGCGTTGTCCGCGATCGGGCCGAATGCGTCGATGGCGAGCTGCATGGCTGTCGTGGCCATCATGCCCGCAGCAGCGATCGCAACACCGTAGAGTCCTGCGAAATAATAAGAAGCCATGATGCCCGCGGCCAGCACGATGATCGGCATGACCGTAGACTGCATGCCCACAGCAAGTCCGCCGATGATGTTTGTGGCGTGGCCGGTTGCGGATTTCTGGATGATGGAATTAACGGGGCCCTTGCCCATTGCCGTGTAATATTCCGTGATGATCGACATCAACGCACCGACGACGAGGCCGATCGCGATAGCGATGAAAACGTTCGTGCTGGTGAACGCGTATCCGCGGATCACCATGTTTTCAGGCAGCATCCACATCACGAGGAAATACGATGCGATGGTGGTGAGAATGATCGAGGACCAGTTGCCGAGGTTCAGCGCGGCCTGCACGCTGCTTTTTTCGTTGCTGATGCGAACGAAGAATGTTCCGATAATGGAGAATACGATTCCCATGCCGGCGATGACCATCGGCAGGAGAATGGGGGAGAGGCCGCCGAACTTATCGCCCACGGCTGAAGTTTCCTGTCCGAGCACCATCGTGGCCAGGATCGTTGCCACGTAAGAACCGAAAAGATCGGCGCCCATGCCGGCCACGTCGCCCACGTTGTCGCCTACGTTATCGGCGATGGTGGCGGGGTTGCGCACGTCGTCTTCCGGGATGCCGGCTTCCACTTTACCGACGAGGTCGGCGCCGACGTCAGCGGCTTTGGTGTAAATGCCGCCGCCCACGCGCGCGAACAGCGCGATGGATTCAGCGCCGAGGGAGAAGCCGGTGAGCACTTCAATGGCGCGTTTCATGCCTTCGGGATCGATCCCGTCTTTCGCGAACATCGTGTAGAACACGATGAAGAGCGAGCCGAGGCCGAACACCGCGAGACCTGCAACGCCGAGACCCATAACGGTTCCGCCGTTGAAAGAAACTTTGAGCGCTTTCGACAGGCTCGTACGGGCGGCCTGCGTGGTGCGCACGTTTGCGCGCGTCGCGATCTTCATCCCGATATAACCCGCAACTGCGGAAAATACCGCGCCGATGACGAACGCTACCGCGATGATCCAGTGCGAGTGGATCTTAATGCCGTTGACCTCGTGCACTGTTCCGCTCCATGCGAGCAGCGCGGCGGCGACGACCACAAAATAGCTGAGGATCTTCCATTCGGCCTTGAGGAAAGCCATTGCACCTTTGGCGATATAGCCGGCCAGCTCCTGCATGTTTGCGTCACCGGCGTCCTGTTTTGAAACCCAGGCAGCTTTAATTGCCATTACGAGCAGTCCCAGGATACCGAGCGCCGGGACAACGTACATTATTGATTCGTTCATAGAGATGTTATTGGTTTAGGATCAAGTGGTTAAGAGTGCTTGAGCCTGCTAATGGGGCGCAAACTTACGAAGAAAAAACCGGAACTGGAAAACAACCGCACCGATTAAAAATGAACAGGGGCGGCCTTCCGGTCGCCCCTGCCAGTTGCTGAAGATCAGCGATTTATTGTTTGACCAGGCGGCTTACCGAAGTGCCGTTTTCAGTTGTGATCCGCACCAGGTAAACGCCCACCGGCTGACCGGTCATGTCTATACGGATCGCCTTGCCGGCATTATGCTGCCCGGCGAGGATCAGCTTGCCTTCGATCGAGAAAATTTCGACCACGGCATTTCCTGTCATTCCATTCGCCGGGAGCAGCGTTACCTCGCCCGAAGACGGGTTGGGGTAAATGGTCCAGGTCGTGGTTTGCTCATTCGCCGCGATGCCCATGCAGATCCACGCGGTCATCGTGTCGACTGCGAATCCTGTGCAGCCGGCTGAGTCGACGAAAGTGTAGGTGATCATGTGGGTTCCGGGGCCGGCTGCTGCCGCGTCAAACGTGTTGCCGGATACGCCTGTGCCGCTCCATGTACCGCCGGCAGGAGATTCGCCGCTCAGCGTGATAAGGCCGGGCATGTTGCTGCAGGCAGAGTCGATGGCAAGATCAAGCGTTACAACAGGCGCGCTCGGATCGTTCAGCGTGATCGATCCGGTTGATACCGTGCAACCGGTCGTGTCGGTGATGGTACCGTTGTACACACCGGCAGCAAGGTTTGCAGGATCTTCGTTCGTGTCGTTATTGCTCCAGAGGAACGTATAACCCGGCGTGCCGCCTGTCACCGTGATATCGATCGCACCGTCGGTGTTTCCGCAGGACGAAGGATTGGTGACAGCAGTAACCGTTACCAGCAACTGTGCCGGTTCGGTGACCGTTACCGTCTGTGTCGTCATGCAGCCGTTTGCGTCCGTCACCGTGCAGGTGTACGTTCCGGCACACAGACCGTTGATCGCCGGTGTCGTTTGTCCGCCGGGCGACCACATGTATGTGTACGGTGCAGTTCCGCCGGTCACAACAACCGTTGCCGATCCGTCGCACGCACCGAAGCAGGAAACGTTCACAGGCGATACTATTGCGACAAGCACTGCCGGTTCCGCCACCTGGAATACGTGGCTCGCGGTGCAACTGTTCGCGTCGGTGATCGTAACGGTGTACATTCCGGCAGCGAGGTTGCTTTCCGTGTTGCCCGTTCCGCCGCTCGACCAGCTATAGGAATAAGGACCTGTTCCGCCGGTGGCATTGACCGTGACCGAACCGTCGTTTCCGCCATTGCAGGAAACATTCACCTGGCTCACGTTCACCGTATCGACCGGTGAAGAAGGCTGCGTGATCGTGAAGGTTTGTGAAAGTGCGCAGCCGTTGTCGTCGGTGACGGTGACGGTGTACGATCCTGCTGCAAGGCTGGAAGCCGTTGCAGCGTTACCGCCCGTCGGCGCCCAGCTGTAGGTATACGGAGCTGTTCCGCCGCTGACCATTACCATTGCATCGCCGGTGTTGCCGCCGAAGCAGGCCACGTCGGTTTGCATGGTCGTCGCAGTAAGCGCAGCAGGTTCTGTGATCGTTACCGTAAGTGTCACCATGCATCCGTTTGCATCCGTGACAATGATCGAGTACGTTCCTGCGCAGAGACCGGTAACCGTCGATGTGGTTTGTCCGCCCGGCGCCCAGTTGTAAGTGTATGGCGCAGTTCCGCCTGTAACCACAACGGTTGCAGTTCCATCACACGCTCCGTTGCAGGTAACGTTCGTCGCTGAAACGGTTGCGATGATCGCAGCGGGCTCGGTAATGGTTACTGTTACTGTAACGGTGCAGCTGTTCGTATCGGTAACTACGCAGGTGTATGTTCCTGCTGCGAGACCGGTTGCCGTCGCAGTCGTCGCACCGCCCGGCGACCATGCGTAGGTGTAAGGTGCGGTTCCGCCAGTCACGGTTGCCGTCGCGGTACCATCACTGGAACCGTTGCAGCTCGCGGAAGTGGCCGAAGCAGTTGCAGCAAGCACCGCAGGTTCTGTAATGCAAACCGATTCTGTGATGACACAACCGTTTGCGTCAGTAACCGTCACGAAATAACAGCCGTCCGAAAGGTTGCTGTACGTTGCGGTGGTTACGTTTCCGGGTGTCCACATATAGGTGTACGGAGCGGTTCCGCCGGCGGGCGTAATTGTAGCTGAACCGTCATTCGCGCCGAAGCAGGTAACGTTAGTTGACGTGATCGTGTCGGTAAGCGCTGCCGGCTCGGTAACTGCGAATGATTGTGTGGCAGTGCAACCGTTTGCGTCCGTTACGGTAAGCGTATAAGTACCCGGGCAGAGACCTGTTGCCGCAGGGGAAGTTCCGCCGGAGGGAGCCCAGCTGTACGTGTAAGCCGGTGTTCCGCCGGTAACTGCCGAGGTGATGCTGCCGTTGCAGTTGCCAAAGCAGGAAACGTTCGTTACCGTGCCTGTGACGATGATCGGGGTCGGTTGTGTGATGATGAACGTCTGCGTGGTGGTGCAGCCGTTGGCATCCGTTACGGTAACCGTGTAGCCGCCTGCGCAAAGTCCTGTTGCAGAAGCTGCAGTGCCGCCGGACGGTGCCCATGAATAGGTGTAGCCCGGTGTTCCGCCGGTAACTGAAACAGCTGCACTGCCGTTGCAGCCGCCGTTGCAGGAAACGTTGATCTGTGTCGGAACGATCGTCATTACCGGCGGTTGCGTGATATTGAACGTTGCAGTTGCCGTGCAGGAATTTGCATCGGTAACGGTTACTGTCCACGTGCCTGCGGTGAGGCCGGTCACGCTGCTGGTGCCGTCGCCTGTCGGGCTGCCCGGTGTCCAGTTGTAAGTGAAACCACCTGCGCCGCCCGTTGCTGCTACAGATGCAGCACCGTTTGAACCGCCGAAGCAGGAAACGTTGGTCTGAGAAACAGGCGTGACTGCGATTACCGGCGGTTGTGTGATGTTGAACGTGGCAGTTGCCGTGCAAGCGTTTGCATCGGTTACCGTCACCGTCCACGTGCCTGCGGTGAGGCCGGTTACGCTGGCAGTGCCATCGCCGGTCGGGTTGCCCGGTGTCCAGTCGTAGGTGAATCCGCCTGCACCGCCGGAAGCAGTTACAGATGCAGCACCATTGCTTCCGCCGTTGCAGGAAACGTTGGTCTGCGAAACAGGTGTGACGACGATTGCAGGCGGCTGTGTGACAGTTGCCGTTACCGTTCCTGTGCAACCGTTCACATCGGTGATCTGAACGGAATACGTTCCTGCAGTGAGACCGGTGCGGTCTTCAGTGGTCGGTCCGGAAGGCAGCCAGTTGTATGTGTACGGACCTGTTCCGCCGGAAGGTGTGAGGTTGATGGCGCCATTTGATCCGCCGAAGCAGGAGACGTTGGTGACAACCGTGCTTCCGGAAACCGGCGATGTCGGTTGTGTTACGGTTGCCGTTACTGTTCCTGTGCAACCGTTCACGTCGGTGATCTGAACGGAATAAGTTCCTGCGGTGAGGCTGGTGCGGTCTTCAGTGGTCGGCCCGGAAGGCAGCCAGTTAAACGTGTACGGTCCCGTTCCACCGGAAGGTGTGAGGTTGATGGCGCCATTTGATCCGCCGAAGCAGGAGACGTTGGTGACAACCGTGCTTCCGGAAACCGGCGATGTCGGTTGTGTTACGGTTGCCGTTACTGTTCCTGTGCAACCGTTCACGTCGGTGATCTGAACGGAATAAGTTCCTGCGGTGAGACCGGTGCGGTCTTCAGTGGTCGGGCCTGAGGGCAGCCAGTTGAACGTGTACGGTCCTGTTCCGCCCGTTGGCGTGAGGTTGATCGCGCCGTTGCTTCCGCCGAAGCAGGCAACGTTCGTGACAACCGTTGTGCCGGAAACCGGCGATGTCGGTTGTGTTACGGTTGCCGTTACTGTTCCTGTGCAACCGTTCACGTCGGTGATCT
>CBIHOC010000033.1:0-57713 GCA_966211705.1 uncultured Chryseobacterium sp.
TGTCAGGGGTTGTCGGTTGTCAGGGGTTGTCGGTTGTCAGGGGTTGTCGGTTGTCAGGGGTTGTCGGTTGTCCGGGGTTGTCGGTCGCGGCTTTGCCGCTTCAGTTGTCGATCTGCGGTTTCCGTCATTTCTACTGTGACCGGCAACCGCAGACCGACAACCGACACCCCCTGACAACCGACAACTTTTTTCACTGTCCACGTACCACCCGTTCCGGCTGCTGCGCGTCTTCTTCGTTCACTTCCGGCTCTTTTTCCATTTTCCAAAGTGAAGCGTCTTTGTCGAGCATGAAGAATTCGGTATTGGCGTCCTGCCAGATGCCTTCGGCGAGCGGGAGCCAGGTGCGGCTGTCGGTGGAGCATACGAGCCTGCGGTCTTTGCCGATGCGGATGGCGCGGCCGTCTTTATCGTACCAGGTGCCGCTTTTCGACAGGTTATAATTCAGGCTGTCGTTCGATGTGAAAAGCATCAGCAGGCCGTCTGCATTTTTGAATAGTTTGTACCAGTTCTTCTGGCCGTTCTCGTAACCGGCCCACGCGGCGCCGGGTTTCATTTTCCAGGTTTTCCCGTTGAGACTGGCGGGAACGGAAGAGTCGGGATTTTTAGTTAAAGAAACTTCATCAAGATTGGTTCCGTTGATCTGGGCGAAGACGGCTGCTATCCAGACCATCACACAGGTAGCGAAGACTTTCATGGCGCTCGAGATTATCAGTTAAACACTTGCTTTCTGCACACACGGGAATCTCGTTCAACTACGCAGAATCTTTCCCCGCTTGCCTTTAGCCAATCAAATGTTGAACTAAACAATCAAGCTCTTGTGGATCAAGAAATTACCATTAATACAAAAACGCGCTTCTGAGAAAAATTTCCTCAAAAAAGCGCGTGCGTTCCCCAACGGGAATAATTCTATTCTGCCGGCTGCTCTTCGCCTGACGTGTAAACGGTAAGTCCCATCGCATTGAACGCCTGCGCATAAGCCAGCGAAGGACGGTTGGCGGAAACCGTATCCAGCAACAGGAACGTATGCAGCCGGTCGTACAGGCTGAAAAAGGCGCCGAGCGTTCCCTTCAATTTTTCATCGTCGAAGCTCCCCACCAGCCACACGTCAGGATCGTCTTTCAACTGCGCGCTATAGTGCTCGACGTGAATTCCCGCCCCGGCAAAAATCACAGTCTCCCGCGCGGTTTCCCGGTTGAAAAAACGGACGCATATAAAGTGATCGCCGGCCTTGTGGAATACGTCCAGTTCGCCGACGGAAATATGGGGCAGCAGCGGCTGCGCCCTCACCAGCTTGTTGATGCCGGCCTGCTGTTCCGTGGTGTACGCAGGATGCCAGTCGTGCGGACGTTGCGGATCGGCGACAAGGATTTTGTCTGCGGGAATATTTTTATCTGCGGCTAAAAGCGAGGTGAGCGGGAGGCAGCCTCCTGCAATGCCGTTGAGCACGATGGTCGCGCGGATCTTCCGGTCGGGGCCGTTGACGACGACCGGCTGGCCGGTGTTCCAGAACGGCTGCACGATCCAGAGGTAGGAATTGTCGCCCGCCTGCGTGTTGATCAATATCCCGCAACGGTCTTTGACCTCGATCATCACGTCGGGCTGCCGCGCCGCTTTTCCGCCGAAGAGGTTAAAAAGTCCCATGTATATTTATTCGAGCTTCGCCCGGTTCCAGTACACGTCCATTTCCGCCAGCGACATGTCCTCCAGCTTTTTCCCGTCCTTCTGCGATTCCCGCTCGAGGAACTGGAAACGTTTGATGAATTTCCGGTTCGTTCTTTCCAGCGCATCTTCCGGGTTGACGCCGAGGAAGCGCGCGTAGTTGATCAGCGAAAACAGCACGTCGCCGAATTCGTCCTCGAGCTTTTCCTTCGGGCTGTTCTTTTCCACTTCTTCCCGCAATTCACCGAACTCTTCCTGCACTTTCCCCCACACTTCCTCCGGCTTTTCCCAGTCGAACCCCGCCGCGCGCGCCTTCTCCTGGATGCGCCACGATTTCACCACGGCAGGCAATCCCACCGGCACGCCGTTGAGCACCGAGCGAAAACCGCTTTCCGTCACCGCATCTTTTTCCTTCAGCTTGATGCGTTCCCAGTTCTCTGAAACCTGGTCGGCGTTCTCCACTTTCACATCACCATAAATGTGCGGGTGGCGCGAAACGAGCTTGTCGCATTCCGCGTGGATCACGTCGGCGATATCGAAGTCGCCCGTCTCGGAAGCGATCTTCGCATAAAAAACGATGTGCAGCAATACGTCGCCCAGCTCTTTTTTGATGCCGGTCATGTTCTTCTCCAGGATCGCGTCGCCCAGTTCGTACATCTCCTCGATCGTCAGGTGGCGCAGGCTTTCCAGCGTTTGTTTTTTATCCCACGGGCACTGCGCGCGCAGCTCGTCCATGATGGTGAGCATGCGGGCGAAGGCTTCTTTTTTCTGTTCGAGTGAATTCATGGGGTGAAATTAGGTATTAGGACTTAGGTTTTAGGACTTAGGTTTTAGGGCTTAGGTTTTAGGACTTAGGTTTTAGGACTTAGGTTTTAGGTATTCGGTTTTAGGTGCCAGGTAGACGATTTCCGGGTTATTTTACCCACAACCTAACACCTAAAACCTAAAACCTAATACCTAAATTTACATTCCCCGATGAAAGCCCTCGTCCTCGTGCTTGCAACTGTTCTCTTCAGCCCGCAGATCTCTGCGCAGCGGGAGGAGCTGGCACGCACCATCGAGCCTCGCTATTACGCAGGCGTAAGCGCGCAGTACGGGTTTCTCTGGAGCCACCGCTACAACATGGGGCACCTCGTGAAGCAGAACCTCACCACGTTCGAGGTGGACGTGTGGAAAACGGCCGACGGCACACGCTCCTGGCACCGTGCGTTCCATTTCCCGGGCTCGGGGATTGCGCTGCATTACATTCCGCTGGGCAACCCGGACCAGTTGGGAAGCGCGATCGGGCTTTACCCGTACATTAATTTTCCGTTGGGGAAATACAAACGGAATTTCAAGCTGCACATGCGTTACGGCTGGGGAATCGGCTGGCTGACGAAGTCGTTCGACCCGCTCGAAAACCACAAGAACATCGCCATCGGTTCGCACCTCAACACGTGCTTTTCGTTGCGGCTGAACGGGATGTGGACGACAGGAAATAGCAGCTGCCTCGAGCTCGGGCTGGGCCTCACGCACTTTTCCAACGGCGCCGCGCGATTGCCCAACCTCGGCATCAACCTGCCGATGGTGAACGTAGGCTATCATTTCGTTGTGCATAACAAGAATTCTCCTTTTTACCCGGAATATCGACCGTACCAGGGCGCAGCCATCGACACCCTGCTCGCCGCGGGGAAATGGCATTTCAGCGCGCTGGCCGTATTCGGCGCAAACGACATCGATCCGCCGGGAGGAAGCCGCTTCGGCGTGGCGAACGTGCTGACGTATTTCATGAGACAGACTTCGCGCAAACATCGCTTCGGCGGCGGCGTGGACGTGATGTACAGCCAGGCCATTCACCACAAGATCGTGTACGACTCGCTCGACGTGGATGCCGGCGCGTTCGTGGCGCTGCAGCCGGGCGTAAAATTTTGCTACGAGCTGGTGCTGGGGCGCGTGTCGCTGCCGGGGGAATTCGGCGTTTACATCTATTCGAAATACACGGAGAACGGCCCCATTTACAATCGCTTCGGGATCCGCTATCTTGCAGGAGAGCACGTGGTGCTGAACTTTACATTGAAAACCCATTTTGCAAAAGCCGAATACTGGGAAGCCGGTCTCGGGTGGAGATTTTGACATGAAACGCTTTCTATTCTACATCGTTTTTGCTGCGGCAACATTTCCAGGAATCACCTGTAAAAAGGAAAACGCCTGCGACTGCTTCAAGCGCACGGGCGACGTGATCACGGAAACGAGGCAACTCCCGGAGTTCCGCAACGTCTTTGTAGAAGACAACGTGAACCTCATTTTTACCGAAGACACCATTCAGCTGATCGAAGTGGAGGCCGGGGAAAATCTCGTGAAGCTGGTGAAGACGGAAATGACCGGCGACGAACTGCGCATCCGGAACGACAACAAATGCAATTTCACCCGCAAGTACGACATCCCCGTGAACGTGCACATCCATTACACGCCCGGCCAGTTTCACACCATCCGCTCGAAAGGCACCGGCATCATCTCGAACACGAATCCCTGCACCTCGGGCGAGATCGATCTCGACATCAACGGATCGGGCGACATCAACTTTTTGGTGGGCGACGGGCGCGTGCTCGTCCACCAGCATGGCGTGGGCGACGTGACGCTCAAAGGAAACTGCGACGAGATCATCATCTACACCATCGGCACCGGCTTCACGATCACCGACGAATGCACGAACACGTACACCTGGATCTACACGCGCACCACCGGCAAGATCACCGTTTGCCCCACAAACCTCCTCATCTCCGAGATCGGGGGAAGCGGGAACGTTTATTACAGGGGAAACCCGGCGTCCATCCAGAACACGCAGCTGGGGACGGGGCAGTTGTTGCCGCTGGAGTAAATGGATTTACGAATTACGATGTACGAATTACGATTGAAGGAAGATCTGGAATGATTTCTGATATGAAAGACCCGATGAAAACCCCATTTTATTTTCAAGATTCAAATCGCAAATCGTACATCGTAAATCGTACATTTTTCGTCCTGCTGGCTCTTTTCTTCTCCACCGCCCTTTTCGCCGACAGCACCGATTATTTTTCCGTAAAGACGCTCCGTTACGAAGACCGTATTTATTCGCCGAACATCAAGACCATAGTGCTGAGCTCGAACCCGGGCAACCTCGCGCCGGCGATCATCAAGCTGAACACGACGGATAAATTGTTCCTCGATTTCGACGACCTCGACGGCGATTACAAAGTGTACAGCTTCGCCATTCACCATTGCGACGCGAAGTGGGAGCCGTCGAACATCCTCGTTTCGGAATACATGGACGGTTTCGCCGATAATCCCATTTCCGATTACCGCCTTTCACGCTCACCGATCCAGAAATACACGCACTACACCGTTTCTTTCCCGGATGAGAACGTGAAGCTGCTGAAGTCGGGCAATTACGTGCTCGAAGTGTTCAGCGACAACAACCACGAGAACCTTGCGTTCACGCGGCGCTTCATGGTGTTCGAAGAAAAAGTTTCGGTAGACGTGCGCGTGCACCAGGCGACGATCGTGGCCGACCAGCATTTCAAGCAGGAAGTCGATTTCACGATCAACTTCAATTCTACGGAAGTGACCAACCCGTTCGCAGAGCTTATTCCCGTGATCCTGCAGAACAACCGCTGGGACAATGCGCTGAGCGGGATGACGCCGCAGTTCGTGAAAGACCAGCAGCTCGTGTTCGACCTCGAAGAAGGGAACGTATTCCGCGGCGGAAATGAATTCCGTTTTTTCAACACGCGCAGTCTTCGTTACGGTCCCGAGCCCATCGAAAAGATCGAGCGCGACAGCGTGAACATTTCACACGTGTACCTCGCCACCGACGAGCGCCGCACCTACAAGCAATACCTGAACAAGAACGACATCAACGGGCGTTTCATGGTGGAAACGCAGGACGGCGGTGAAAATAATTTAGACGCCGATTATTGCTGGGTGCATTTTTTTCTCGCGTGGCCCATCCCGGAAAAAGACGGGAACATTTACGTGTTCGGCGCATTCAGCGACTGGCAGTGCCGCCCCGACAACCGCATGACGTACAACTACGGAAGACGCGGCTACGAAGCGAAACTTTACCTGAAGCAAGGTTATTACAATTACCAATACGTCAAGCTCGGCGACAAGGACAACGCGGCCGACGATTTTTACGTGGAAGGCATGCACCAGGAAACGGAGAACGATTACATGATCCTCGTTTATTATCGAAAACAAGGATCATGGGTGGATGAACTGGTTGCCGTGAAGCGAACGAACTCACGATTGTAGAATTCAACAATTCAATCGTTCGTCTCAGCTACGCTGAGCCTTACTATTCAACAATTCAAAGATTCAAAATATACTTTCCCTTTTCTTTTCGAATCTTTGAATTGTTGAATTTTCCGTCTTTCCCACAACCTCATTGTTAACAACCTTTCCCCCGAAGTCATTGTTTTTAACAATTATCAGGGGTAAACTTGCAAAACCAACCTCGCGTATCATGGCCACACGTGTCACGCATGGAATAAAAATCAGCGTTGAAAGTCAGTACCAGGAAGTCTATTCCCGGCCCGAGCAGCGCCAGTATTTTTTCTCTTACCGCATCCGCATCGAGAACAACAGCGACTACACGGTTCAGCTCCTGCGCCGTCACTGGTTCATTTTCGACGCGGCCGGAACAGGACAGGAAGTGGAAGGCGAAGGTGTCGTGGGACAACAGCCGGTGCTCAAGCCGGGTGATCACTACGAATACGAATCCGCCTGCAACCTCAACTCCGAGATCGGCAGCATGCACGGAACGTATCTTTTCGTCCGTGAAGCCGACGGTGGCAGTTTTGAAGTGCAGATCCCGCGCTTCGAGCTGATCGCTTCTTACAGGAAGAATTAAGCCCGAAGAAAAAATTCAAAGATTCAATCGCTGTGCTTCGCAATCGCTATTCAAGATTCAAAATTGAGATCGGTTTGAAAATTCAACTCAATTTTGAATTTTGAATAGCAAGACTCGTCGCAGACGAGGAGCGATTGAATCTTTGAATTTTTTAGCGCTCAGTCGGGATCTTTGAAACCTTTCAGCCACTCGATCGCTTTACTTTCCTCCGTAAACAGCTTTACGGGATACGAAGGCTTGAAAATGCTCACGTACGTGTTGGTGATGAGCCTCGACACGGGATTGCTGGTGATCACGGCGGTGGCGATGCGGTAGGAAGCGGCGTGATCGGCGATGTATTGCTGCGCTTCCTTTTCCCAGGAATAAGGTTCACGCGCGTCGATCAGCACGGGGACGCGGCTGTCGCCGATAAGGCGGCGGATGGTCTGCTCCTGGAGCTTCGCCTGTTCAATAGTGATCGTCGCATTTTCGAGGATGCGAATGCGGAGAATCCCGTCTTCGCCCAGTCCCAACCACACCGTTTGCAATACTGCTTCTTTGGCCATTTTTTTATCGACGGCTCGCAGCTGCCGATTTAAATTGTGGTGCAAAAGTAGTGCAGGAGCCGCCGGCAGGTCATTTTTATACTCAAGGGGCGGGGAAGGCTCTATAAGTGGTTGTTTTTATTTCATAAGTGGCATTTTGGGTGTTGAGGGACTGGGAGATTGAGGGATTAGGGGATTGGGGGATTGGGGGCATTTCTTTAACCCCGATTTTCTGATTTTTTAATCCCCCTAATACCCCAATCCCCTAATCCCCTATCCCCCCGAATTGTCGTATCTTTGCGCTCCCCCGAAAGGGGAATGAGGAATTCCGGATGGTAAATGAAAAATAACGGGCCTTTGCCCCATTCCAGGCCGGGTTCATCATTCAACATTTATAATTTCCAAGAATGGACATCACCAAAGAATTGATCGACGACCTTAATGCTGTCGTGAAAGTAAAAGTCGGACCGGCCGACTACACCGACCGTGTCGAACAGGCGCTCAAAACCTACCAGAAACGCGCCAGCATGCCCGGCTTCAGGCCCGGCAAGGTGCCGCCCTCGCTCGTGCGCAAGATGTACGGGAAATCCGTGCTCGCCGAGGAGCTCAACCGCATCCTTTCCGATTCGCTGTACAAGTTCATCCAGGATGAAAAGCTGGACGTGCTCGGCAACCCGCTGCCCAAGCCGGAAAACAACAATGTCGACATCGAAAACCAGCAGGAGTTCGAATTCCAGTTCGACATGGCCCTGGCGCCGCAGTTTACGCTGAACCTCGATTCTTCACTCGCTTTCAACGAATACGTGGTGCGCATCGAAGACAAGCTCATCGACGGCTATGTAAGCGATATGACCCGCCGCTACGGCAAGATCGGCCCGGCCGACACGGCAGAGGACGGCGACCTTATTTACGGCGATTTCGTAGAGCTGGACGCGAACGGCGAGATCGTTCCGGGCGGCATCTTCAAATCCTCCACCATTTTCCTCGACAAGCCGGTGAAAGAAGAGCAGAAAATGCTCGTGGGCGCAAAAGCCGGGGACAAATTCGACCTTGAGCCGAAGCAGATCTCCGCAAACCCGGCCGACCTGGCTTCCAGGCTGGGCATCGAGCCGCAGCAGGCGGAAGGGCTGACGAATAAATTCCGCTTCACGGTGAAAAGCATCAGCCGCCTCGAACCCGCTGAGCTGACCCCGGAACTGTTCGACAAAATTTACGGACCGGGCGCCGTTAATTCACCGGAAGAATTCCGCGCGAAGATCGCCGACGAGCTCCGCGGCATGTTCTCCCGCGACGCCGCACAGCGCCTGCGCAATGACATTTCGGCAAAGCTCCTCGAAACGACCAACCTCAGCCTGCCCGACGAATTCCTGAAGCGCTGGCTGGTGGCTGCCAATGAAAAGCCGGTGACCATCGACCAGGTGGAAACCGAATACCCGATGTACGCCCGCCAGCTCCGCTGGCAGCTCATCGAAAATAAATTGATCCGCGACAACGACATCAAGGTAACGTCGGAAGAAGCGGCCGAGCATGTGAAGAACATCCTCCGCGCCAACTTCGCCAAGTATGGACGCAACCCCGATGAAGTGAGCGACGACGAGCTGAACGACACGGCGAAACGCGTGCTGGCGAAAGAAGAAGAGGCGAAAAAAGTGTTCGAAGAGCTCTACGCCGAAAAGCTGATGATGCTTTACCGCACAAAATGCACGATCACGCCGAAAGAGGTCTCCTACGAAGAGTTCCTGGCGGGATAACGGCCATTGTGGCAGTCCGTCCGTGGAATTGAAGGGACGGCACCTAATTTGTCAACTCAATCGCATAACCATAAACGACCCTTTATGTTCGACAACAACGAATTCCGCAAATACGCCGTCAAGCACCACGGCATCAACAGTCTCACCTTCGATCATTACGTATCGGCTGTAGGCCCGCGCATGTCGATGACACCTTACATCATCGAGGAACGCCAGCTGAACGTGGCGCAGATGGACGTGTTCTCCCGTTTGATGATGGACCGCATCATCTTCATGGGAACCGGCATCAACGACCAGGTGGCCAACATCATCCAAGCCCAGCTGCTTTTCCTCGAGTCGGTCGACGCGAAGAAAGACATCCAGATCTACATCAACTCCCCGGGCGGATCGGTTTACGCCGGCCTGGGCATTTACGATACGATGCAGATCGTTCAGCCCGACGTGGCCACGATCTGCACCGGGATGGCCGCATCCATGGGCGCTGTGCTCATGTGCGCCGGTGAAAAAGGCAAACGCACCGCCCTCACCCACGCCCGCGTCATGATCCACCAGCCTCTCGGCGGCGCCGAAGGTCAGGCCTCCGACATCGAGATCACTGCCCGCGAGATCGCAAAGCTCAAGAAAGAGCTGTACGAGATCATCGCCAAGCACAGCGGCCAGACTTACGACAAGGTATGGGCCGACAGCGACCGCGACTTCTGGATGACGGCCGCCGAAGCCAAAGAATACGGCATGATCGACGAGATCCTCGAGCGCCGCTCTAAATAAGTCGCGGTTAGCAGGCGGCGGGTGGGGGGCCGGGGTTAAAAACACCCCCCCCCCCCCCCACCCGCCCGCTGCCGCGCTGCTGAATGTTGTAACTTTAGTATTGGATTACCCGTTTTATGTAAAGTAAGGCTCCCCTTCACCATGGCCACGAAAGAAAACCACATTCATTGCTCCTTCTGCGGGCGCGACAAGCAGGACACGCTCGTCCTGATTGCCGGCATCCAGGGACACATCTGCGACCAGTGCATCCAGCAGGCGTATCGTATCGTGCGGGAAGAGCAGGACGCGAAGAAGAACCAGGCCATCAGCTCGGCGCTTACGCTGCTGAAGCCCGCGGAGATCAAGCGTCACCTCGACGAATACGTGATCGGCCAGGAGCAGGCGAAAAAGGTGCTTTCGGTAGCGGTTTACAACCATTACAAGCGCATCGCCCAGAAGCCGGGGAAGAAAAACGTGGAGGAGATCGAGATCGACAAGTCGAACATCGTGCTTGTGGGTGAAACGGGAACGGGCAAAACACTTCTTGCCCGCACGATCGCCAAGCTGCTCAACGTGCCGTTCTGCATTGCCGACGCAACCGTGCTCACGGAAGCCGGCTACGTGGGCGAAGACGTGGAAAGCATACTTGTCCGCCTCCTGCAGGCCGCCGATTACGACACCAACGCCGCCGAGCGCGGCATCGTCTTCATCGACGAGATCGATAAAATTGCGCGCAAGAGCGACAACCCGTCCATCACCCGCGACGTTTCCGGGGAAGGCGTGCAGCAGGCCCTGCTGAAAATGCTCGAAGGCAGCGTCGTCAACGTTCCGCCGCAGGGCGGCCGCAAACACCCGGAGCAGAAAATGATCCAGGTGAATACGAAGAACATCCTGTTCATCTGCGGAGGCGCATTCGACGGCATCGAGAAAAAAATTGCGCGCCGCATCAAAACACAAACCATCGGCTACACGCCCAAGAGCGAGGAAGCCGTGGTCGACCGCGACAACCTGCTGCAGTACATCGTTCCGCAGGACCTGAAATCGTTCGGTCTCATCCCCGAGCTGATCGGCCGCCTGCCGGTGCTCACCTACCTCAACCCGCTCGACCAGGAAACGCTCCGCCTGATCCTCACCGAGCCGAAGAACGCGCTGGTGAAACAGTACATGCGCCTGTTCGACATGGACGGCGTAAAACTTTCCTTCGACGACGACGTGTACGACCACATCGTGCTGAAAGCGATGGAATACAAGCTCGGCGCCCGCGGCCTGCGCTCCATCTGCGAAGCTGTGATGATCGATGCGATGTACGATATTCCTTCGGAGCAGAACATCAAGCGCCTGCACATCACGCTCGACTATGCGAAAGAAAAATTGAGCAAGGCGAAGATGGAGAAATTGAAGGTGGCGTAGCCACCCGTGCGGCCGGTTGTTAACAACTGCCGCACGTAAGGAAAATCCCGGTTCAGGCCGGGATTTTTTTTATTACCACAGGCCATGGAGAGACTTAAGATATGAGAAAACGAGGGTGTTGTTTCCGTTCTATTTGATAAGCGTGTCGGAAGCTATTTCTGTTTCTTTTACAAGGATATAATCCTGCAAAATCTGGTTCTCGGCGCTGACGATACGAAGGTCGAGGGATTCAAGAATGGTGAGCGTTTCGAGCAGCGATTTTTCGCTAAATATCTCGACTTCCCACTTTTTTCCGCCATTCATTTCCTCGTAATTCGTCATGTTATTAGCAACCTTTCGGTAATAATCGTTCTGCTTATATCCTGGCGCATTGATTAATACTTTTTCCAGTTCAATCATTTTATCTTTCAGCATTAAGGCAGTTCCTTCGTCAATCATATAAGCCTTTACAAAAGCCGTATTCATTGGATCGGTAAGATATACCAGGTGCAATGTATCTCCTGCACGTTGGTCGATGCCTTCTATCCTTGAAATCATCTCCGAGCCGGTACTTCGCAGGTAATTGCGCATCTCCTGTACCATTTTCCGAACAAAGAGCAGCCTTTCATAATCTTTTGCATCGATCCTGTCTCCAGCTTCCCACCGCTTGATCTTATCATAGTTCGCCATTGATGAACGATCGAGTTGCACGACAGCACTGCGTATCATCCAATTGATCTCGATCAATCCTGCTGTATTTTTTTCTCTTTCACCCGATGTACAGGTAAAGAAAAACGGGATTGTCAACAGGAAAAAAAGGCGTGATTGAGCGATGATGTTCATCCTCTATTTCCGGATAATCACCACGCTGTCCTTCTTCACAACGGAATCCATCCCGCACATTCCTTTATGCATCATTCCGCCGTGCATCATCATGCAGCAGCAGCAACCGCTCATCATCGGGCAACCCATTTCCATCCCGGGCATCATGCATTTGCCGCCTTCCTCCCGATTGCCGTGGCCGCAGCCTGCACCTATTTTACCGTGTCCGCCACAGGCTTTATCCATTTCACCATGTCCGCAACCTTTTCCCATTTCACCGTGTGCGCAAGCGCCGTCGCCGTGCATCTCGATGCGGATCTCCTTGTGCATTTTTCCGTGACCGTCGCCGCAATGATCACCTTTGCGTTCGCAGCTGCCTTTTGATTCGCAGCCGTGACCTTTTCTTTCGCAACCGGCTTTTTCCCGATAGCTATCGGGATCACAGCCGTGGCCTTTACTTTCGCAGCCTTTATGTTTTCCATCAACAGCACAATGACCTTGCTTTTCACCGCAGCATGCGCCGTCTTTACAGGGAAGGAAATAAAGAATGGCGATAAAACCGATGAGCACGATCAAAATGCCGAAGGAAGTGAGAAAAAGTTTTTTCATGATGTGGAGTAATTAGGGAATGCAGGTATTAGTGTTAGGTGCTAGGCTTGGCTATGCCTAAATTACTTAATTACCGATTACCTGTTTAACTTTTCCAGGCGTTCGTATTTCTCGAAGGTGTACGCGTAGGCATGCTTTTCATCGGCGGGATGCGCTTCCTGCCAGGTCAGTTTCCATTCTGCGGGATCAATGGGCGGGAAAAACGTGTGGGCATCGGGGAAGGAATGGTGCACGCGGGTCATCCAGATGATGTCTGTTTTCGGCAATATTTCGCGGTACACTTCACCGCCGCCGATGACGGCGAGCTCCTCTTCACCGAGCGCTTTGGCTTTGGCGATGGCTTCGTCGATGGAATGCACGACGATGGCGCCGGGGGCCTGGTAATCTTTCCGGCGGGTGACGACGATGTTCGTGCGGTCGGGCAGCGGGCGGAACGCGTCGGGGATGGATTCGTAATTTTTCCGGCCGGTGAGGATGCAATGGCCGATGGTCTTTTCCTTGAAGAACCGGATGTCCTTCGGCAGGCGCCAGATCAGGCGGTTGTCTTTGCCGATGGCGTTGTTCTCGGCAGCTGCGACGACGATTGATATCTTCATATAAATTTCAAAAAAACCAAACGATCAAATCCCAAACTGGAAAAGAGACGCTTTAAGGTTTTGGATTTTGCCTGTTTGTTTTTTGTTTTTTTAAACAGCCACGACCGCCTTGATGTGCGGGTGCGGGTCGTAACCTTCGAGCGTGAAATCTTCGAATTTGAAATCGAAAATATTCGTCACCGCGGGATTCAGCTTCATCACCGGCAACGGGCGGAAATCACGGGAGAGCTGGAGGTTGGCCTGCTCGATGTGGTTGGAATACAAATGCGCGTCGCCGAGCGTGTGCACGAAGTCGCCGGCTTCGAGACCGGTGACCTGCGCCACCATCATCGTGAGCAGCGCGTACGACGCGATGTTGAACGGCACGCCCAGGAAAATATCCGCGCTGCGCTGGTAAAGCTGGCAACTGAGCTTTCCGCCGGCCACGTAGAACTGGAAGAACGCGTGGCAGGGCGGCAATTTCATCTTGTCGATCTCGCCAACATTCCATGCGCTCACGATCAGCCTCCGCGAGTCAGGATTTTTTTTGATCTGCTCGATGACCTGCGTAATTTGATCGATGTGCCTTCCGTCTGCCGCGGGCCAGGAGCGCCACTGCGAGCCGTACACGGGGCCGAGGTTGCCGTTCTCGTCCGCCCATTCGTCCCAGATCGTCACGCCGTTCTCCTTCAGGTACGCGATGTTCGTGTCGCCTTTCAGGAACCAGAGCAGCTCGTGGATGATGGAACGGAGATGGACTTTTTTGGTGGTGAGAACGGGAAAACCTTCTCCGAGGTTGAAGCGCATCTGGTAGCCGAACACGCTGACGGTGCCGGTGCCGGTGCGGTCTGTTTTTTTCGTCCCGTGATCGAGCACGTGACGCATGAGGTCGTGGTATTGTTTCATTTCGTTTACTTCACAAAAATTCCTTTTTCGAGCGCGGTGTTTTCCGCTTCCAGCACGGCCGTTTCGATTTTCACGAGGTACGCAAGCACGTCCACGACCGGGACATGATAGAAGTTCGCCTGTTCCCAGGACACGCCGTTGATCTGCGGGGAAAGGTCGATATCGAGCGGAATTTCCGGCGCAAGATCGGACGTACGGAACTCGACGAGCTTTTTACGCAGGCCGACTGCGCGGCCGGTTGGCGCCGCCGGGTTTTCACCGATCATGAAGTACGTCGGTGTATCGTAATCGAGCGGCCTTTCAAGGTAAATCGCGCTGTCCGAGCCGCGGAGCTGGTGGCCGGAAGACGCGTTGATGAGCTCGTTCTGCAGGGTTTCCAGCTCGTTGATGACCATCATGGACTGATCGTGGAGCTTGTCGGCGCCGGTATGGATCCTGTCGGCGACCGCATCGAGCACCAACTGCTCGTTTTTTTCCATCACCACTTTCAGCCGCGCCCTGCGCTCGATCAGCACCGCCATTTTCTGCCCGCTTTCCGCATCCGCTTTGCCTGCAAGCATCCATCCGCCGGCCAGCGCCACGTAGAACAGCAACACGAGCACGGTAAAAACGCCGAACGGTTTTGCACCCGGGGTTTTATTCAGCGAGCTGAAAAACAATCCTGCATAAAGCGCCGTGACCACCATGCCGAACATGAGCAGGTACGTCAGCGGCCAGTGAAGCGTGAGCCCGGTCAATGCCACGCCCAGCGTGAACGCCACCACCAGGCCCGTAATATCTGCCAGGCGTTTCAGCCGCGGGGGCGACTGCCTCAGCTGGTATGTCAGTAACAACGGGCTGAAAATTCCGATGAAAATAAATGCGCCGAGCAGCGCAATGGCGCTTCCGGGCAAGCCCATCAGCTTGAAGCCGATGCCTACGCAGGTGATAAAAACCGCGATGATCCCCGTTATGAGCGCTGCCTTTCTCATTTTTCCTTCATTTTTCCCTTCAAAATTACACATTGAGGGGCGACCGGGAAATACGGAGAAGGCAGGTTTTACCGGAATTATCAACTGGTCCGGGAGCAGACATCGGGCTGATCTGTTTAAATTTATCAAACTTACAACACCCCCTCTTGGCACATTACCGGCTATTCCTGTTCGTATTCGTTTTCCTGTTGTATAGCAATGCGGAGGCCCAGGTTAACCGGTTCGGCAAAATGGTTGTAGCAGTTCCTGCGGGTGTACAGCTGAAGCCCGGGGTGCAGGAATGGTATACCGGCGTCAGCTTTATACACTTCCATGACGGGCGTTTCGTCCCGGCCTTTGAATGGATCCGGCATACGTACCGTTTTCAATACAATTTCCGCGATAAGGTTTACGGTGTCAGCGCGTCGGCAGGTTATGCGCTGGTCTTGTGCTCCGGGCGGCTCGACTTTAATTACCGGTGGAATAAAACGGGAAACAGCGCGTTCAGCATTTGCCCGAAGCTCGGTTTCGATATCGGCTTCGGAGGAATTTTTGCCGGGCCCGACTTTTACGTTTACGATAGGATTGACGACCGGAAAACAGTGTTCTGCCTCGAGCTATACCTCAGCCTGGGCAGCGATTAAAAACACCGGACCTTTGTCTCCTTACCTCCCGGACTTCTTACTCTTCACCGTTTCGTCAGGCAAGAAATCTCCGGCGTTAACGCAACTTCTCGTATAACCGCAACTCCCGGGGTAGTTCCAGGACGCCGGCAGAAAAATTACCTCACCTTCACCGTAAACACCGGCACAACATTCCGCACCGGGGAATAGCGTTCCCCCGTATCCGGCGCGCGGTGCGCGAACGTGATCGCGTTCACTTTTTTATAAAACTGCTGCGCGGTTGCATCGTAATACCAGTCCTCGTCGAAGATCAATTCGTTGAACAGCGTGTATTCCGTTTCAATATCGCCGGTGATGAACGAGCTGTCTTTCAGCGCCCGTATCTTTGCCTGCAACGCGGCAGGTTTAAGAATTTTTGCCGTATCCGCACCGTCATAAACCGCGATCTTCCCCGCCATCGCCAGGTCGAGCACTTGCTGAATGAAGCGATACCGCTGCGAAGGATACACATCGCGGAGCGGCGCGCCGGAATAGAACGCGGATGAATAACCCGCCCCGCCGACCGACGCTTCCACCTCGTGCGGCGCAATGGCCACCGAAGAGCGGATGTGTTTGCCCACAAGATTGGCCGGCGCCATGATCGCTGTCGGATCGGCCGGCTGCGTTTCCGTGGTGAACAAAAAAGCCGGGTGGCGGATGTCGGAATTCATCTTGAAATGAGCCAGTCCCACCGCGCGCACCTCTTTCTGGAAGTTCATCGCGACCGGATCGAAGTACCATGCTTCGTAAAACGTGAACCCGGAGAAATACGCATAATCGAGATCGACGCGAACGACCTCTTCGCGGAAACCTTCCGTTGTTTCAGTGAAAAATGGAACAAGGATCGTATCAAAACGCGTAAAGATCCGGTCGAGCACAGCGTCGTTCAGCGGCGTTCGTTTCTCCTGCCACGGGCTGTAGCCATTCCACCCGGGGGAACCGGCGTATGCTTTTACCTGGCGCTGCTTCACCTGGCCGGCGATGCGCGCGGCGAGACTGGCCATGCGCGCGGAATCGGCAACCACCGGGCCTTCGGCAAGCACTTCCCCGGGATGCCAGAAGTGCGAAGCGTAAAAAATACTGTCCACGCGCACCGGGCCGGGAGGGAATGGAGAAACCGGCTTCACACCATTCAATGGGAGAAAAGCAAAACGTTTTACATCCCACAGCCAGCCGTACGTTCCTTCTTCGCCCTGCGTGAACACCACGCCGCTGACTGTCTTTTCGAAACGCAGCGCCACCGGGTCCATGTACCAGCTCTCCACGAAGCGCAGGTTGTTGGCCATTGCGATGGACTGCTTGCGGGAAGGAGTTTCTTTTTCGTCCAGCTTTCGCGTGTGCGGGTAGATCGAATCATACAGCGTCGCGGACTTCCCGGCGGCAGCTGCTTTCAGCGATGCGACAAGTGTTTTGTATGCGGAGAGCCTTTCCATGCGCCACACGCTGTCGGTGCCGGCCACTTCATCCTCGGGTTCGTAATCATACGTGATGCCGTTTACATTTACCACGTTCGCATTTGCAAAACGTTCTCCTGTTGACGAGAACGGGATGTACAGCAATTTCCCGGCATGTTCTTTTTTCGACAATGTATAATTCCACACCGACAGGATCATCCCTTTCACCGTTTTGCGCAGCGTGAGCGAGGATGCATCGTAATGCCATGTTTCATGGAAAGTAACGGCGTGAATATTTTCGGGTACTACAAGCTCCGTGTACGTGCTCATCACCTCTTCGCCGGTGAAAATATCCATGTCGTAAACCGTATCGACCGGCGCCAGGATGGCTTTCGCCTCAGTAGTAGTGAGCGGTTTACTGAACGGGTAAACCGGCTCGTACGCCGTGATCGTGCCGTTGCGCACGCCTTCGAGCAGCGGGCTGAAAAAAGCATGGTTCAGCGGGTACTCCATGCCCTGGTGCCACCATTGCGCGTGTGCTTTGTGATCCGAAATTTGTTTTTCCAGGTGGACGGTGTAGAGGAATTCACCGAGTGAAACCGGCGGCGGATCTTTTCCCGGCGGCGGAGACGGGAAAAATGACTGCGCCAGCAAAGCGGCGAGCGGCAGGAAAAGCAGGAGAACGTAAGGGCGCATCATTCAAATGTAGAAAAGACGTGAGACATGGGACGTGAGACATGAGAAAGTCTTCGTTACGGTAGATGTTGATTAAATGGAGTTTCCATAATTTCTTAGCTTTGCCCCATGAAATTCACGCAGCCTTATTATTACTACGCTCCTTCGCCCGCCGGAACGGACGTGTAATGCTATTGCTGCCCACGATACACCGCCCGGTCCACCACCGGGCATTTTTTTTACCCCAAATCTCAGAACCAAGAACCCAGAACCCAGATATCAGAACCCAGATCTCAGAACTCAGAACTTTTCTCTATGAAACAAAATTGGCCCGCCTACACCTCCGAAGACCACGACGTCTGGAACATTTTATTCGAACGCCAGGTTGCCAACCTGCAGGGAAAAGCATGGAGCCGTTACCTCGACTGCATCCCGCTCGCCGGGCTCATTCCAAAGGAAGTACCGGAATTTTCGCGCGTGGAAAAACAACTCGCCGCGTCCACCGGGTGGCAAATCGAAGTCGTAAAAGGAATTATTCCCGTCGGCGAATTTCTCGAGCTGCTCAACCGGAAACGCTTCTGCTCGTCTACCTGGCTGCGCGGCCGTCACCAGCTCGATTACCTCGAGGAGCCCGATATGTTCCACGACACGTTCGGGCACATCCCGCTGCTGGCGGATGAAAATTACGCCGGCTTCGTGCAGCGTTTCGCGGAGCTGGGACTGCGTTTTTACAAAAATGAAAAAGCGTCATTGCTGCTCGAACGCCTCTACTGGTTTACGATCGAGTTCGGGCTGATGAAGGAGGATGGTGCGCTGAAAATTTACGGCGCGGGGTTGCTTTCTTCATTCGGTGAAACGAACCACGTGTACAGCGACAAGGTGGAATTAAAAAAGTTCACCGTGCGCGACGTGCTGCTGGCGCCGTTCCGGAACAACGAGGTGCAGAATTCGTATTTCGTCGTGGAAGACATGACTGATCTCTGGAATTGCCTTGGCGAAACGGAGCAGCTGCTCACTGATTTTGTGGAGGGAAAAATGGATGAGAAAATTTTCCGTTTCGAAGAGCAGGTCGGGAGCATGGAAAAAATGCCACACTAAGAGAAAAACCACGGAGGCACGGAGTTGTCAGCCTGAGCGATAGTCGAAGGCCAACTCCGTGCCTCCGTGGTAAAATCAGTGCCGCACATTCTCCACCGCTTTCGGATCGTGTTTGTGCTTGAACAAGACCGCAAAAGCGATGGCGATGGCCAGCGCGTAGGCGGCAAATGAAAGCCAGATGTTCTGCCAGTCTTTGGCGCCGTTCACGGTGAAATATGCATCGATCACGTAGCCGCTGACGACGCTGCCCAGCACCGCGCCGAACCCGTTGGTCATCATCATGAACAGGCCCTGCGCGCTGGAGCGGATGCGCGAATCCGTCGTCGTTTCGAGGAACAGCGAACCGGAAATATTGAAAAAATCGAACGCCATCCCGTACACGATGCAGGACAGGATGATCATCCAGAGACCGCCGGCCGGGTCGCCGAAAGCGAAAAGCCCGAAGCGAAGCACCCACGCCACCATGCTGAACAGCATGACGGATTTGATGCCGAAGCGTTTCAGGAAAAACGGGATGGCCAGGATAAAGAGCGTTTCCGAGATCTGCGAGATGGACATGACGATCGTGGAATATTTCACCACGATCGATTCCTGGTACTGCGGATCTTTTGAAAAGTCGGACAGGTAGGTATCGCCGTACATGTTCGTCAGCTGCAGCGCGGCGCCGAGGAGCATGGAAAAAACGAAGAACAGCGCGACCTTGTATTGCCCGAACAGCTTGAACGCCGACAGCCCGAGCGATTCCGAAAGTGACGCGTTCTTATTCGTCAAATGTGTCGGCGGGCATTTCGGCAAGGTGAACGCGTAGATGCCGAGCGCTACGGCAGCAACCGCGGCGATGTAAAACTGGTTGGCGGATGCTTTGCTCCCGGTAAGGTTCGTGCACCACATGGCCACGATAAACCCGATCGTCCCCCACACGCGGATCGGCGGAAAAACTTTGATGACGTCGAATTCATTTCGTTTTAAGATCGCATAAGCGACCGAATTGGAAAGCGAGATGGTCGGCATGTAGCATAGCATTGCGGCGAAGATCACCCAGAAAAAATCGTCCGGGTTGTCCATGAACGGGAGGCAGCCCAGCGCCACGCCGCCGAGGATGTGCAATATGCCGTAAAGCTTTTCCGCGTTCATCCAGCGGTCGGCAATGATCCCGGTGAGCGCAGGCATGATGATGGAAGAAAGGCCGAGCGTGGAAAAGATCGCCCCGAACTCCGCGCCGTTCCATTGCTTCGTGCTGAACCAGTAATTGCCGACGGTGATCAGCCATGCGCCCCATACAAAAAATTGCAGGAAGCTCATGAGCGTAAGACGGATCTTAATTCCCATGGAACGAGGTTAAAAATATCAAACTACAAATCCCAAATTCCAAACGGATTTATGTTGGATTCTGGGATTTGTTTTTTTGAGTTTTGAATTTTGACCCTACGCGGTCCGCCGCTTGTTCAGCTCGTCGCGGATGCGGGATGCGCGCTCGTAGTTTTCTTCCGCCAGCGCTTTTTCGAGCATGGCTTCCAGCTCTTTCACGCTTTTGCGGTGCAGGTCGGGGCCGCTTGCCGATTCGGTGAGCAGCTCTTCATCTTCACCAGCGACGGTTTCTTCGGTGGCGGCATCTTCCTCTCCTGTTTTGGCCTGCTCGTCTTCAAGGACGATGCCCGCCTGGGAAAGGATGAATTCGAACGTATAGATGGGGCAGGCGAAACGGACCGCCAGCGCGATCGCATCGGAGGTGCGGGCGTCGATCTCCACGCTTTCGCCGCCGTTGGCGCAGATCAGCTTGGCAAAGAAAATTCCTTCGACGAGGTTGTAGATGAGCACTTCGCGCAGCTCGATGTGAAAGGATTCGGCGAAGCTTTTGAACAGGTCGTGCGTGAGCGGGCGGCTCGGCGTCATTTTCTCCAGTTCGATCGCAATGGCCTGCGCTTCAAACCCGCCGATAATGATCGGCAGGCGGCGCTTTCCTTTTGCCTCGCCAAGCACCAGCGCATATGCGCCGGACTGCGTCTGGCTGTAAGAAAGGCCGACGATCTCAAGCTTCGTTTTCTTCATTCCGCTGGTCACGACCGGGACACGGTGTTAGACATTAAAGATACGCTTTCGCCCCCGAATTAGTGGTGAGAAGCCTTGAACTTTTTAATGGCCTCCGTCAGGCGGGGAACCACTTCGAATGCATCGCCCACCACGCCGTAATCGGCCGCCTTGAAGAACGGGGCTTCCTTGTCGCTGTTGATGACGACGATCGTCTTGCTGCCGTTTACGCCCGCCAGGTGCTGGATGGCGCCGGAAATGCCGATGGCGATGTACAGGTTCGGGCGGATCGTGATGCCGGTCTGTCCCACGTGCTCGTGGTGCGGGCGCCAGCCCATGTCCGCGATCGGGCGGGAACAGGCGGTTGTGGCGCCGAGCGCAGTTGCCAGCTCTTCCACCACACCCCAGTTCTTCGCGTCTTTCATGCCTCGTCCCGCAGAAACCACGAGCTCGGCTTCGGGAAGCGCAATGGTCGTCGTGGAACGGGTTTTCAGCTCTTTCACCGTCACTTTGCTGTCGACGGAGCTGAGGTCGGCCGTGAACGGAACGATCTCGGCGGCACAGTCGGAAAGCGTTACCTGGAACGAGTTCGGGAGCAGCGTGATGATCTTTTTGTCGGAGTGAATGGCGTAAACGGCTGTCGCTTTCCCGGAGAACGCCGTTTTGCGGACGGTGAACGTTCCGCCTTCGTTCGACGGGTAATCAACTGCTCCCGCGACGATGCCGGCTTTGAGGCGGGCCGCCAGTCGGGGCGCGATGGCCTTGCTGGCGATGTCGTGCGAGAACACGATCACCTGCGCGCCTTCAGCCGCTGCGGCCTGGTCCAGCGCGAGCGCCCATGCGCGGGGATTTCCATCCTTCAGCTTCGGGTCGCTGACCGTCAGCACTTTTTTTGCCCCGGCGCGGCCGAGTTCGGCAACAATGGAGCCATCGACCGAACCGTCGATCACCGCGGTAACCGTGGTGCCGAGCAGGTTCGCGATGTGCCCTGCATAATTCACCGCCTCGAGCGAGCTCTTGCGGATCCTGCCCTTACCGGCTTCTGAGTAAACGAGAACTGACATAGTGGTTTTGAGTTCTGAGTTCTGAGATCTGAGATGAGTTTCACAGAACTCAGATCTCAGAACTCAGAACAATTTTTAAATGACTTTTGCTTCGTTGTGGAGCAGGCTCACGAGCTCGTCCATGTTGTTGGGATCGATGAGCTTTACGGCTTTGCGGCCTTCGGCGGGCGTGTAGCTGACCACGGAGGTCAGTACAGACGGGCCGGAGACGGGAACAACCGCCAGCGGTTTCGTGCGTGCGGCCATGATGCCGCGCATGTTGGGGATGCGGGCTTCCGCCATTCCTTTCTGGCAGCTGATCACAGCGGGAAGCTGCACTTCGAGGATCGCGGAGCCGCCGTCGACGTCGTTCTCGGCAGTCGCTACGTTTCCGTTCACGTCGAGCTTGCTTGCCAGGGAAATGAAAGGCAGGTTGAGCAGCTCGGCCAGCATGCCGCCCACGAGCGCGCCGTTGTAGTCGATCGTTTCTTTGCCGGTGAGAATGAGGTCGTACGATTTGTCTTTGGCGTACGCGGCGATCTGCTCCGCCACGAAAAACGCGTCGGCAGGATCGGCGTCAATGCGCACCGCGTCGTCGGCGCCGATGGCGAGGCCTTTGCGGATGATGGCTTCGTTCTCGGCCGGACCTACGTGGATGAGCGTCACGCTGCCGGAGCCTTTCGCTTCCTTCAGCTCGAGCGCGCGCACCAGCGCATACCATTCGTCGTACGGGTTGATGATGAACTGGACACCTTGCTTGTTCAGCTGCTTGTTGTCGCCGGTGAACGCGATCTTCGTCGTCGTATCGGGCACGTTGGCGATGCAGACCAGTATTTTCATTGTATAGGAATTTGGCGTTTTCTGGATTCGCAGGTCTTGCTGCGGGGGAGCAAAAATAGGGTTTTCCGGGGGAAAAATAATGAGCGAATTTGGTAATGGGCGAATTTGCTGTTGACAGGTGCGAAGCCTGTCAATTGCAGGGTTTATCCTATGCGGATGATCATAAAAAGTAATTCCTGCTTTTTCCTGTCTCGTAAATTGCGCCTGCACCGCAAAGCGGCACAGGCATGCCGTCCACGAAAAAACGGCCGGTTGAAAACTTTGGAAAGAAGAAAGCTTCGCGTCATGCGAGGCTTTTTGTATCTGGTGTAAATTGCATGTGCGGATATGAAAGAACACGCACAGCATACGGAGTCAAAGGCCGCAGCTCATACGACGGGCAGCCACGGCAAAGGCTTTCCTTCCGTTTCGCCGGTGCAACGCTATTCCGAAGCGGACTTTGAAACTGTGCCTTCCCGCATTTCAGACGACGGGAACATGGTGGTCGGGCAAACGGGGATGGCGGATAATTTTTTGGCCAAAGATCCTGCGGTGGTCGCTCCCAACGCGGTGACGCCCCAATTCCAGCGGTCCGGCTTTACGGGATACGCCAACAATTCCACGTACAAGAACAACTGCGAAGCATTCGCGCTGAGCAACTGGAAGGAGATCTTCAGCTTCGTGCAGGGCGCGCAAACTTCGAAACGGGAGTTCGTGAACGTTCCGGGCACGCCGGAGATCCCGGGCCAGCACCAGGATTACAGAGCGCCTTTCAATTACCTGCTGAGCGGCGAAGCGATGCCCGGCGTGGGCGAAGCTTATTATGTGATCAACGACCCGCAGGACCCGGACATCGACCAGGGCCACCTCCGCCTGCATTGGGCGGTGGTTGTAGCAAAGAGCGGCAACGACGTCATCACCAACGAAGCCTCCGACGATGTCGACGGCATTTGGTTCCAGATGTACAGCCAGTCCGAAGCGGAGAAAAATTTCAAAGCGCATTATGTCTCCGCGAAGAAGCTGGCCGACACTGCAAAATTGTTCCAGGTGAAATTTTCCGTCGTCAACACTCCGCCGAAGAAAACGTATGTCGAAGAAGTGCTCTGAACTCCTGCCACTGATTTTCTTCCTCCCCCGAAAGTAGTATTGCCGGCTGTGCATTATGCGGTCACTTTTGCATGCACATTCCTAACGCGGCATACAATTTTCTACCATGAAAAAAATCGTCTTCTCCCTCCTCCTCGGCGCGTCCGTGCTCTGCACCACCGGCCATGCACAGGAATTCGCCACAGCCTGGAAATCCGGGTTTTCATTCACACCCACCAAAAGCACCGATTACAGCAACGACGGCACCATCGTGCTGGGCTACAGCGACGCAGCCATCGAAGTGCTCGACGGAAATACCGGCGCATCGAAATGGTCCTACAAGTTCAAAGACAAATTCGCCGTCAAATCCTTCGACAAGGTCCGCTGGAACGACGCCGCGGGGTTGATCGTATTCTTTAATGCGGACGGCAAAAAAGAAAAAGGCCTGCAGATTATTGTCGACGACAAGACCGGCAACGAGCTCTGGCGCAGCACCAGCTATGGCGGGACCGACGGTGAAAATTATTATTGCATCCTGCACGGACTGCTCGACAGCTACTTTGCATCGCCCGACGCATTCGCCGTTTACAATTCCACGACCTCGCAGGTGGACATGGTGGAAGCGCGCACCGGCAAGATCATCTGGTCCGCGGCATATCCTGCAGCCTCCAGCGCAAGCGGGCTGGAAGGGTTCGACATCGTCAGGGTCATCAATGGCACCGACATCGATTACCTCGACGCGAAGACCGGGAAAAAAGTGGCGACAGCCGAGCTGAAATCCTACGCCACGAAAACAAAAACGAAAGAGCTCTATGGCGGTATCGTTTACGTGGATGAAAAAGACGTGAAAGTGAAAATGACGTACCAGAAACGCCTCGTCGGCGGCGCAGCCGGTTCGAAACGCAACATCACGGTCACCTGCAGCAAAATTTCCGACGGGTCCACCGTATGGAGCAGCACGTTCGAAGGCATTGTCGTCAGCACGCTTGCCACCGAAGAAGATCTCGTGGGCATCGACGTGGTGGGCGACAAAGTGTTCGCGATGTACGAAGGCATCACCACGCTCGATCTTGCTTCCGGAAAAATTCTCTGGAACGCCGACTTCGACAATTCCAACACGAGCGTCGGACTGAAAGCGAAGCAGGAAGTCGGCATTTCCGCCATGCCGGTCGTTGACGGTGACGCCGTGTATGTCGTGGACCTCACAAAAGACAACTGCATTAAAAAATATGACGCAAACACCGGCGCCGTCCTCTGGCAAACCGAAAAGTTGCCGAAAGACGCCGTCGTCCCGACGATCGTTGTCACCGGCGGCGTGCTCGTGGCGCAGCTCGGCGGGCGGATCAACGTGCAGACGTATATTCCCGGTGTAGACGGCCGCCCCGACATCTACAAGAATGAATACAAATTCGTCGGGCCGTACGGTCTGAAAACTTACGACGTAGCCAGCGGCAAGGCCCTGTGGGAAACTTCAGCGATGAAAGAAGCGCTGGGTGACAAATTCAGCGGCCGCATCACCAACGTCGAAGTCAGCAACGGAAAGATCTACGTCTGCAGCGACAAGAACCTCTTCTGCCTCGACGCGAAGACCGGAAAAGCCGCGTTCATCATGCCTTTCGAAAGCTACAAGATCGGCGATCCCATCCAGCTCACGCTCGACGAGAAAGGCGGCCGCATCTACACGATCTGCGACAAAGGCATTGCTGCGTTCGGTGTGGAGGACGGGAAAAACATCTACGCCACCAAAGTCGGTGACATCCTTTCCGATTTCCTCCGCGGCGACAATTATTTCGTGTGGATCGGTGAAGAAGAGTTCGCCGGTTTCGATCTCGCAAGCGGGAAAGTAAAAGGGAAGTTCAAAGGCCAGTCCCGCCCCCGCCTGACGCCCGACGGCAACTACCTCTTCCATTTCGACGGAAGCAAAGTGCAGAAATTCAAGATCAACGGGTAAGATTCGCTGAATTCTCCCGTCAGAACGGCTGTGCAGGAATGCGCAGCCGTTTTTTTACGGATGGACATTCGCTGCGACGAGTGTCTATATTACAAACCGCCAACCGCCCCCGCCAACCGTCAACCGCCAACCGTCAACCGCGCCCGCCAACCGCCGCCCTATCAAGGCTGATCATAATCCACCACCACCCTTTCACTCACCGGGTGCGCCTGGCACGTCAGCACATAACCTTGCTGTACTTCGTCGTCGGAAAGCGCGAAGTTCTGGTCCATCGCCACTTTTCCTTCCATCACTTTTGCGCGGCAGGTGCAGCACACCGCTCCTTTGCAGGCAAACGGCACGTCCATTCCCGCATCCAGCGCCACGTCCAGTATAACCTGGCCGTCGGAAGCGAGGTCGAATGTTTTTTCTTCCCCGTCGAGGATCACCGTCACCTTGCTGTTCACCGTTCCGCCCACCACCGTTTTTTCTTCGGCAGCCTTTACGGCTTCGATCACCGCGGTGAAATATTCGATGTGGACGCGCTTCTGATCCGCTTTCAATTCCTGCAGCACCAGCTTCACATTCTCCATCATCGGGGCCGGGCCGCAAATGAAAAATTCATTGTCGGCCTTCAGGTCCACGTATTTCCCGATCAGCGCTTTCGTTTTGTCGGGCGTGAGCATTCCCCGGCACAGCTCTTCCACTTCCTCGCCGCAATGCTCCAGCACGTGCACCACTTTCAGTCGTCCCGTATTCGAAGCTTCGAGCGCGTCGATCTGTTTTTTGAAAATGATCGAATCCGTATCGCGGTTCCCGTAGATCAGCGTCACGCGGCTGCCCGGCTCACCCGCCAGCATCGTCTTCATGATCGACAGCATGGGCGTGATGCCGCTTCCGCCGGCGAAAAGCACGTAATGTTTTTTGTGCGCGGGATTCACCGGCGAATGGAAATTCCCCATCGGGTTCATCACTTCCACCTCGTCGCCCGCCTTCAGCTTGTCGTTGATCAGCGTCGAGGCTCTCCCGTCCTTCACCTTCTTCACCGCCACGCGGTATTCCTTATCCGTCAGCGGGCTGCTGCACAATGAATAGGACCTGCGCACGTCTTCCCCGTTCACGTTCATCTTCAGCGTCAGGTATTGTCCCTGGATGTATTTGAAATCTTCTTTCAGCGCAGCCGGAACATCGAACACCACCGAAACGCAGTCCGGTGTCTCGCGCGTCACTTCAGCTACTTTTAATTTGTGAAAACGGGCCATAGTTGATTTGAATTACAGGGGGCAAAAGTAGGAAGAATGTGGTAATGTGCTTCCCGGTAACTATCGGGAGTGCTAATGTGCTAATGAGGTGTTAGGTGTTAGGTGTTAGGTATCTGGTATTAGGTATTAGACAACAATACATACCCCGGCCGGGACTGCAGACGAAGACTATTCCGGATGCTGAAGACGTAAGGGTTTTATCGAATCGGTTGTTTCCTCCCTCCCGCTGCCTTTCATTTGTATCTAAATCTATTCCCCATGAAAAAGTTCCTGTTTCTTTTTTTTCCGCTCTTCCTGCTGCCTGCCGTAAAAAGTTTCAGCCAGGCTCCCGCCATCATGTGGAGTCAGGTCTATACAGACAGCTGGGAGGTATGGGGGTGGGATGGGGAAATGCAGCAGACCGCGGATTCCGGTTTCGTGTTCTGCGGTACCGACGATCAATGGTTCCAGGCAGGAATAGCTCGCGGGCTCGTGGTGAAAACCGACGCGCAGGGCGATACGATCTGGTCGAAACATTACCTCTACGGTACCGCATGCAGCCTGCGCGCCATCAGGGAAATTCCAGGGGGATTTATTGTCGCCGGCGGGTACAGCTCCAACAATGGTTACCGGGCACTTATCTTGAAGCTGGATGCATCCGGCAATGTGGTGAACTGGATCGGTTACGGCTGTTTCTCTCCTTTTCCTTACACCATGATTGATTGCCTGCAGCCGACAAGCGACGGCGGCTACATTTTTGGCGGTCAAACCAGTTGCGACTCGCTGGCCAATGAATCAAAGCTGATCAAGACCGACTCCAACCTCGTCATTCAATGGACACAGCGCTATGGCCAGTACGGGAACTGGGGAATAAGATCGCTCGCGGAGGCACCCGGCGGGGGCTACGTCATGGCCATCAACCTGGTCGGGGGCGCCATGATGCTGAAGGTCGATGCGCTGGGGGTTCCGCTTTGGGCAAAAACGTATGGGACCTATGTTCGCCTGACTCACATCGAGCAGCTGCCGGACAGTGGTTACATTGCCAGCGGCCTTTATGATGAGGGCAACTCCAGCATGACGGACTGCTATATTTTACGGTTCGATTCGCAGGGCGACACGCTCTGGACGAGAAGATACAACATGAGCACCATGGAAGAGAACTGCTTGTGGATCGTACCCGTCCAGGATGGAGGATTTTTCATGGTCGGTTCGTCTTACATCCCGTCCGCCCAGGTGCGCCAGGTACTGGCGATGAAGACAGACCAGAATGGCGATTCGCTGTGGACAAAAACGTTCACAGGAGACCCGGCTTACACCCGGGAGGTTGGCGTCTGCTGTGCCATGAGCTTCGACACCGGGTACGTTATCAAAGGCGTTTATTCGCCCTATATCCGGAACAACCTCATTAAGCTGAAAGACGTGGACAACCCGAAAGGTATTACGGAAGGCAATCAGCCGGTCGTTTTGAGCGGTCCAAACCCTTTTACGGAGGAGCTGGTGATCGACTTCGGCACCAACGCCGGCGACTGGGAGATCGAGTTGTTCAACGTGCCGGGAGAAATCGTTTATTCCGGTATTTCAGCGGCACAAATTCACCGGGTTAATACGAAGCAACTGGCACCCGGCCTGTATATATTGCGCATGACCAATGGGCGCCTGGCTGTTTCCCGCGAGGTACTGAAGCAATAAGATTCCCTTTTTACACTCGAAAAAACAGTTGCCGGGTATCCAGGGTGCCGGTTGTCAGTGGGCTACCAGCCGCACGTCCCCGACACTCGCCTCCGGCGAACCGGGACTGACGGCGCGGCCCCGGACAACCGGCACCAATACCATCCGTTAATCCGTGTAATCCGCGGCTGACAATTGTCATTGGAGCGTTCCCGGCCATAATCCTTATATTTGTGAAACATCTGCCAACCCAGCCCAATCATGGAAAATACCGTGCAATTCGAGGAGCTTTTCAATGCGAAGCTTGACCGCGGCGATTTTATCGAGCCCAAAGACTGGATGCCCGAGAAATACCGGAAAACCCTCATCCGCCAGATCTCCCAGCACGCGCATTCGGAGATCATCGGCATGCAGCCGGAAGGCAACTGGATCACGCGCGCCCCGAGCCTGCGCCGTAAGGCGGTGCTGCTGGCCAAAGTGCAGGACGAGGCCGGCCACGGGCTCTATCTCTACAGCGCCTGCGAAACCATGGGCGTTTCCCGCGAAGAGCTCATCCACCAGCTCCATACCGGCAAAGCAAAATATTCCAGCATCTTCAATTATCCCACGCTCACCTGGGCCGACATGGGCGCCATCGGCTGGCTCGTCGACGGGGCGGCTATCGTCAACCAGGTCATGCTCCAGCGCACGTCCTACGGACCGTATTCCCGCGCCATGGTGCGCATCTGCAAAGAAGAAAGCTTTCACCAGCGCCAGGGCTACGAGATCATGATCACGCTCGCGCAGGGCACGGCCGAGCAAAAAGCAATGGCGCAGGACGCGCTCAACCGCTGGTGGTGGCCGTCCATCATGATGTTCGGTCCGCCGGACAGCCTATCGAAGAACAGCGCCGACAGCATTCGCTGGAAGATCAAGCGGGAAACGAACGACGAGCTGCGCCAGAAATTCATCGACCGCACCGTCGGCCAGGCCGAATACCTCGGGCTCGCCATCCCCGACAAGGATCTGAAGTGGAACGCAGAACGCGGCCACTACGACTTCGGCGAGATCGACTGGGAAGAGTTCAACAACGTTGTCGCCGGCAACGGCCCATGCAACAAGCAGCGTCTCGCGCATCACGTCAAAGCCCACGACGACGGGCGCTGGGTGCGTGAAGCGGCAAATGCGCATGCGAAGAAAAAAGCAGAACGCGAAAAAACCACGATGGTGGCGTAACAACTTTTGCCCGGGCCGGATGGAATCCGGCCCGAATGAATCTCCGGCTTTGAAAAATTTCTCTTTCTGAAAACAATGAGCAATCAAGACACACAATTCCCCCTCTGGGAAGTTTTCGTCCAGTCGAAATCCGGCACGCCGCACAAGCATGCGGGAAGCGTTCACGCCGCCGACCGTGAAATGGCGCTGCAGAACGCGCGTGACTTGTACACGCGTCGCAGCGAAGGCACCAACATCTGGGTCGTTCCCGCGGCCCTGATCACCGCCTCCAGCCCCGAGGACATGGGCGCATTCTTCGAACCTTCCAACGACAAGCCGTATCGCCATCCGACCTTCTACGAGATCCCGGCCGGCGTGAAATACATGTAAGCAATGACAAGGCAAGAAGCTTTACACGATTTCACTGTCCGCCTCGGCGACAACAGTCTCATCCTCGGCCACCGTCTTTCTGAATGGTGCAGCCGTGGACCGTTCCTCGAAGAAGACATCGCCACCACCAACATCGCGCTCGACCTCGTCGGCCAGGCGCGCATCGCGCTCTCTTACGCGGGCGAGGTGGAAGGCAAAGGCCGCACGGAAGACGACTTCGCCTACGGCCGCACGCCCGGCGAATTCCGCGCAGCGCTCCTCACCCAATTGCCCAACGGCGATTTCGGCGACCTCACCGCGCGACAACTTTATTATTCCGCGTTCGCCTACCTTCTTTTCTCCGAACTGAAGAACAGCAAAGACGAAACGCTGGCCGGCCTTGCCGCAAAAGCGATCAAGGAAGTCACCTATCACTTGCGCCACTGCAGCGAGTGGACCGTCCGCCTCGGCGACGGCACCGACGAAAGCAAGATGCGCATGCAACAGGCCATCGATTCGCTCTGGCCGTACACCGGCGATCTTTTCGCAGCCACTGAAGGCGACCAACTGCTGGTGAAGGAAGGCATCATCCCCGACCTCGCCGCGCTGAAACCGAAATGGGTGGAACTGGTTGCCGACGTCTTAAAACGCGCCACGCTCACCCTGCCCGACATCAACGCCTGGCAGCACTCCGGCAGCCGCAACGGAATCCACACCGAGCACCTCAGCTACATCGTGGGCGAAATGCAAACGCTCACACGCATGTACCCGGGAGCGAAGTGGTAGGAATGTGCCGATATGCCGATGTGCTGAAATGCCGATGAAAAATAGGACTTAGGCGTTAGGGCTCAGGTATTAAGTAAATAAACCTAAGTCCTAACATCTGATACCTCCTTCGCGGGAAGCTTGCGCGCATCGGCATTTCGACACATCGGCATATCGGCACATTTTTTTCACGGATGCCCTGGTCCCGGCATGGCGCCTTCGCTGCCGGATTTCCAGCGGATAAAATCGGATTGCGTTTGCCGGGCGCGTTTCAGCTGTTCGGAGGTTTCGTGCAGCATGCCTTCCAGCAGGTCGCTCAGCTCTTTGATCGTGTTGTTGCGTATCCGCACTTTGGCAAGCAGGTAGGTCATGAATGCCATGCAGGCGGCTATCGCGCCGGCCAGTACCTGGAGGCTGAAGAAAAGCCAGTCGATCATTTCAATCACCCTGGCCGAAGGTTCATATATGCCGGCAAGGACATTGTCGAGCATCAGCGTTTTCAATAATTCCATCTTGGCCTCGCCGATCATAAAGATCGCGATGACGGCAGCGATGAACAGGAGAAAACAAAGTATTTCAAGGATCACGCCGATGACTTTCCGGAAAACACGGTAGCCATTGTTGCGCCTGACCTGCGTCAGCGACAGGGCGTATTTTTGTTCTTCCGCTTCAAGCGTGCTGATGCGGGCGGCAATCTCGGCCAGGAAATATTCGCTTTCTTTTTCCAATGGATCTGAATATTAATGATGCGAACAATCGCTGCAAGTAAATGTATAAAATTTGACAACGATCCTATAATCCGCATTGTTCACGCCCCGCTTCCCGCGCGGTTATTCCGTATCTTTACACAGCAGAAACACACATGGGCAAGCTCGTCAACCATCCCGCCTCCCCCGGCCCCGCAGCCATACTGAAGCTCCTCGAACAGGTGTGCGACCCGGAAGTTCCCGTGCTGAGCGTGATCGACCTCGGCGTGGTGCGGAAAGTAGAAGAAACGCCGGACGGGATAACCGTCACCATCACGCCCACTTACAGCGGCTGCCCGGCCATGGACATGATCGCCGGCGAAATCAGGTCGGTGCTGGAGCGCAACGGCTTCACGAACGTGACCATAAAAACGGTGTTGTCGCCCGCATGGACCACCGAATGGCTGAGCGATGCGGCGAAGGAAAAGCTCCGCGCGTATGGCATCGCGCCGCCGGAACATTCAACGGCGGATAAAAATGCGTTGCTGGGAAAAGAGCGTTCGGTGAAATGCCCGCGCTGCGGATCGACGCACACGGAAATGATCAGCAATTTCGGCTCCACGGCGTGCAAAGCGTTGTGGAAATGCATGGACTGTAAGGAGCCGTTCGATTATTTCAAGTGTATCTGAGTTTGTCGTTTGTTGTTTTGTTTTCTACCAGGAATGGAAACGATCCGCCTTTCTCCGAAAAAACTTCAAACTATTTTTTTCGCGGACTTCCTCATTTTATTGCATCGCACGGAAACTCCCGCTCATCCTTCCGGGAAACTCTGCAACAGGCTGATTCCGAGACGAAAAACCCGGTAATTTTGCCTCAAACAACTCCGCTATGCCACTCCTCGCATTCTTCGGTTCCATCCTGTTCTGCGTTCCACTGACATCTGCTTTTCTTGCGCGGCAAATGGGACGTTCGTTCTGGCGCTGGTTCGCACTCGGCTGCGTGCTTCCGTTCATTTCCGTTTTTATTCTCCTGCTTCTCCCCGATTCAAAACGCGGGAACACCACAGCCTGATTTACCCCGGGCCGATCGCCCAGGCAAGGTCATGCGTGGCGATCATGTCGAACAGCTCGATCGAAGACGGGAGCATTTTCCATTCAAAAACAAGACAGCTTCTCTCAGCCTTCACTTCCGGTTCGAAAAAATTCTCTTTAAGCGGCTGAAATTTTCTCCAGCTTCTCCCTTTTTCAAAGATCGCCTTCCGCGTTTCAAGATCGGCTTCCGCTTCTTCCTCAGAAGCGAACTGCAGAACGCTGACGGATTCCCCGCCTTTCCGCTCGCCCACGGCAATATAGACCGGCCGGTGCAAAGCGGCGATCGCTGCCTCGTTTATGCCGGCATCGGTGAGAAAATCGGCGCGGAGCACATCCAGCGGATCGTGGGAAAGACTCATCCGCAATAAATAGTTCAGCTTCACCGGCAGCTTCCCGAGAATAACCGATTCGATCCCGTCGAGATGACTTGCAAGTTCGCGGATGCCATCCTGTTCCAGCAGCGATTTCCCGTCGAAATGCGCGTCGATGGTTTGGTGTACAGAAGAAGAATCGTAGCCGAGCAGCAGCACATTTTCAGCTTCGCAATACGCCACGGCTTTAAATCCCTCCATCCACGCAAGGTTCCGTTCGAAATAGATGCCCGGTTCTCCACCGCCCGAATACAGGACGCAGCCCCGGTACATTTTCTTTTCGTAGAGCAACTCGGCCATCAATTCCTCCAATGGCTTTTTGTTGTAGCCTGCACTGAACTTGAAAATGGAAACCTGGTTGCTTTCTGCTTCCCATTGCAGTTCCGGGTATTCGAAGCCCAGGCGCTTCGTGCGGTCCGGCATTGCGGCATAAATGTACAGCCGCCGTGCATAGGGCGAAAAGTTGTCCTTTTCAATTTCTTCCGGGATCTCTTCGCCGGTCGCCACGTCGATCGTTCGCGGCACCCAATCCTGGCTGTAGAACTCCTCCTTTGTCCATCCGAAATCCGCATTGACCTGTTCCCAGTTGTCGAACGCAATTCCATCACCGGCCGACCAGCTCAGCGCTTCTTCAAGGTGATTTTTCCCGCTACCGGAGCAGGACGAAAAAAAAGCGGCGGAAACGAGCAGTAGGCTGTAAAAACAGTTCTTCACGCGGCAAAGTACAAAATCTGATTTTTCTCAGTCAATTAATCCTTAGAATGTGAAAAATCCCCGGCTATCTTTGTAGCACAGCCTGACCAATTATGCTCAATCCGTCCATCCTCCTCCAGGTTCAAAACGGCGTTGCCGTGATCCGCCTGAACCGGCCCGACAAGTTCAACAGCTTTAACCGCGCGATGGCGCTGAGCCTCCAGGAAGCGCTCGACAATGCCGAAGACGATCCCGCCGTTCGCGCCATTTACATCACCGGCGAGGGCAAAGCGTTCTGCGCCGGCCAGGATCTCGGCGAAGCGATCGACGGCAGCGGCCCGGGGATCGAGAAGATCGTGAACGAACATTACAACCCGATCATCCTGCGACTGCGGCGCATCGAAAAACCGATCGTATGCGCGGTGAACGGCGTTGCGGCAGGCGCCGGGGCCAACATCGCCCTCGCCTGCGACGTGGTGATCGCGGCTGAATCGGCTTCGTTCATCCAGGCTTTCAGCAAGATCGGCCTCATCCCCGACAGCGGCGGAACGTTTCTTCTGCCGAAGCTCGTCGGCTTCCAGCGCGCGTCGGCGCTGATGATGCTCGGCGACAAAGTGTCCGCGGCAGAAGCGTTACAAATGGGCATGCTCTACAAAGTTGCTCCCGACGCAGAGCTCGAAGCGACCGCGATGAACGTGGCGCGCACGCTTGCATCCATGCCCACGAAAGCCATCGGCCTCACGAAACGTTTGCTGAACGAAGGCGCGACGAACTCACTCGAAAAACAATTGCAGCGCGAAGGCGAAGAGCAGGTCGCATCTGCCGGAAGCGAAGACTACAGCGAAGGTGTAAAAGCATTCCTGGAAAAGAGAAAACCGGTTTTTAAAGGAAAATAGAAATGTACGAAGTACGATTTACGAGGTACAATTTGAAATTCAGAAATCACCTTAAATCGTAATTCGTACATCGTAAATCGTAAATCAAAATGTTCGGTTCAGATACAATCATCGGCGTCGTCGGTTCAGGGGCGATGGGAAGCGGGATCGCTCAGCTGGCGGCCGCGGCGGGGCACAAGGTCGTGCTGTACGACAGCAACCTCGACCAGCTCGGGAAAGCAAAGGTCGACCTCGACGCAACGCTGAAAAAGCTGGCGGAGAAAGGAAAAATTTCCGCGGAAGCCGCAGCAGAAGTTTTCGGCCGGATCATTTTCGCCACCGGCATCGAATCGTTCAAACCCTGCGGGCTCATCATCGAAGCCATCGTGGAGCGTCTCGACGTGAAGCAGGCGGTGTTCGCGGAGCTGGAAACGATCGTAGATGAGCAATGCGTGCTCGCTTCGAACACATCGTCGCTTTCCATCACTTCCATCGCCGCCGCATGCAGGCGCCCGCAACGCGTGACCGGCATCCACTTTTTCAACCCTGCGCCCGTGATGCCGCTGGTGGAGGTCATTCCCGGCATTACCACGGACAAAGATGTGCTGATGGCCTGCAAAGCGCTGCTTGACGGCTGGGGAAAAACGACGGTGCTGGCGAAAGACACGCCCGGCTTCATCGTCAACCGCGTGGCGCGTTCGTACTACGGCGAGTCGATCCGTATCTATGAAGAGGGCATGGCGAGCTTTGCGACGATCGACTGGGCAATGAAGCATTTCGGGGAGTTCCGCATGGGGCCGTTCGAGCTGATGGATTTCATCGGCAATGATGTGAATTACAAAGTGACCGAAACCGTATGGGAGCAATTTTTTTACGAGCCGCGCTTCAAACCTTCGCTCACCCAGAAACGCCTGTACGAAGCGAAACATTTCGGGCGTAAATCCGGGCGCGGGTATTACGATTACACTCCCGGCGCTGTGAAGCCGGAGCCGGAGAAAGACGAAACGCTCGGCTCGCATATCTTTTTCCGCGTGCTGGTCATGCTCATCAACGAAGCTGCCGACTCGCTTCACCTCGGCGTGGCCACCCGCGAAGACCTCGACACGGCCATGATCAAAGGCGTCAATTACCCGAAAGGCCTGCTGAAGTGGGCCGACGAACTCAGCGTGGCGGCGGTTTACGAGAAGCTGCAGCAGTTGTATGAAGAATACGGCGAGGACCGCTACCGCCCGTGCGTGATGCTGAAACGCATGGCGAAAGACGGGAAATCGTTTTACGGGGAAGAGTAATTTTTACCGCTTTTTCACGTTAGCCTGAGAGACTGTATCCTTTTGCCGGAAAACGCATTATAACCGGTAATTGAGTAAATAAGTAACCGGTAATTCAGTCGTTCATCAGCCTAGGCCGGTATTACCACTTACTTATTTACTCAATTACCAATTTCTAATCAACGCGGATGCCTTTACGTTTTCTCCTTGCTTTCAGCTTTCTTTTCGCGACGGTTTTCCTGCATGCCCAGCTGGATACAGGGCTTGCCCGTGCCGGTACGCGGTTGCAGGCGAACAGCGTACAGGTGACCCGGTTCACCATGCCGAAAGATGAGCCGGGGAGAAATGTGCTTGTGCTGGAAGTGCCGTTTGCGCAGCCGCAGTTTATGCGTCCCGTGCTCGCCGCCGCCGCAAAAGGAAAAATGATCGAGAAGGTGCAGCTCGTTTACACCACCTTCGCCGTTTCCCCTTCCTTCGACCAGCAAGGCCTCAACCGCAAACGCCTGAAGAACCTGCGCGCGCTTCTTCCCGGTGCATTCACCAGCCCGCTGACGTTGTGGGAGCTGGTCGGCCAGACCGGCGCGACGTCGCCCGAAGAAGGCAAGGAATACTTCCACGGCTTCGTGATCACGTGGCGTGCCGAAGCTTCCCCGGAACTGGTGAAAAAAGAAATGCTCCTGCTGGATTCGCTTTTTCTCACGATCGCAGGCGGCGGAGTCCCGGGCGACGGAACAGGCACCACGCCTCCCGATTCCGGTTCGTTCGCACGTGTCCTTACGCTGTTCGACGGCACGAAGATCACGCTCGACCGCGACATTCCCGAAGACAGCCTGTGGATGTTCATCAAACCTTCCGGTCCCGGGTTTTCCGTGGTGCATGCGAAATACGGCGACAGCGCGCATACCGTGATCGTGGTGACGGAAATGACGGAAATGGGTGTGAAGCGGAAACGCGTGTGGAAGCTCGAAGAGCATAAAGGCCCGCTTCGCTCCCGCGGCGGTTTCGAATTCAACCGCAATGACCCGGATTCGGTCGTGCTTACTGCGATGGGGCGAAACGGCTGGCAGAACATGCTCGTGGTGTGCGACGTCACCGGCAGCATGTCGCCGTACACTGCGCAGATCTTTTCCTGGCTGCCCGGCGCGCTCACCAGCGGGAAATGTGCGGCTTTCGTGTTTTTCAACGACGGCGATAAAAAAGGAACGGGCCAGAAAAACATCGGCAAGACGGGCGGCATTTACGGCACGAAATCGATGCGCTTCGACAGCGTGTACCACACCGCGCGGAAAACCATGAACGCCGGCGACGGAGGCGACCTGCCGGAGAACAACGTCGAGGCCCTGATCTGGTCGATCAAAAACATGCCGTCGAACGGCGACGTCGTGCTGATCGCCGACAACTGGGCCACACCGCGCGACCTTGCGCTTTTCGAAAAGATCAACCGTCCCGTGCACATCATCCTCTGCGGCGCGCGCGGCGGCGTCAATCCCGAATACCTGTTCCTTGCCCGGCAGACCGGCGGCTCGATACACACGGTGGACCAGGACATCACGAACCTTTCGGAAATGAAAGAAGGCGACACGGTGAAGATCGGCCCGCATACGTTCGTTCTTGTCGATGAACATTTTATTGCGCTGGAGATGTTCAATACGCTTTGATCCTTCGCGTCGCATGAACCGTCAAAAGGTTGCGCGCATTTTTATTTTTTTCAGAAACTATATTTTTGCCCGGGGACGGTACCTTTTGTGACCTGTGCGTATTATGACTGTAAACCTCTAACCGAAACAGTCATGTCGAAAATTGTCTCTTTTTTTGCAGCCGTTACAATCAGCGCAACCTCTGTATCCATTCACGCACAATCGGAAAACGAGTTGTGGTCGCTGATGAATGCACATGCCATTTCAACGACTTCCTGCCCGGAACGTGAAATTCCCGGCAGAAAACTCGTCCGGTGGGAAATGCAATTCGCAAGCGCTGAATGGAAAGGCGCACAGGCCGCTCTTCCTGCCGGCGTGGTTGTTGAACGCGTCGAGCTGATCTCCACATTATGTGCCGAAGATTCTTCCTTTGCGCAGGACCGGCTCGACCGCAGCAGGCTGCATGCGCTCAAGCTCCGCATGCCTTCTCTCCTGGATGACCCGCGGACCGGGTGGGAACGTGTGCACGTGACTGAAAGTGCCGGGAATTCCCGCAAGGTATTTCATGGCTTCATCATCACTTACCGTGTACCTCCTACGGAAGAATCGGTGAAGGAAGAGATCAGGCTTCTCCGTGAAACATTTTTTCCTGCGGCAAAAACTCGTGTCGCCGGAGAAAGCCTGGACTTTAAAATTACCAGGTTTGTTTCCGGAACGGGGAAGATATACTACGAAATGCCCAGTTTGATTTTCACTGATGGCGCCGCATTTCCCTCTTCTGTTTATTCCGGCAACGGTGATTCGACTGTTACATCCGTTCTTGTGCGCAACCGGCAATGGAAAGAAATGCTTGTCGTATGCGACATTACAGGCAGCATGTCGCCCTATACCGCACAGTTGCTCGCATGGTTCAGGTTGAACACCACCAATGGCCGGGTGAAAAACTTTGTCTTTTTCAACGATGGCGATAATAAGCCCGACGGGGAAAAGCGGGCCGGCTCCACCGGCGGAATTTACGGTGTGAGCGCTTCTCATTTCGATACTGTTACATCGACCGCCCTGTTTGCCATGCGCCAGGGCTGTGGCGGTGACGCACCCGAGAACAACGTAGAAGCGCTGAGCTTCGGGTTGAAACAGTATGGCGATGCCGAAGAAGTCGTCATGATTGCCGACAACTGGGCAACGCCACGCGATCTCGCTTTCGCGGAGAGCATCAACCGCCCGGTGCGTATTATTGTTTGTGGCGGAGCATTCGGCATTAACACGGCCTACCTGGACCTTGCACGCAAAACCGGCGGTTCCGTACACACGATGGAGCAGGACCTTACCGACCTCGCGTTGCTGCACGAAGGTGAAACAATTACGATCGGGGCGTTCACGTACAAGCTGGAGGGCGGAAAATTTATCCCTTTAAGAAAGAGCTGAACGTTGTGGCCGGGGCCCGAAAAAGAAAATTTCCGGGCTTCCATCTCCGGACTCCCGACTATATTTGCCCATGCAACCAAACGATCTTCCCGGCAAAGTAGTTTCCTGCATGTACGATAAGGACTGGTTCAGCCAGTGGCTCGGCATCGAGCGCGTGGCGGTGGAAACGGGGAAGTGCGTGCTGCGCATGACCGTGCGGAAAGAAATGCTCAACGGTTTCGGCATCGCGCATGGAGGAATTACCTATTCGCTTGCCGACAGCGCGCTGGCTTTTGCATCCAACAGTCACGGACGGATGGCGGTTTCGGTGGAGACATCGATCTCGCATACCGCACAACTGAAGGAAGGCGACGTGATCACGGCGACGGCGGAAGAGATGAGCCTTTCGAACAAGATCGGCGTGTATCATGTCACGGTAAAAAACCAGGCGAGCGAAACGGTGGCGTTGTTCAAAGGCACGGTTTACCGGACGGGGAAAGAGTGGTTCGGAGCGGAAAAAATTTGATCGCGAAGAGGATTATCCTATCTTTTCTTTTCCATTCGCATTCCCATGAAAAAAGGCTACGTCCTCCTTACCGCGATTTTGATCATTGCGGCAAAGCTCACCGCGCAGCCGCTGCCCTATGAGAAGCGGTACACCCCGATAAACGAAACGGTTTACGACGCCGACCACATCGTAACGAAAGACAGTGGTTTCGCGATGCTGTTTCACACCGTCAACAATACCACCTACGACGAGTTTATTTATCTCATCAAGCTTTCTCCAGGTGGGCAGCTCCAGTGGCTCCGTAAATACGGCGGACACCAGGTGAGCATCGGCACGCTCGTGCAATCAGCCGACAGCGGCTTTTTCTGGTGCACGCTGTTGTACGACTCCACGCTCACGGGATACAACGTCATGAAAACCGACGCGCAGGGCAACCTGCAGTGGTCCAAACGTCTCGACATGCCGCCGGGCTACGACGTGAGCTCGATCGTCCAATGCGTCGCGACGCCCGACGGAGGCTTCACCATAGCAGGCGATATCCTGGATCAATCGATCATGGTGTATTACTGGCACCTCTTTAAAGTTGATGCCGCCGGCAACCTGCAGTGGTCGCAGCGACCCATCGAGGCGCCGCTGAAAACATTCCACATCGACCTCGGGCTTGCAACGAACGGAGATTACCTCATGCTCGGCACGCAGGTGGATGCCAATCATGTTCACGCGCCGCTGCACGCACGCATCGATCCGAACGGGAACCTTATTTATGCATACGGCTACATGTATCCCGGCACGGAAGTTTTTCCGTATAGCATGGACGTCACCGCAGACGGCGGGATGATCTCGGTTTCCTGGAGGCAGGATACGGTCACGCTTTATTATGCGGCGTTGCTGGTGAAGACGGATGCGGCCGGTGCAATTTCATGGATCAGGGAGTACAAGCACATCAACCCGGTCAATGCGCTCGGCAGCGAAGATGTGGAGCAGGCGGCCGATGGCGGGTACGTGTTTGCAGGAACGATGAACATGGACGGCTTTTTCATGAAAACGGATTCGCTGGGAAATTTACTCTGGTCCAAACTGTATTCCGACGTTGCATTGAAAGACATTGAAATGCCGCCATCCGGCGGGATCTCCATCTACGGCCACGAATACTCGTCATTCACGCCAACGCTGATCCTCACCAATGCAAATGGCAGCAACGGATGCGAGTCGACTTTCCAGGCAACGGAAACCCCGCTCGCATTCAATCCTGTTGCCGACAGCACCTCCACCCCGCTCCCGCTCATTCCCTCCCCGCTCACGTGGACGCTGCCCGTGCCCGACCTGCCGGTAAGCGTGATCTGCCCGACGACCGGAACGGAAGAAATGTACGCGCAGCATTCCGCGAACGTGTTCCCTGTTCCTTCGTCTTCCACGATCACCATCGAAAGCACGGCGCCTGTGCGTGTGGCGGAGCTGATGACGGTCACCGGTGAAACGGTACAAACCACTTTCCCCGGTGCGGCGCGTTTCGACATGGACATTTCCACGTTTGCCCCGGGCATCTATTTCCTGAGGCTTACCACGGAAAGCGGGACGTTCACCCGGAAAGTGATGAGCGGTAATTAGGCAGCCTGCGGAAAGCAATACCTTGCGCGGATAATCCTTCTTCCATGCGCGCCTGGCTTTGTCTACCGTTGACGTTACTCGCTTTCGGATTTACCGGTAAAATTCCGTCGTCCCCGGAACCTTTTATGAGCGAGCTGTTCGCGCAATTCCCGAACGTGCGCGACCTCGCGATCGCTCCCGGCGGAACGGAAATTTATTTCACCGTGGAAACATACAGGAAAGAATTCTGCGCGCTTGCCTGTGTGAAAAAACAAGGCAAAGAATGGTCGAAGCCGTTCATTCTTCCCTTCTCCGGAAAATACCGCGATCTCGAGCCGTTCCTTTCCGCGGATGGGCTGAAGCTTTATTTTTCCTCCGCACGTCCTGTTTCCGACACGGCGACAAAACCGAAAGATGTGGACGTCTGGTACGTGACGCGCCAAGCGATGGATGCCGGCTGGTCGTCGCCGGTGAATATGGGCGCTGCGATCAACACGGGCAAAGATGAATATTACCCGTGCGTGACGAAATCCGGGAATCTCTATTTCACGCGTTTCCCGGAAGATGCATCGCGGAAGGAAGATATTTTCGTAAGCAAATTTTCAGGCGGACATTATGAAAAAGCGGTTGCGCTGAACGACAGCATCAATTCGGTGAAATACGAATACAACGCGTTCATTGCTCCCGACGAGTCGTACATCATTTTCACGTCTTACGGCCGCGCGGATGATATGGGCGGAAGCGATCTTTACATCAGCGTAAAAAACAGCGAAGGCGAATGGACCGCGGCGCAGCACATGGGCGCCATCAATTCCCCGAAGATCGATTATTGTCCTTTCGTGGATCCGTCGACGAACATCCTGTATTTCACCAGTGAACGCAGCGACGTCAAGACTTTTCACACCACGCAGCAGCAGATCGACGTGTTTACACGTTCAACCGGGCCGAACGGGCTGGGGCGTATTTATTATGTCGCCTTTGACCCCGGGAAATATCGAAGAACCCAGTAAAATCAGGCTTCCACGCGTTAGAACAGCAGCCGAAAATCCACGCCCGGGATTGGCCGGCGGGCAGGATACATTCGTAACTTTGCCCATATTTTTCCCAAAATGAATACTGCTTTTCTCATCGACGGCGTGCGCACTCCCATCGGGAATTTTGCGGGCACGCTCGCAACCGTCCGCCCCGACGACATGGCCGCGCTGGTCATCCGTGATCTGGTGAATAAATTTCCGGGCATCGACCCCGCTTCCATCGGCGAAGTGCTGCTGGGCTGCGCGAACCAGGCCGGGGAAGACAACCGCAACGTGGCGCGCATGTCACTGCTGCTGGCCGGGTTGCCGGTTACGGTTCCGGGTGAAACGCTCAACCGCCTTTGCGCATCCGGCCTGAGCGCCACCATGGCCGGCGCACGAACAATCATGTGCGGCGACGCCGATCTCATGATCACCGGCGGCGTGGAGAACATGACGCGCGGTCCGTGGGTGATGTCGAAAACCTCGACGCCGTTCGGCCGTGACGCGCAGCTGTTCGACTCGAGCTTCGGCTGGCGTTTTGTGAACCCCAAAATGAAAGAATTGTTTGGCACCGATGCGATGGGCGAAACGGCAGAAAACCTCGCAGGCCGCGATAAAATTTCGCGTGAAGACCAGGACGCATTCGCGCTGTGGTCGCAGCAGAAAGCCGCAAAAGCACAGGAGCGCGGCCGTTTCAAAAAGGAGATCGTTGCCGTTCCCGTTCCCCAGAAAAAAGGAGACGCCATCCTGTTCGCGCGCGATGAGTTCATGAAACCCGCGACGACGCTGGAAGGATTGCAAAAGCTGAAGCCGTCATTCCGCAGGGACGGAACGGTGACGGCGGGCAACGCTTCGGGCCTGAACGACGGAGCGGCGGCACTGCTGCTGGCGTCGGAAAGTGCGATCAAAAAAAACAACCTGGAACCGCTTGCACGCATCGTGTCGATGGGTTCGGCGGGAACGGAGCCGCGCATCATGGGCATCGGCCCGGTGGAAGCGGCGAATGCCGCGCTGAAAAAAGCCGGCCTTACCTGGAAAGACATCGACGTGATCGAACTGAACGAAGCGTTTGCGGCACAGGTGCTGGCGTGCCTGCGCGCGTGGGGAATCGCCGACAACGATCCGCGTGTGAACCCGAACGGCGGCGCCATCGCGCTGGGCCACCCGCTGGGCATGAGCGGAGCGCGCATCCTCCATTCCGCCGCGATCGAGCTGCGCGAGCAGAACAAACGTTACGCGATGGTGACGATGTGCATCGGCGTGGGACAAGGCTACGCGGTGATCATTGAACGCGCATAAACCTACGCGATGAAAAAGAAAATCGTCCCCGGCTTCGTTCTTTTGCTTATCGTGGCGCTCTTTGTTTCCTCGAACGCGCCGCACTTCGCAAAAAAGCCGCCCGTTCCGCTTGCCGGCACGTGGAACCTGAACGCCTACGGTTACAACAAACGCGGAGTGATGAATTTTTCATTCGTGGAGAACACAAAGTATGTCTTCGAAGAAGATCTCAGCGGTAAAATACTGGTGAACGACAGCATCACTGCAGCATTCTCATGGGAACTGAAGAAAAAAAACCTTACGCTGACCTTCACGGGTGAAACAAAGCACTACCTCATCAGCCAACACACAGCGACTGATCTCATCATCGTGGATAAAGCAGCAGGCAGGGACGAGCACAGAACTTACGAAGCTTACGAAAAGGGATTGATGTTCAAAAAATAGGTTTATCGCGTTTCCATGTTCCACCGGTCCATTCTTGTCCTCGTTCTTTTTCTCGCCAGCTCCGTTGTGCAGGCCCAATTGTTCAGCACCGACCTGCAAAAAGGATTTAAAGCTTTCGAGAAGAAAAACTACGACAAAGCGCTGGAGCTTTTTTCCGGTGAGCTTCACCCTGGCGACAGTACGAACGCCGGTGCGCATTACGGGATGGCGCTCGTGTATTTTTCAAAAGATTATGCCGGCTACAACGTCGGCAAAGCGTACACGCACATTGTTGCGGCGCAGGTTGCTTTTGATGGCATGAGCCGGAAAGCCGCGGCCGGGCTTGCGCGTGTGGATGTCGATAAAACGAAGATCGACCAGCTGAAAGAAAAGATCGACGACGAACTGTTCAGCGTGGTAGTGCTGGAAAATACGCCTGAAGCCTACGAAGAATTCGTGCGGAAATACCCGCATAATTCCAATGTCCCGACGGCAAACGAAATGATCGAACAGCTGAACTTTTTCAAGGCGAGCTCCGGAAATTCGGAAGCGGCGATCAATAAATTCATTCACGACAACCCGAACAGCAAGGACGTTCAGAAAGCCGTCAGGATCCGCAACCTGCTCGCCTTCCAGAAAGCGAAGTCCGAGAATTCGGTGCAGGCGATGAAAGCGTTCATTGAAAAATATCCCGGCGCGGAGCAGATCGCGGAAGCCTGGGAAACACTCGCCGGCCTTGAATTCCAGGAAGCGAAAAAAATGAACACGGTAGCCGCCTACGACAGCTTTCTCGTGCGTTACCCCGACGCGCTCGAATTTCCGGAGGCGACGATGCTGCGCAACCAGCTTGCATATATCCAACTGCTCGAGCAGCAAAAGTTGCGCGACAGCGCCGAGCTGAAAGAGAAGGACGGCGATCTTGTCAGGCAGGGCCAGCAGATCAACATGTTCATTGTGGGCTCGGTCGTGCTGCTGTTGCTGGCAGGGCTGCTGTATTACGGCTATCTCCAGAAAAAACGGTCTAACCGGGCCATCACGCTGCAGAAAGAGATCATCGAGCAGAAGAACCGCGAGATCGTGGACAGCATCAACTACGCGAAACGCATCCAGGATTCCATGCTTCCGCTGATGAGCGATATCCGCAAAAGCCTGCCCGAGCTGTTCGTTTATTTCAAGCCACGCGACATCGTAAGCGGGGATTTTTACTGGTTCGCGCGGCAAGGAAACAAAGTGTACATCGCGGCTGCCGACTGCACGGGCCACGGCGTACCGGGTGCGCTGGTGTCGATGATCGGATTCAATTTCCTCAGCGAGCTGGTGAATGAAAAGAACATTACCGATCCCGGCGAGATCCTCAACCATCTCCACGCCAAAATCGCGCACACCCTCAACAAGGAAGCCGACCGCAACGTGGGCGACGGCATGGATATCGCGCTGCTGTGCGTCGACAATAGCTCGCGCGCGATCGCTTACGCCGGGGCCGTTCGTCCGCTGTATTACATCGACGAGGAAGGACTGAAAACGATCAAAGGCGGATTTTACTCCATCGGCGGCATCAAATCGCTGACGGAAGAACCGTTCATGACGCACGTCGTTACGCCAAAAGGGAAAGCGACGTTCTACCTGTTCAGCGACGGTTATGCAGACCAGTTCGGCGGTCCCAGCGGAAAAAAGTTCAAGATGAAAAAGTTCCAGGAGCTGCTGCTTTCCCTGAACGGGCGCGACATGCACGAGCAACATTCCGGCATCGAGAACACGTTCGTGCAATGGATGGGCCACCACGAGCAGGTGGACGACGTGTGCGTGATCGGCGTGCGCGTGTAGGTTTCCCGATTTTATTTTTTTGATCGGAGGCTGTTCCTTTTTTTGCGTGAGGGATAGCAGCGGTTACCGTGTAAAAGCGGATAGCCCGGCCCCCGTCCCGAGTACTCGGGACCGGGGGCCACGCCCGAACATTTCAATTGATTTTTTGTAGAATTTGTTTTTGGTGAAAAATTTTTACCTTCGCCGCCCTTTGTATTGTCGATACGTTCAATAATGTTGTTTTTAAACTGTTTTATTTTATGTCAGAAAATGAGATTTCGTATGTCGTGCGCGGTGTTGCTTTTAAAGTGTATAACACATTAGGCCCTGGTCTTTTGGAATCGGTGTATGAAGCGGCAATGCTCTACGAACTGAAGAAAGCCGGCTACAAGGCGCGCTCGCAGGTGGGTGTCCCGGTCATTTATGAAGAGGTTTCGCTGGAACTTGGTTTTCGCCTGGACCTGCTTGTTGAGGATAAGGTTATTGTCGAGCTGAAATCGATCGAGTCGCTGGCGGATATGCATTATAAAATACTGCTTACCTACCTGAGGCTTTCGGATAAGAAGCTTGGGATACTGATCAATTTCAACACTTCCAACCTGGCCAATTCGATGAAGCGCGTGGTGAACGGGTTATAAAAGACAGCTCGCTGATCTCGCTGATTTCGCAGATGTTTTTGTGGAAAAATCTGCGAAATCTGCGAGATCTGCGAGCAAAACCTGCGGGGCGGGTGTTACTTTTGCACCGTGGAAGAATCTATCACTCTCCAGAATTTCCGCAACGAGCTCGACGAATCCGTTCTTGAGCGCGGGTGGATCTATTCCGGCAATGGCTGGGTGAAAGAGATCCGGGAGGTAATGCCCGGTTATTTCGAAGCCGTCGTGGAAGAAGTGAATCCCCATGCAGTTTCATATACGCTGAACGGCGACGGTTCCTTCACCGACATTTTCTGCACGTGTGGCGATAAAAAGCATGAAGTGTGCCGGCACATGGCCGCAGTTTTGTTCGTTTACGAGAAAAAATATTATGAAGAAAATCGCCCGGCCGACTGGGAGCGCCTGGAGGAAGATTCGTTGCAGCCATTTCGCATAGCGCCCGGAAATAAAGGCCCGAAAGCCTGAAAATCCGTTTCTTTAAAGTCAATTACAAACGTTTACAAACGCTTATATCCGTTTGTTGCTTGTTATACGCCATAAAGCATGTCACCTTCGCGCCGCTTTTTTTGTTTCACTTAAACTTTTAGATGCATGCTTTTGAACGAAATGAATGCGGCCGGTATCCTGAAACAGTATTACGGCTACGACAAATTCCGGCCTTTACAGGAAGACATTATCAGTTCCATCCTCTCCCGCCGCGACACGCTCGTGCTGATGCCCACGGGTGGGGGAAAATCCGTTTGTTACCAGGTGCCCGCGTTATTGCAGGAAGGCATCTGCATCGTCATCTCCCCGCTCATCGCGCTGATGAAAGACCAGGTGCTTGCGCTCCGCACGAACGGGATCAATGCCGCCGCGCTCAACTCTTCCCTCTCGCCGGAAGAAAGCGACCAGGTGCTGCAGGATTGCCGTGACGGAAAAATGAAGCTCCTTTACCTCTCCCCTGAAAAGCTTCTTACCCTTGTCAGCTTCCTGAAAACACAGGTGAAGATCAGCTTCATCGCCGTCGATGAGGCGCACTGCATTTCTGCGTGGGGCCACGATTTCCGGCCCGAGTACACGCAGCTCCACCAGCTCCGCGCATTGTTCCCGGGCATCCCCTTTATCGCGCTGACCGCCACCGCCGATAAAGTCACAAGGAAAGATATCGCCCGCCAGCTCGGCATGGAAGACCCGGCCGTTTTTATTGCGTCTTTCGATCGTCCCAACATCACGCTCAACGTTCGCAAAGCGGTGAACGGAAAAGCGAAGATCGACGAGATCGTTCGTTTCCTGAAAGCCCGCGACGGGGAACCGGGCATCATTTACTGCATGAGCCGGAAAGGCACCGAAGAGATGGCGGAAAAGCTGCGCCACGAAGGTTTTAAAGCCGCCTGCTACCACGCCGGGCTCGACGCCGAAACGCGGGACCGCGTGCAGAATGAATTCATCAACGACACCACGCGCATCATTTGCGCGACGATCGCCTTCGGCATGGGCATCGACAAATCGAACGTGCGCTGGGTGATCCACAGCAACATGCCGAAGAACATGGAAAGCTATTACCAGGAGATCGGTCGTTCGGGCCGTGACGGGTATAAGGCTGAGGCGCTGCTGTTCTATAATGTGGGCGATCTTGTTTTTTTAACGAAGCTCGCGCAGGAAAGCAAGCAGTCGGAGCTCAATCTCGCCAAACTCGAGCGCATCCGCCAGTTTGCAGAGGCCAATCATTGCAGGCGGAAGATCCTGCTGAGCTATTTCGGCGAAGTAACCACGGCCAACTGCAACAACTGCGATTCCTGCCGCAACCCGCGCCCCACGATGGACGGCACACGCATCGCGCTGATGGCGCTTTCAGCGGCGGTGCGCTGCAACCAGGAAACGGGCATCAACATGCTCATCGACGTGCTGCGCGGTTCTACACGCAGCGAGGTCATGGTGAAGAATTACCACACGATCAAAACGTACGGCGTCGGGAAAGAACATTCATTCAAAGAATGGCAGGAATTTCTCCTCCAGCTGATCAACCTCGGCCTGTTCGAGATCGCACCGGACGAAGGCTATGTGCTCAAAGTGACCGAATACGGAAGAGACGTGCTCGCCGGGCGCGGACAGGTGCAGCTGACGATCGCGGAGAAAGAAACCGTTGCCGAAAAAGTAAGCCGGCGGAAAAAGTTTTTCGAAGAGGTGGAAACAAAAGCGCTTTCGACCGACGAAGAACTTTTCCAGGAGCTGCGCAAATTACGCCTCGTGCTTTCGAAAGCGGAAAAAGTTCCCCCGTACGTTATCTTCTCCGATTCCACGCTCCGGGAAATGTCGCTCGACATGCCCGGAACGGCCGATGAGCTGCTGGAAATTTCAGGCGTCGGCAAGCGCAAGCTGGATCTTTACGGCGAACAGTTCCTTCACGTGATCCGGAAGTTTGCGGGAATAAAAGAAGACCGCAGGCTGGAAGAAGAATCGCTGCGCCGTATCCGGGAGAAAGACCTGGAAAAGCGGGAGTTTTTCCGGGAGATGCTGGAAGAAGAACGCGAGAACTACAGGAGCCCGGAATAAAAACAGCAGAACCCTCATCAATGCTGGATTTTTTAAGGTATCGCAAATTGCGATACCTTAAACGGGCATCCTCTGAAATTACAAAACCCTTACCATTATTGACTTTGACAAGGTATCGCAAATTGCGATACCTTAAAACAACACTTTTAAAGCCACCAAAAGCCTTACTATTATTGACTTTTCAAGGTATCGCAAATTGTGATATCTTAAAAAGAACACTTCAAAACCACCAAAACCCTTACCATTATTAAGTTTCACAAGGTATCACAATTTGCGTACCTTAAAATCTTATCCTTATGACAAAAGTAAAGCACCTCATTATCCCCGACGAAATTCTTATCAATAAGATCCATTTCCTCCGTGGACAAAAAGTAATTCTCGCCCGCGATCTTGCCGGTTTATATGGCGTACAGGCCATTCGTCTTCGCGAACAGGTCAAACGGAACCCCGGTCGCTTTCCCTCCAGGTTCATGTTCCAGCTGACCAAAAAAGAAACGGAGCTTATGGTCGCCCAGGATGTGATCCCTTCCTGGCAGCATGTAGGCGGAACGTGTCCTCTTGCGTTTACCGAGCATGGCGTGCTGATGGTCGCCAATATTCTCAAGAGTGACGAAGCGGTACAGATGAGTGTCCGTATCATCGAAGTGTTCGTGCGCATGCGGGAAATTCTCATGACGAATAAGGACATCCTGCTCCAGCTGGAGAAAATGGAAAAGCAGGTCTCAACAAACAGCGAGGACATCCGGAAGATCTTTGCGGCCCTGCGCCAGTTACTGAACCCTCCGCAGAAACCGCTGAAAAAGATCGGGTACCGCACCGCCAAAGGATAAAACCGGGATTTGTCCGGAAAGTTGAAAAACGCTGTAAATTCGGGCTATGATCTACGAATTCAATGGCTACCGGCCCGTCGTTCACAAATCTGCGTTCGTGCATCCACAAGCGGTGGTGACCGGCAACGTAACGATCGGGGAAGACGTTTACATCGGCCCCGGCGCGGCCATCCGCGGCGACTGGGGAGCGATCGAGATCGCAGACGGGTGTAATGTGCAGGAAAATTGCACGATCCACATGTTTCCCGGTGTAACGGTGCGGCTGATGGAAAACGCGCACATCGGGCACGGCGCGATCATTCATGGCGCCACCGTCGGAAAAAATTGTCTCGTGGGCATGAACGCCGTGCTGATGGATAACGTCGTGCTCGGCGACGAATGCATTGTCGGCGCCCTCACGCTCATCACCGCTGACACGGTCATCCCGGCGAGGAAGCTGGTCGTCGGGAATCCGGGGAAGATCATCAAAGACGTTAGCGATGAAATGATCGCCTGGAAATCGAAAGGCACTGAACTTTACCGGCAGCTTCCCGCCGAATGCCGCACCACGCTGAAAGAATGCGAGCCGCTCCGGCATCCCGCACCTTTCCAGCCACGGCAGCAGGAGCTCTACAAAACCTGGAACGAAACGAAAGAATAAAAAACAGTTGTCGGTTGTCAGTTGTCGGCCTTCGGCTATCGCTCAGGCTGACAACAGAAAACCGACAACCGACATCCCCGACAACCGACACCTGAAAAATGGAACGTGTACAGATCATCGCCATCGCTGCCAGCCTGCTCTTCCTCGCTCTCATCGCCCGCCTCATCGTGAAAGGGCGACTCCGGGAGGAATATGCCATCATCTGGATCGTCTGTTCGGTGCTGCTGATCGTATTCTCTTTCTGGCGCGCGGGACTCGATGTGATGTCGGAGCTGATCGGCGTTGAAGACCCGCCCAACCTTGTCTTCACCGGCGCAATTTTCGCCATGCTCATTTACCTGCTTCATCTTTCCGTGGTCGTTTCGAAGCTGCAGGAGCAGAACAAAACGCTCGCGCAGGACATCGCGCTGCTGAAAGAAAAGCAGAAGGAACAAAAATGACCAACGATTTCCGGAAAGAAGCTGAAACACTCGGCCGTTACCTGCTCGGCAAACGCCCCGATGAAAAAAGTATTTCGCTTTACTGCGAAGCCATGTCTGTAAAACCGGTCCTGCTCAACGCCCGGGAAGAAAAGTTGTTCCGTTTCCTGGTCCGCAATCCCTGGTCGGCGGGAATGATCGACAGCGCGCTGGCATTTTCACGGAAAAGATCTGCGCTGCGGAGAAAGATACTTTTCATGTCCGCCATTCTCGAAACGCGCCCGGAATATGCGGAACTCTTCCTCCCGCAGGAGCGCGCATGGACGTACAACATTTACATTTTCTGGGTGGGCTGCCGGGCCGTGATGAAAATGGTGGCGGGGAAGTGCCTTTTGCTGTTTATCTGAGTAGGCAGCCTCCATTAATCTTCGTGCCCCTTCCCGCCTTTCACTTTCCCGTTCTTCCAGAGATATTCTTCCATCTCCTGCGCTTTTTTCGTGGAGTCGCTGATCTCTTTATTTTCCAGCTTTGAAAGATCGGGCTGCCCGGCATTCACCCACGCGGTGTACCAGAGACTTCCAACCAGCAGGATCGATCCGCGCAGGCGGCGCTCAACCATTCCGTTCAGCAGCTTGCTGTATGCCGCCGTATATTCTTCGCTGTACGTTTTGACCGTCGTATTGCCGCGGTTTTCAAACGCATATTTCCGGTCCGACGGCATGCGGGCGTTGAGCTGCGCTTCCAGCGTGAGCACCGAATCCACCGCCAGGTGACTTTGCATTACAATATCCCACGCGGTATTGATCGGCGATTCGACGTAATACGCGCGGCCCACGAAATAATCGTACCTATCTCCGAAAAGCTCCGGCACGCGCGATTCCCAGAAGCCGTGAATGCCGTGCTGGCCGGTGAGCTGCCCGTTGTAATTTTCAGTCGTGTGCAGCGGCACGTGCGCATCGCCGACATAATGCCCCAGTTCCGCGGAAAGACGAAGAATGCGATCCACATCCCCGGCCTTGAACGCTTCCGTCAGCCGGTACGTCATCACGTCGATCCACCAGGGAACGATGCCGTAAGCCTGCAGCGTGTCCTCGGAATATTTCGCCACCGCATTTTTCCAGAAACGCGGCACGCTGTCGAACGGGCGTATGCCGTAATGATCGATGTCGATGTAATGACGCGGCGCTTCTTCGGGAATGCCGTAACGGCGCTTGTCGGGATCGACCGCGTGCTCGGTGATGTACTCGATGTGTTTTTTGTAGAAGCCGAACATTTCCGGCGGCAGCGTGAACACGGCCATCCGGTTGATGCGCTTGTGCCCGTAAAATCCCCACGACTGCGCTTCCTGCTTCGGGACGAGGAAAAGCCCGGCAAACATAACGGCGGCAAGAAAAAGGGTTGTGCGAAAGATCCGGCGCATGATCACGAAGTTAGCCACAGATTTCACAGATTTCACAGAGGAGTTGAGAGAAAAACATCTTTCAGGGGCACCGGGTATTGTTAACCCATAAACCGCAGCTCGTCGGCAGCGCATTCAACCTGTTTCCGGGGTCAGGATTGAACCGCGATGTTCGTTTCCATCACCACCAGCGCGCCGCCTTCCAGCACGGGGATCACCGTGGTCAGGTCGGGCTGCAGGCAGTAGCGGATATCCTGTTTGAGGTTCAGCCGCGCCAGGCGCTCTTTGTGGGAGGCTTTGCTGAGAAATTTCATCGGGTCTTTCTCCGCCATCACGTAGAGGTACTGCAACGCCAGGCACGCATCCCCGAGCTTGTAATCGGGATTGCGTTTCATCAGCTCCACCGTCATTGCGCCGGCAAACAAGGAATCTTCCAGGTTGAAACGGTTTTTCCAGCCCGAACACAGCAGCAGCACATTCTTTCCCGACGACACGAGGTAATCGCACAATGCGCTGATGTTGGTGAACGCGCCGACAACCACCTTGTACGCATCTTTCGCCGCATCGATGGCCTGCGTGCCGTTGGTGGTGGTGAGCACGATCGTCTGGCCTTCCACGTGCGGACCGATGTAATCATAGGGGGAATTTCCGAAATCGAATCCTTCGACCTTGATCGCGTTGCGTTCGGCGCCGGCGAGATAACCTTTCGCTTTCAGCGCCCGCGCTTCATCCACCGTAGCGACAGGAATGATTTTCTCCGCGCCGTGATGAAATGCCGTGCAGATAGCAGAAGTCGCACGAAAGATATCGATGATCACGACGATGCTTTCCTCGTCCTTATACACCGGGTACAAGTGCGGCGAAAAACAAGCGTCAATTTTTACCGGAGATATTTCGGCCACAACAGTATTTGTAAATCCGTGTAATCGGTGAAACCTGTGGCTACTTTTTATAGAACGGCAATTTCACCACGAGCGCTTTCAACGCTTTGTCGCGCACTTTCACGAAAATTTCCGTACCGGCTTTGCTGAATTCCGTTTTCACGTAACCCATCCCGATGCCTTTCTGCAGCGAAGGCGATTGCGTGCCGGAAGTCACTTTGCCGATCACGTTGCCGGAAGCGTCCGCAAGTTCATAGTCATGGCGCGGGATGCCGCGGTCGATCATTTCGAAAGCGACGAGCTTGCGCGCCACGCCTTTTTCTTTCTGCTCCAGCAGCACCGCTTTGTCGATGAACTCCTTGTTGAACTTCGTCACCCAGCCCAGCCCGGCTTCGATCGGCGAGGTCGTATCGTCGATGTCGTTGCCGTAGAGGCAGAATCCCATCTCGAGGCGAAGCGTGTCGCGCGCGCCGAGACCGATCGGTTTAATGCCGAACTCTTCGCCGGCTTTGAAAATTGCGTTCCAGATGTCTCCGGCCACTTCGTTGTCGAAATACACTTCGAAGCCGCCTGCGCCGGTGTAGCCGGTATTGGAGATGAGAATGTTGTCGTGACCTGCGAATTTTCCTTTTCTGAAATGGTAATAGGGAATTTCGCCGAGGTTGATGTCGGTGAGCTTCTGGAGCGTATTCAGCGCTTTCGGGCCCTGCACGGCGAGCAGTGAAGTGCGGTCGGAAATGTTCTTCATGTCAACACCGAACGTGTTGTGTTTGCTGATCCAGTTCCAGTCCTTTTCCATGTTCGAGGCGTTCACCACGAGCAGGTAGGTTTTTTCGTCGATGCGGTAAACGAGCAGGTCGTCCACGATGCCGCCTTTTCCGTTGGGGAGGCAGGAATACTGCACGCGCCCGTCGTACAGCTGGGAAGCGTCGTTGGTGGTAACGTATTGAATGAGGTCAAGCGCTTTGTCGCCTTTGAGGATAAATTCGCCCATGTGAGAAACGTCGAACACGCCTACCGCGTTGCGTACGGTGAGATGCTCGTCGTTCAGGCCCGTATAGGAAACCGGCATGTTGTAGCCGGCGAATGGTACCATTTTCGCGCCAAGGGAAATGTGTGTTTCCGCCAGGGCAGTGTTCTTGAGGGTTTCTGTTGCTTCCATGATGTGTGTTGTGAAGGACAAATTTAACATTAAAAATGGGAGGGTAAACGGGAAGTCGTTGCCGCTTTAACCTTGCGGGTAAGTCAGGCGGGATGATCGGCGTCAACAAAACGATCACCGGTAAATTTCATGTACGAAGACTCAAGCGTATGCTGGCGGAATTCATCATGGGAAAATGGAGGAGGGCATTCCCATTCCATAAACCCTGATAATGGGGAGCTGACGGAAACTAACTTTTTAAATGCCATTTCGTTGGCATCCTCAAAAACAGTAAGACCGATAATAACGTAACCATCACTGGTATAACAAACGATCCCGGATGTAACGTAATCGTGATCGGCATTGTAATAAATAACCGATTCGGCAGAATGATGCTTCTCCGCATAATTCATGACAGCAGTGTCATTCCGGAAAACCTGTTCCTTCCCGTTATTGCTCACTTCAAAATCTCCGGCGGCAACATGCCTGCCGGGAATTAATTCATCAAGCAAACCGGCTATCCGTTTTGCCGAGCGGTCATGGAAAATCACGTACAGGTCAAGCGCATCTTTTGGCATCAGTTCTTTGGGGTTTGCTGTGTGTATTCATTATTTATTTCCCGATCAATCCATTCAGAAGCTCCACATACTTCTCCTTCCACGCATTTACCGAATATTTCTCCTCCACCGTTCGCCTCGCCGCCTCTCCCATCTTCTGCCGCAATTCCGGCGAAGCGATCAATGTTTCGATCTGGCTCACCCATTCTTCCGTTGTCGAAGGAAGAAACCCGTTCACGCCTTGCTGCACGATCTCCGAGTTCACACCCACCGGCGACATCAGCGTGGGAATGCCGAGCGCCATATACTGCAAGCCTTTCAGCCCGCATTTCCCGTTCGCCCATTCATCGTCGGGCAAAGGCATGATGCCGATGTCGAACGAGGAAAGTTCTTTCACCTCGTCTTCTTTTTTCCACGGCAAGCCATGAATTCCAAGCTCTTCATTGACATAAGAACCGTCGCCGATGACCTTGATGGAAATTTTATCGCCATATTTTTTCTTCAGCAGGCGCAGGAACGGCAACGCGAATTCGAAATGTTTGATCGTGGTGATGCTTCCGCTCCAGCCGATGGTGATCTTGTCCGCATCACGCGCCACAGGAACCGGGCGATATTCTTCCGTATCGATCGTAGTGGGAACGATGACAACGTTGGAATTGAACCTGCGGGCGTATTCCGCGAGGTAATTGTTCCCCGCGAACACCATATTGCTCATGCCGATGATCTTGCCGGTCTTTCCGGGCTTCTTGAGCCAGCCGAACATGCGGTTGGCATCGGAAATGTCGAGGTGCCAGATGGCGTCGTCGAAATCGAACACCACTTTCGCGCCCGACCGGCCGAACTGTTTTTCAAAACGTGTGGAGCCGGTGAGCAGCGCTTCACGGAAAATGAAAATGATGTCGAATTCATTCGCACGCGCAACATCTTTCCGGCGCCGGGCCAGGGAACGCTGGTGGATGAAAAATTTTTCGGCGTAATGCCCTTTTTTATACAGCACTTTATCGTCTTCCGCCGTCAGCATGTACGACAGCTCGCATTCGAAGCCATGCTGTTCGAGGTAAGCAAAATACTGCTCGAAGCGGAAACGCTGGCCGGGCGCGCGTCCCGGGCGGTGTGAAGCGATAAAGAGAATTCGTTTCTTCTTCATTTACGGGCAACTACATGCCACCAGGGTTGATTGGCGGAAAAGGTGATGCGGCTCAAACCTGCCGCTTCCAGCATCGCCGTGATCTCTTTTTTGCTGAACCGTTTTTCCAGCGGTGTGCCGAACCGGTCGAGCGCGTCGTTGCGGATCACTTTCCACGGTTTGTCGGCATAATAGGACAGCGGCAGCTTTTTCCACGCATTTCCCCCGAACAGCCGGAAAAATTTCGCCAGCAGCACGAACGGCAGGTAGACAAAAATGGCGATTACTTCGCAAACGAAGAATTTTAATCCGCGAGGAAGCTTCGAGATCGCCCGGCGGAAAAGGTCGGAAATGCGGAACAGGAAGCGGTAAAACCCTCCGCGGTTATCAAGGCTGTAATAAATATAAAGCAGGAGCCACCCGCCCGGTTTCACCATTCCTGCCGCTTCTTTCACCGCCGCAGCCGTATCCGGCAAATGATGCACGACGCCCAGGCTGAACACGAAGTCGAAGGAATTTTCGGCAAACGGCAGGTTCCCGTAGCCCGCCTGCGTCACACGGATGTTCCCGCACGGGGCCGTGAACGGCACCGCCGCCCGCACCGCCTCTCCCGGGTCGACCGCCTCGATGAACTTCGCGCGGGAAGAAACGTATTTCGACCAGCGGCCGGTCCCGCAGCCGATGTCGAGCACGAGTGAGCCCGTGTTCAGCATTTCGGGCGTGACGATGTCGAAATACTCGTCGCCGGCGCGCTGCAGCTCTTCCGCGGAAAAGGAATCGAAACGGTTCCACTCGTCGCCGAACGATTCCACCGTTGCGTCATCGGCGTTGAGGTTCGCGACGAAAGAAGCGACTTCGGCATCACCGACGGAAATAAAACGTGAAGGGGCGGTTTTATACGGAACCATTATGACCACGGAGACATCCTTCGACAAACTCAGGATAAAACTTCGGCAAGGTGATTTATTCTTCCAGCCACACCGGCGGAAGTTTTTCGGTGATCTCGATCGCGCTGAAACGCTGGCTTTTGCGGACGCCGGCTTTTTTCGCCCATTCCGCCATGCGGCGCAAACCTTCGGCGAGCGAAGTTGCTTTTGTTTCCCCGAAAACTTTTTTCACTTTGGAATGATCGGCATGCGCGTGGAGCACCTCGTTGCGCGCTTCCAGGTGACGAAGCTCGCCGCTGATGCCCATCGCTTTCATCGCCTGGGTGGCCAGCTCTTTGACGGAATATTCCCTGTCGGCGCCGATGTTGAACACCTGCCCGAACGACGCGGGAACATTCACGCTGCGCGCGATCACGGGAGCCACATCGCCGATGTAGCTGAACGCCCGGGTCTGCGTGCCGTCGCCGAAAACGGTGAGCGGCTTTCCCTGCATGAGCTGGTTCATAAAAATGCCGACCACGTTGCGGTAGCGGTCGCCGATGTTCTGGAACTCCCCGTAAACGTTGTGCGGGCGAAAGATCACGTAATTGAGCCCGAACATTTCATGCGTGACGCGCAGGTCTTGCTCCACCGCCAGCTTGGCGATCCCGTACGGATCTTCCGGCACGGGAATCATGTCCTCGCGCATGGGCGGCTTCAGCGCGCCGTATACGGCGATCGACGAAGTGAACACGAAACATTTCACCTTGTGCTTCACCGCTTCGTTGATGAGGTTGACGCTGCCGACCAGGTTGTTCGTGTAATTGAACCGCTTGATGAAATGGCTCAACCCTTCCGCCGCATAGGCCGCGAGGTGATACACGTAATCGATGCGGTAAACGGCAAATAATTTTTCGAGCAGCTTCTCGTCCGTAATGGATCCCTCCACGAAAACCGCATCCCGGTGAACATTCTCACGAAACCCGCCGCTGAGATCGTCAAGCACGATAACCCGGTGTCCCATGCGGATCAGCTCGTTCGCGACATGCGTACCGATGAACCCGGCGCCACCGGTGACTAATGAGGTTGGCATGGTGTAAATATAGTCAGGAGTTGGGAGTTGGGAGTTCGGGAGATGTTTTCCTTTAGATGAGGGCGGCGGCGGTTGGCAGCAGCGGTTGGCGGTTGGCGGTGGCAGTTGGCGGTTGGCGGTTGGCGGTTGGCGGTTGGCGGTTGGCGGTTGGCGGTTGGC